>NZ_KV806694.1:0-1064 GCF_001811805.1 Corynebacterium sp. HMSC064E08
AAGTTTATCACCACCGACTATTTGCAACAGTGCCCCGTCCGGATACTGCCAGATATCGGCGTCCAGGGAGATGTCCTGAAGCGCGGTGTCCGGAATTTCAGGTTTGTGTCTCTACAAAGACTAACTATCAGAAAAACTCATCGAGCATCAAATGAAACTGCAATTTATTCATATCAGGATTATCAATACCATATTTTTGAAAAAGCCGTTTCTGTAATGAAGGAGAAAACTCACCGAGGCAGTTCCATAGGATGGCAAGATCCTGGTATCGGTCTGCGATTCCGACTCGTCCAACATCAATACAACCTATTAATTTCCCCTCGTCAAAAATAAGGTTATCAAGTGAGAAATCACCATGAGTGACGACTGAATCCGGTGAGAATGGCAAAAGCTTATGCATTTCTTTCCAGACTTGTTCAACAGGCCAGCCATTACGCTCGTCATCAAAATCACTAGCATCAACCAAACCGTTATTCATTCGTGATTGCGCCTGAGCGAGACGAAATACGCGATCGCTGTTAAAAGGACAATTACAAACAGGAATCGAATGCAACCGGCGCAGGAACACTGCCAGCGCATCAACAATATTTTCACCTGAATCAGGATATTCTTCTAATACCTGGAATGCTGTTTTCCCGGGGATCGCAGTGGTGAGTAACCATGCATCATCAGGAGTACGGATAAAATGCTTGATGGTCGGAAGAGGCATAAATGCCGTCAGCCAGTTTAGTCTGACCATCTCATCTGTAACATCATTGGCAACGCTACCTTTGCCATGTTTCAGAAACAACTCTGGCGCATTGGGCTTCCCATACAATCGATAGATTGTCGCACCTGATTGCCCGACATTATCGCGAGCCCATCTATACCCATATAAATCAGCATCCAGGTTGGAATTTAATCGCGGCCTCGAGCAAGACGTTTCCCGTTGAATATGGCTCATAACACCCCTTGTATTACTGTTTATGTAAGCAGACAGTTTTATTGTTCATGATGATATATTTTTATCTTGTGCAATATAACATGGGTTGGCACTGTTGCAAATAGTCGGTGGTGATAAACTT
>NZ_KV806695.1:0-973 GCF_001811805.1 Corynebacterium sp. HMSC064E08
CTAGGGCGTGTCTCCTAATTGTGGGCCTGTGCTCGAGCATGATTGAGGTGTGTCACAACGGTCTAGATTTACGCAGTTCACGAATGCACAGTGGGAGCGAGTTGAACCACTTCTGCCAACGAATGAGGGCCGTAAAGGCCGCCCGTTTGGTGATAGCCGCCGCGTTGTAGAGGGCATCATCTACCGGTACCGCACCGGAATCCCGTGGCGAGATCTCCCCGACCGGTATGGTCCCTGGCAGACGGTGTGGAAGCGGCATCGCCGCTACGCAACCGACGGCACCTGGGACCGCGTATTCGCGCACATCCTCGCCGAGGCCGATGCAGTGGGCGACATTGACTGGAACGTGTCAATCGACGCGACGATCAACCGTGCTCATCAGCACGGTACGAACCTGCCGCGCCCTGATCAGGACACAGGGGGCTCTATCGAATTACAAGAATCTGCCGTTATGCGAGATTGAACCGGCAGGTCACGGGATCGGGAGATCACGCGGAGGGTTGAGCACGAAGGTACATTTTGCTGTCGAGGGGCATGGCCGGCCGCTGTCGATTGTGGTGACGGGCGGGCAACGCCATGATGGCGCGATGTTGCAGGAAGTCCTCGGCGATATTCGGGTCCCGAGAATTGGGTGCGGGCAGGCGCGGACGCGCCCTGATGCGTTGCTTGCTGATCGCGGGTACACGTCACGGGTGAACCGCGCGTATCTGCGTGAGCGCGGCATCGCCGCGGTGATTCCGGAGAAGTCTAATGAGATCGCTGCCAGGAAGCGTAAGGGTCGTGCTGGCGGGCGACCGCCCGGGTTTGATGCGGAGCTGTACAAAGACCGCAACGTGGTCGAGCGGGCCTTTGGGTTGATGAAGCAGTGGCGCGGGCTTGCGACGCGTTATGACAAGCTCGCGGTCACGTATCGCGCGGGAGTGGTGCTTGCGGCGATTCTGGTCTGGTTACGCATATAAGAGACACGCCCTAG
>NZ_KV806696.1:0-4016 GCF_001811805.1 Corynebacterium sp. HMSC064E08
CCACTTTTTGTTTTACCCACAAGTAAACAACATTTTGTTAGTGGTGTTCGCTTTTCAGTGGCTTTGTAATCCTTCGCTTCTGCTTCAATACGTTCTCCAAGGGTATAAGGAAAGTCCGCAGAAGCCTTAAAGGAACAATTTTCCATTCCGATCATGGCAGTGTGTACACCTCGCAGGCATTTAGAGAGCACTGCGCTGTATTTGGTGTGCGTCAATCCATGGGCGCGGTGGGAACGAGTGCCGATAACGCCGTGGCAGAATCATTTAACACCACCTTAAAGCGTGAAGATCTGCGTAATCGGAAAGTCTTTGACGATCCCACTACCTGCCGCCAAGAAGTCTTCCGAAGGTGCATGCGCTACAACACGCGCAGACGACACTCCTAGTGCAACCTTCTAGCCCCCGATACATTCGAAGCGCTTAATTCAGCTACAGTGACCCAAGCAGCATAGCTAACCCCCGACGTGTCTACTTTCCGGGGGGGGGGCAGGCCCTTATCCCGATGAAAAGGTCTAATGCGTTCAACCAGCGCCAGCTTCGCGAAGGCGACGAACACTTAATCCACAGGCCTTGGACTGGCGATACCCACGCGAGGTGATGAACCCGCCAGCGTGATGAACCCGCCAGCACGGTTATTTTTTCAACGCCTTACAGATGAACTCGACAGGGAAAATACTCCGGTACTCATCGATAAACCGGATCTATTCTTAACGTTTTGGGCCTGGTTCCGACGCGAAAAAGCTGAGGTAGCTTTTAAAAGTTCTTTGGTATCGCGTAGCTGGTGAGTTTTACGGCGTAGCCTTGCGTTTTGGCAGCCACATCTTCAGGCACCGGTTCTGGGATGTTCCCTGCACGACGGGCCTGCGAAAAGTCCATTGATAAGCTGTGTGCCGTGAAACCCCTAGCTTTGGTCTAATGCTTGGCACGCGACTTGCATCGACATATTTTCCGCCAAGATGCGATCTTCCACGAGCCGGATCACACGGTCCTTCGCATTTTGGTCCAAATTTCTCGGCATATTCCGGTTTTTCCCATCTACTCAAACGGAACAAAACCTAGGACACGTCAGATAAATTACCTTTCGTCCCAACCCAACCGGGCTGGTTATCAGGTGTCCATCAAACAGCGCTCAGGTCCGAGTGTCGTTAAAACGCTACGAGACCTACAAGGGAATTTACCTAGGAAAGAACTCAAACTTTGTCACATTAATTGCACGAATGAGTGACGTGACGAAATTTAAAGGAAATGGCCGGGACCCTGAAATTTAGCGGGGTACAGGGACATGTGCGGGGTCACGATCAGAGGGTTCGAAAATGGCAGGATTGAATCCGAACGCGGAAAGTGTTTCGTTGTCTGAGTACGTTACAGCGTGTACACGGAGGCTGAGGTCGCCAAACAATTCTTCATCGAGTTCCCGCCCACCGAACATAGTAGGGTCGTAATTGCAATTGATGAATCTGCTCTCAATAGCTTTTGGAGAAGCCTGTTCATCAACCTGAACGTCCGAAGAAAAATATTTGTAAATCATCAGTTCTGCTCCTTCGGAGACTCGACGCAAGATGTGTCGCCACCACCATCGATCCGTTTCTCCGATTGAGCTGCCAAAGATAATGAAAAATTCTGATTCTTCGATCATCTTGCGGTAGCGACGGGATGTTTGTGCCCAAAAGATTTTTTCAAACTTGTGGGAGGAACCTTGGTTCGCGTCTTGATCCGTACCGTCAATCCCGAACAATAGGGATCGTGGTACTGCCTGCATTCCATGCGGATGATGGATCTCTGTCATCAGGTAAGAGGAACAACCAGTTTCAGCGTTTGCTCTAGAGCAGTACTCACTTGGATAGAGATGATTCCGTGGATTCCGTCGAAACTGAAAGTTCGTGTCCACGGTGGTGTTTGGATGAGGATCGAACTGTTCTTGGTCGAGATATAGGTAGTTATCAAGGAGGAAAGTGTAATTGAAATTGATGATGTTGAAATTGAAAAGATCGTAATGATTGGTTTTAGACGGCAGAGCCAAGTATTGATAGGCGTTGCTGTCGAGATCGCCCAGAAATCGGCTAAATGTACAATAGGCCCACTGGTGAGATTGCGCCTCCCTATCCAATTCGTTTAGCAAATCTGGGCTGACCACTAGGTCAAGAAAACTGGAAAAGTGACGTTGGATTTCTGCCAAGTCGCGGCGGAGTTTTACGAAGTCGATAGGACCCGGACTAGATACAAATTCCTGTAACCGTGCTTCGAAATCGCTCCAATTAGGGAACCCATCTTTGCCTTGGCCACGCTGTTCTTCATGTTCTTTGCGCAGCTCATTCATCTTCTTGAAAATCATGTTTTCGGCGTTAAAGTTCATTGACTTCAGATAAAAGAAGAATGATTGGTAGTCAGTTCGATACTTGGCATTAAGCAGGGAAAGAGCAGCAATGTCGAAGCCATTTCCGACAAGCATCATAATATTGTGCTGGACCTTGTCGTTGGAGGGCTTTAGACAGGCGAAATCAGTGTGGTCGTATTTCCTGATGCCGTGATGGACTGGATCCTCGGTGCGGGTAGTCGGCTTGGTCATCGTTCCTTCAACCTGAGTCTTCAAAATTCTTTAACGGAGTTTGAAGCGTCCTGGGTTTAGTTCCGCTTCTTTTACGGCCCTGTGTTGATGGGCTGGGTGAAATAGTACTTGGTTTCTACTTCTTGTGGGGTGGCGTACTCCAATGCTTCATGAAGCCTTTTGGTGTTCCACCAATGCACCCACCGCAAGGTGGCCAGTTCGGCTTCCCCGACCGACGTCCAGGGGCCTTGGGCATGAATCAGTTCCGCCTTGTAGAGACCGTTGACGGTCTCAGCTAGAGCATTGTCTTAGGAATCGCCGACTGTTCCGACACTTCGCCGGATTCCGGATTCGGCTAGCGCGGTGGAATACTTCAGTGACACGTATTGGCTGCCCCGATCGCTATGGTGAATCAGTTGGTTTCCATGGATTCGTCCTGCAGTCGTTAAGGCATGTTCCAAGGCCTCCATGGGCAGCGCATCGGTGCGCATCGTTGAGCGTGTAGCAACACCAACAATTTTTCGGCTGTAGACATCCACGACAAACGCGGTGTAGGCGAATCCCGACAGAATGCGAACGTGAGCAATGTCGGCAACCCAAAGCCTGCCTGGCGCTTGTGCACGAAAGTCTCGCTGCGCTAGGTCTGGGCGATGATCCGGTGTCTTCGGGCTAATTGTTGTCACGGGGGTTCGTCCGCATCTGCGGCAGGAAACACCTGCTAGCTTCATTAATCGGGCGGTCTTGTCGCGGCCGATATGAAAGTCTTCACGGTTCATCGCGTACCACATTTTGCGGATTCCGTAGACTGAGAAATTCTGCGCATGCACACGCTGTATCTCTGCAATGAGAAGGCTATCGCTTAAGGCTCTTGCACTGGGAGCGCGTGTGGTGGCTTTGCGGTAGCCGCGTGAAGTGATGAATCCACGATCTGCTTGTTTTAGGCCTCGACCCCCAAACTGATCTTTATATGCGTCGATGTAGGAGATCATTTAGTCGTGGGTCGGTCGAGTTCCGCTGCGAAAAAGCCGAAGCAGTCTTGAGAATCCCGTTTGCTCGTTTCAGTTCGCGGTTTTCGTGGCGCAGATGCTTGAGCTCTTCTTCCATCGTTTCGCCGCCAGACGCGTCAGAGTCATCACGTACCGAAGCGCCGTCACGGTGCCAAGCCCGCAACGTATGGTGAGATACCCCAAGCAGCTCACCGACCTCCGTGTAGGCACGTTACAGTGAGCAAGACTCCCGGCGGACCATTTCGATGATCTGATGGACCGCCTTCTCCTTGAACTCGACGGAATATTCTCTAGGCATAGTTCAGTCCTTCCTTAGCTGAGGTAGGAACTCAACCCAGGACGCTTCAATATGGATCGTGTGTATAAACTGGTGGAAATTGGGTTGATGACCAGCGGATTCGCTTAAATAAGGGCGTGTGTGTAATGTATTTGGAGGTCAGCGTGGCCAGGCAGTTTATGTGTTT
>NZ_KV806697.1:0-820 GCF_001811805.1 Corynebacterium sp. HMSC064E08
GGCACTGTTGCAAATAGTCGGTGGTGATAAACTTATCATCCCCTTTTGCTGATGGAGCTGCACATGAACCCATTCAAAGGCCGGCATTTTCAGCGTGACATCATTCTGTGGGCCGTACGCTGGTACTGCAAATACGGCATCAGTTACCGTGAGCTGCAGGAGATGCTGGCTGAACGCGGAGTGAATGTCGATCACTCCACGATTTACCGCTGGGTTCAGCGTTATGCGCCTGAAATGGAAAAACGGCTGCGCTGGTACTGGCGTAACCCTTCCGATCTTTGCCCGTGGCACATGGATGAAACCTACGTGAAGGTCAATGGCCGCTGGGCGTATCTGTACCGGGCCGTCGACAGCCGGGGCCGCACTGTCGATTTTTATCTCTCCTCCCGTCGTAACAGCAAAGCTGCATACCGGTTTCTGGGTAAAATCCTCAACAACGTGAAGAAGTGGCAGATCCCACGATTCATCAACACGGATAAAGCGCCCGCCTATGGTCGCGCGCTTGCTCTGCTCAAACGCGAAGGCCGGTGCCCGTCTGACGTTGAACACCGACAGATTAAGTACCGGAACAACGTGATTGAATGCGATCATGGCAAACTGAAACGGATAATCAACGCCACGCTGGGATTTAAATCCATGAAGACGGCTTACGCCACCATCAAAGGTATTGAGGTGATGCGTGCACTACGCAAAGGCCAGGCCTCAGCATTTTATTATGGTGATCCCCTGGGCGAAATGCGCCTGGTAAGCAGAGTTTTTGAAATGTAAGGCCTTTGAATAAGACAAAAGGCTGCCTCATCGCTAACTTTGCAACAGTGCC
>NZ_KV806698.1:0-347398 GCF_001811805.1 Corynebacterium sp. HMSC064E08
GTGGGGGTTGGGGTGCTGCGGCCCACTTTTTGTTACCCACAGGTAAACAGAATTAACTAAGCGTCGATCGGATCCTCGGTTTCCTCTTTTGGTGAATCCTCGTTGGCTCTCTGTGGCAGACTGTCTCTATGACTAATCAGACACCTAACTCCGATGTGGTTAACCTCGCTTCTTCTGAGGACGAGGCTCAAGACAACTTCACTCCCGTAACGACCGAAGAAGGTAAGCTACAACAGCTTATTGAATGGCTCGAAGAACACGTCTCGGCCTATTCCTACTTGAGCGAGGTTGTCCCCTTGGGTGCCTCTGAGGAAGACATTAAGAAGGCTCGTGCTTCAGTCAATGACCGCGGCGCTCGTATGCCAGACGCCATCATTCACGGTTCAATGATGGTCCTGGGGGCGGCTGTCAACCATTCTTCGCCATACCTTGCGTATGCCGACGGCAAGGTAGAGGTGACGGAAACGATGGTGGGGGATAGTCCTAGCGTTCCGGTGCGGGTTTTTGTTCCGGAGGATCCAACCGGATCTGTGGTAGTTGCCGCACACGGCGGCGCTTTCTGGATGGGCGACGGCAGTCTGCGTGAGAATTCCTTCGGCCCAAATATGGCTGCCCTGGCAGCCCGATCGGGCGCAATTGTTGTGGACGTGGATTACCGGCTTGCACCAGAGCACAAGGTATCTGAGGCCGTCAATGACATCGCGCGGGTAGTCGCATCTGTCGCAGATGATTCGTTGCAGCTTCAAAAATTGGGTGCAATGCCCATCAGTGATCAGAACCCGATAGTTCTCTATGGTGTCTCTTCAGGCGGCCACAACGTTGTTTCCGCGGTAGACCAGATTAGTCAAGACACTCCGGTTGCTCTGTTGCTCGTTGCCCCGGCTCTAGACCTGCGTGGTGCTCCTGCGGTGTGGTTGCAGGCATTCTTCGGCACCTCTGATGATTCGGCAAAGGAAGTGTCACCGGGATTGCATGAGCCGTCGCGAAGCATGCGTGTCCACGTTCAGGCGGCCTCCCGCGATACTGTTGTTCGGCCAGCTACCGAGTACCTGAAGAAGGTCGAGGAGGCAGGTGGAGACGCCACTCAGGCGGTATTCTTGGCGACTCACCAGATTGCGGTTCCAAAGGTTCAGCGAGAGCAGATTACGGACGCGGCGCGGTTCATTCTAGAGGCCACTCACACGGAACGTGAGCTGCCAGAGGACCCGGCAGGTGAATACGATAAGGAAGCGATTGACCGGCAGAACGAAGAGTCCTGGGGTAAGAGCTAGTCAACCCGTTTCAGTTCCTAATGGCGCTCTCGCCGTGCATGTGAGCACCGCGGAGGGGAGCGTTGCTAAGGGAAATCGGGGGCGGGTCTAGAACAGTTCAGTGCCAAAATGTCGGGGGCTAACAGCCCCCCCCCGGACTAGTTCAGCGGCAGGAGGTTGCGCTTCGTTGCGTGTACCTCTTCCACCCGGTCGATGTTGCGTTCGAGCACATTCCAATCGTTGACCGGAATATTGCGCTGGGCTTGGGCAATGACTGACTTGTCTGGAGTGGACCAGGCGAGCGGCACTGGGGTGATCTCGTCGTAGAACTCGGTGCGGCTCTTGTGTGTACCGGCAACAGCAACAGCTGGCACCTTCGCGCCCACGCGGCGGGGGACACCGGAAATCGTGGTGACAGTTCGTGTAGCCAGGGCCGGGACGGGCTCGCCATCGGAGGGGTTTTTACGCATGTCCACCAGGGTCATCAGCACCATGGTCCGCTCATCCACACGCGCAATCATGGCCGGAACCAGCGGGGATTCGTCGTAAAGCTCTTGCGGATCCTTAATTGCGCGTCGCACCTGGAAGGTAACGCCGACGTAGAGAGCCGCGAGGGCGAAAAGCACAACCGCGCTGCCGATAACAAACGGCGTGCGGTCGAAAACTATTAGAACCAGCACAGCGCCGACGAGCAGCAGAGCAGAGAAAATGCCGGAGGAGATGAGCAGTCGGCGGGCATCGCGGTAGTACTCGTTGTTGGCGTTGGTGTGCTCGCGGTTGACGGGGAAGTGAAAGTTCATGGCAGTCCTTTAGTTATCCAGTTTTCTAGGATTCCGAGCTAGCGGTGGAATCACCGGGCAGGGAGGGCCCGAGGTACTCATCAGCGTCGACGATTCGGTAGGCGTAGCCCTGTTCCGCCAGGAAACGCTGGCGGTGAGCTGCGTATTCGGTATCGAGCGTATCGCGAGTCACCACCGAGTAAAAGACGGCGCCACCACCATCGGACTTCGGGCGCAGGAGACGCCCCAGACGCTGTGCCTCCTCCTGTCGGGAACCGAAGGTGCCGGAGATTTGTACGGCGACAGAGGCTTCGGGAAGGTCGATGGAAAAGTTCGCAACCTTGGAGACCACCAGCGTGTTGATCTCGCCGCGCCGGAACTTCCCAAAGAGCTCCTCGCGTTTGGCGTTGGACGTCTTTCCTTCGATAACGTCGACGCCAAGCTCTTCGCCGATCTCTTCGAGCTGATCCAGGTAGGCGCCAATCACCAGAGCGGGTTCGCCCTCGTGTCGGGCAAGGATTTGCTTGACGACGGGAATCTTCGTCGGCGTCGTTGCGGCCAGACGATACCTGTCTGAGGCCTCAGCCGTGGCGTAGAGCATGCGCTCGGACTCGGTTGGGGTCACGCGGACCTCAACGCAGTCAGCCGGTGCGATCCAGCCCTGGGCTTCGATGTCCTTCCACGGGGCGTCGTAGCGCTTCGGGCCGATCAGGCTGAAGACGTCGCCCTCGCGGCCATCTTCGCGCACCAGGGTAGCGGTGAGCCCCAGTCGACGGCGCGACTGCAGATCCGCACTCATTCGGAACACAGGAGCGGGCAGGAGGTGGACCTCGTCATAGATGATGAGGCCCCAGTCGCGGGAATCGAATAGCTCGAGTGCGCGGTATTCTCCCTTGGTCTTGCGCGTGACCACTTGGTAGGTCGCAATGGTGACGGGGCGAATTTCCTTCTTTTCGCCGGAGTATTCGCCGATTTCGTCCTCGGTCAGCGAGGTGCGTCGCAGCAGCTCGTCGCGCCACTGCCTGCCAGCGACGGTGTTGGTGACCAGGATCAAAGTGGTGCGCTGCGCGTCCACCATCGCTGCCGCGCCGACAATCGTTTTACCTGCGCCACAGGGTAGCACCACGACGCCGGAGCCACCTTCGCGGAAGGAATCAGCCGCCATGCGCTGGTAGTCGCGCAGTTCCCAGGTGTCGTGGCCTCCGGTGCCTTGATCCTGCCAAGCGATGGCGTGTGCCTCACCATCGATGTATCCGGCGGTGTCATTGGCCGGCCAGCCGACCTTCAGCAGCTCCTGTTTGATACGGCCTCGCTCGGAGGGGTGCACGGTCCAGGTGTCGGCATCGATTTGCTCGCCGAGCATCGGACGAATCTTTTTGTGCTTGGTCACCTCGGCCAGTACCGCAGGGTCGTGTGAGACCAGAATAAGGCCGTGAGCTGGATGCTTGGTCAGGCTCAGGCGACCGTAGCGGTCCATGGTCTCCGCGACGTCGATAAGCAGCGGCTGTGGGACGGGGAACTTGGAGAAGCGCTCGAGGACGTCGACCACCTGCTCCGCGTCGTGACCGGCGGCGCGGGCATTCCACAGCGCCAGCGGCGTGATGCGGTAGGTGTGCACATGTTCAGGAGCACGTTCGAGCTCCGCGAACGGTGCCAGCGCCGCGCGTGCCGCATCCGCCTCCGGATTATCGACCTCCAGCAGCACCGTCTTATCCGATTGGACGATCAGCGGACCCGTACCGAAACCCATTATTTCCTCGCCTCGCAGACATTCGACCAAAAATAAGCTAAAGGTCAATTCTGCCACGATTACGCAGAAGATGCGGCACGGGCTCGAATCATCCCGAACCGCCACATTCGCTTCTGCATCGCTTTACGACGGTCCGCGCGCCCGCCGCCTAGTCGACAGGATGTACTTCGGTAATGCGATGCAGCAGGAAGCGCAGCACTTGGCTGGTGGCCGGGTCGATAGCATCGACCTGCCCACCGGAGACTGTGACTGGGCGCACGCGCTTGCGGCCGGGTTTGCCGTTGCGGTCAACGTAGCTCAAATACAGGTCGTCACCGTGGCGAGCCGCGCGCTGCAGGAGCTTGAATGCTTCGGTGCCGGAGGCGTAGTCGCTCGTGCCACCGGTGCTAGTGCTGGCACCGGCAGCTGTGCCCGTACCTGTCGTCGAATCCGCAGCCGAGTCAGAGACCCCAGCAGTGCTGCCACTGGCCGTAGCGCCGCTGGAACTACCAGCATGCTCAGCAGCACGGTTGCCATCGGCAATAGCCGTCAACGCCTGGCTGATGCGTTCCGGTTCGGGCATCGTTGTACGCGCAGTGGGCACCGGAGCTGGCGCCTCAATGCGGCAGGGAGCGCGACCGAGATCCAGCACCAAACCCTCTGCATCTTCGGCGATGATGGAAAAGCCCGCATTTCTAGCGGTCTCAATCACCTGGGCAAGCGGGGCCTGGCTAATTAGCACCGTTTCGGCAATCTTCCGCAACGCCAGGCTTTGTCCAGCCTGGTGACTCTGGAATGAGGCCAGCAGGGCCGGATCGTCACAGCGGATAAACGAAGCTGCGGGGCCACCGCGGAGACGACCGTGGCGGCGGGCGACGTCGTCAAGCAAATAGGTAATGGACTGCGGCACCTCGCCGACGGCGTAGCGCGAAAGAAACTCCGAGATATCGGCGGCGTTGATGCCGGCGTCGAGGGCATCGCGGAGGCTGTCTTCGGTCACGCGGTAGACGCTGGCGAGGCCGGGAGATTCCAGCTGCGCAATCGAACTGAGCATGCGTTCCATCTCCGGGGATGCGGGGCCCGGTACGACGATGGTGTTGTCCGCCTGAACCATCAGGTACGAGGCGTTCGGCGGCAAGAGGTTGTTACAGGCGGCACGCAGATCGTCGAAGGCCTCGGCGGTACCGGATTCGATGAGCGCGACCATGGCTTTGCCGACCTCGCTAAGGCCGACGGAAATCGTTTCCACGCCCGGGTCCCGCACGACGATGCCGAGGGCGACCAGCTCGTCGACCACGCCACTGAGCGTCTCGTCCGTGCACCTCGCGTTGGTAATCGGGTAGTAGTAGGCGGCGCATTCACGCAGGTCAGTCAGAGCAACGATGTCGTTGTCGCTTGCCGACGACGCCACCTGCGCACAGCAGGCCAGCACCATTTCCCGGATTGACGGTACCCCGGAGAGCCGAGCTTGTGGGGAGAGTAGAGCAATGCGCTTGCCTTCCTCATTGAGCTGGTCGACCCGCCAGGGAGCTGCGTCGCTAGTGCGAGTGCCGACCGTCAAACTCACCCACCGGTCAACCAGGTCGGCGTCGAGGAAGCCGTCGGCTGCCAGCGTGGGGGCGAAATAGTCACCACCGCTGTCGTGCAGTGGCAGCGGATGTGGAGTACCGACATGAACCAGGCCCGCTGCACTGAGATTAGCCACGCCGCGAGCCAACTCCGAGATGTCGACGCCGAGCTCCTCGATGAGACTGCGGGTTTCCCGCACTCCGATGACACCGTTTTTCAAGGTCGGCGCGGGGTCGGTTCCCAGCAAGTCCAGCAGGTCAGTCGCCTGTCGCAAAGTTTCCCAGGCAGTGGCGGCAGCACGGTCGTTACCGCTGGCGATCGCGTGGGTAGCGGGGGTTTCGGGGCGCAGGGGGACGTCGTCGTCGGCAAGCCCGACTCCACGCATAAGCGCGCGAACGGTGGCGGGCAGGCGGACGGTGCCCTCGTCGATGCGTTCGAGCAGGCCGGCGTTGATGAGCGCTGGGACCGGCAGTGAAGGGTCGGCATCCGGATGAGCGTCCTTTGTGACGCCGAGCCCTCCGGAGTTGGCGAGGGTATCCAGGAGACGCTGCTGCCTGTCTGTGACCTCGGTGAGTGCCGTGCGTAGCTGGCTGCGGCTGGGGCCATCGGGATTGGGCAGAAGATACCAGCCAGGTGGCAACGAGGTGGCGACCTCATCGCTGAGGCAGAAGTAGTCCTGCCAGGGCAGAGGCTTCTTGCGGGTGGACTTGCCGGTGAAGGTGCCGCGGGGGCCGGGACCGTTGCCCCAGATGAGTCCGTATTCGCGCAGGGTATCGAGGCTTGTCCGAATATGCGTGGCCGTGGGCCGTTGATTGGCGGGAACCTCTGCTCGAGAGAGTAAGTCGAGAATGTAGTCGATGAGGGCGTCCGCAGTGACGGGTTCGGCGTCAGCACCGAGGTCGGCGGCGGCCTCAATGCAGGCGAGCTCCAGTGCGGGCAGTTTGGTTAGCGCGCGGGAGACAGAAGCGCGGAGCTGGAGCCTTGCCGCTAGCACCTGGGAAGACTTCGGCGGTGGCGACAGCGCATCGGGGCGATTGCTGAGGATAGTGCCCACAAATTGGTCTGGTTGACCTGCCAACCAGTCGGAAAAGAGTGCAAAGGGGGTGGTGCTAGTCATGACAATCCCCACTTTAGTGAGATTTAAGGAGGGGAGAAGGTGACTGGGGAGAAAATTTTTGGGATAATCTCAGCATGGCTAACGTTGCAAAGAAATCCTATGTCGATCCCGGCTGGCCGAAGGACCTCGAGCCTGGTCAGCACGCTGTTACTGAACTGATTGCTCACCACGCTGGTGCAGATTCGCCTTTCGGCGACATTGAGTTCCCGGTTGATCCGGAGACTCTGGGTTACGTGCACCCGACCACGGTGATTAACAAGTAATCTTTTAGATTCTTAGCAGAGCTACTTCTGCTGGAGGCCCGCAGCCGTGACTGCTAGTTCAGCCATGGCTGCGGGTTTTCACATCAGTGGCCTCGGGGCGGGGGCTTGAGTAGGGGGCGCTTGAAGTGGGGGGGCTTGAAGTGGGCGGGGGGCTTATTCAAGCCCGTTTCCGGTTAATCCACCGGAATGGCCCCATGGATGCGGGCTGCAAATGTGAAACTGTGTGGGTTTATGACACTATCAAGCCATTTTTTGAGTCATTTTTGTCATAAACGCAGTCACTAACTCGCGTTGGTACGCCGTTGCCAGCCATAAACGCAGACAGTAATTCACGCAGTCACTAACTCGCGTTGGGTCGGCACCGCCAATCTGCGGAAGGCAAAAAGTAGCCCCGAGGGGATTACCCTCGGGGCTACTGTGATGAGCTGGCTAGCTCGAAAGTCTTAGATCAGACCCTGCAGCTTCGACAGGTCGAACGGAATGGCTGCGACCAGTTCCTGCGGGAGCTCAACCTCGCCGGTCAGTGCACGGAACTCAGCGATGAGTGCCTGAGCGTCGGACAGGCTGTCGACGTTGGACAGGCGGTCAGCGAACTGCTGAACCAGGTCAGTCTTGGAGTCGGAAGCAGCAGCTGCCGGAGCGGCCTGTGCGCGAACAGGAGCGGAGCCCTGGCTCGGGTGCGGACGATCGGTCGGGCCGGAGGAGAGACCCAGGCTTGCGGAGCAAGCCGGCCATGCGCCCCAACCCTGCTGAGCCAGGACCTTCTCAGCAACGTAGATCTGCTGCTCGCGGGAAGCCTGATCAGCGGTCGAAGCGAACTCGTTACCACCGAAAGCGTTCCAGGTGCTTGCGGAGAACTGCAGACCGCCGTAGTAGCCGTTTCCGGTGTTGATGTGCCAGTTGCCACCGGACTCACACTGTGCCAGGCGGTCCCAGTCGGAGTCCGGAGCTGCAGAAGCGGTCGGTGCGAAGATAGCGGCACCGGCACCGAGGATTGCGCCGGTCAGTGCAACCTTTGCCGAAGTGGAAGCGAAGGTGTTGGTCTTAGCTGCGTGGCGAGCCATATGAAAATTTCCTTTTCGTCGATTTTCTTTGTGGCGCCAGTGGGGCTAATGCAACCCCATCTCACTCTTATGGAAAGTTCTTCACGTTATTGATAACGGGCCGATGTCATCGCACTGGAGTGAGATGAAGGCGATCTATGCGACTTCGTCCGTTAAACGCGTCGATTGCACACCGTAGCGGTTGATAACGAAATAGTCACGCGAATCGCTGGATTCTTAATTTTGAGCGCAGGTGGGAAATATGCATAAAAGTAGGTGAAACTGCAGGTAAGAGACGTGACTGTTATTGGTGTTGTGTAAGTTAAAACTTCAAAATGTGATAAAGCTCACGTTATCGTCTTGTTATTTTTCCGGTTTTGGCGCGCCGCATGCACTGAGAAGGATGGCCATAAGAGATAGCCATAAAGAACCAACGCTGGCAGTTAGTTGCCGTCTCGGTGCGTCAATCCGCGAGAGTGCTCGCTTCACACAGATCCGTCTTCCCTTTATGTCCCCATCTATGGGTATAATTGAGTTCTTTAGGTAATCGGAGGTGACGTGCACATGCACGCCGCTACCGCTGCCGCCACTTCGCACTAGTAAGCAGTAATAAATAATGTGTTCCCGGTTGGAGTGCGTCCTGTTTTGGTCGCACCTTAATTAAAGGAACACCATTAAGACAGCACCCGGCCTGGCATATCCTCGCGGTCCTGTCTGGCCAAGCTCGCCCCGAGCGAGCCTCTAACTCTGGCCATTTGTGCGTGCGAGGACGGTGGCAAATGCGGAAGAATTGCATCTCCGATCCGAAGACCCCGAAGGGCAGTCACCGCTGCACAAGGGGAACGAGGTTGAGTGCCCCCAGTCACAGGGCACGGGAAGGTTAGGTGGAAAGTGCCCATCGGTAAGGTCAGGTGGTACGACAAGGATCGCGGTTTTGGCTTCGTTTCGAATCCGGACGGTGAAGATGTCTACATCGGCAAGAACGTGCTGCCGAAAGGCGTGGAAGAACTCGTAACTGGTCAGCGCCTGGAGTACGACTACGCTGACGGCCGCCCAGGCCCGCAGGCCCTCCGGATCAAGGTGCTCGACGAGGGACCGCGCGGTGCCCGTCACCGCCGTGGCGGGGCAGGTGGGGGCGCAGGAGCCCGTCGTCAAGCGAAGAAGCACAGCCCCAGCGATCTCAACGGCATGATTTCGGACATGATTTCCATGCTGGAGTCGACGGTGCAGCGTGACCTGCGCGCCGGGCGTTACCCGGAGCGTAAGGACGGACACCAGATGGCTGAAGTCCTGCGTGCGGTCGCGCGCGAGCTGGACTCGTAAGTCGTTAGAAGATGTGAAAAACGCCCGCTCACGAAGGTGGAAAACCTCAGTGAACGGGCGTTTTGCTGTGCTTTACGACGGTTCGTTGACGATCGACCAAGTAATTCCGTAGGTAGTCTCTTCGCCCTCGGAGTTCTTTCCGATGAGCGCGGTGGAAACCTCCACGACCCCGAGTGGGGTGCGTTTTCCGGCAACAGCTGCGGAGCCGGCGATGGTCTCGGTCGTGGCTTCGCCCGGATCCTTGCGAGAGGTGGAGTTGACCGCATCGTCGGAGAAGAAACGCTGCAGAGTCCAAGAGTTAGAGCCAACAGTGGAGCCGACGTTAACCTCAGCTGTCTCCTGCTCGCCCAGGGAAATCTTGGCGGCGTTGGCCTCAGTCGTGGTGCAGGCATTCTTCTCAAAGAGGTCGCAGACGCGGTAGGGAAGAACCTCTGTGGTTTCGCCGTCCTGAATGACTTCGATGGACAGCGCGTGAGGATCGTCGATTGCCTGGTTGGTCCACTTATTGACAGCAAGGACAATGCCGGTGACGACAAGACCCACCACGACAATAGCGCCGACAACCATGAACGCCTTACTATTCTGTTGCCAGCGGCGCCTACTCGATCCCATCAACTCTCACTTCCCGACATTCGTAACGGAATTGAAGCTACGTTCAGTCACACTAGCCGTTCTCGGGCCAGATACTGCTATTCACTCACGGTAACACGGTAGGCTGTGGGCCATTTCTTTCCTGTAAGCAGGAACTGACGGGTTCCATTGGGGGAGGTGGAGGAAGAATCCGGCATTAGTGCAATGCCGTTGAGCACATCAATACTGTTTTGCTCTGCCGGGGCGAGCTGCGCGTACAAGTCGCGGAAGAGTTCGGTGGCATCGACGATGCCTGTGACCTTTCCGTCTTCCGGGTTGATGCGGTAGATGAATGGACTCTGCCACACGTTGGCCCAAATCTCGCGGTGCGATTGCGGGGAGTTTGGTCCGTCCGCGTTGCTCTGGTTGTTTGAATCGCTCGTGTCCGCTGGTGCTTCGTCCGGCACTTCGTCCGGAGCTGCGTCGCCGTCGACAGTGACGCACTCGAGTTCGTTGAGCCACGTTGTCTCTGTACCTGCTGCAGTGACGGGCAGTTGACGCTGGGAAGAGAGGTCATCGGGGGCGCGGAAAGTGAGGGTGCCACTGCCGTCGGAGGTCACGATGGTGTCCTCGAAGGAGCACGCGCCCCAGCCCTCGGTGTCGAAGGGAACCTCGCGACGCTGCTTGAGAGTAGCCGCGTCGCGTTCAATGGCGCGTCCTTCCTTCCACGTCAGCTGCCACACGGTATCTCCATGACGGGTAATCCCCTCGCCGAAGAGTTCAGGCTGTAAATCTTCCACGTTGGTCGGCTCGGCTGCAGAGTTGTCGAGCCACTGTGGCAATCGGTAAATCTGGGACTCGCCGTAGAGGCCGGTACCCATCAACAAAGAGCCATCGGGTTCGAACTCAAGGCCCTGGACGAAAGGCGCAGCGACATTCTTCTCCGTGGGAAGTGGTGGAGCCAAAACAGGATAGGACTGCTCGATGGCCAGTTTCAGTGTCGGAACGTCACCGAGCCCCGGCACCTTATCGGCACCGACCAGCTCGGAGGGATTAACCGATGCCGAAGTCGACCTTGGGGCGGTGCCGGAGTTCGAGTCCGCACTAGCGCCACTAGAAGGGGCCTCGCCTGAGGGATTGCCACCTGAACCAGTTTCAGCCGCACAACCGGCCAATAGGGCGGCAGTTGTCACGGAGAGGATGGCAGCTCGGGCCGTCGTAAAGCGTGATGAGTGGAAGGGGCGGGCGAGTTTTGCGTCGCCCGACGGGAATCTGTCCATAGCTTCACTCTAGGATAGGAAACGTGACTGAAAATCGACGACGTTCCCGAAACAGCCGCCGACGGGGGAAGGTGATGAATCACCAGGCGGTCGACACTGCCCGTACCGCGATTGAAGAGCTCGGGGAGGGGCCTGCCGGCGCGCACACCGGTGTAAGTGTCGTAGGCGAGGGCGTTGCGGTGCATCGTTTTGCGGCTGACCTGCCCGGATACAGGGGCTGGGAGTGGCATGTGGTGGTCGCGTGCGCGCCGGGTACTCAACAGGCGACGGTCAGTGAAGTAGCTCTTGTTCCTGGCGAAACCGCGCTGCAGGCGCCTGAATGGGTGCCCTACGAGGAGCGGCTGCGCCCCGGTGACCTCGGTCCGCGCGATCTGTTGCCGGCTGCAGTGGGAGATGAGCGACTCGACGGCGATGACTTGCAGACCCGCACCTTGTCGGCGCGTGGTGTGGAAGATACCGAGCAGCGTTGGGAAGAGGGCGATACCGGCCCCGAGAGTGACTTTGCTCGGGAAGCATTGCACCGCTGCCGAACTTGCGCCTTTATGGTTCCGTTGACCGGGCCGCTCGGTAAGAACTGGGGTGTGTGCGTCAACGAATGGACATTCGATGCCACGGCCGTAAGCTTTGACCACGGCTGCGGTGCTCACTCAGCTATCCCGGAAGTAACGGGGCAGGGCGCACCGGTGGCGGAACCCTACCAGGATTCCCACCTGTAGCTTTCCACCTAGGCAAACGCGATGACGAAGAAGGTGCAGTTTCGACGTCACCGTGGCCCCAGAGACTGCACCGTTACGGCTTTCGGCACAAAAATTCCGCTCTGACACGGATAGTAAAGAGACTCTAGAGAGGCATAAAAAATGGACAAAGGTACGTCCACCTCTGCAACATCCTCAGATGAGGCGAAGGACTCCAAGCCTGCACGGAAGGGGAGCCATCTTTCGGCAGTGGACCGCTATTTTCACATCACGGAGCGCGGTTCGACGACCGTGACCGAGATTCGCGGTGGCGTAGTGACCTTCTTCGCGATGGCCTACATCATTCTGCTCAACCCGCTGATCCTCGGCAATATCGAGGATGTCAACGGCAATAGCCTGGGGATACCACAGGTCGCCGCTGTCACCGCGCTCGCCGCGGGTGTCATGACCATTACTTTTGGTCTCTTTGCCAAGTACCCCTTCGGCATTGCGACGGGCCTGGGCATCAACACCCTGGTTGCCGTGACATTCGTTGCTAACGAGGGGCTGGCCTGGGAAGAAGCGATGGGCCTGGTCGTGCTGGACGGCGTGATTATCGTGCTGCTGGCGCTGACCGGATTCCGCACAGCTGTCTTCCACGCGATTCCGTCCGATATGAAGGCCGCGATGAGTGTGGGTATCGGCCTATTCATTGCCATGATTGGTCTGGTCGACGGTGGCCTGGTTCGCCGTATTCCCGATGCCGCTGACACGACTGTTCCGGTGCAGCTCGGCATCAATGGTCAGATTGCCTCGTGGCCGACCGCCGTGTTCGTCCTCGGGCTGATTATCTGCGGCATCATGGTTGTCCGCAATATTCCAGGTGGCCTGTTCATCGGCATCGTGCTGAATACCATCATTGCGCTCGCAGTCGAGGCCTTGACGGATGCGGGCCCCTCCTTCGCTGATGGCAAGCCAGTGCCGACCGGTTGGAATCTTGCGGTACCGACTCTGCCGGACCGCGTAGGCGGCATGCCGGACTTGTCCCTCGTTGGAGCTGTGGATCTTTTCGGATCCTTTGCCCGCGTCGGTGCCCTCAGCGCCACCATGCTGCTGTTTACCTTGGTCCTGGCGAACTTCTTCGATGCCATGGGCACGATGACTGGTCTGGGCAAGCAGGCCGCACTTGTCGATGAAGACGGTGTGCTGCCGGACATGAAGCGCGCACTGGTTGTCGAAGGCACCGGTGCCATTGTCGGTGGTGCAGTCAGCTCCTCGTCGAACACCGTCTTTGTGGACTCCGCAGCGGGCATCGCCGATGGTGCACGCACTGGCCTTGCCAACATTGTCACCGGCATCCTCTTTCTGGCAGCGATGTTTTTCACCCCGCTCTATGAAATCGTGCCCATCGAGGCTGCCGCGCCAGTGCTGGTCATCGTCGGTGCCATGATGATCGGGCAGATTACCGAGATTGATTTCACCCGTTTCGACATCGCACTGCCGGCATTTTTGACTATTGTCACCATGCCGTTTACCTACTCGATTGCAAATGGTATCGGCATCGGTTTCATCACCTTTGCTGCGATGGCTATCTTCTCGGGTCGTGCCAAGTCCGTACATCCGCTGATGTGGATTGTCTCCGGCCTGTTCATCATCTACTTCGCCGCCGATCCGTTCACCGCTCTGCTGGGCGGCTAAAGAGTTTCCATGAGTACCAACGCATCCCTCGAACGCTTTGCGCCCATCGTCGTCGACGATCCCGCCGACAGCCGTCTCGATGACATCCGCAACCTCAACAAGTCCGATTCCCGCCCCGATTTGCCCGGTGGGAAGGGGCTGGTCATCGCCGAAGGCACGCTCATTGTGCCGCGGTTAGTGCGCTCACGCTTTCCGCTCCGCGCAGTCTTTGGTACTCGCCAGAAGCTCGCATCGCTTGCCGACGGACTGACCGCGAGCGAGGCCGCTATTGCGGAAACGGTGCCCTGGTTTGAACTCGACCGCGAGGTTCTGGCCGCAGCGGCCGGATTTGATCTTCACCGCGGCCTTCTGGCCACCGCTGACCGCGCGCCGGAGCTATCGGTGGACCAAGTTCTGAGCGGAGCCACCACCTTGGCCGTGATGGAGGGCGTCGGCGACCACGAGAATATCGGAGCCCTGTTCCGTAACGCGGCGGGCATGGGCGTGGATGGGGTCGTCTTCGGCGCGGCCTGCGCCGATCCGCTGTATCGCCGCAGCGTGCGCGTTTCCATGGGGCATGTGCTGACAGTCCCATTTGCGACTCTGCCCGGTACTACGACCACCTGGCAGCGAAGCTTGGACCAGCTCAAAGAGCAGGGCTTCCGCGTGGTGTCGATGACCCCTGCGGGCACGGTGGACCTGTGGGATGCCATGGACACGGACAAGGTCGCGATTCTCGTTGGCGCTGAGGGGCAGGGGCTTACCGAGCACGCGATGGCAGCCACCGATGTGCGTGCCCGCATTCCCATGTCACCGGGAACTGACAGCCTGAATGTGGCTACTTCCGCAGCGATCGCATTCTACGAGCGACTGCGCGTTCAGTCAGAGCGCGCAGGACGGTAGAAACTATTTCCCGAACTTGCCTCGCGCCCGCTGCCAGGTGCGGCCAGCGAAGTTCTTGGCCTTAGCCCCAAAGCGACTGAGCTCCTCCAGAAAGTCTCGGTTCGGCTCTGCGTTGTGAACTTCGTAGTCGTCGTAGGCACGGTCAAGCTCTGCGCCAGACTCGGAGGAACCCGGCTCA
Source organism: Corynebacterium sp. HMSC064E08 (assembly GCF_001811805.1). Lineage (NCBI taxonomy): Bacteria > Bacillati > Actinomycetota > Actinomycetes > Mycobacteriales > Corynebacteriaceae > Corynebacterium > Corynebacterium sp. HMSC064E08. The sequence goes on from NZ_KV806698.1 coordinate 14,356, forward strand.
CCCATTAGCCCGCGTGGACTACGAGACGTCGAATACGAAGCTCCGGGAGCCGCACGACGGCCATCCACCGCAAAACCACTAACAGGGATGTCTGTAGCGGGCGAATGCGGGTCGAATCCGAGCCAGTCGGTGATGACGGCGTCGGCAAGCTCTGCCGGAACGAACGGCAAACCGACCCCCTCCCGTGGACGTGAACCCGTATCTTCGAAAGCATCGGGCAGCGGGCGGTGCTTGCCCGCCCAGAAACTGCCTTCTGCGGGGCAGGGAAGTCCGATGTCTTCCAGTGTGCGGTAGCGAGTAGCGGAGAAAGCGCGCTTGAGCTCACCATCGTGCCAATGCGCAAAGGCACCGAAGCCCGTGGATTTATTCGACACACTCGCGTAGACGTCCGTGGCGGCAATCTCCTGCCGTAGACGAGGCGACAGCTTGGACAGCTGCGAGATATCATCGAGAACCGTCTGCAGTACGGCAACGCCTTCAAAGCCACCGATGTAGTATTCACCGTCACCGGTTTCCGCCGAGCGGTTGAGCGGGAAATCACCAATCGGTGTTACCGGCAACGTCGAGTCATAGAGAGCTAGGAAACGACGCCCGAAACCGCGGTCATGCTGAACACCTGTCTCCAGGGTCGCAGCAGGGTCATTGGTGCTGATAAACCAAATCGTGACTACACCGCGGCGAATCGCGGAGAATTCGAAATCAGAAGCGTTGCCACTGGTCATGGAGCTCATTGTCGAGGGAAACTCCTACTTCTTCGGGCCGTTCGGACGTACGCCGAGAAGCACATCCTCCCAAGACGGCATGACAGTCTTTTTCTTGCGCTTCGGCTGCTCCGCGTCCGGGTGCTGCAAGAACTCCGCCTCGTCAACATCGTCGTCGGCGGCATCGCTTTGCGACGGAACATCCTGCTCCCCGTGGCCTCGCTGCGGCTCCGCCGAAGACTGCCATGCGGCTGGCATCTCAGAGGTATCCGCGGTATCAGCAGCTCGATTGGCCTGCGGAGCCAAGTCTCGGTTGCGGCGGGCAAAGTCGGGGTCAATCAGCTCTGCTGCCAGCTCATTGCGAGCAATGGTGAGCGCGGAAAGTCCCTCCGCCTGGTAACTCCACTCGGCCACGTTGGTGGTGTGGCCGACATTCCAAGTAACCGTCACAATCCACTGTCCACTCGGGTCGCGGTAGGCATCCCACGAGGCATCGGCGAGTTCCTGGCCACGGGCGGCAAAAGCGGTGGCGAGAATCTCCCACAGGGACAACTTGGCCGGGCCATCAATGCGACGTGGCTTCGACTGCTTGCCGAGCTCCGCAATACGTGCGCGCTCTGCAAGCACCGGGTAGGCGAAGGACTCAATCTTGCGCGGCTGCATGCCGCTGTACTCAATGAGCTCCTCCACCGTCTGGCCGCTGCGAATGCGATCCTGAATCTCGCGCGGCGACAAAACTACGCGAGGCTCTTCCAGAACTGGCTTCGGCGCCGTTGGAGTCTTCTTCGGTGCCCCGCCTGCCGTAGCGGAGTTGCCGGTCGTCTCGCTGCCTTCGGCCGCGTCGCCGCTTGCGGTGGTGGCTTCCGCTGTGCTGCCACTAGTGGAACTTCCGTCGGTGGAACCGCTCTCTGCGGTAGCACTCTCCCCAGAGCTACCGCTGGCAGTGGCGGTGGCGGCGCTGGATCCGTCGGCAAGCGATGCGGAATCAGCTACAGCAGGGGAACCAGTGGCATCGGCGAGCTCGAAGTGCTCGACCAGGAAAGTGCGCAGGTTCTCGTCGAGAGGCAGCGTGAAGCGAAGTCCCTCCTGCCGTTCCTGCTCGGTGATATCGGCGGGAACGAGAATCAGTGAATCGGTCACATCGCCGTCCAGAACGGGCTTCAGCTCCCTCATGCGAGAACCTCCTTGTTGGTCGACGTTATAAGTAATGCTCACTAATCATGGTAAACGACAAAACTCCCGCGTCACGGACAAATGGGGCAATGCCCTTGCGCGTGGCGCGGGAGCTATGCGGCTGAGGCCGGTATTTGGCTGTTACTTTGCAGCGTAGCCGTTATCCAGAACCCAGTCGATAGCGCCAGTCAGACGACGGATGTCCTCCGGGTCGATGGCCGGGAACATACCGATGCGCAGCTGGTTGCGGCCCAGCTTGCGGTAAGGCTCAATGTCGAGGATGCCGTTGGCGCGCAGAACCTTGGCAATCTGTGCGGCGTCGATGTTGTCCTCGAAGTCGATGGTGCCGACGACCAGCGAGCGCTTTGCAGCATCGGTGACGAACGGAGTTGCCTCCGCGCGGTTCTCAGCCCAGTTGTAGAGGTGGGAGGAGGACTCGGTGGTGCGGGCAACCATGCCGTCGAGGCCGCCGTTGGCGTTCATCCACTTGACCTGATCAGCCAGCATCAGCAAAGTGCCGACGGCCGGGGTGTTGTAGGTCTGGTTCTTGCGGGAGTTATCAACGGCAGTCTGCAGGTTCAGGAAAGCCGGGATGAAGCGGTCGGAAGAATTGATCTTCTCAATACGCTCGATGGCAGCCGGGGACATTGCAGCCAACCAGATGCCGCCGTCAGAAGCGAAGCACTTCTGCGGGGAGAAGTAGTAGACGTCAGCCTGGGACATGTCGACCGGGAGGCCGCCGGCACCGGAGGTGGCATCGATAGCCACGAGCTGGCCCTCGGAGCCTGCCGGGCGGGTGACCGGAACCATGGTGCCGGTGGAGGTCTCGTTGTGAGCCCAACCAATAAGGTCAACGCCCTCTTCGCCAGCGACAACCTCAGGTGCGGAACCCGGCTCTGCTTCGATGATCTGCGGAGCGTCGAGCCACGGAGCCATCTTGGAGGCCTTGGCAAACTTGGAGGAGAACTCACCGTAAGTCAGGTGAGCGGACTTCTTCTCGATGAGCCCAAAGGTGGCAGCATCCCAGAAAGCGGTTGCGCCGCCGAGGGACAGGACAATCTCGTAGCCTTCCGGAAGCTGGAAGAGCTCAGCCAGACCCTCGCGAACCTCACCAACAACGTTCTTCACTGCCGGCTGACGGTGGGAGGTACCCATGATAGAGGTACCGCCGTCAACGATTGCCTGAATCTGTGCCGGGCGAACCTTCGACGGACCGCAACCAAAGCGGCCGTCGCCGGGCTGGAACTCTTCAGGGAGGACTGGGAATTGATCGCTCATATGAGGCGCAACCTTTCAAAGTGCATTCAAAGTGAAGCTTGATATACAGCCGTTGTCTTCAAACTCTAGCGGTAATCGGGGGTACTTATAGCAAAAGGGTGGGGTTCAATTGCCCCCGCTTCCGTACTTTGCATAACAAAACAGGGTGGATTGGCGTATTTGCAAAGTTTGCGAAGAATTTTTTCCAGTTTTGTTGGTGCTGAAAACTTGGCGGTGTGGAGCCTCGGGCGGGCGGCGAGGGGTGAATTATTGTGGATTTAGTCGATGTGTTTTCGGGCATCGGCTCGATGGCTTTTGAACTTTTAAAGACATTGGCTGTTGAATGTGCTCCTGACCTCCTGGTTAGTAAATGAGCAGTGACAACGTAATAAACCCGTTTTTTCCATTTGCATTTCGGGGTGAAGAAGGGTCAAGATTGGGTAAGCCCAGGCTGCCCGAATGGGGTAGAGGGTGTTGCACTGCTCACACTCTTTGATATTGTGTGTTCTAATCCACTGCAGGTGTCGGTTCTTTATGGTTACGACACGGTCGATGTGAACTAAGCAAACTTTTTTCACTGGGCAAGATGCAATGGAACGCAAATGTCGCGCATAATTGAATCATTGAAAACAATGCGACCCCGAAGGGGTGGCGTGGAGTTGGGAGGCAGAATGCTGTTTTCCGCTGTGCCTGCTTCCCCCGCACTCTGGAGTCGTTAAGAAAAATTTTTCTGTGAAAGGGAAGTTGTGGCTACTAAAGACGGCAAGGCTGTACTCCACTACCCGGGCGGCGAGTTCGAGATGGACATCGTCAAGGCAACCGAGGGTAACGACGGTATCGCACTGGGCAAGATGCTCCAGGAAACTGGACTGACCACCTTTGACCCGGGCTACGCCGCCACCGGTTCTACCGAGTCCAAGATCACTTACATCGACGGCGGTAACGGCATCCTGCGCTACCGCGGTTACCCGATTGAGCAGCTGGCTGAGAAGGCTACCTTCAACGAGGTTTCCTACCTGCTGATTCACGGCCACCTTCCGTCTGAGGAAGAGCTTGCGCAGTTCAACCACGACATTCGTCACCACACCCTGCTGGACGAGGACTTCCGTCGCGCATTCAGCATCTTCCCGCGTGGCGCACACCCGATGCAGACCCTGGCTTCCTCGGTCAACATCCTGGCTTCCTACTACCAGGACGAGCTGGATCCGCTGAACGAAGAGCAGCGCAACCTGGCTGCGGTTCGCCTGATGGCTAAGGTCCCGATGCTGGCTGCATACGCTTACCGCGCATCCAAGGGTGAGCCGTACATGTACCCGGACAACAACCTGAACGCTCGCGAGAACTTCCTGCGCATGATGTTCGGTTACCCGACCGCTGACTACGAGGTTGATCCGGTAGTGGTTGACGCTCTGGACAAGCTGCTCATCCTGCACGCTGACCACGAGCAGAACTGCTCCACCTCCACCGTCCGCATGGTCGCTTCCTCCGGCGCTTCCATGTTCGTCTCCATCGCTGCTGGTATCAACGCTCTGTCTGGCCCGCTGCACGGTGGCGCTAACCAGGCTGTTCTGGAGATGCTCGAGGACATCCAGCAGAACCACGGTGGCGACGCAACCGAGTTCATGAACCGCGTGAAGAACAAGGAGCCGGGCGTCCGCCTGATGGGCTTCGGTCACCGCGTCTACAAGTCCTACGACCCGCGTGCAGCTATCGCTAAGAAGACCGCTCACGAGGTGCTCCAGCACCTCGGCGGCGACGAGCTGCTGGATCTGGCTATGAAGCTGGAAGAGATTGCACTGGCTGATGACTACTTCGTCTCCCGCAAGCTCTACCCGAACGTTGACTTCTACACCGGTCTGATTTACCGGGCCATGGGCTTCCCGACGGACTTCTTCACCGTCCTGTTCGCCATCGGCCGCCTCCCGGGCTGGATCGCTCAGTTCAACGAGCAGGTCACTGACCCGGCATCGAAGATCAACCGTCCTCGCCAGATTTACACCGGCGAGACCGAGCGTGACTTCGTTCCGCGCGACCAGCGCTAAGGTTTCTAGCGATTACTGCGTAGGGGTTTCCTCGCAGGTAACTCAGCATAGAAAAGTCCAGCGTTGAAAACGCGAAAAGGCGCGTACTAGCCTTCGAAAGGTTGGTACGCGCCTTTTATTTTTCCTAGAATTCTAAGAAACCCCATTTAAGTTGGGTCCATTTACGTTGGGCTGAATACCAACTGTGAAAAAGCCAACTGTGATAGGAGATTGTCTTGTCCAAGCCAGAACTCACTGCTAAGTCCGGTCCGGCTCCGACGGAACTCGTCATCAACGACCTCACTGTCGGTGACGGCAAGGAGGCCACCCCGGGTGCTCGTGTCGAGGTCCACTACGTGGGTGTTGACTACGAAACCGGTGAAGAGTTCGACTCTTCCTGGAACCGTGGCCAGTCCATCGAGTTCCCGCTGAACGGCCTGATTGCCGGTTGGCAGGAAGGCATTCCGGGCATGAAGGTCGGCGGTCGTCGCGAGCTGATTTGCCCTCCGGAGAAAGCTTACGGCCCGGCTGGTGCAGGACACTTCCTGTCTGGTAAGACCCTGGTCTTCGTCATCGACCTGTTGGACGTTAAGTAAAAGTCCGCATGCTAGCTCTGTTGGTCGGCTGAGCTTCGCTTCGCGGTTCCTGCCCATCCCTCCGTCGGCGGTTTGCAGGATTTCCGGCGAAGAAAGTGACTGCGTTTATGACACTTCAGGCGTGAAAAATTGCCCAAAAGTGTCATAAACTCAGTCACTTTCTTGCTTTCTGAGGTTGGGGTGGGGGCTGAAGGCCCAAACCAGCCCCACACCAGCCCCAAACCAGGCCCAGACCCCTTACTCACCCAGCGCGAAGCGACGGTAGTGGTCGAAACGCTGCTCACGGCCAACGCGAGCCGGATTCTTCTCCAGCTCCCAGAGGGCGTGCTCGATAGCACTCAGAGCACGGCGGGGCAGTTCGGCCGGATTCTCAGGTTCGGCCACAATCTCGTCGATGACCCCGGTCTTCAGCATGGCCTCGGCGCCAACGCCCTGCTCCTCCATCATTTCCGGGGCATGCTCGGTGTCTCGGTAGATAATCGCCGAAGCACCCTCCGGCGGCAACGGAGACATCCAGGCATCGTGCATTGCCAGCACGCGGTCAGAGGGCAGCATGGCCAGCGCACCGCCACCGCAGCCCTGGCCGAGAATGAGTGACACGGTCGGAACCTTCAAGTTCACCAGCGTGGTCAAGGTGCGGGCAATCTCGCCGGCCATGGCATTTTCCTCGGCGTCCTTGGTCAACTCAGCGCCTGGGGTGTCAATGACCGTGACCAGCGGAATGTTCAGGCTTTCCGCGATGCGCATCGCACGGCGGGCAAAACGCAGTGAGCCCGGCCCCATTGGATGCGTGCCCAGCGGCGGCTGGTTATGGCGATCCTGGGCGACCAGAATCACCGGCCGCTCACCAATCCGCGCCAGGCGAGCCCGAACCGACAGCGACTTGTGGCCATCGCCAGTGCCGGAAATCGGCACGGAGCAGTCGACAAGGGCATCGATAATATCGCCGCCACCTGGACGAGAAGTATCGCGGGTGCGCAGGATAGCTTCCCAGGTATCGCGACCATCAATGGCTGCTGCTGGCGGTGGGGTGGGTTCGCTGGCGTCTCCGTCGGCAAGCACGTCGATGGTGCGGCGGACAGCGCCGCGCAGACCTTCGAGCGGAATGATGCCGTCGATAATGCCCTGCTTGAACAGGTTCTCGGAGGTCTGAACGCCTTCGGGCATGGGTTCGCCGGTAGCGAGCTCGACGACGCGCGGGCCGAGGAAGCCGAGAAGCGCGCCGGGCTCTGCGAAGGTGAAGTGGCCTGCCGACCCCCACGACGCCATGACACCACCGGTGGTGGGATTGCGCAGGTACACCAGGAATGGCAAGTGAGAATCCTTGTGGCGCGCCACTGCGGTGGTAATAGAGATCATGAGCGCGAACGCCGCAGTGCCCTCCTGCATGCGAGTGCCACCCGAGGTCGGGGAGAGCAACAGCGGCAGCTGCTCCGCAGTCGCGCGCTCGATGCTGCGAATAATACGACGAGCGGTTGCGGCGCCGATAGAACCGCCGAGGAAGCCGAACTCAGAACAGATGACGGCGACGCGCTTGCCGCCGACGGTGCCTTCACCGGTGATAACGGCCTCATCGAGACCGGTCTTCTCAGAGGCTCGGGACAGTGTGCCGCGGTAGGACTCGTCGATGTTGCCATGCTCGGGCGCGCCGTCCCAGGAGGTGAAACTTCCGTGGTCGAGGACGGTATCTATTACTTGTTGGGCGCTGATTCTAGCCATACCTCCACGGTAGTAAACAAGGGGTAAACCGGCTTAGTTGATGGTGGGCGGAAAGGGGTAGCGCTATTGTCGGAAAAAACGTGTCCGCACTACCGAGGAGTCGAACCAATGCCGATTACTGAGCGCCTCACCGAGCTGGCTGAACAGAGGCCAAACGTATGTGTCGTCGGTTCCATCAACGCAGACCTGACTGTCACCGTGAAGCGCCTGCCGCATGGTGGCGAGACTATCGAGGGCAGTCCTCTGCGCATTCTGCCGGGCGGTAAGTCGGCGAATCAGGCGGCGACGGCTGGAAGACTGGGCGCGGCCGTGGAACTGGTCGGCGCGGTCGGTTCGGATCCCAATGCGCAGTTGCTGCGCGACGCGCTTACCGACGCTCACGTGGACATCTCTGCAGTTGAGACCGTCGACTCTGCCACTGGTACAGCCATGATTGTCGTTGATGATGCGGCGGAGAATTTCATTGTCATCTCCGCTGGCGCCAATGGCGAAGTCGATGCTGAGATGGTGCGCAGTCATGCGGACAAGATTCAGCGGGCTGGGTGCCTCGGTCTGTGTCTGGAGATTTGTGATGAGGCTGTCCTGGCCGCCGCACAGATTGCCCACGATGCGGGTGTGCCGGTGGTGTTCAACCTGTCGCCGATTCGGGCGGTCAGTGAGGATCTGCTCGCGCTGGTCGATGTCCTCATTGTCAACGAGCACGAACTCGCAGCCATCATCGGCTCCGAGCGCGCGGTCGCCGGTTGCGAGCACGGTCAGTGGGATGCGGTTGGGCGCGCGCTTGCCGACGAACACGGGATTTCCACGGCCATTGTCACACTTGGCGGGGAGGGGTCTGCGGTCTTGAGGACGTCGGAAAGCGAGGTGGCAGTCACTCGCATTCCAGCGCTGCCCATCGAGGTCGTGGACACCACGGGCTGCGGTGATGCGTACATGGGTACGGTCCTCACCGCGTTGGCCGCGGGCGATGATGTGGTGACGGCAGCTCGTCTTGCGGCGGTGGTCTCGGCTCATGCGGCGACAGGCGTGGGGGCGCAGACCTCCTATGGCGAGACAGGAAAAATCGCGAAGTTTGCGGCGGACCATGGTCTATAAGGTGCGCTGCGCAAAGGCCTATAAGGTGCGCTGAGCAAACTACGCGATTGACGATTATTCGGTTTTAGGTGACCGTGGCCGAAGGAGCCACGCTCTTTTGGGCAGGGCTGGGGCTAGCTCTTGGCTGTCAGAGCCTTCTTCCAGCTGACCGCGGCACCGGTGCGCAGGACATTGCGCGGGTAGATCCAGGCGGCGAGTGCGATGACTGCGGCTACTCCCACAACCATGATTAGCAGCGAAGCCGCCAACTGGAGTGCGGAGAAGTTGCCAACGGCGTACTGCATCGGGGCAGTGGTGATGGAAACCGGTGGAATCCACGCTGCAATCTGCATGACGGTAGAGTCCAGCTTGCTCCAGCCAAACAGCGGAACATACATCGTGATCAGCGAGAACACCAGTACCGGCATCTGTGCGCCCTGGAAATCTTCCATACGGCTGACCAAGGATGCGGAGGCTGCATACAGCGCGGCGAAGAAGAAGTAACCGAGGATGAAGCACGGGACCAGCAGCCAGACTGCGGACCACGGCACATCGAAGCTCTCCGCCAATCCGGTAATCATGAGGGCAACTGCGGCGCTGGCGGTCAGCACGCTCATCATGATGATGCCAGCCAGACCGGCGCCGAGGATCTTGCCAGCCAGCAGGTGCGCCGGGCGAACGGTCGAGAGAATGATCTCGATGACGCGGGAGGACTTCTCCTCGATGACGCTGGTGGCCACCGCGCCGCCGAAGACGAGGATGGCGGTCATCATGACCATCACACCAATCAGTGTGATGACCACTGCGGGCATCTTCTCGTCTTTGGCTTCATCCAGCGACTCCACCGACACGGCTGCGCTTTGAGTCTTGGAGAAAAACTCGCTGGGGTTGATTCCGTTTTCGCTGAGCAGCATGGCTTCATTTTGTTTCTGCAGCGATTCCTGCAGCATTGGGGTCAGCCAGGATGGGGCGTCGTCGGCAAGCAGCTTCCACGAGCCCTCCTTGCCTTCTGCGGTGTCGGGGACGAGAGCGGCGTCGGCGTCGCCGTCGGTGACGGCAGCGCGAGCGGCCTTGTCGTCTGCCGCGGACGTAATCTCCAACGGTGAGAGCGATGCTGTGGCAAATGCGCCGGCTGCGGCATCCGCGCCTTCAGCATCCTTTATTTCGGCGGTAGCGTCGGCGAGAGAGTCCGCGAACGGCGCTTCTCCGACGACCGCGATTTTTACGGTGTCATTATCGGACTTGGAGGTCATGTAGTCGGCAACGAAGATACCGCCGACGGCCGCCACTGCCATGATGATGAGCGTGATTAGCGAGCTTTTCTTCAGCAGATGCTCGCGGAGTTCGCGGACGAAAACAGTCTTGACGGCCGTTGAGGCGTTGTAAGTGTTGGTGCTCATTGCTGTACGGCCTCCTGGTAGAGCTCGGTAAGTGGAATTTGCAGAGGTCCAAACGAACGGACCGTTCCCGCTGCCATCGCGCTGTGTAGCAGCTTCTGGTCGGTGTCGGCGGGGGCGTTGGAATCGAGGTGAACGACGGTGGCACCATGGGTATCACGCTCCACGCTTGTCACGCCCTCGACGGAGGTCGCCCAATCCTGGGGCGCACCATCGAGCTTGACGACGAAAGCCCGTGGGCCCCGTGCTCGCAGCTCATCAACAGTGCCTTCCACGAGCATGCGGCCGTCGCGGATGATGCCGACGCGGTCACACATGCGCTCGACAAGGTCGAGCTGGTGGGAAGAGAACACAATCGGGGTGCCGCGGTCGGCGTACTCCTTGAGTACGGAGCTCATCACCTTGACCGCAACTGGGTCGAGACCAGAGAAGGGCTCGTCGAGGACTAGTATTTCTGGGTCGTGGACGAGGGAGGCTGCCAGCTGCACGCGCTGCTGATTGCCGAGCGAGAGCGTGTCGACCTTGTCGTTGGCACGCTCGGTGAGACCGAGGCGCTCCAACAAGTTGTCGGCATTGGATTCCGCGCGCTTGGTGGGCACACCGTGTAGGCGAGCAAAGTAAATCAGCTGCTTGCGGACTTCAGCCTTGGGGTAGAGGCCGCGTTCTTCTGGCATGTAGCCAATCGTGCGGCGCAGCGAGTCATTCATCGGGGTATCGCCGATGCGCACCTCGCCTTTATCGGTGGCCAGCACGCCCAGGGCAATGCGCATAGTGGTGGTCTTGCCGGCACCGTTAGAGCCGACGAAGCCGTAGATTTCTCCAGGGTGAACTTGGAAGCTCATGCCACGGAGAACCTGCAGGTCTCCGTAGGACTTCTCAAGCCCGTCAATAATGAGGCTGTTCATGGTGATCCTTAGATTGAGGAGTGAAGGGCAGAGGAGGGATATGAGTTTTTGAGCCCGTACTAGTCGTCGCGCAGATTCCAGGCGTAGACGACGGTGGGCAGCGTGGAAATGTAGAGGAAAGCGATAATTCCGAAGATTCCGAAGCTGTACGGAATGTAGCGTCCCCAGTCAGGTTGCGCGTTCAGGACATAGGTGCCCACCAGAACGAGAGCAAGGAAGGCCACCAAGCCGAAGTAGGTGAAGCAGCGATATGTCAGCCCCCGCAGGTTCAGAATCTGTTCCTGCTGGTATTCGTCCAGTAGCGAGGTCGGTGCGCTGTCAACCATGTCGACTGTGATGTTGAGGCTGGTCCAGACGACGACCATAATGAGGGAAATCACTGGCCAGAGCAGAGAAAGCCATCCCGGGAAAATATCGGTCAGGCTACCGAGAAGCGCGATGCCGCTCAGCAGCATCAGCACAAGGCACACCTCGAATGCGATGACCAGCTTCCGCCGCGCCGCCTGGTTGCGCCACTTGGGCAACCAGCTCGACATCTGCTCGACACGCTTTGTGTACTTCGCTTCGCGCCGGGCTTCTAGCTTTTCGAAAAAGTTCGGTGTTGCGTCTTCAGTCCGAATAGCTGGCATCGTTAGCTTTCCTTTCGGTATAGGGCAGAGGACATGGGCTTGAATTCCTCGCGAGAAAACACCGCCTCAACGGGGAGATCGAACACCGCGCAGATGCGAAATGCCAGATCCAAGCTGGGGTAGTGGTCACCTCGCTCCAACGCGCCAATCGTTTGAGGATTGACCTCTACTTGTTTGGCTAGTTCGGCTCGGCTGAGTCCGTGTTCTGCCCGCAGCACTGAAATTCTGTTGAATATCGGTTCTTTGGGTTTAATCTTTGGGGACACACTCCAAAGTGTTATATAAACACAACGCTACGTCAACTGTTCGCAACAAAATGAAGCGCACTCACCTTTCTAAACCGCAGGTCAGCGGGGTAGAAAAAATCTAAAAAATTTTCAGTCCGTACACTCGGTTGGCATGACCACACTCAATCTGAAGTACGATGCAGCGACAACCGGAATTGCCAACGTGGAAATGGTCGATGGCAACGCCATCCCGATTCTGGGGTTCGGTACCTACAAGCTTGACGATGAGCAGGCGCGCGAATCCGTGCGCTACGCCCTGGAAATCGGCTACCGCCACATCGACACCGCATCGCTCTATCGCAATGAGCGAGGGGTTGGGCAGGGTATTGCTGATGCGGTCGCTGCGAACGTCGTAAAGCGTGAAGATATCTTCGTGACCACGAAGGTCTGGAACGATGCGCAGGGGTCGGCGGCGACGCGCGAGTCCGTGCGGGCATCTTTAGAACGGCTCAGCCTTGACTACGTTGACCTGGTGCTTGTGCACTGGCCGGTGGAGAAGCAGGGTACGTTTGGGCAGTGTTTCGATACGCTGCTGGAGCTCAAGCGTGAGGGGCTGATTCGCTCGGTTGGTGTGGCGAACTTTTACCCAGAGGTGCTCGACCAGCTCTCGGAGACTCCGGTGGTCAACCAGATTGAGCTGCATCCGCAGTTCCCGCAGAATGAGCAGGTTGAAGACGATCGCCGTCGCGGTATCGTCACGCAGGCTTGGTCGCCGCTGGGGCGCGCGAAGTACTTTGAGGGTTCGTCGATTGCTGAAATCGCAGATCGCCTGGGTAAAACTCCCGCCCAAGTTGCTATCCGCTGGCACCTTCAGCGTGGCATCGTGGCCATCCCGAAGTCGGGCACGCCGTCGCGCATCGAGGAGAACTTTCAGGTCACCGACTTTGAACTCACCGACGAGGACATGGAAACGATTGCGTCGATGGCGCGTGCCGACGGGCGCCTGAGCGGCGACCCGCGGGTATTCGGCAACGAATAAGCGAATTTAGATTTGCTTATAGCCCCATCACTATTGGTATTTCGCGGGTAGCCTAAATGCTATGACGAACCCAGCATCTGAAATCCGCGTCGAAGCCGACGGCGCAATTGTCACTATCACCATCGACCGAGATCATAAGCGCAACTCCCTGACTGCCGACGTGTGTCGTGACATCGCCGATGCGGTGGAAGCTGCCGCTGAGGTTCCAGAGCAGCGCGTTATCCTGCTGCGCGGCGAAGGCCGCGCTTTCTGTGCGGGCGCCGACCTGAGTGGCCAGCACCATGAAGATTCCTTCCACGAACAGCTCCGTCGAATGCTGCGCACAATCGAGGCCAGCCGTCTGGTGGTTATAGCGGATGTGCAGGGGCCGGCTGTCGGCGCTGGGATGCAGCTGGCGATGGCGGCCGATTTGCGCGTCGTGGGTGAGCGCGGCTGGTTTATGATTCCGCCGGTCAAGCTCGGTATCGCTGTCGATGCCTGGACAATTCGCCGCGTACGCGTACTCGTCGGCGGTGCCCGCGCCCGCACTATTTTGTTGGCGGCCGAGCGCATGGATCAGGAAGCCGCCCGCGGTTGTGGTCTGGCTTCCTACCTTGGTGGTCCGGACAAGGCGGAGGAGGTAGCGCTTCGTATCGCCACCTACGCGCCCCTGTCGCTGGCCTACCACAAGGCAGTGCTCAACGACGATGAGACACATAGCCCGTTGAAGGAATACCAGCAGGAGCTCTACGACACGGTGTGGGCTTCCGAGGATGCTGCGGAGGCATCGAAGGCGCGAGCCGAAAAGCGCGAACCAAATTTCATTGGCAAATAGGTTGAATAGGTTCAGCAATTAGGCGAATAGGGTAGGCAGGCATGGGCTCGTGGAAAACTCCCGACAGTGGTCTTACTCAACAGCAGGTCCAGCAACGCATCGAGTTGGGGCACGTCAACGAGCTGCCGCCAACATCCGGGCGCAGTGTGTGGGACATTATCCGTGCCAATGTGTTTACCCGGATTAACGGTATTCTCGCTGTTTTATTCGCAGTCGTGCTCTATACCGGCTCAATCGTCAACGGTGCCTTTGGTCTGCTGATTATCGCCAACTCTATCGTCGGCATCATCCAAGAACTGCGTGCCAAGCGCACACTGGACAAGCTTTCCATTGTCGGCCGTGCAAAACCCATGGTCATTCGCGACGGGGAGCCAGCTCGCGAGATCGACCGCGAGTCCGTCGTCCTCGACGATCTCATCGAGGTTGGCCCCGGTGACCAAATCGTCGTTGACGGTATTCTCCGCTACGCCTCTGACGTGGCTGTCGATGAGTCCTCTCTCACCGGTGAATCCGATGCCGTCGATAAGAGCGTTGGGGACATGGTCTACTCGGGTTCCTCGGTCGTGGTGGGGTCGGCGCGATATCAGGCCACCAAAGTGGGCAAGGAGGCTTACGCCGCCAAGCTCGCAGCTGAGGCCAACAAGTTCACGCTGACTGATTCCCAGCTCTTCCGCGGCATCAACAAGATCCTGACCTACATTTCCTGGATTCTCATTCCCGTCGGCGCCTTGGCAATCTATACGCAGCTCTTTGTTGCCGGCGATGATTTCAACGATGCGCTGCTGGGGATGGTCGCCACGCTGGTGCCCATGGTCCCTGAGGGGCTTGTCCTCATGACCACCATCGCATTTGCCCTTGGGGTGGTGCGCTTGGGGCGACATCGCGTGCTGGTCAATGAGTTGCCCGCCATCGAAGGTCTCGCGCGTGTCGACACCGTGTGTGTCGACAAAACTGGCACGCTCACCGAAAATGCGATGCAGCTAGTGGAAGTCGACATCGTATCGGGTGACGGTACCTCCCGCGATGAGCTCGACTCCGCACTCATCGATCTGTGCAAGCTCGACGATCGCCCCAACGCAACGGCTCGCGCACTGCTCGAGGGGCTTGCGGATGCAGGGGACGTCGTAAAGCATGAACAAACCAAAACCCGCCCCTTTACCTCGGCGAATAAGTGGTCGGCGCTGACGTATCACGGTGGTGCGACGTGGGTTTTCGGCGCGCCCGATGTGCTTGTCGACGACTCCGCGGTCGGCATGCAGAAAGCTCGGGAGCTTATGGAGGAAGGACTTCGTGTGCTCCTGCTCGCGCGGACTTCAGTTGGGGCAGATGACCTGCCCGGCGGTGCGCTGCGGAAGAGTGGCGAGGTGGAGTTGGAGCCAGTCGCACTTGTCGTGCTGGGGCAGAAGGTGCGTTCAGATGCGGCGGACACGGTGGCCTACTTCTATGAAGAAGGCGTCGAGGTCAAGGTCATTTCTGGTGACAATGACCGCTCCGTGGGGGCTGTTGCACGTGAGCTGGAAATGGAGGGGGCTAACAATCCTGTCGATGCGTCTGAGCTTCCGGTCAGCCGCGATGAGAATAGCGAAGCCAAGCCCACCGAGATCCGCAACGAGTTCGCAGACATTGTGGAGTCGCGGCAGATCTTCGGCCGTGTCACGGCGGAGAATAAGCGCGATATGGTTCATGCGCTGCAGTCGCGGGGGCATCATGTGGCGATGACCGGTGATGGTGTCAATGATGTGCTGGCGCTAAAAGCGGCGAACCTGGGCGTGGCTATGGGCGATGGGGCGCCGGCGACACGTTCGGTTGCGCAGTTGGTGCTGTTGGATAATCGCTTCGCGGTGATGCCGATGATTGTGGCGGAGGGGCGTCGCGTCATTGGCAATATCGAGCGTGTGGCCAACCTCTTTTTGACGAAGACCATCTACTCGGTGGTGCTGGCGCTGGCTGTGGGGCTGTGGGGGATGGATTATCCATTCGAGCCGATTCATGTGACCATTACGGGATGGTTCACGATTGGAATCCCGGCGTTCGTGCTGTCGTTGGCTCCTAACTTGGAGCGTGCGCGCGATGGTTTCGTGCGGCGCGTGTTGCGCTTAGCGATACCGGCGGGCATCACGGTGGGGTTGTTGACCTTCATGTTTTGGTTGTGGGCAAACCCGGGAGTCGACGCCAGCGATGCGGCACGAGGGGAGGCGTCTACTGCGACCCTCATTGTGCTGATTGTTTCGGCATTTTGGGTTTTGGTGGTCGTGGCTAGGCCATACACCTGGTGGAAGGTTCTGTTGCTGGCGGTATCGGCAGGAGCCTACCTGTTCATCTTCTCGGTTCGTTCAGTGGCCACAGTGCTTAATCTGTACTGGGTAGGGCGGGAGCTGTTGATTCCCGCGCTGATCGTGGGGGCCATCGGCGCGGTCATTATCGAAGCGCTGTGGTGGTGGCGTCAGAGTAAGCCATTGCCGGAAGAAGCGGAGAACACGAGTACAACGGCGTAAATGGGGGTAGTAAAAACGGCGCCTAAGTATGCAGGTAATGGCGTTTTTGGGGGTGCCTTAAGGCTCGCTGAGAAGTAGTTAGCCGCATTTAACTTCTTTGCTAACTGTGTTCCAGGTAACTTTGTTTCCACACATAATGAAAAATGTGGTGCATGGCACACCCTCGGGGTGGCTGTGCTGAACCTCATTACGAACACCTGCATAACTTCCTGGAAAGGATTAGCCCGTGTCCGCAACTCCCTTGCCGACAGACCGGCATAAGCCACAGGCGGCCGAGTACCGCTACGTGCAAAACTCAGCGCAGTTCCAAGAGCTCCGCTCTACATTCCGTTCTTTCGCCATCCCGATGACCGTCGCAGGTCTGGTGTGGTACATCGCATTCGTTTTGCTTGCGACGTTCGCGCCGGATCTCATGGCGACTCCCGTACTGGGCAATATCAACCTGGGCATCGTCCTTGGTCTGCTCCAGTTCGTGACCACCTTCGCCATCACCTGGGTGTACATCAACTTCGCCAACAAGAAGCTTGAGCCGATGCAGGCAGAGCTGCGCGAGGCACTGGAAAGCGGAGAAATCGCTGAAATCGTCGCAAAGAAGGAGGCATAGACATGCTGACCAGTTTCTTTGCTGCAGATGACACTGCAGCAGCAGGTAACCCGATTCTCAACATCGCGGTCTTCGTCGCCTTCATTGTTGCGACCATGTTCATCGTTACTCGAGTGGGCAAGGGCGGAAACAAGGGAGCATCGGACTTCTACACCGGTGGCGCACAGTTCTCCGGTACCCAAAACGGTCTTGCCATTGCAGGTGACTACCTCTCGGCGGCTTCCTTCCTCGGTATCGTCGGCGCCATCGCGCTGACTGGTTACGACGGATTCCTTTACTCCATCGGCTTCTTCGTAGCCTGGCTGGTCGCGCTGCTGTTGGTTGCAGAGCCGCTGCGAAACGTCGGTAAGTTCACCATGGCCGACGTGCTGTCCTTCCGTCTTAAGCAGCGCCCGGTACGTACTGCGGCTGCTATCTCGACCCTCGCGGTGACCCTGTTCTACCTCATCGCGCAGATGGCCGGTGCAGGTTCCCTGGTCGCCGTGCTGCTCAACATCCACGACTCCACTCAGCAGTCCATCGTTGTCGCAGTCGTCGGCATCATCATGGTTGCCTACGTCCTCATCGGTGGTATGAAGGGCACGACTTACGTGCAGATGATTAAGGCCGTCCTGCTGGTCGGTGCTGTCATCATCATGACCCTGATCATCCTGGTTGGCGTTAAGGGCAACTTCTCCCAGCTCCTGCAGGACGCAGTGGACATGCACGCAAGCTCGGATTACATCGCCGAGAAGGGCTACGAAGCCTCCGCCATTCTTGAGCCGGGTCTGAAGTACGGCGGCTCCTTCGTCCAGCAGCTGGACTTCATCTCTCTGGGCCTGGCACTGGTCCTCGGTGTTGCTGGTCTGCCACACGTGCTCATGCGCTTCTACACGGTGCCGACCGCAAAGGAAGCTCGTAAGTCCGTGACTTGGGCAATCATCCTCATCGGTGGTTTCTACCTGCTGACCCTGGTGCTCGGCTACGGTGCTGCTGCACTCGTCGGCCCGGACCGCATCATGGCCGCGCCGGGCGGGGCCAACGCTGCAGCTCCGCTGCTGGCCTTCGAAATCGGTGGCTCCATCTTCATGGCTGTGATTTCCGCAGTGGCGTTCGCTACCGTGCTGGCCGTGGTCGCTGGTCTGGCAATTACCGCTTCCGCGTCTGTCGGCCAGGACCTCTACCAGGCCGTGATTCGCAAGGGACAGGCCACGGAAGCCGAGCAGGTTCGTGTCTCCCGCATTACCGTTATCGTGCTGGGTGTTGTCGCCATTATCCTCGGCATCCTGGCCATGGGGCAGAACGTCGCCTTCCTGGTGTCGCTGGCCTTCGCAGTGGCAGCATCCGCAAACGTGCCGACCATCCTGATGTCCCTGTTCTGGAAGCGCTTCAACACCGCAGGCGCAGTTGCCTCCATGTACACCGGTGTCATCGCCTCGCTGGTTCTGATTATCTTCTCCCCGGCAGTTTCCGGCAGCGAGTCCTCGATGATTCCGTCCGTTGACTTCTCCTGGTTCCCGCTGACCTCGCCGGGTCTGCTCGCAATCCCGCTGGCGTTCCTGGCTGGCATCATCGCCACCTACATGGGTAAGCCGGATAACTTCGATGACCTGGCAGCTGAGATGGAAGTTCGCTCCCTGACCGGTGTTGGTACCGAGGCTGCGGTTGATCACTAATAACCACTGAGCCTTTGGCTGGCAACGCTGCCCGAACAGCTCGGCCAAACTCAATTAACTGAATAGACAAATGCAAAAGCCCCGTTATCGTCACTGGTAGCGGGGCCTTTGTGGTGGGCGCGGGGTCGTCGTCAAGCATGTGCGAATCAGTGCATGATAGTTAATGGACGGGCCTGTTGCCCTGGATCCGCAGGGGCTCGCGGAAGCGAGCACGGAGTCTTAGATATAAGGTGGGAAGGTAACAATCTGGTTTGCCCCACCGCAATAATTGGAGTGTGTATGACTGACAATTCTGGCGCTTCTGAGAACAACAATTCTTTCCGTAGCGCCCTGCATGATGAGCACGTAAGCCTTGGCGCAGAAATGCGCAATGTTGGTGGCTACGAAGTGCCGTTCCGCTACTCTTCGGAAATTGCAGAGCACAACGCAGTGCGTGAGGCCGTTGGTATTTTCGACCTGTCGCTGATGGGTATCATCCGCGTCACTGGTGAGGATGCGGCGGCGTTCCTTGCACACTCCCTGATTTCGGCAATCAAGCCGCTGGCGTTGGGCCGTGCCAAGTACACCATGATTGTGCAGGAAGACGGCGGCATTATTGATGACCTCATCATTTACCGCCTCGGTAGTCACGAATTCATGCTGGTGCAGAATGCCGCAGCCGCTGAAGATGTGTACTCGACGCTGCGCGAGCGCGTTGGTGGCTACAACGTCCAGGTTGAGAGCATGAATGACAAGAATGTGCTCCTGGCCATTCAGGGGCCGAAGGCTGCGAAGCTTCTGCGCCGTCTGCTGCCGCAGGATCTGCACGCGACTCTCGATGGCATGAACTACTACTCTTGCACCCTGCTCGAGGTCGCAGGTGTGGAAATGATTGTTGCCCGAACCGGCTACACCGGTGAGGACGGCTTCGAGATCTTCCCGCCGGCTGACCGCGCCGTCGAGGTCTGGCGTGCAATCATTGCAGCAGGTGGCAAGGTGGAAAACCCGGAGGATCCGGCTGACAACGGTGCTGACCTCGGCCTGCTGCCGTGTGGTCTGGCCTGCCGCGACACCCTGCGTCTTGAGGCCGGTATGCCGCTCTATGGCTACGAGCTGACTCGCGACCGCACTCCGCTGGAGGCCGGCCTGAAGTCCATCATGGGGCCGACCAAGGGGCAGTTTATTGGTCGCAACGCACTGATTAATCGTCCGCAGTCGAAGGAGCTACTGGTTGGTCTGCGTTTCTCCGGTGATGAAGCTCCCAAGCGTGGCACCAAGCTCATTGATGCGGAAGGTAACGAGGTTGGCGTGCTGACTTCCGCCAAGGTGTCGCCGACTTTGGGTCACCCCATCGGTTTTGCATACGTTCAGCGTTGGCAGTCCTCCACTGGCACGGAGCTGACCGTTGAAGGCGCCGACATTACCGCCACCGTCGTTCCGACGCCGTTCTACAATCGCCGTCACCGCAAGTAGGGGAGCGCGGGTGCTCCGCCGCATTGTGGCGGGCTCAGATCTGTTCAGGTTCGTCTCTTCGTATCTGTTGGGTAAATAAAAAATCCGCTGCAGTATTGTTGCAGCGGATTTTGGTTTTTAGGGCGAGCTAGCGCACCTTACCTAACTAAGTCCCGAGCCGACGAACCTCGCAGCCCGAGACGAACCTAGCGGAACAGGCCGGTGAGCCCATGATTATCTTCGCTTGGCTGCTCTTCCTGCTCCGATTCCGATTCTGTCGGCTCGCCGGAGGTTGTCGGAGTCGTTGAAGTATCGGGCGGCGTGGAAGTATCAGAGGTCGTCGAGCTCTCCGTTTCACTTGTCTCCGTTGTGCTCTCGCTCGGAGTCGTCGGCTCAGGTTCCTGAGGCAGTGGCTCAGTGGTCGTCGGAGTAGTGGAGATCCACATTTGCTGCGATGTCGGGTTCGCGGAGGTTTGCTGCAGCACCGTCCACACTTCCTGCTCGCCGACTTGTGCGCATTCAAGATTCTGGCCGTTGGCGCTCATTCGTATTTCGCCGGTCTGGTTCGGGCACAGGTGCCCGATGCGCGGCGTACCGCCTTCTCGAACCTTTGGTCCCGTCGTTGTCGGCGAACTCGTCGTCGACACCGTAGTAAGTTGGCTTGACGACGAGGTTTGCGTCGCGGCAACCTCCTCGCTTTCGCTGTTGGCACAGCTGGTGGCCGTGGCTGCGAAGGTGAGGAAGCAGCAGGCCAGCGCCAGCTGCCGGCGGTTCTTGCGCCGGACGGCAGTGAGTTTAGGGTGCTGTACGGCTGACAGCTGAGTTCGCGTATTCACATCCATCTCACTTTCTGGGCTTCTCGGGCCTGCGTCGCGTGGTTTAATTCTCGGCTTTCTGGGTAGGGACTCCTGAAAAACCACTGGGGGTGCCAGCTATAGGGGAACTTGCCGAGCTATTGGCAAGGAAGCTGCTGACACCCAATAGATAGGTTGATTCAACCGGCAACTATACAGTCGACTTTTCGATTTGCATACTGGATGCTTCTAATCGTGGCAGAACGGGTGCGGTAGGGAAAGGCAATTCGTCTGTGAAGTCATAAGTGGTTTTGATAGCGTGTGTCCCATGTATCGGCGCACCCCGAATCGATTCCCCGTAAAGAGTAATGCGGATTTGTTCGCTCGGCGCAGTGGCGCGTGGATACTGGATTCGTTCCTTGTAGGAATCTTTGTTGCCATCATTGTGGCACTTGGCAAACTTGCGTGGGAAGCAGCCATGGCGAACTGGGCGCTGCCGAGTCCGCCAGAGTTCAGGATTTTGTATGGTGTCATATTCCCAGCTGTCTTTTTCTTTGTGCGCGTGGTTGCAGAGGCTCGCGGTGAACAGACGTTTGGTAAAAGCGCATTTTTGCTACACGTTGTTCCAGCGCGGAAAGCAGACTCTGGGGCAACTCCGTTCGAAGTCGCTCAGCCAGAGGGAACATCGGAGCTCGAATCAGGAGACGATTCTTGGCACAGAGGTTGGCGGGCAGCGGTACGTAATTGTTACCTATTGTCGCTGATTTTCTTGCCTACGGGTTTTGAGCCAAACGTTGAACTGTTTTTTGGTGTCCTGATGATTTGGGTTGCTGTTTGCCGCTGGCACCCATTCGACTGGTTGGCAGGAAAACGCGTCGTTGTTGAAAGGCGTAGCGAGCGCTAACGTTCGAGCAAACGTCAGGCCCTGGCTCTTTCCTCCTCGGCCTCAACCTCAGCGTTGAATTCTCGTTTAGAAGACTGCCACTGGTCTTCGGTCATACCGATACGCCAGTAGCCAGAAATGGAAACGTCTTTCTTCGGGATCTCAGATTCGACGAAGAGGAAGCGGCGCAATTCCTTGATCATCTCGGCGACACCGTGGATGAACCAGCTAGTTTTCTTACCTTCTGGAATGCCCGCCTCGTGCACTGCGCGGGATAGCTCTGTGCCGTGGGTTGCGCCGTTGCGGAGGACCCAATGGACTTCCACACCCTCTCGGGTTGGGAGCTCAAACTTCCGATCTTCGGACTCGATTTCGATGTATGCGGTTGCGGTCGTGCCTGCTGGGAGGTGCTTCAGTCCGGCGCTGATAGCTGGCGCTGCGGACTCGTCTCCGGCGAGTACAAAGTGTTCATATTCTGCTGCAGGTCCCCATGCGCCTCCTGGCCCTAAGAAGCCACGCTTGTCTCCGATTTCGGCTACGCGTGCCCACGGTCCAGCCAGGCCGGAATCGCCGTGGGTGACGAAGTCGACGTCAAAGTCGCCGGTTTCGGAGTCCACATTAATCAGAGTGTAGGTGCGGGTGATTGGCAGTTTGTCTCGCGGCTGTTCGGCGCGAATTTTCGCAATATCGAACGGCCAGGAGTAATCAGCGTCCTCTGGCACAAACAATAATTTGATGTAATGGTCGGTAAACTCCAGCTCCTTGCCCACAAATGCAGGCGAGTTCATGCTCAAACGAACAAGGTCTGGGGAAATCTGGCGACGTCCAGTAACTGTTGCCTCGTGTGCCTTACGGGGCTTACGCTTCGGTGCTGCTGCTTTAGCTAGGCCAGCCATAGTTGTCACTGTCCTTCAACAAGTCTTGGGCTGTTTTGTACTGGCGGAAGTCTACACGCCACGTGATTAGGTAAGCCTAACACAAGTGTTTCTGGAAATTGCTGGGTGATGCGTTCTCAGGAGGGGGCGTAGTGGCCGGTCGTGAGAAAAACAAAGAACCCTCGCGCCCTATATGTAAAAGGTCACGAGGGTATTTGTGCCCCAGAGAGGAATCGAACCTCCGACACCGGCTTTAGGAGAGCCGTGCTCTATCCACTGAGCTACTAGGGCAATCATCTTCCGGGTAAAACAGCCGTGAAAACACATTCTCGGCGGCCGGAAAATTACTTCATCACTTTAACGCATCTGCGAGCTCTAGTGGCAATTGGGTCCTCGACCTGACACGCAAACATGCAGGAAGCTCGCTATTACCCCCATGTGCTTTTGTGCTCGGCGGTGCCGCCCGGAATCTGGCTAACATGGTTTATAACGAGCGACTTTCTTGCGCTTGCGGTCGCAACAGCGCTACTTATTTTCCGGTCGCTGTTTTGGAGGAGGATGACAATATGATTAAGCCAACTTTCACGGATGTCAACGGTGTCAAGATTAAGTGCTCCATGACCACGGACTCGGACAAGCCGCACCTTTTGGTTTCGCGCATGGAAGATGATGGCTCTTTGACTCCGATTCTGGAGATGAACGTGTACGACTCCAAGTACATGGCCAACGCTTGCGAGATTTACTTGAAGCAGGCCGCTTCGGCTAACCTCCAGGGTTCGATGGCTGGCCTGTCTCCAGATGAGATGGCTGAACAGTTCGGTTACGAGGGAGATCCGACCAATCACTAGTCGAAACGACGCCGCCCGCACTCAGGCCGAGAGCCCTGTATACAGCGGATATGTCGATGTAGACGTCATCGGAATCGGCGCCGGTAGTCCGAGCCACATTACGCTCGAGGCTATCGGCGCTCTTGCTGATGTCGACGTAGTTTTTGCTCTCGACAAGGGTGATGCCAAAGCGGACTTGTTGGCTGCGCGACAGGCGATCGTCGATAAGCATGCGCCGCATGTCGAACTCGTTACCGTTCCCGACCCGCCACGTGACCGCACGCCCGATAACTACGGCGCAGTCGTCCGTGACTGGCATCAGCGCCGTGCAGAGCTGCTTGCCGACGCCTTCGTCGCTCACCTCGGACGAGAGGGCAAGCGCCGCGGTGCGTTCTTGGTCTGGGGTGACCCCTCCTTGTATGACTCAACATTGCGGATTTTGCAGCGCGTCCGCGACCTTGGGCTGGACGTGCGCTCGCGAGTTATCCCCAGTGTGACGGCGATTTCCGCGCTGACCGCAGCGCATGGAGAGTGCCTGAACCAGATTGGTAAGCCGGTATTGATTACCACTGGTCGGCGCCTGGGGGAGCGTGCGCCTGGCATGGATGCGGTGGTGATGCTCGATGGCGGTGCAGCCTGGCTCGAGCACGCGGACCCGGAGGAAGAGATTCTCTGGGGTGCATTCCTGGGAACGGAGCTGGAGACGCTCCGCCGTGGTCGCGTTGGCGACGTCGGCGAAGAGATTGCGGAGCTGAAAAAGAAGCTCCGTGCGGAGCACGGTTGGATTATGGATATCTACCTGCTGCGTTCCGGCGCCTAGGACTGAGCAGTCGCAGCGGTGCCAGTTCGGCTAGCTGACTTTCTTGCCCAAGAAGCCCTCTGCCCATCGGTGGAGGGCTTTTTCGGCGGCTTCGACGCCGTCGGCGACGGTTACCTTGGTGAGGACCTGATCGTCGTTAGGCAACACGCGTGCGGGATCGCCTGCGGGACGGACGGTGATGCTGACGTGGTCGGCATTGATGACCTCGACGGTTGCTAGTGCGAGCATCTCGACGTTCGTCTGCTCAGCAACCGCAAAGCGGTAGGCGGTGTCGTTTTCCCACTCGGTGGTGGAGTTCCGAAGGAACTCGGCGACGGAGTCAGGGGCCAATTCTGTGAGTAATTGGGTTGCGACCGGGGCGTCATCGACGCGGGAATCGTGGCGCAGGGGACGGCAGTAGAAGCGGCCGGCATTTACTTCCATGGGTTCCATACCGTCCACTCTAGACGTCCTGAACAGCGTTTAAGGGCGCCGGGGGAGGGGCTGAAAAGAATCAAGCGGGGCGGCTGCGAATCCCATCGCAACCAGCCCCGCTTAGAGCTTTAGAACTACTTCAGTTCCATCAGGACATCGCCCTTGCCGACACCCGAGCCAGCCTCGGTAGCCAGACCCGTGACAACGCCGTCCTTGTGAGCCTTGACTGGGTTTTCCATCTTCATGGCCTCAAGGACAACCACGGTGTCACCCTCGGAGACTTCCTGGCCTTCTTCGACGTTGACCTTAATGACGGTGCCCTGCATCGGAGCAACCACAGCGTCACCGGAAGCAGCCTTCTTGGAACCGCCAGCGCGCTTCTTCTTACTCTTCTTCTTGGCACCAGCGTTGCCGCCACCCAGAGCCAGGTCGCCCGGCAGGGCTACCTCGACGCGGCGACCGTCGATCTCGACGACAACCTTCTGAGCCGGGACGGTGTCGGTGTCAGCGTCGGAGTCACCGTCGTACGGAGCAATTGGGTTATCCCATTCCTCTTCAATCCACTTGGTGTAGACGTCAAACTTCTCGCCATCGCCGACAAACGCCGGGTTCTCCACAATGTGGCGGTGGAACGGAATGACCGTTGCCAGACCTTCAACCTGGTACTCGGACAGGGCACGAGCGGAGCGACGCAGAGCCTCTTCGCGGGTCTCGCCCCAAACAATCAGCTTGGCCAGCATGGAGTCGAACTGGCCGCCGATGACGTCGCCCTCCTTGATGCCGGTGTCCATGCGGACACCCGGGCCGGATGGTTCGACGTACTTGGTGATGGTGCCCGGAGCCGGCATGAAGTTGCTGCCGGCGTCCTCGCCGTTGATGCGGAACTCGAAAGCGTGACCGTGCATCTCCGGGTCTTCCTTGATGGACAGTTCCTTGCCTTCAGCAATGCGGAACTGCTCGCGGACCAGGTCGAGGCCGGTAATTTCCTCGGTGACCGGGTGCTCCACCTGCAGACGGGTGTTGACCTCGAGGAAGTTGATCAGGCCGTCAGCGCCAACCAGGTACTCAACGGTGCCGGCACCGTAGTAGCCAGCCTCGCGGCAGATGTCCTTAGCGGACTGGCGCAGGCGCTCATCCTGCTCCGGGGTCAGGAACGGAGCAGGTGCTTCCTCGACGAGCTTCTGGAAACGACGCTGTAGCGAGCAGTCACGGGTGGAGGCGACGACGACGTTGCCGTGCTTATCAGCGAGAACCTGGCACTCGACGTGGCGTGCCTTGTCCAGGTAGCGCTCTACGAAGCACTCACCGCGACCGAAGGCGGCAACGGCCTCGCGGGTAGCGGACTCGTAGAGGTCAGCGACCTCTTCCATCTTGTGTGCGACCTTCATGCCGCGGCCTCCGCCACCGAAAGCGGCCTTAATGGCGATTGGCAGACCGTGCTCCTTAGCGAATGCGACAACCTCGTCTGCATCCTTAACCGGCTCCTTGGTGCCTGGAGCCATCGGAGCGTCAGCCTTCAGCGCGATGTGACGAGCGGTGACCTTGTCTCCCAGGGCGCGGATGGACTCTGGTGACGGGCCAATCCAAATCAGGCCAGCGTTCTCAACAGCCTCAGCGAAGTCGCCGTTCTCCGACAGGAAGCCGTATCCCGGGTGGATGGCATTAGCGCCGGACTTCTTTGCGGCGTCCAGAATCTTGTCGAAAACTAGGTAGGACTCAGCGGAAGTGGTGCCACCGAGAGCAAAAGCCTCATCCGCCATGGTCACGAAAGGAGCGTCCGCATCCGGCTCAGCGTAAACGGCGACGGAAGGAATGCCGGCGTCCTTCGCAGCGCGAATAACGCGAACGGCAATCTCGCCACGGT
This sequence comes from Corynebacterium sp. HMSC064E08, assembly GCF_001811805.1. NCBI lineage: Bacteria > Bacillati > Actinomycetota > Actinomycetes > Mycobacteriales > Corynebacteriaceae > Corynebacterium > Corynebacterium sp. HMSC064E08. The sequence goes on from NZ_KV806698.1 coordinate 40,570, forward strand.
TGGCGACGAGAACCTTCGTGATTTTTTCAGTGGTCTGCTCGGACACGAAATCCTCCATTTTTCGTGGGCACCCCGAGAATTGGCCCTCGGGGCAAGGTTGCGACAGTCATTTGTAGGAATCACAAGCAGCACTGCAGTTAACTGAGTGGTGAACCGCAATGCGGTTCACCACGCGGTAGCTAACAGCGTGTGACCCAATGTCTCCATTGTGTCACAGGTGCGGTAAGCAACCTCTTTTTGCTCGCTACATAAGGGGGTAGGGATTGTGGTCTTGAGCAGCGTTCAAGTGGTCATGGGGGCAGCTGAAGTGGCTATTTTCCGCCCAAAAACCTAGGTTTGTGGTTAAAATTATCACCCAAGAGTGCAAGAGCCGCCCCCTTGATTGGGGGCGGCAGGGGGAAACTAAATCTCCGGTGTAGCGTCAGCCGCTGACGCTGGAAAAACGGTGGGGGAAGCGCCCACCGGTTGCGTCGATCGCCTACAGGCTTCCCGGCTCCGAACCGTGGGCAATGGGCATGCCAATCATATTGCCCCACTCAACCCACGAGCCGTCGTAGTTGCGAACATTCTCGTGGCCGAGCAGGTGGTGCAGTACAAACCAGGTGTGCGCGGAGCGCTCGCCGATGCGGCAGTAGACAATCGCCTCATCTTCAAATTGGACGTGCGCGTAAATCTGCTCGAGCTCTTCGCGATCGCGGAAACGCGAGTTCGGGTGAACGGACTGATTCCATGGAATGTTTACCGCGGTTGGAATGTGGCCACCACGCAGGACGCCTTCCTGTGGGTAATCGACCATGTGGGTTCGTGCACCGGCATACTCCTCCGGAGTGCGCACGTCGATAATCGGAGCCTTTCCAATGAGCTCACGTGTATCGCTGAAGTAGGCGCGCAGTGTCTTGTCGTCGCGCTCGACGACAGGGTAGTCAGTGCGTGGGTAATTGGGGACCTCGAAGCTCGTGTCTCGTTCTTCAGTCATCCAGGCATCGCGGCCACCGTTAAGCAGGCGCACGTCGGGATGCCCAAAAAGCTCGAAGACCCAGAGTGTGTAGGCGGCCCACCAGTTGGACTTGTCGCCGTAGATTACGACGGTGTCATCGCGCGAGATGCCCTTCTCGCGCATGAGCTCGGCAAAGCCTTCGGCGTCGATATAGTCGCGGCGCACGGAATCGTTAAGGTCGTGATGCCAGTCGATGCGAACCGCGCCCGGAATATGTCCAATGTCGTAGAGCAGTGAGTCCTCATCGGATTCAACAACGCGCAGACCGGGAGAGCCCAGTCGGGCAGCAAGCCAGGAGCTAGAGACGAGGCGCTCAGGGTGGGCGTACTGCTGGAACTGGGGGTGCGGGTCGTGCGGAACAGCCATCGGATACTCCCTTGGCGCAAGTTGGGTGGGTGGGACTTTCTGACGTTTATCGTCAATTGCATATCTAGTTTACGGGTCGCGTGGCGAACGGCGGAATAGTCCCCGGTGTGAGCGCTTTCCGACGGTCACAATTGCGTCCGCGGCCACCCCTGGGATACGCCTCACAGTTGGGGGTAAAAGGAGTGTTTTCAGCGCGCTTGGAGTCCAGGTAGTGCCCTAAAATTTAGCTGAGAGTTAGCGCAAAAACTGTGTTGATTCGTATCACCGGAAAATGGGCTGAAATAGGCTATCTGCCTGGGTATTCGCTGCGTTACGGAGACAATTGAGTGCCGGAAGTCCATGTATTTTCTTAAAAGGAGTGCCTGTGCACAAGAACATTGTTGTATTCGAGATCGAGGGCGGCTCGGACAAGTACTTCGACGGACACCGCAAGGACACCATGCCAATCGTCAACGCTATCCGCGAAGCCGGTTGGTCCGCTGAGGTCGTCTACTACCGACCGGAGTGGAAGGACGACCTGTACGACTATGTCTCTCAGAACTTCGACGGCTACATCTCCCGCGTAAACCCGGGCAACATCCCGGGTGGCGAGAGGGGCTACTTCGAGCTTCTGACCAGTCTCTCGGTCGCTGGTTTGGTTGGTATGTCCACCCCGGGCGAGATGATGGCCTACGGCGCAAAGGACGCACTGGTCAAGCTCAAGGACACTGACCTGGTTCCGTCTGACACCGCTGCTTACTACGACGTCGAGGCATTCCACAGCACTTTCCCGACCTCCCTGTCCTACGGCGAGCGCGTCCTTAAGCAGAACCGTGGCTCCACCGGATCCGGCATCTGGCGCGTGCGCATCGCTGACGAAGAGGTTGCTAAGAACGTTGAGCCGGGCACCCCGCTGCCGCTAAACACCAAGCTGAAGTGCACCGAGGCCGTGGACAATCACACCGAGACTCGCGAGCTCGGCGAGTTCATGGATTTCTGCGACCAGTACATCATCGGCGATAACGGCATGCTCGTGGACATGCGCTTCATGCCGCGCATCACCGAAGGCGAAATTCGCATTCTGCTGGTCGGTCCGCACCCGGTCTTCGTGGTTCACAAGAAGCCGGCCGAGGGCGGCGACGCTTTCTCCGCAACCTTGTTCTCTGGCGCGAAGTACACCTACAACAAGCCGGAAGAATGGCAGGACCTCATCGACATGTTTGCTGAGGCTCGCCCGGTCATTGCCGAGAACCTCGGTGGCGACAATATCCCGCTGATCTGGACCGCTGATTTCATGCTGGCAGACGGCGAGAACGGCGAGGACACCTACGTTCTCGGCGAGATCAACTGCTCCTGTGTTGGCTTCACCTCCGAGCTGGATATGGGTATCCAGGAGCTTGTTGCTCAGGAGGCCATCAAGCGCGTTGAGGCTGCTAACAAGTAGTCTCAACAGCTAGGAAAACCGCACCAATTTGGTGCGGTTTTTGCTTTACGACGTCCTTGCGATGCCTACCGATTCCAGAACTGGGAGACCGAATAGCCGTAGCGATACAGAGCTCGGCGCACGACAGGTAGCGACAGTCCGATCACACTGGATGAGTCGCCATTGATGCCATCGACAAACCAGCCGCCTAGAGCCTCCAAGGTAAACGCGCCAGCGCACTTCAGTGGCTCGCCCGTCGCAGCGTAGGCACGGATGTCCTCTTCTGGGACTTCAGCGAAATCGAGGGAAGTAATCGCCACCTCAAGGTGCTCGCCCTTTGGTGTCACGACACAGTGACCAGTAATCAGCTCAGCCGTCCGGCCGCTCTGTTGGTGCCAACGCTCAATGGTCTTTTCTTCCGTGTGGGGCTTGCCCTGCAACTGCCCGTCGAGAAGCAGCATTGAATCCCCGCCAATGACAATGTCATTGGGGTAGGCCGGAGAGGCAGCGTGTGCCTTGGCCTGCGCGAGTTCCTCGACGATGCGTACCGGCGATGCGTCCGGAAGGGCTGTGATTACGGCATCCTCGTCGACGTTGGGCGCTACTGTGATGGGCTCGATGCCTGCAGAGCGGAGAATGTGCAGTCGCGAAGGGGAAGTGGAAGCCAAGACGATTCGGGGGCTGCTCATAGTTAGTGATTTTAGTGAGGGCGGAATCGTAAAGCCTAATTTTCAAAGATAAAAGCGCCATCACCGAAAAACCGATGATGGCGCTTCGCACTAGCAGATTGGCGCAGCTAGCGTGCGGTAACGACTACGCGGTAAGCGGTAGCTGTACTAGTAGAAATGGACGTTGCGGAACGTGCCCGGTACGTGCTGGTGCGGCTGGTGGAAACCCTCTTCCAGCCGACCCCAGTTGTTGCGCGGGCCGCGGTCCTCTGGGGCACCGCCGGCTGCTGCCATACCTGCGAACAAAAGCGCGAGCGTGGCGGTTCCAGCGTCTGACGGGTTGCCCTTGAGGACGGACATGAACGGTGCAGCCGGGGCTGTAGCGGCGTCCTTGTCTTCGGTTGCTGGGGTGTTTTTGGAATCGGTCACAGCGGAATGTTCCCATGCTTCTTGGCGGGTACGTTAACAACCTTGCGATCCAGCAGACGCAGACCCTCGATGATCTGACCGCGGGTCTCGCTCGGCGGGATAACGGCGTCGATGAAGCCGCGCTCAGCAGCCATGTACGGGTTGACCAGGGTGGCCTCGTACTCTGCCTCGTACTCCTTCTGCAGTGCGACGACGTCCTTGCCCTCGGCTGCAGCAGCCTTGAGCTCCTTGCGGTAGATGAAGCCGACAGCGCCGGAAGCACCCATGACCGCAATCTGAGCGGTCGGCCATGCCAGGTTGATGTCAGCGCCCATGTCCTTGGAGCCCATCACACAGTAAGCTCCGCCGTAGGCCTTACGGGTGATGACGGTAATCTTCGGGACGGTGGCCTCAGCATATGCGTACAGCAGCTTGGCGCCACGGCGGATGATGCCGTCGAACTCTTGGTTGGTGCCCGGCAGGAAGCCTGGAACGTCAACCAGCATGATGATCGGAATGTTGAAGGCGTCACAGGTGCGGACGAAGCGAGCCGCCTTCTCGGATGCCTTGATGTCGAGGCAGCCAGCGAACTGAATCGGCTGGTTGGCGACGAAACCGACCGAGCGACCTTCCACGCGACCGAAGCCGATGACCACGTTCTGTGCGTAGTCCTCCTGAATTTCCAGGAAGTCCTCGTCGTCGACCAGACGGGTGATGACGTCCTTGATGTCGTACGGCTGGTTTGGGGAGTCCGGAATCAGCGTGTCGAGCTCGAGGTCAGTCTCAGTGATGTTGTCAGCGATGGAGCCCTCGAACTGCTCAGCCTCCATGCGAGGAGCCTCAGCGCGGTTGTTGGACGGCAGGTAGCTGACCAATTCCTGAACGAAAGTCAGAGCGTCTTCGTCATCAGCGGCGGTGTAGTGCGAAGTACCGGAGGTGCTCATGTGAGTACCAGCGCCACCCAGCTCTTCCTGTGTGACCTCTTCGCCAGTGACGGTCTTAATAACGTCCGGGCCGGTGATGAACATCTTGGAAGTGCCATCGACCATGACAATGAAGTCGGTCAGAGCCGGGGAGTAGACGTGGCCACCAGCGCAGGCGCCCATGATCAGGGAGATCTGTGGGATAACACCAGAAGCCTGGGTGTTTCGGAAGAAGATCTGGGAGTAGAGGCCGAGGGAAACAACGCCCTCTTGGATGCGGGCACCAGCACCCTCGTTGATGCCGATAATTGGGACACCGGTCTTGATGGCCAGATCCATGATCTTGACAATCTTTTCACCGTAGACTTCACCGAGCGCGCCACCGAAGATGGCGCCGTCCTGCGAGAAGACACAGACCTGGCGGCCATCGATGGTGCCGTAGCCTGTCACAACACCGTCAGTGACAGGGCGCTTGGCGTCGAGGCCGAAGTTCTTGGAGCGGTGACGTGCGAGAGCGTCAACCTCCACGAACGAGCCCTCGTCCAAGAGGAACTCGATGCGCTCACGAGCGGTCATCTTGCCCTTGTCGTGGACGCGGTCAATGCTGGCCTGGCCCATTGGAGCCTGGGTCTCTGCGAGACGGGCTCGCAGATCGGCCAGCTTTCCAGCAGTAGTGGTCAAATCCGAGGTTTCACCGGTTGATGTATTTGCGGCAGTCGTCATACCAACTAGTTTACGTTTCGAAAACGGGGGGAGGTAGTTGGGGGCAATCGCTGTTAACAAAAGTAGGGGTAATGGCTAGCTCGTTGTACAGCAAAAAGCCTGCTCTTACAGTGGAATATTGCCGTGCTTGCGCGCAGGCCACGGTACTTTCTTTGAAGTTAGCAGGCGCAGATTTTTTATCACCCGAGTTCGTGTCTCGGAGGGGAGGATGACTTCATCAATTAACCCCCGTTCGGCGGCACGATAAGGCGTGAGCATGTGTTGCTCGTATCCCATTTCCAGTTCAGCAATGAGTTCTTTCACACTCTCGGGAGTGCCAAATCTATCGGCCGCTGGATCTGCTGCGAGAGCTGCTTCGGTAGCGGTTCGAATCTCGGCACGATGGAGGAAGCGTACTGCGCCAGAGGCGCCCATCACGGCGATCTGTGCCGTCGGCCAAGCCAGATTTACATCCGCGCCGAGCCCCTTTGATCCCATCACGCAATACGCGCCGCCATAGGCTTTGCGCATGGTGACGGTGATTTTAGGAACGGTTGCTTCTGCATAGGCATAGAGCAATTTGGCGCCACGGCGCAGAATTCCCTGGTGTTCTTGATTTGAACCGGGGAGAAAGCCGGGTACGTCTACGAGAAAGACGAGTGGAATGTTGAAACAATCGCAGGTTCGGACGAATCGCGCGGCCTTCTCCGCTGCATCGATATCTAGGCAGCCCGCGAATTCCATGGGCTGATTAGCGACAAACCCAACAGATTGACCGTTGAGACGGCCAAGGCCAATCACGACATTGGCTGCCCGGTTTTCCTGGATTTCCAGGAACTCCGCATCGTCACAAAGCGCGTAGATGACTTCATGCACGTCGTACGGCGTGGATGGGCTGTCGGGAATGAGACTGTCGAGGGTGCGATCGGTGTCGGTGATTTCGTCACTGGCATCGGAATCCCAGCTGGGCGCGGGGGAGGTTGTGTTGTTGGGGAGGTAGTCCAGCAAATCGCAGACCCAGTCGAGTCCATCCTGCTCGCTAGTGGCGGTGTAGTGGGAGTTTCCGGCGATCTCCATATGGGTGTCGGCGCCGCCGAGCTCGTGCTGGCTGATTTTTTCGCCTGTGACTGTTTCGATTACGTCAGGGCCGGTGACGAACATACGGGAGTTTTCCTCCACCATGACAACGAAGTCCGTCAGTGCTGGGGAGTAGGCATTTCCGCCCGCACAGGCACCAAAAATGACTGAAATCTGCGGAATGACGCCGCTGGCGCGAACGTTGTGGTGGAACGTCTGGGCAATAAAGTCCAGTGAGACTGCGCCATCTTGGATACGGGCGCCGGCGCCTTCGTACATGCCAATAAGGGGGCGGCCGGTAGTGATGGCAAGTTCCTGAATCTTGACCATCTTTTCGCCGTAGACCTCTCCGAGTGCACCACCGAAGATTGTGCCGTCCTGAGAGAAGATGCAGACCTCACGGCCGTCTATGGTTCCCCAGCCGGTGATGATTCCGTCGGTCACGGGGCGTTTGGCTTCCATTCCAAATGCGGTAGTGCGGTGGCGGGCTAGTGCATCGAATTCGACAAAAGACCCTTCGTCCAGCAGGTAGTCAATGCGCTCGCGGGCATTCATTCGCTCAGTCAGTTTGAGCTTGTCGTAGCCTCGCGACCCCATCGGAGTCAGTGCAGCAGTGCGTCGGCGTAAAAGGTCTTCATTGAGAAAAGCGGTGGTGTGTTGCTCCGCCGCCAAACGTGAGGAAATAGTCATGTTATGGAATGTAGTGTTTGGGAAGGAAAATAGTAAAGCAGGCGAGCTGTGATGATTCTCACGCTGTCGAGCTCTTGAGAAAGGCCACGACTCAGTGAATCCGGCCATGACGCTAGACTGCTGTGCATGACCGACCCCAGAATTGTTGCTTCCCGCAAGCCTCTTGACGCCACGCGTGTGCGCGCAGCCGCGCCGGGCTGGAGTTCCATTGAGGTTGTCGAAACCACTGGTTCGACCAATGCCGATCTTCGGCAACAGGCGGCACTGGGGCAGGCGGCAGATCTCAGTGCGCTTATCGCCTCGGAACAGACCGCAGGTCGCGGTCGACTGAGCCGTAGTTGGACGGCCCCGAAGGGTGCGTCCATTGCACTCAGCGCAGTGCTGCGCCCGGAAGGGCTCGCACCCGAGCAACTGGGTCTGTTGCCGTTAGTCGCGGGCCTCGCAGTCGTCGATACTGTGGTGGAAGTTGCAGGACTGGCGCCTGAGCGCGTTTCCCTGAAGTGGCCGAATGATGTCCTGGTTGACGGTCGTAAGCTCTGCGGAATTCTGGTGGAGGCCGCGTCGCTGACACCGCCAATTCTCATTCCGGGAATCGGCATCAACGTTTCCCTGCAGGAAGATGAGTTGCCGGTGCCACACGCCATTTCGCTATACCTGGCGGGAGCGGAAAACCTCGACCGCGATGACATCTCCGCTGGTGTGCTGCGGGCGCTGGGACGTCGTCAAGCACAGTGGCGAAAGGGCGATGCTGAGCTGCTGCGGGACTACGAGGCGGTGTGCGCGACCATCGGATCGAACGTGCGCGTGGAGTTGCCGGGAGACCGCGTGCTGGTGGGCAAGGCGGTTGGCGTGCGTGCCGACGGCGAATTGATCGTCACCGACGAAGCTGGCACAAGTCACTTTGTTGCGGCCGGTGACGTGTTCCATGTTCGCGCCACTGACGGCGGCTATGCGTCCCCGCAGGCTGATTCGGAGCGGGGGTAGTGCTGTATGGCCTTTCCCGATGATGAGTTGGACACGCGCGAGGCAATTCTGCTGGACACCAATCCAACTTTTGGTCGGCTGGTGTGGCCGCTCTTGGAACTCATGGTTATCACCGGCGTCTGCTGGTTACTGATTGGGTTTATCGACGGCCCTGCGATTGCTCCGGGAGATTTGCAAGGTGTGCGTCAGCTGCTGCTCTTCGCGTGGCTGGGGCTTATTCTCTGGCGCGTCGTTCGTCCGGTACTAAGTTGGCTGGGGGAGCGGTTTGTACTGACTGATAGGCGAATTATTCTGCGCCGTGGCATTCTGCGCCCGCAGGTGGTCTCGATTGATTTGCGTTCGGTACGTGCGGTCAATCGCAAGGGCGGCGTGCTGTATCTGCACACCCGCAGTTTCGGCCCGCCGCTGGCTGTGGAAGATATTCCCAGCTCCCGCAAGGTGGCTAAGTTGGTCTCCCGGTTGACTTAGATTTTTGGGTCATAACCTACAATCAGGGGTGTGATTGCTTCGGATACCCCTGAAAACCCCACTAATTCCACTTCTGATTCCGCTGCAGCGCTAACCGCGGCGCAGCATCCCGCGCATGCTGATGGCGTGCCGGTGGTGGCGGTGATTGGTGACGGTCAGCTGGCTCGCATGATGCAGACTGAGGCCATTGAGCTGGGACAGTCCATCCGTTTGCTCGCCGGTTCGCCGGATGCTTCCGCGGCGCAGGTGTGTGCGGACGTTATCATCGGCGACTACCACGTCTGGGAAGATGTTGAACGCGCTGTCGCCGGTGCGCAGGCCGTGACTTTCGACCATGAGCACGTTCCCACCGAATTCCTCAACAAGCTGACCGAGATGGGCTACTCGGTTCAGCCCCAGCCGTCGGCGTTGCTGTACGCGCAGGATAAGCTGCTGATGCGCCAGCGCCTGGAGGAACTGGGCGCTCCGGTACCTGCCTACGCTGCTATTGAGTCCGTCCAGGATGCCGAAGCTTTCTTCGACCGCGTTGACGGCGCCGTCTGCCTGAAGGCCCGACGTGGCGGTTACGACGGTCACGGCGTGTGGTTCCCGAAGGACCGCGAGGATCTGCGCGCGCTTGTCGACGAACTGTTGGGCAAGGACGTGCCGCTGATGGCCGAGCGGAAGGTCGCGCTGGTTCGTGAGTTGTCAGCCATGTGTGCGCGCACACCGTCGGGTGAGGTCAATGCCTGGCCGGTCCTCGAGTCTGTGCAGCGTGACGGCATCTGTGTTGAGGCAATCTGCCCGGCACCAGGGCTTTCCGACGAGCTTGCGAGCGCGGCCGAAAAGCTCAGTGTGGCTATCGCTTCCGAGCTGGGAGTAACCGGCGCGCTGGCAGTCGAGCTGTTCGAAACCGTCGATGCTGACGGCAATCCGGAGATTTTTGTCAACGAGTTGGCCATGCGGCCACACAATACTGGTCACTGGTCGCAGGACGGCTGTGAGACCAGCCAGTTTGAGCAGCACCTGCGTGCAGTTGCTGACATGCCACTGGGTTCCACTCGCCCGACTGCGCCGGTGACGGTAATGGTCAATACGCTCGGTGGCGATGAGGCCTCGGACGTGCCGATCTCGCAGCGCTTTGCTGAGGTATGGCGCCGCTTCCCATCGGTGAAGATTCACTGGTACGGCAAGGATTGGCGCCCAGGACGTAAGCTGGGTCACGTCAACCTGTGTGGTTATGACGCGAGCCCGGAAGGCATCGCGGAGACCCGTCGAATTGCCAACTTGGCTGCCGACTACATCGTTGATGGTGTGTGGGCAGACGGCTACACGGCATAAAACCAGCGCTGTTAAAAACTAGATTGCTATCTCAAGGAGGCAACATTGGCTGAAGCAAACCAGGTGGCAAGCCCGAAGCTGGCCAACGCAACCGGTCCGTTGGTTGGCCTGATTATGGGGTCGGACTCGGATTGGCCGACCATGGAGCCGGCAGCTGAAGTGCTGGCTGAGTTCGGAATTCCGTTTGAGGTAGGCGTGGTCTCTGCGCACCGCACTCCGGAACGCATGATTGACTACGCAAAGTCGGCCGCTGACAAGGGCCTGCGCTGCATTATCGCTGGTGCCGGTGGTGCTGCGCACCTACCGGGCATGGTGGCGTCTGCCACTCCGCTGCCGGTTATCGGCGTGCCACGCGCGTTGGAGAACCTGGAGGGTGTCGATTCCCTGCTGTCAATCGTTCAGATGCCGGGCGGCGTTCCGGTGGCAACCGTCGGTGTGGGCGGCGCTAAGAACGCTGGCCTGCTGGCTGTGCGTATTCTCTCGGCCGGTTACCCGGAGCTCATTGTGGCGATGGAGAACTACCAGGCCAACATGCGCGATGAAGTTCTGGCGAAGGACGAGCGCCTGCGCAAGAAGCTGATGGGCGAGTAGGGCGCGCAACCAGCCCCGAACTACCGGCGCATATGAACCGCGGGGTAGTGGAACGTGTCCGGGTCGGCGGTCTCCCAGGCTTCGGCCCAGTTGTGGAAGCGAGTTCCGCTAAGCAGCTCGCCTGGCTGCAGCCAGTTGTAGAGCTCCGCGTAGGTCTCACCGACCTGCTCATTGGTGCGCCGCAGCAGGTGGGACGGCCCCAGCTCAGAGAAGCTATTCAGGCCCATCGATGCCAATAGGCTAGCTGCTTCCGCGACCGTGGCATTGTGATAGTTGGCCACACGCTGACCCTTGTCGTCGACATCCAGGGCCTTCCACAGGCTCGGATCCTGGGTAGCCACACCCACCGGGCAGGTGTTTGTATGACATAGCTGAGATTGGATACAGCCGGTGGCCATCATCATGCCGCGAGCCGAGTTCACAAAGTCAGCACCGATGCACATGCGCTTCACAATATCGAAGCCAGTAATGACCTTGCCGGACGCACCGAGCTTAATGCGATCTCGCAGGCCGGCACCTACGAGCGCGTTATGGACGAGAATCAGGCCGTCGGTAAGCGGCAGGCCAACGCGGTCGGAGTATTCCAGCGGTGCAGCGCCGGTGCCGCCTTCAGCGCCGTCGACGATGATGAAGTCCGGGGTGATGTTCTCTTCCAGCATGGCCTTGCATACGGCGAGGAACTCAAGCTGGGAGCCAACACACAGCTTGAAACCGACCGGCTTGCCACCGTTGAGCTCGCGCATGGTGCCCATAAACCGAACAAGTTCACGTGGGGTGGAGTAGACGCGGTGGTACGGCGGGCTCATCACACCCTTGCCAACTGGTACGTGGCGAGTAGCCGCGATTTCCTCATTGACCTTGTGACCTGGCAGCATGCCGCCGAGTCCCGGCTTTGCGCCCTGGCTAACCTTCAGATAGGTTGCCTTGACCTGCGGAATCTTAGCCTTTTCACGGAAGAGCTCCGGATCGAAGTCGCCATCCTCGGTACGCGCACCGAAGTAACCGGAACCCAGCTGCCAATAGAGGTCGGCACCATACCTCAAATGGTAAGGGCTGATAGCACCCTCGCCGGTGTCCTGTACGAAGTTGCCCAGCTTCGCGCCCTTATTCATTGCCATGACAGCGTTAGGGGACAGAGAGCCAAAACTCATGGCTGAGATGTTGAAGATAGACGCTGAGTACGGCTGGGCGCAGTCCGGGCCGCCAATATCTACGCGCGGATCCTCGATGACGTGCTGGCTCGGCGCCATCGAGTGGCGGACGTACTCGTAGCCGGGCGCATTAATCTTTCGCTCAGTACCGAATGACTTCTTCGAGGACAGCCCCTTCGCACGCTCGTAGACCACGGTACGAGTATCGCGGTCGAACGGAGCGCCGTCGAAGTTGCGCTCGATGAAGTACTGCTGCATCTCAGGGCGAATGGTCTCACCCATGTAGCGCAGATGGCCGATGACCGGGAAGTTCCGCAAGATGGAGTGCTTCTTTTGAAGCATGTCATAGATAGCCACAACATCCAGGAAGAGGATGAAGGCCATCAGAATCCACCACCACGGGCTCAAATCCCATACAGCCAGTGCGCCCAAGACGTTGATGAGGGCGAGAATCGCAAGAATATATGGTCGGGTAATCACGGTTTCCAGGTTATCGCGACTACTTAGAGCGCTTCTCGACGGGACAGCTGCGACTAAATCACACGGGCTTTTTCGGCCGTAGAAATAGCAGTGACACGCTCGCTATCGCCACCGCGCACGACGACGGCAGCACCTCCACGAACCCAAGCCGACAGCACATTACGTGCCCATTTATCTGCGGTGACCTGTGAAGAATCAGGCACCAGCCAGCCGTCGGAGACGACGCGGGAACCGGTCGTGAGCTGCATCTCGTCCGCATAATCGCCAGCAGATGAAAGCAGTTCTGCAGCCGACTTCTCCCCAATAACGGGGGTTTGGTCGGAGTCCGGGCCTGCGCCTAGATATGCGTCTGGGTGGAAACGAACTTCCGGACCAAAGTCAATGACTCCCGGTGGAATATCATCACCGCATTCCACGACACCGCGGCCAAAGGGATCGTCGGTAAGCACTGCGATATAGGCGTCCGGAAACTTCTCCTCCCACGTGCTGACATTGGCGACCGTGGTGAAAACGACCAGAGGCTCCTCGTCGCTAACTGTGACACCAGCACGCTCGCAGCCCAGGATGATGCAGGCGGACTGCCAAATCAATGGCAGGTCAATCCATGCTTGGTCTCCGGCGACGAGATCGAACTCATCGTGCAGCATGTTGGCGATCTTGCTGGCCCAGTTGTCCAGGGTTTGAGCCGATAAATCGGTACGACCGCCGGTAGTTTCGTCATAACAGGTCAAACGAGGCACGGACGGGTCGGCCTCGAGAAGTGTCTTCAGAATCTCCACGCCTCCAAGGGTAACGAGATTCTCTCCAGGCCGTCGGGAAGAGTCCCCTAACTCAACAGCAGGGTGAACAACAGGACCGTCGGCAAGCAGGCGATTGTTGTAATCACGCCGCAGTCGCGCGCCTGCTCAAGGTTCCGGCCGAAGCGGGAGGCGAAGGTGTAGACGTTTTGGGCTGTCGGCAGGCCGGCGATAATCACAGCTGCCAGCAGCGCATGCCCGCTGAGACCGAAGACGAAATGGCCGAACAGTAGAGCGAGCGCGGGGTGGAGGAAAAGCTTCAGCGTAGACGCCACCACGACAGCGCGACGAGGGGAGCGGCCGGCTTCCATAAAAGGCATGCCATGCAGGCTGATACCGAAGGCCAGAAGTGCCATTGGCACCGCGGCCTGCCCCAATAGCCCCACTGGATGCGCTACGAACTGAGGTACGTCGATAGCAAACGCATTAATCGCAAGCCCCGCCACCGCCGCCAGAAAAATAGGGTTCTTCAGCGGTGCCATGATGACATTGCGCGGTCGGAAATGACCGCGGTTAGTGAGGATTTTCAGCACGGTCATGGAAGCGGGCGCATAGAAGGCAATCTGAAAGATAAGGGCAGGGACGACGGCGGTAGCGTCGTGAAGCACTGCGACAGCGATCGGCACGCCGAGATTAGCGACGTTGTTGTAACTCGACGACATCGCGCCGACCACTGCATCGGCGCCGCGCTGTTTGAACATGGGCGCCACAAAAATCCGGTAGAACGCCGCCGTGCCAAGCGCCGACAGTGCCGCGACACCAAACGCCGAACCGAAGATGCTCGCCGAATCCGCCGTTGCGAGAGTGTGCGCGAGCATGCACGGCATCGCGATCCAGAACACGACCATGTTCAGGGTAAAAGATGCCCGCTTATCGACGATCTCACTGCGCCCAAACAACCAGCCAACAATGATCAGTACTGCGACGGAACCAAAGCCGGTGAATATTTCGGTGAGAGCGGGCATAAGTGCATATTTTAGACAATAAAAAACGGACCCAATCCAATCCCCTCGGTGGGGAAGGACTGAGTCCGTTTTACGCTGTTATCGCATGTATCGTCATGCGGCCAGCGCGTAAATAAGGCCTTTCGGCGGGTGTTCGAATGATCGGCTCCCGCCGACCAGCCATCTTTAGCGGCTGGTGAACGGCAGGAGTGCCATCTCGCGGGCGTTCTTCACAGCGGTAGCGACCTGGCGCTGCTGCTGCGGAGTCAGACCGGTGACGCGGCGGGAACGAATCTTGCCACGGTCAGAGATGAACTGGCGGAGCAGGTTAATGTCCTTGTAATCAACCTTCTCAACGCCTGCGGCCTTGAGCGGGTTCTTCTTCGGGCGGCGGGACTGCTCCATCCGCGCCTTCTTGTTAGAGTGATTGCGCTTCATTGGTGCTCCTCGACTTACCAGCTGGACTTACGGACGCCCGGGAGTTCGCCACGGTGGGCCATCTCACGAACGCGGACACGGGACAGACCGAACTTGCGGAGGTAGCCGCGCGGGCGACCATCTGCAGCGTCACGGTTGCGGACGCGAATCGGGGACGCGTCACGCGGCTGACGGTTCAGCTCGTACTGTGCGTCCATGCGCTCTTCGTCAGTGGAGTGCGGGGACTTGATGATGCGCTTCAGTTCAGCGCGACGTTCTGCATAACGAGCGACGATTTCCTTGCGCTGCTCGTTCTTGGCAATCTTGGACTTCTTAGCCATGAATTAGCGCTCCTCGCGGAATTCGACGTGCTTGCGGACAACCGGATCGTACTTCTTAATGGTGATACGGTCCGGGGTATTGCGCTTGTTCTTACGGGTCACGTAGGTGTAACCGGTGCCCGCAGTGGACTTCAGCTTGATGATTGGACGAATGTCATTACGTGCCATTTTTTAGATCTTCTCCCCACGTGCACGAATCTGAGCAACAACAGCCTCGATACCGTACTTGTCGATGGTCTTCAGACCCTTCGGGGACACATTCAGAGTGATGTGACGCCCCTCAGAGGCGAGGTAGAACTTCTTACGCTGCACGTTGGGGTTCCAACGGCGCGACGTGCGCCGGTGGGAGTGGGACACGGTCTTGCCGAAAGACGGCTTGCGTCCCGTAACCTGGCAAATCGCCGACATAGGGATTCCTTTGCTTCCTTGCCGCCCAATGCCGACATCACTGGTGCGCCACGCCGGACTATTGAATAACCGAGGAATCCACCTGGCCTTTTCCGGGGCGCTGCCCACTGACACTCGACGCTGAGCGCGTAAACGAATAACTAGACAACAGCGAGAGAACAGTTTACACACGAGTTGCGGGATAACCTAATCGCTGTTCCACTGTGGTTTTCTCGGTGCGACTCTCGAGTGTCGTCATAGAGTTCGTGCTTGTCGACGGGCGTTAGTGCAGGGCCCTTTTTTAATTTTCGGGCTCGAGCCTGTAATATTCCATCGAGTGTCACATGCCGGTTTATAGAAATATTGACCCGGTGCGTGTCATTGTAAGTCGTGTTCGTACCCAACTCAGGCACGATTCTCTCACTCTTAGCTGGGGGAAAGCGACCTGAAGTTCAATCCTGAGGGAAACGAGAATTAATGAAGAAGGACATCCATCCTGATTACCACCCGGTGGTTTTCAAGGACGCAGGCACGGGTCACTCTTTCCTTACCCGTTCCACCGCCACCTCCGACCGCACTGTCGAGTGGGAAGACGGTAACGAGTACCCGCTGATCGTCGTTGACGTCACCAGCGAGTCGCACCCGTTCTGGACCGGTGCTCAGCGTGTCATGGACACCGCTGGTCGCGTCGAGAAGTTCCAGCGCCGTTACGGTAACCGCATTCGCCGCGCGAAGAAGAACTAAGAATAGGAGGGGAATAAGAAAATGGCAGTACCAAAGCGTCGCATGTCGCGTGCTAACACCCGCGCTCGTCGTTCCCAGTGGAAGAGCAACAACGTCGCTCTCCAGGAAGTCAAGGTAAACGGCCGCGTCTACAACGTTCCTCGTCGCATCGCCAAGGCTGTTCAGCTCGGCCTGGTTGACGTCGAGAAGTTCTAACGCGCATCTTTTAGGATGCTGACAACGTTCCTCGCTGGACCGCCGAGCGCTTCGCGCGCCCAGAGTGTGTTCAGTATGTAAGGAACAGTTGGTAAAGAGCTTTTTAAGCCTCACCCCATCGCTTGTACTTGGCGATGGGGTGAGGTTTTTCAGTTGTATGGCCGAGTTTTATGGGAGCACTCTCACGAAGAATCTGTGTCACATTTACACTCGCCTTATATTTTCAAGGCACAATGGGCAGTATGAAGATTTTGGTAGTTGATGACGATCAAGCGGTACGCGAAGCGTTGCGGCGATCGTTGACTTTTAATGGCTACACGGTCGAGCTCGCCGAGGATGGCGCAGAGGCCTTGGAAAAGATTGCCAAGGATCGTCCGGATTTGGCCATTTTGGATGTCATGATGCCGAAGCTCGACGGCCTGGATGTTTGCCGTCGGCTGCGCAGCGAAGGCGATGATCTGCCGGTCATGATGTTGACTGCACGTGATTCGGTCTCCGAGCGCGTAGCTGGTCTTGATGCCGGCGCAGATGACTACCTGCCCAAGCCGTTCGCATTGGAAGAGCTGCTCGCTCGTGTCCGTTCGCTACTTCGTCGTTCTGCTTTGGAAGTGCCTGCGATGGAGGATGCCGCAACTCTGCAGTTTGAGGATCTCTCCCTGGACCCGGAAACTCGTGAAGTCTTCCGCGGTGAACGTCGCATTAGTCTCACTCGTACAGAATTTGCGCTGCTGGAATTGCTGATGAGCAACCCGCGGCGTGTGCTCTCCCGTACCGCCATTTTGGAGGATGTCTGGGGCTATGACTTCCCGACGTCCGGCAATGCGCTGGAGGTCTACATTGGCTACCTGCGTCGCAAGACGGAGGCAGAGGGAGAGCCGCGTCTGATTCACACCGTTCGTGGTGTCGGTTATGTGATGCGGGAGACCGCACCGTGATGTTGCGCCGTCGTCGTTCGACCGGCGGTGGCGTGCAATCAAATCAGCGTTCTGCCACGGAGGCCAATCCGGGGCAAGGTACCGTCGGTAAGCAAGAGAAGTCCGCGAATACTGAGACGATGGCAGGGGAATCGCTTCCCGGCCTGCCGCGGAGCTCGCGTATCCCTTCGCTGCGTTGGCGGCTGACTATTCTGACAGCGCTCATTGTGGCGATGTCGGTGGGGCTGATGACGCTGGCTGCATTTTTTACTGTGCAGGCAGCGCTATACCGCGAGGTGGACAGTAACCTCCGTAGCCAGGCGGAAAAGCTGCTGATGTCACCGTACGCTTCGGAGTTTGCCATTGGCCCCTCCTTTGAAGCGGACTCGAACAGGATTCTGAACCCCGATTTGGACGCGGTGTACTTTGCCCACGGCAGTGTGGCGGGCAAAGGCGGTGGCTCTATCTCTATTGGTGGCCCCGAACTTGCGGTGTTGCGGGGGAATCGACAGGAATCGATTCGCACCGATGAGTACAACGGCCGTCGCGTATACGCAGTCCGCTCCGAAGACGGTGCGACGCTAATCCTGTCACAGGATCTGAGCTCGACGCAGTCGGTCTTGAAAGCGCTCAGTGCAGTGCTGCTGAGTATCTCTGCTATCGGAATCCTCTTCGCAATCGGATCAGGTATTACGGTGGCAACAACGGGTCTGCGCCCGGTCACTCGGCTGCGCATTGCTGCGGAGCGAGTGACGGAAACCGACGAGCTGCGCCCAATCCCTGTGGAGGGCGATGATGAGCTTGCGCGCTTTACGCGCAGCTTCAATGAGATGTTGGCTGCACTTCAAGCGTCGCGCATTAAGCAAGCGGAGCTGGTTGCAGATGCTGGTCATGAGTTGAAGACTCCGCTGACGTCGTTACGCACAAATATTGAACTGCTGATGATGGCCTCCCGTTCGGGAGCGGCAATCTCGGATGAAGATCGCGCGGATCTGGAAGCTGACGTCATCGCACAGTTGGAAGAGTTGTCGACGTTGGTCGGTGACTTGGTTGATTTGGCACGCGAAGATGGCCCGCAACAGGTTATTGAGCATGTCGATGTCGACGAAATCATTTCCACGTCGCTGGCGCGTGTTGAGCGTCGTCGTCCGGATATTACCTTCGATGTGCAGACAGCTCCGTGGTATGTCTACGGGGATTCGGCGGGTCTTGGTCGCGCAGTTTTGAACTTAATGGACAATGCTGCAAAGTGGTCGCCAGAAAATGGCACCGTGCGGGTTCGTCTAACGCCGCTCAGTGAGGTTGTCGCTGAATTCACGGTGGCGGACTCGGGGCCAGGTATCCCGAAGGAAGATCGAGACAAGGTCTTCGAGCGTTTCTACCGTTCCATTCAGTCGCGGTCGATGCCTGGATCCGGCCTGGGCTTGGCCATTGTGAAGTCGGTCATCGTCCGCCACGGGGGCACGATTACTGCCGATGAGTCCGATGATGGCGGTGCCTTGATGCGAGTGACTCTGCCGGGCAGTCCGCACAGCGGAAAAGGCGAAGACTCCGATTCAGCTCAAGAGCCTAGCTAGAAACGCATAACCCCACGTCAAAGCTGATGTAATCCCCGCTGCACGCGGCCTTTTAAGGAAGTGCGTGGCGGGGATTCGGTGTTTCATTCGGGGAATTATCGGCGAGACCGCAGACTGCTCTCAGCCAATTGTTAGACAGACAGTGCAAGGTATTACGTATGAGCAACTCTTTCAACGATTCCTCGCGAGGAGATGAGCGGGGACACTACTCCTCGCAATCTCACAACTTCAGCGAGAACCGTGCCATTGGGGATGCTGGTGAGACAAACCAGTTTTCTGTCAATGAGCGCGGCTGGGAGAATTCCCACTACAACACCATCCCGTCTCAGCCGAACGGCGCTTACGGAGGCGGTTCAGAGTGGGACGTTGCGGCCAATCAGCAGAAGACCAAGGGTGCCCAGGGGGCTAAGGGCATGGGGGCGCTGGCAGTCGCTGCCCTGATGCTGTGCTCGGCCGGTATCGGTGGTGGTGTCGGCGCATGGGTAGTTCACAACTCGCAGTCGTCGGCCCCCGCGGACAACGCGCTGGATAAGCCTGCGGAAACCCGTCAGGTAGCAGCAGCTGAGGGGTCCGTGGAGAAGGTCGCGCAGAAGGTCCTTCCCAGTGTCGTCTCCATCACCACTGCCTCGGAGCGGGGCATGGCGTCGGGGTCAGGCTCCATTCTGTCGTCCGACGGTCTGGTGCTGACGAATAATCACGTCGTCGCAGGCGCGGGTCCGGACGCACATATGGAAGTCCTGCTTTCCGACGGCACCACGCACCCGGCAACTCTGGTTGCAGGGGATGCGGCTACGGATATTGCCGTTATTCGAATTGAAGGTGTTAACGGGCTGCGCCCAATCTCGCTGGGCAACTCCTCGCAGGTTCAGGTTGGCCAGGAAGTGGTAGCCGTTGGTTCGCCACTGGGACTGACCTCCACTGTTACGCAGGGCATTGTCTCCGCTAAGAACCGTCCGGTGACCGCCGCTGGTGAAGACGGTCAGTCCTCGGTCATTGATGCAATCCAGACCGATGCGGCGATTAATCCGGGTAACTCCGGCGGAGCGCTAGTGGACATGGAAGGCAACCTCATCGGTGTGCCCAGCGTGATTGCCTCTAACAGTGAGGCGTCGGAGCAGGCGGGCAGCATTGGCCTTGGTTTCGCAATTCCGGTTAATCAGGCTCGTCGCATAGCGGAAGACCTGATCGATTCCGGCAAGGCGCGGATGCCTGTCATTGGCGCCCAGATCGATTCGCGTCCGATTGCACGTGGTGCACTGGTGCGAGAGGTAACGCCAGGTGGCCCAGCTGATAAAGCGGGGCTGAAAGATGGTGACCTGATTACCAAGGTTGATGACCGCACACTTGACAACGGCGTTGCACTAATTGCGGCTATTCGGTCGCATCGGATCGGGGATTCTGTCACACTTACAGTTACAGATGAGCGAGGCGGCAACGAGCGAACGGTCGATGTCACCTTGGCAGAAGCCCAGGATTGATAGGCAGCGTGGTGGAGTGAGTACCTCACCATCTGTAGAAGAGTTTTCGAGTGAAACTTCGAGTGAAAAGCTGTGGGAGAAAGCGAGATAGAGCAGATGAGTGAAACCGTGAGTACTGAGCCAAGTGACGTCAACCTCGCTGAGATGGAGCGTCTTATCAACGACGACGGCCAGGTCCGAAATGCGTTCGTTGTCCTCGTGGGCGACCATTTCGAGAACCCGGATGGTGCGGCTTCGCTCATGGTTGAGCTGTTGGAAGAAGACGGCTACTCGGTCGATGCCGTGGTCAGCACGGGTGCAGTGAAGCGTGAGATCCGGAAGGCTCTAGATACCGCTGTTGTCGGTGGCGCAGATTTGGTCGTCACGGTGGGTGGTGTTGGAGTTGGTCCTCGTGCGAAGACTCCGGATGCCACTCGCAAGGTTCTCGATGTGCGGCTGCAGGGCATCGAGCAGGCTATTCGTAACTCCGGTATGGGAGCTGGCGCCTTGGATGCGGGGCTGTCCCGCGGTTTGGCCGGTGTGTCCGGTCAGACAGTGATTATCAATCTCGCGGAGTCTCGCGCTGCAGTGCGCGATGGCATGGCGACAATTCTCCCGCTGGTCTCTCACGTGCTTGATGACCTCTGCCGCTGGAGCGTCTAGGAATGGGCGACGCTAAGCAGCCCAATCAGCCTGAGCAAGCCGCGCCGCGCAGTGGCAGCCGTAGGCAGCGTCGTCGCGCAGGTGCACCGGCGAAAAACTTTGCCCAGTCGCGCAGTGCGAAAACTGCGCGCACAGTGCACTATCACGATGAATCCCCGGAGGATGCTCGTGATTTTGATGCGGACTACTGGACAAAACAGCGCCCACCCCATTGGGGATGAGCGCTGTGTAAAAAGCGTTAGTTAGCTTCTTATCGGAAGCTCGCAACTAGCAGCTAGAGGCTAGTTCAGCTCCGTCTTCGGCTTGCCGTTCTGCTCTGCCAGCAGGTCACGAATCTCAGTCAGCAGGTCAGCCTCGGTGACCTCCGGTTCAGCGGAGGTCTCCAGACGAGCCTCACGCATCGCGTTGAACTTGTTCATCGGAGCAACGATGACGAAGTAGACAACCGCTGCGACCAGCAGGAAGTTGATGACTGCGGTGATGACAGCTGCGAAGTCAAGGTAGGTCGACGGGTTGCCGCTGATGATTTCGAAGCCAAGGCCAGTGACCTCTGCGCCACCGATGGTGTTCAGCAGCGGCTCGAGCAGGCTGTCGGTGAAAGCAGTGACGATTGCGGTGAACGCAGCACCGATGACAACACCGACCGCCAGGTCGATGACGTTGCCGCGCATGATGAACTCTTTAAAGCCCTTAAGCATAGGAAATTTCCTTCTGTAGAAACGGAACAAACCAAACGAGACCTGTGAGTCATCGTGTTGCTCATGGCAGGCCCATACGATTTTGAGAAACGGGGCAGTGCGATATCAGGCAGTGCCACTCTTCTTCGCTCTAATCGTAGTTTTGAATTGCCTGGCCATTGTATCCCTGCACTAAGTTGTGGGACAAGTCAACTTTCTGCGAAAAACACTGTTCAGAGCCGTAAATTCTTTGAACCAGTGAGATTTTGGTCACTAACCCGCGAGTAACAGTGTGAGCGGAGATGCTAGCGATGTCGCAGCCACCACCTCCGCGGCGCCGGTGGGCAGAGCGACCAAGACCACCTCATCGTCGACGATGTTGACCACCCTTGCCCCGTGTGCAAGCGGCGCCGCCACCCCGCGCTCATCCGCTGTCGACACAATATCCACGCTGTCACCAGTGCGAAGAGCGGACACAATGCCCGCATCAGTCAACGTGATGGCAATAATTTTGCTTTCCGACGTCCCCGTCAGCGACTTGGCAAGTGACGGGCCGACCATTCGCTGCTCTGTAATTATCTCTCTCGGTGACATGCCGGTGGCCAGGGTGCGTCCCCGCACAGAGGCGATGTCCGTTACGGCTCCACCGGGAACGAGCTCCCGGGGAATGTCCTTGAAAGCCACATCTTGTTCTGCCACCGATGCGCCAGCGGCAATGGATTTGGCGCTAACCACTACCCGAATATGGCCGCTGCGGGGTGTCAATGACTCCACCGCCGCCAGGCCGACTGCGCATAGGAAAACAGTGAGGGCAACCATCCGCCGAATAGTTGTGGGGCGGAGCTTTCGGAATGGACGCGGAAACCGGGACGAATATTTTGGGCTCATATTAAGTTAGGCGCGAAAATCCCGGAATCGGTTCCATTAAATCTGTGAAATCCCCGCTGGCGTGATCACATAATCGGCAGGAATGTCGTGCTCATCGTAGGCAAGCTCCGTGCGCAATTCGGTGTCGAAAACCGCAACAGCGATGACCGCAGTTCTCGCTCCATCCGTATCGTCGTCGCGTCGAGCGAAAACCAAGCTGCGATCGTAGTAACCAGCGCCACGCCCTAACCGCATCCCGGTTGCGAGGTCGGCCGCAACTGCCGGCAGAATAATGGCGTCGGCAACACCCAGCTCAGCTGGGCCAGCAGAGTCTTCCACCGAAACAGGTTCTAAGAGTCCAAATCGGCCCTTGTGGAAGCTGCCGTTGTAGTAACCCCAGTGCAGCGGTTGTGGTGGACCGGGCGGGCAGACGGGAAGCAGAATTCGTGCTCCGGGAACCGCGTTGGCCAGAGCCTCCACAAAGCCCTGGCCGGGCTCACCACCAGTCGAACTAGAAACGCTTGCGCCGGGTTCGTCGCCAGCGGGGACATAAGCGGCAATGACGGGTTTTGCGAGGTCGCCGACGGTATTGGATAACCATTCTTGCAACCGCTGTGCCAGTGCTTCGTCGTCAAGCATGCGCTCACGCTGCCCCTTGGCGGCGCGTGCGGCGAGTACCTCGTACCGTGTGCGGGTTTTGAAATCAGACGTGGTTTCGGGAAGCGGAGCCATACCTGCAAACCTACTCTGTCAGGTAGGGGAGAGACCTCTGTCGTCCGCGCAGGAGAAAATTTCTGATTAATGCGTTGAAAAAGCGGGGTCAGCCTCCGAGCAAATGGAAGTTATATAGGTATCGTTGCCATTATGGTCTCATCGTCTAAAGAGTCTGGTTCGGACATGACTACTCCGGTTCGAACTGTCATCGTTCCTGCCGCGGGCATGGGTACGCGATTCTTGCCTGCCACCAAGACAGTGCCGAAAGAATTGCTGCCCGTAGTTGATACGCCGGGCATCGAGATGATTGCTGAAGAGGCCGCCGCCACTGGTGCGCAACGCCTGGCTATTGTCACAGCGCCGAGTAAGGATGGCGTGCTTGGGCACTTCGACCCGCGCCCGGACCTTGAGCAGACTCTCGCCGAGCGTGGCAAGGACAAGATTGCAGCGAAGGTACGCCGCGCCACCGAGGTCATTCGCGTGGAATCCGTTGTTCAAGATCGACCGCTGGGCCTGGGGCATGCGGTGTTGGTCGCAGAGCCGCTGCTCGAAGACGATGAGGACAGCGTTGCTGTCATGCTTCCCGACGATCTCGTGCTCCCAGTGGGCGTGATGGATCGGATGACGGAAGTGCGCGAGCGCTTTGGTGGTTCGGTGCTGTGTGCGCTGGAAATTCCTCATGAAGAGGTCTACAACTACGGTGTCTTCGATATTGAGGACGCCACCCCGGCGGAGTCTGGTGAGCTCGGTGCTGACGCGGCCGACGCTGATGCCTGGGACGATGTGAAGCGAGTCAAGGGCATGGTGGAAAAGCCGGACCCTGCGGATGCTCCATCCAACTTCGTTGCAGTCGGACGTTACTTGCTCGATCGCGCCATCTTCGATGCGCTGCGCCGCATCCCGCGCGGTAAGGGCGGCGAATACCAGCTCACCGATGCAATTGAGCTGCTGATTCAAGAGGGGCATCCGGTTCATGTGGTCGTTCACAAGGGGTTCCGCCATGACCTGGGAAATCCTGGTGGCTTCATTCGTGCTTGCGTAGACTTTGGACTCAGGCATCCGGACTACGGCGAGGGGCTGCGCGACTACATGCAGCAGCGTCTGGCGCAGGATGAACAGGCTTAAAGCCTTTTTATAGAGGCTTGTACTGAGAAGCTGAATAGCCATAAAGCGCACCGCGGGTTGGTGCCGAGGAAGGTAAAACATGCGTTCTGTGGAAGAACAGTTGGCGGCAATCACCGCACACGCTGTGATGCCTGATCCTGTGCGCGTTGCTATTTCGGAATCCCTCGGCATGCTGTGCGCTGAGGATGTCATCGCTGAGCAGCCGTTGCCGGGGTTCGTGCAGTCAGCAATCGATGGTTATGCGGTGCGGGCTGTCGATATCGTCGGTGAATCTGGGCCTTTACCTCCGGATGCGCGTCAGAGTGATGTTGATTTTCGCGAGGTTGAGCTACCTGTTGTCGGTGAGGTGACAGCCGGATCTCACCATCCGATGCGGCTACAGCCGAAGCAGGCCGTGCGCGTACAAACTGGTGCGCCGCTGCCATCGCTTGCCGACGCCGTCGTGCCCCTAAACTGGACCGACCGCGGTGGCCGTCGAGTTAATGTTCTCCATCCGGTCTACTCCGGTGACTTTGTGCGCAAGGTTGGCGACGACGTGCAGCCGGGTGACGTGGCTGTGTCCTTGGACTCGGTGATTTCGCCGTCACAGGTTGGATTGCTGGCAGCGGTGGGGCGTTCGAAGGTTTTGGTGCACCCCAAGCCGCGTATGTCCGTGATTTCCATTGGTAATGAGTTGGTCGATGTTGACCGCACGCCGGGGCTCGGTCAGGTCTACGACGTCAACTCCTACGCGTTGGCAGCAGCCGGCCGCGATGCCGGGGCCGAGGTACACCGAGTGGGTATTGCCACCGGTGAGCCCCGTCGCATCCGAGAAATCATCGAAGGCCAGCTCATTCGCAGTGAGCTTTTGGTCATCACGGGGGCTGTCGGCGGTGCCGCAGGTGAGCAGATTCGCCGTGTGCTGGCTGAATTGGGCGAGGTTGATGTTTCCCGCATCGCTATGCATCCTGGTTCAGTCCAGGGCTTTGGTCTGCTGGGAGATGACAAGATTCCAACGTTCCTCCTGCCGTCGAATCCGGTCGGCGCATTGGTCGTTTTTGAGGTCATGGTTCGTCCCCTCATTCGGCTGGCGTTGGGGAAGCGCAATCCCCGCCGCCGCGCTGTCACCGCTCGTGCTGTCGGCCCGATCGAGTCGGCGGAGAAGCGCCGTGGCTACATTCGTGGCCAGCTCATGCGTGACCGCGAGACCGGCGAATACATGGTGCAGCCGCTGGGAGGTTCCGGCGGTGCGCAAGCCCACCTTTTGGCCGGTATGTCGGAAGCCAACAGCCTCATCGTGATTCCGGAAGACGTGCTGCACGTGCGTCCGGGAGATGTAGTTGACGTGCTGTTCATGGCGCGCCAGGCCTAACCTCACTCCACTACCGCGAGTATTGTTGCTGTGCGTACTTCTCGTCTAGTAACCAGTGGCGGCCGAGTCCGCCTGCGTGTGCCAGAGCGCTCTGATGCCTCTGCATGGCGGGCACTGCGGCTGCGTGACGAGCCCATTTTGCGCCCCGTGGAGCCAACCCTCGAGGACGACTGGGATAACGCCCACAGGGCTTCTGTTTTCCGCCGTAACCTGCGCAGTTGGCGTCGTTCAGAGGCTGCGGGAGACATGATTGTCTCCACCATTGAGGTAGACGGCCAGTTCGCCGGCATGCTCACACTCGGCGGTATTACGCCTTTCCCCGTCGCTCACGCATGGATTGGCTACTGGGTCGGCAGCGGCTTTACATGTGGAGGGGTCGCCACTGCGGCAGTGGCGTTGGCGTCGGATTATGCCAAGAGAGTTGGCGTCCACCGAATTGAAGCGACTGTGTTGGACAGCAATGTCCCGTCGATACGCGTGCTGGAAAACTGTGGGTTCGAGTACGAAGGCGTGGCGCGGGAAGCCTTCCATATGGATGGCGCGTGGCGCGATCATCTGACCTATGCGCGGGTGGGGGAGGACAGTGCAGTGGACCTCATCGTGGCGAGTGGTCGCGCGCAATATGAAGAGGCGGAGAAATACCCACCGCAACGGCGCGCCTGAGTAGTCTGAGTAACACACGCCGATAGGGTGATGACAACTCTACTATTGGGCGAATTCGCTCTAGATACGCTGACTGCCTTCGCAAATGCCTCTGTGGAAGGGCATGTGGGTGGCGTATTTGGGCCGGGGAGAGACGGCGAAACCCCGGGCGAAATCGCAAGGAGACACAAAATATGTCAACTTCACTGTTGCTGATACTCATCGTTGTACTGTGGCTGTTTGTGCTGGCCCCGCTGGTGGTCAATACGCGCAAGCCGATCCGTCGTACCTCCGATGCGCTTGGTAAGACCCGCGTGCTGCATCGTGGTGGCGAGGAGTTGGCCACGACGCGCCGCCGTCCGTCTTTTAAGGAGTCGGACGTGCGCGTGGCCGAAGAAGTCGACGATTCTCTCGAAACCGTTGACGCGCAGGTCGACGATGACTTCGATGTCAGCGACGTGCTTATCGACGACACCGTGGACGAGGCGGCCGACCCGGCCGTCGTTGACGGCGATATCGTCTACGAGCTGGAAGCGGCAGATGCAGAAGAGGAGACCCCGCAGGCGGATGATTCCGCTACCGAGGAAGCCACTGCTGAGTCTTCTGACCGCTCTGACATGGACGTGTCCGATGATGAGTCTGCAGACCAGTCGCTGCAGGCTGTCGTTAATGACGAGGATGCTGAATCTGACTCCGCCGTTGCCTCCGCCGAAGGTGACGTGGTTCGTGCAGATGAGTCCTCTTCCGATGTGAGCGTTGACGTTCGCCGTCAGTTTGTCGACGCCGATGACTTGATGTTCGAAGATGCCGTTGAATCTGACGCTGATTCCGGTGCCGCGGCTGACGCTGAGCACGCGGACGCTGAGGCTCTCTCTGAGACTGAAGAGGCAGCAGACACCGTAGACGAGCAGGCGGAACCCGACGAGACCGGCGAGGACGACAGCGACCACAGTGTCGAGTCCAACGATGACGCAGTCGCTGTCGATGACACCTTGACCGAAGATGATTACGCGTTCGCTGAGAAGCGCCGTGGTCGTGGTGGGTTCGATCCGATTTCGGATGCCCAGTACGCTGAGACTCGCTTTGCCCGCCGCCGCCGTTCGGTTGCTGGGCTGGCAGCGTTCATCGCGGTCACGGTCATCATCGCTGCTTTCGCCGGTGGTTGGACCTGGTGGATTCCACTGGTCGGTGTCGGCTTGATGACCCTGTACCTGGTCAACCTGCGCCGCACCGTGCGTGCAGAGCAGGAACTGCGGGCTCGCCGAATTCGCCGTATGAAGATGGCCCGCCTCGGCGTGCGTAACCGCGAGGATGATGAGCTGGGAATTCCACAGCGTCTGCGCCGTCCGGGCGCGGTAGTGGTCGAGCTTGATGATGAGGACCCGGATTTCGCAGATCTGGCCTACACTGACTACCGCTTTGATGACGACGATTATGACGAAATGCCACAGGCTCGTGTGAGCTAGTCCTGTGAACTGAGCCGTAGAACAACCTTAAAGTTGTCTGAGCACGTCAGCGCGATTTTTTGTTAGAAACTCGGCCTGTTACGATGTCACTACCTAAGACATGACACACCGGGTGTGTTTGGCGGAAGGCTTCTCCCGAGGGGTTGGGAGAAGCCTTTTTGCATGTTTAAGTCGCTGGCCTCTCGCAGCCGCAGTGCTACCGTGTTTTGACCGTGCCGTCGGGTAGCATGTCCCTCATGGATCGACCGGTAATGCGCGATATCGCGCTCGTGATTCTCCGCCTGATACTCGGAATTATCTTCATCTGCCATGGCTGGGACAAGATTTTTATCACCGGTATCGACAAGACGACCGGTTACTTTGTCGCCGCGAATATCCCGCAGGCGCACTTGACGGTCTGGGTTGTCGCTCTAGTCGAACTGGTCGGAGGCGCGTTGCTGATTCTGGGACTCTTGGCACCGACGGTGGCGATGGTCTTCATCATTGAGATGATTGGTGCCTGGTGGTCGATGCACTTGGGCAATGGCCTGTTTATCCGCGACAACGGTGCAGAGCTTGTGATGTCACTCATCGGTGGGCTGGTGATGATTTTCGTTTTCGGGGCTGGCCGTTTCAGTTTGGACAGGCAGTTCATCAGGTAAGACCTCATTAGGTACAACCCCCTTAAGAGTTAAAGGCGGTGGAGATCCCCCGTGGAGTGCGAGGAAATTCGCGCAGCATTGTCAGCTCGCCTCGATGGCGAGCAGGCAAGCATTGCCGATGAAGTCATCGATGCCCATCTTGGGGCCTGCGAGGAGTGCCGAGCTTGGTACGAGCGAGCGGTGCGGCTGAACCGCGCCCTTACGGTTGGGCCTGCCGATGGTATGCCGGAGATTTCCACGGATGATCTCTCGGAGCGCATTTTGGTCTCCATCGAACCGGAGCGCCGGCGGCGTGAGCGCGCATGGCTGCTCATGGCCGGCACCGCCCGCGGGGTGCTCATTGCACTGGGCCTTTGCTGGGCGGTCTGGGGGATTGCGACACTGGTCGACGCCTCCGGCATGATGACGCTCGGACTTTCCTCGACGCAGCCGCAGGACGGTGCAGGAATCGCAACAAGCACGGAAGCGCCTATCGACGGTTCCACTGCCACCGTTGACCCAATGGAGCTCGGAGCACGCCTTGCCATCCAACTCGCGGCAATTCGGCTTGCATTGGCAGTGGGATTGTTCTGGGCTGCCTGGCGGCCACGCGCTGCCATGGGCATGGCGCCGGTCTACGGTGCCGTCGCCACGTTCAGCATCGGTTTTGGTATTCGTGACATTCTCATCGGCGCTCAGGGAGCATCAGAGATCGCTGGCCTGGCCTTGATGTTTGTCTCCGCTTTGACACTGGCCGTTGTGTGGCTGGGCGGTTATACGCCGACGGCAATCGCACAGGCATGGCGAGCCGCCTCCGGGTTGCCGGTCACAGGCGTGCCGCCACAGCGGCACTAGCTCCAGGACGGCAACCAGAACCGCCAATCGAAGTGGTTGAGAGGCAGCGGGTAGCCGGTCAAAATCGGCAGCCAGAACACAAACGCGGCCACCACTAGTGCGGCGTGTGCGCCAACGATTACTAACCCCACCGGCTTATCGCGAGGCCACCAGTGTGAGAGATCGTCGGCAAGCAGAGCAAAGGCGATGAGTACGAATGGAATCAGCGCGGTGGCGTAGAAGAAGTACATCTGACGGTCGTAGCCGATGACCCACGGCAGCCACGAGGCGAGGAACCCGATGACTGGCAGCGCGTAGCGGCCGTCGCGGCGGCCGAGCCAGCGCCATGTGGCCCACAGGACCACGGGGACCAGCAACCACCAGATGGGCGGGGTGCCAAAGAGCATCATCCAGCCCTTGCACTCCTGGCCGCCACTACAGGTGGTTTCGGTGGAGTAGTAGAGCATTGGGCGCCAGCTGACCAGCCACTCCCAGGGCTTGGACTCCCAAGGGTGTTTGTGGCCATTAGAGGTGGTCAGCTCGGCGTGGAACTTCAGCACGCTGTTTTGGTAGTGCAGGTAGTTCTGCACGGCCTCGGGAAGCCAGCCGGTGCCGGGAAGTCCCGTATCGCGGTCTTCGGGCGAGACATGGCGATAGACCGACGTTTCTTCGGCGAACCAGGAACGCCAACTTAAGAAGTAAACGCCCAGCGGAACCACCACCAGATCACGCAACGCCGGGGCGGTATCGCGGGCGAGCGCGCCGAGCATGGGCTTGTCCGCACCGGCATTCTTGCGTGACACCAGATCCGTGAAGACAGACCACAGGCCGAATGCGGCCATGTAGTACAGACCGGACCACTTCACCCCGGTGGCAAGCCCCAGCATGATGCCGGCGAGCAGTCGCCACCAGCGATAACTGAGATAGGGGCCGAAACTACCTAGCTCCGTGGCGGATTCCAGGCGCTTGCGGGCATCGGCCTGGTCAATGAGAAGTGCCCACGCGGCCGCGATGATGAAGAAGGTCTGAATCATGTCCAGCATGCCGACCCGAGAGGAGACAAACAGCACTCCGTCGGCAAGCGCGTAGAGACCAGCAATACCCACCGCCAACCGCGAGCCGCGAGAGATGCGTCGGACGATGTCCATGAGCAGCAGGATAACCAGCGTGCCACACACCGCCGACATAAATCGCCAGCCCATTGGTGAATAACCGAAGATCCACTCGCCCAAGGCGATGACCTGCTTGGCCACTGGCGGATGCACAATCAGACCGTAGCCGGGATTGTCCTCAATGCCAGACGAGATGGGGTCGCGCGTGGACGCCAGAATCTGCCATGCCTGCGGCACATAGTGCTTCTCATCGAAGAGCGGGGTGCCATTGTCGGTCTTGGCAGCAAGCCCGATGAAACGCGTTAGCGCTGCGACGATTCCGAGAACCACAAAAGTGGCGGTATCCCATTTGTCCCACCGCCGCAGTGGCGGCAGCGGGGGAATCGGGCGCAGGAAACGCTTTTTCGCGCGGCGCTCGGTTTCCGGTGGTGGGGTTAAAGCGGCATCGGTCACGAATGTCAGTTTAAGCTATGGAATCATGACGCATTCGGCATCGAACTTCCAACCGCACGAGAACGAGCCCCTCAGCGAGGCTACGACGCTGGCTCCCGGCATCACTCTGGTGGCAACGCCGCTGGGCAATATCGCCGATGCCTCCGACCGCTTGCGCGGTGCGCTTATCGACGCCGATATCATCGCCGCGGAAGACACCCGGCGGGCGCGCAACCTAGCCACAGCGCTGGGCATTTCCCCCAAGGGGAAGTTTGTTTCGAACTTCGATCACAACGAAGAGAGCCGCACTGAGTCGCTGATTCAGGCGGCGAAGGCGGGACAGAAAGTCATTGTGGTGACCGATGCGGGGATGCCGGTGGTGTCAGACCCTGGCCTGGCTGTGGTGGCGGCTGCTCACGACGCGGGTGTGCCGGTGTCCTGCGTACCGGGACCGAGCGCGGTGACTACCGCATTGGCTCTCAGCGGCTTGGGTGTCGGCCACTTCTGCTTCGATGGCTTTGCACCTCGTAAACAGGGGGCGCGCCGGGCCTGGTTGGAATCACTGAAGACAGAGAAGCGAGCCTGTTGTTTCTTTGAGTCGCCGCATCGATTGGCTGCCACGTTGGCGGATGCCGCGGAGATTTTAGGTGAGGAGCGGCGCGCGTCGGTAAGCCGTGAGTTGACCAAGCGCTTTGAAGAGACTCGCCGCGAGACGCTGGGAGAACTGGCTGCGTGGGCGGAAGAAGGTGTCCGCGGAGAAATTACGGTGGTGATTGAGGGCGCGGGGCAGCAGGCGACGGAGGTATCCACGGAGGACCTAGTTGACCGCGTGGAGGAGCTCGTGGCTGATGGCATGCGGTTGAAGGACGCCGCGAAGCAGGCTGCGGCGGAGGCTGGAATGACAAAGCACCGTGATCTCTATCAGGCGGTTTTGGCTGCTCGCGAGGAAAATCGTTAGGCGATTGTTACTTTGTGCCAGGAAATGCCCAGCGCACGACAGTGAACAGGGTAAACGCCATTATTGGCAGTTTTTGCAAGCTGGGAAAAAATGAAGAAAACCTGAGAAAACCCGCATTCTAAGTTGAAATCCCAGGTCAATGGTGGACATGGTGGAGGAATGACGAATCCACCAGAACATGAAATACAACAAGAAGTAGGGGAGTCGGTCGTTGGCGAAGTCAGGGCCGACGATTCTCACGCTCCCGTGAACCTCGGGGTTACCGTCCCCGCCATTGCCGCAATTCTGGCAATTATCGTCTGGGGACTGGTGTGGCCGGACAGTTTCTCCACGTTTGCATCTAGTTCTCTGAACTGGGTCGTGGAGAACACCGGCTGGCTGTTTATCTTGGCTAGCACCGTCTTTGTCTTCTTTATTGTGTCCATCGCGATTTCCAAGTTCGGTCACATCCGCCTGGGCAAGGACGCCGAGAAACCAGAGTTTTCCACACCTAGCTGGGTTGCCATGATGTTCGCCGCCGGTATGGGCATCGGTCTGATGTTCTACGGCGTTGCTGAGCCACTGACCTTCTACCGCGAAGGTGTGCCGGGTCACCAGCCAAAGGAAGTCGGTACCGCCATGGCATCGACGATGTTCCACTGGACTCTGCACCCGTGGTCGCTCTACGCCATCGTCGGCCTTGCCATTGCTTACTCGACCTACCGTCTTGGTCGTAAGCAGCTGATTTCCGCGGCGTTCATCCCGCTCATTGGCGCACGTCGCGCTGAGGGATGGTTGGGCAAGCTTATCGACGCACTTGCGATTTTTGCCACCGTCTTCGGTACGGCAGCCTCTCTCGGTGTTGGTGTGCTGCAGATTTCCGCTGGTTTGGAGATCAACGGTTTCACTGCCATCAAGGGCACAAGTTTGTGGATTGGTCTTATCCTCATTCTGGGGTGTGCCTTTTTGGCTTCTGCGCTGTCGGGTGTAGGCAAGGGCATTCAGTACATTTCGAACTTCAACATGGTTGCCGCTGGCCTGCTGGCTCTGCTGGTGTTGGTCCTCGGCCCTACCGTGGTGATTCTGAACCTGATTCCGACTTCTATTGGTAGCTACCTGAATTCCTTCTTTGAGATGGCCGCCCGCTCCAGCGCTTCCGCTGACGGTACCGCCGGCGAATGGCTCTCGTCCTGGACAATTTTCTACTGGGCCTGGTGGATTTCCTGGTCGCCGTTTGTCGGTATGTTCATCGCGCGCATTTCTCGCGGCCGTACTATCCGTGAGTTCGTCTTCACCGTCGTCGCAGTTCCGTCGATTGTCTCTGCGGTATGGTTCTCCATCTTTGGTGGCACCGCCATTACTCGTGAGCAGCAGGGTGCTTCCATCTATGGCGACGGCTCGGCTGAGAGCCAGCTGTTCAACCTGCTGGAATCCCTGCCGGGTGGCGCGATTACTTCCGCTATTGCAATGATTCTGCTGGCTACCTTCTTCATTACCTCGGCGGATTCTGCCTCCACGGTGATGGGCACCATGAGCCAGTTCGGTCGACTCACAGCATCGCGCACGGTCACTGCTATGTGGGGTATTTTCACCGCTCTGATTGCGATTGTCCTATTGGTCACCGGCGGCAGCGATGCCCTGTCCAACCTGCAGAACATCACCATTTTGGCGGCAAGCCCGTTCGTCATTGTTATCTTGGCGCTGATGGTGGCGCTGGTTAAGGGGCTTTCCGACGATCCGATGTACCTCGATGACAAGGAACAGCGTCAGTTTGCCCTGCGCATGGCTCGCGAGCGCCGCTTGGCGGAAGCAGCCGAACAGCGCGAACGCCGCCGTGCTCGTAAATTGCGCAACTAGCTTTCCAACAGCAGCGGTGCGGCCTTGGCCTCAATCTCGGCCCATTCGCCCTCGGGTGTAGACCCGATGGTGATGCCACCGCCGATGCCAGCTTCGACCCGAACTCTCCCCGAGTTCGGGTCTTTTGCGTACTCAGCGGTACGAATGGCGACATTGAGCTCAAGCGCATCCCCGTGGGCCGCACCAATCGCGCCGCAGTGAGCACCACGGGGCTCGGGTTCCCACTCGCGCAGAAGCTCAATTGCTCGCAGCTTCGGTGTACCGGTGACTGAGGCCGGTGGGAAGCAGGCATCGATCAACTCAGCGTGGCTGAGCTGATCGGGAAGTTCCGCGGAAACTGTGGAAAACAGGTGCCACACGCCCGGTGCCGGACGCACACTAAGTAGATCCGTGACCTTCACAGTGCCAGTTTTGGCCACCTGGCCGAGGTCGTGGCGCACCAGGTCGACAATCATGATGTTCTCGGCGACATCCTTATCGCTGCGCAACAGCTCATGCGGGGGCCGGTCAGCGGGAATCGTGCCTTTGATAGGAGTTTCAGTCACGCTTGTGCCCGCGCGGATGAGGAACTCCTCAGGACTCAGCGAGGTCAGAATTGGAATTCCAGCATCGAGGTTGCCGGGCAAGAATGCCGCTCGAGCCGGCTGATACCGCGCCACGCGGGAGGAAAACCACGCGCCGGCGTGGGCTAGTGCAGCGTTGTCCACCTCGACGTTCGTGCCCGATTCCGCATTCAGCTCCGCGTGAAAGCGTGTGGAAATGCAGGTTTGATACACCTCGCCTGCGGCAATTGCCTCCTTGCAGTTCGCCACCGCACGCTGGTGGTGTTCTCGGTCGCCCTGATCCCACTCCAGTGGTGTGGCCGCGGGGAGCGCGTCGTCACGCGTGTGTTCGTGCGAGTAAGTGATGGCCTCCTGAAGGGCTTGGAAATCCGGATTTGAGGGGTCACCGGTGCCGGGGCCGTCGAAATGCCACGTGCCGTCGTCGGCAAGCAATGCGACGCAGCCAGCGGTCCCATGCGCGCTGGTGCCGGAGTAGGGGCGGAACCCAAATATCCACGCATCGGAGCCGGGGCTGGTGAAAAGCGCTGTCGAATCGCAGGCGGTGAGCTCGACGTTGGCGGCGAGAACTGCGCGATAACCGAACCAGGAGCCGACGAGTGCGGCGGGGCGATGACCGGCGGCGATAAGACGAGCTAGCGCAGTGGTCGCGCGCGAAGTGAAGTCAGCGGCCGAGTCGGAGGAGGTGGACCGAGTGGACATAGGACATAAGCGTAGTGACTGCGCGAGCGCGCGATGACGCTAGGGGACAGTTCTTGGAAGACTTCATGAGGGCACAGTTCATCGTGATGGTAGGTCATCTATTACCCTGTTAGATATGTCTCGCATTTTCACAGCAGTTGCGTGGCCGTACGCTAACGGTCCGCGACATATCGGCCATGTTGCAGGTTTCGGAGTCCCCTCGGACGTTTTCGCTCGCTACCAGCGAATGATTGGCAATGACGTGCTGATGGTCTCCGGTACTGATGAGCATGGCACGCCGCTGCTTGTGCAAGCGGAGAAGGAAGGCGTTTCTGTCCAGGAATTGGCCGACCGTTACAACCGCCAGATTGTGCAGGACCTCGCGGGTCTGGGGCTTTCCTACGACCTGTTTACGCGCACTACCACGCGCAACCACTACGCGATTGTCCAGGAGCTCTTCCGCGGGCTCTACGAAAACGGCTACATGGTCAAGCAGACCACGATGGGTGCGATTTCCCCGTCGACAGGTCGGACGCTGCCGGATCGTTACATCGAAGGTACCTGCCCAATCTGTGGTGCGTCCGGTGCCCGCGGTGATCAGTGTGACAACTGCGGTAACCAGCTTGACCCGGCCGATTTGATTGATCCGGTGTCGAAAATCAACGGCGAGACCCCGAAGTTCGTTGAAACTGAGCACTTCCTGCTAGACCTGCCAGCGCTGGCAGAGGCCTTGACCGAGTGGCTTCAAGGGCGCAAGGACTGGCGCCCAAATGTGCTGAAATTCTCCCTGAACATCCTGAAGGACATCCGTCCGCGCGCAATGAGCCGTGACATTGACTGGGGTGTTCCGATTCCGCTGGAGGGCTGGTCGGAAAACGGAACCAAGAAACTATACGTTTGGTTCGACGCTGTCGTCGGTTACCTATCTGCTTCCATTGAGTGGGCCTGGCGCATCGGTGACCCGGAAGCGTGGCGCAAGTGGTGGAATGACCCGGAGGCGCTGTCCTACTACTTCATGGGCAAGGACAACATCACCTTCCACTCCCAGATTTGGCCGGCTGAGCTGCTGGGCTACCGTGGCGAAGGCTCCCGCGGAGGTAAAGTCGGGGAGCTCGGTGAGTTGAACCTGCCGACGGAGGTCGTCTCCTCGGAGTACCTGACCATGTCGGGCTCGAAGTTCTCCTCTTCCAAGGGCGTTGTCATCTATGTGAAGGACTTCCTGGCGGAGTTCGGTCCGGATCCGCTGCGCTACTTCATCGCCATGGCTGGTCCGGAAAACCAGGACACCGACTTCACCTGGGATGAGTTTGTCCGCCGCGTGAATAACGAGCTGGCCAACTCCTGGGGCAACCTGGTCAACCGCACCGTGTCCATGGCTTTCAAGAACTTCGGTGAGGTGCCAACTCCGGGCGAGCTCACCGACGCTGACCGTGAACTGCTCGACCTGGCTGAGCGCTCTTTCGCCGAGGTCGGCGACGCACTCGCACTGTCCCGTTTCCGCGCCGGTATTACTGCCGCAATGCACCTGGTCGGGGAGGCGAACGCCTACATTGCTGCGCAGGAGCCGTGGAAGCTGGCGAAGGACGAGTCCCAGCGTGAGCGTCTCGCCACTGTGTTGTGGACAGCGCTGCAGGTAGTCAGCGACGCCAATGTCCTGCTGACCCCGTACCTGCCGGAAAGCGCGCAGAAGGTCTTCGAGACCCTGGGCGGCGAGGGCATCTGGGCCGCAATGCCGGAAGTCCAGGAAGTCGAGGACGACATGCCGGTCGAACCGGTCGGCGCAGACCTGCCGGCAGAGGGCAGGAGCTACCCAATCATCACTGGTGACTACGTCAATCAGAAGGCCGCCTGGCATCGCTTCGACATTGAGCCGGGTACGCAGCTTGCCAAGCCGAAGCCGATTTTCTCCAAGCTCGACTCTGAGTTGGCTGAGCACGGCCCTGAGTGGGCACAGGTGAAGTAGGGGCGCAGTAGAAGAATGGGAAAGCGCAAACGCAAAATTGCAGAACCCGCGGAGTATCTCACTCCGCTGTTTGACGCCCACACGCATCTCGCGTCCTGCGGGGCGCAAACTCCGGAGGAGATTGCGGCTCTCATGGACCGTGCCGCCGCAGCGGGCGTCGTCGGAGTTTGCACGGTCGGCGATGGCATGCCGGAAACCGAACTGGCCTTTACCGCCGCACACGCGCACCCCAACGTCTGGGCCGCCGCCGCCATCCATCCGACGCGCGCACACGAGCTTGACGACGACGCCAAGGCCCGCTTAACCGACATGGCTGCCGACCCCAGGGTTGTGGCCGTGGGGGAGACGGGATTGGATTGGTACTGGTTGGATTCTCTCGACGGCTGCGCGTCGAAGAGCGAACAGCTGGCTGCGTTGCAGTGGCATATGGAGCTCGCAGCAACCGTCGGCAAGCCGTTGATGATTCATAACCGCGACGCCGATGAAGATCTGATGGCGGCGTTGGACGGCTATGACAATACGGTCATTTTGCACTGCTTCTCCTCGCCCATTGAGGTTGCCCGCGAGGCCATTGCGCGCGGTTACCTGCTGAGCTTTACCGGAAACGTGACCTTCAAACGCAATGATTACCTGCGGCAGGCTGTGGCTGAGGCGCCGGCGGAGCAGCTGCTGGTGGAAACCGATGCTCCGTACATGACCGCGGAGCCGTTCCGAGGTGCGCGCAATGAGTCAACTTTTATCGGGCATCAGGCGCGTGCGATGGCTGCGGCCCGAGAAATCGGGGCGGAGGAGATGGCGCAGATTTTGACGGATAACGCACGTCGGGTGTACGGCATTTAAGCACGTGCCGGCGTATTGCCGCCCTGAGCTGTGGAAATGCAGCCGGGGCGGTTTGTTGTATTTCCCGTCACTTTTATCGATATATTTTAGACAACACTGAATCTTTACCGTACTGTTACAAACTGTATTTCTTTCATCTGATAGCTGCCCATCCTCCGAAAGGCTGTGACGAACCCCGTGAGTGCTGCGAAGAAGCGTCATCTCAATCGTGCTAACGACGGAGTCTCCACTTCGTCCAAGATCGCTGCTGGCGGTCTGGTCGCTGCTGTTGCTCTGGGTGGCACTGTCGCGGCATCCAACTACGACACCATCACCGTCGAAATTGACGGCAAGGTCGAGCAAATTGCAACCTGGTCCAAGGATGACAAGGCCATTCTAGAGAAGGCTGGTGTCGAAACCACCGGCGGAGACCTGGTTCAGCGTCAGGGCGATCTCACGGACGGCGGCAAGCTGGTCTACCGCTCTGCCAAGCCGGTCACGATGATTGTCGATGGCAAGCCGCAGGAGCACAAGACCAATGCCATCACTACCGATGAGCTGATTGAAGGTCTGAAGAAGCAGGGGCTCATCTCCGATAAGGACAAGGTCGAGGTCGAAAAGGGCGAGATTTCCGCTAAGGGGGTCGAACTCGACGTCGTTCGTGCCAAGAATATTGTGCTTCACGACGATGCCAAGGACATCGACCTGACCGTCCCGGCTTTGACCGTCGGAGATGTGCTGGCTCAGCGTGGCATTGAGCTGCGTGAAGATGACACCGTCGAGCCGGGTCTGGATGCTCCGGTCACCGAGGGGATGCGCATCGCGCTGTCTCGTCTGATTGATAAGACCATCACCGAGACTGAGGAGATTCCAGCTCACGAGCACATCATTGAAGATGATTCGATGTTCGAAGATGAGCGCATCGTTGAGCAGGAGGGTGAGCCGGGCCAGGTAGAGCGTCAGGTCAAGGTCACCTCTCGCGATGGTGAAGAGCTCGGACGCGAGGTCCTGGAAGAAAAGGAGCTAAAGGCTCCGGGTATCTCCACTATTCGCCAGGGCACTAAGTCTCGCATTGCAGCTCCGGCCGCTGGCTACGGTGTGTGGGATCAGCTGGCTCAGTGTGAGTCCGGCGGCGACTGGGCTATCGATACCGGTAACGGTTTCTCCGGTGGTCTACAGTTCACCGATTCCACCTGGGCAGCTTACGGCGGTACTGAGTATGCACCGCGTGCATCGCAGGCTTCCCGCGAGCAGCAGATCGCTGTCGCCGAGCGCGTCCAGGCTGGTCAGGGTTGGGGTGCATGGCCCGCTTGTACCGCTTCCATGGGGCTTCGTTAAAGCTAGTTCCGTCTAGCCATAACGAGCTAAGCCTATTTTTTGTGTTGACCCCGTAGTATCTAACTGTGACTAAAGCAGAAGTTTCTTTCTTGGGGCCGGTCGAAGTACGCGACCTGGCGGCGCAGTTGGATATTGTCCCGACGAAGAAATTGGGGCAGAACTTCGTCCACGACGCCAACACCGTGCGTCGAATTGTCGCTGCGGCGGACTTGCCGGAGGATTCCTACCCTGTTGAGGTTGGCCCCGGCTTGGGCTCGCTGACCCTCGGGCTGCTCGAACACTGCGGCCGCGCGGCGGCTGTTGAAATCGATCCGCGGTTGGCGGAGCGTTTGCCCCAGACAGTCGCTGAGCGCGCTGACGGCTGCGCGCTAGAGCTCATTGAGAAAGATGCGCTGAAGGTCAGCCGCGAGGACTTTCAGACCGCCCCAGATGCGCTGGTGGCCAATCTGCCATACAACGTTTCGGTACCGGTGCTGCTGCACATGCTTGCCGAGCTCCCCACCATCCGCCGTGTGCTCGTGATGGTGCAGTCCGAGGTCGCTGACCGGCTGGCGGCTCAGCCGGGCTCCAAGATCTACGGCGTCCCCAGCGTCAAGGCCGCCTACTACGGCACAGTGCGTCGCGCCGGTGCCATTGGTCCGCACGTCTTTTGGCCGGTCCCGAAGGTTGATTCCGGGCTTGTGCGCATTGACTGCTACGCCCGCTCCGACGCTCCTGAGAACTCCAATGCCGCCGATGCCCCCGAGGCTCCGTGGGAAATCTCGCCGCAATTCCGCGCGCGCCTTTTCCCGCTTATCGACGCTGCTTTTGCGCAACGCCGCAAGACCCTCCGTGCGGCCCTATCGGGGATTTACGGATCTGGCGCCGCAGCCGAAGAGGCGCTTATGGCAGCGGGGATTGACCCCAAGCAGCGAGGAGAGAAGCTCGAAATTGCCGATTTCGTTCGCCTCGCTGAGGTCTCACGAGACCAGCGCTTTTAATAAAGGACAGGCAATCTTTCCCCATGCACCGTGATGACAACCCCAGCAGGGCCGAGATCGGCCGGCGCGAACCGCGCGGCGTGGCTTGGACTAAGTTCTGGCCTGACGACGACGGCTGGGTGTGCAACTGCATAGTTTTCCGCGGTGACCGCTTGCTGCTTCTGCTGCGTGAATACGAGGGCTTCCTCGGGGGCCAGTGGGATCTGCCCGGTGGCAAGCTCGACGCAGGGGAGGAGCCCGCGGAGGCCGCTGTGCGCGAACTGCGTGAAGAGGCCGGCCTGCGCGCAGCGGAGGTCAGCGAATTTGCCCACTATTCCAATCCGGATATGGGCGGGGAGAACTTCCGCTTCCACACGGTGACTTTTCTAGTACGCGAGGCTAACGACGCGCAGGCTGTCCAGCTCAGTGGCGAGCATCCGGAATTTAAATGGGTAACCCAAGAGCAGTTCGATGAGCTGCCGGTGGCCTGGTATGTCCGGCGTGTGCTTGGCAACGTCGAATGGGGCACAATAAATACTCATCATGGCGAATCTGATTAATTGCGAGAATATTTCTAAGTCCTTCGGGCTCAAGACTCTGCTCGACGGCGTCAGCCTCGGTGTTCAAGAGGGCGACCGCATCGGTGTTGTCGGTTTGAACGGTGGCGGCAAGTCCACACTGCTGAAGATTCTGGCAGGCGTGGAGCCAGCGGACTCCGGACGTATTTCGCGAGCCAACGACATGGCCATGGCGCATGTCACCCAGGGCGCCGAGCTCGACCCGAATTCCACCGTGTTTGAGTGCGTCATTGCACCGCTGGGACTCGCTGAACACGAGTGGGCGGGTAACGCTTCCATCCGCGAGGTCCTCGATGGCATCGGTATCAATGACCTCGGTATGGATACCAAGGTCGCCAATCTCTCCGGTGGTGAGCGCCGTCGCGTTAACCTGGCGGCCGCGCTGGTCCGAGATCTGGATTTGCTCATTCTCGATGAGCCAACGAACCACCTCGATATTGAGGGTGTGCAGTGGTTGGCCGATCATGTTCTTTCGCGCCGGGCAGCCCTGGTCGTCGTCACGCACGATCGTTGGTTCCTGGATACCGTTGCCACGAAGACGTGGGAAGTCCACGATGGCACCGTCGATTTTTACGATGGCGGTTACAACGACTGGACGTTCGCGCGTGCCGAGCGTGCGCGCCAAGCCGATGCCGCCGAGCAGCGTCGCCAGAACCTTGCGCGTAAGGAACTCGCGTGGTTGCGCCGGGGTGCGCCGGCCCGCACCTCGAAGCCTCGCTACCGCATCGAAGCAGCTGAGGCTCTCATCGCCGATGTCCCGGCGCCGCGTGATTCCGTGGAGTTGATGGCGTTTTCGCAGCGTCGACAGGGCAAGGTGGTCGTAGAGCTAGAGCATGCGTCCCTGGAAACGCCCGATGGTAGGGAATTGCTTAACGACGTCACGTGGCGTCTGGCCCCCGGCGAGCGCATTGGCCTGGTCGGTGTCAACGGCTCGGGTAAGACGACTTTGTTGCGCGCATTGGCGGGAGACTACCCCTTAAGCGATGGCAAGCGGATTGAGGGCAAGACGGTGCGTCTGGGTTGGCTGCGACAGGAGCTCGATGATCTGCCGCTGGATATGCGTGTGCTCGACGCTGTGGAGGACGTGGCGACCTACATTGACCTGGGCAAGAAGCAGATTAGCGCCTCGCAACTGGCGGAGCGACTGGGTTTTTCCCCGAAGCGGCAGCGCACCCCAATCGCAGACCTCTCCGGCGGTGAGCGTCGCCGCTTGCAACTCACACGCGTGTTGATGAGTGAGCCGAACTTCCTGCTGCTCGACGAGCCGACGAATGACCTGGATATTGACACGCTGCAGGAATTGGAAGACCTGCTGGACAATTGGCCGGGCACGTTGGTGGTCATCTCGCACGACCGCTACCTGATTGAGCGTATTGCGGACTCGACCTGGGCCCTCTTCGGCGATGGCGAGCTGACGAACTTGCCAGGCG
This sequence comes from Corynebacterium sp. HMSC064E08, assembly GCF_001811805.1. Classification (NCBI taxonomy): domain Bacteria; kingdom Bacillati; phylum Actinomycetota; class Actinomycetes; order Mycobacteriales; family Corynebacteriaceae; genus Corynebacterium; species Corynebacterium sp. HMSC064E08. The sequence continues at coordinate 82,195 of NZ_KV806698.1, forward strand.
GGATTAGTCAGTACCTCCAGCGTCGCGCACAGCTGGCTGACTCGGCCGCTAGTGGTGGTGCCTCTCAAGCAAATGCCGGTAGTCCGCAGACCCGTGGCGCAGCTTCAGAGGAGGATACCTCGAAGCTCTCGGCTGCGGAAGCTCATGCTGTCCAGAAGAAGATGAGTGCTCTGGAGCGGAAGATGGCGAAGCTCAGCCAGCAAGAAAGTGAACTGCATGCGCAGATGGCGGAAGCGAGTGCTGATGTAGCCAACTTGGACACACAAAAGCTGGCGGACCTCGATCGCCGTGCTGCGGAGGTGGTTGAGCAGAAGGCAGAGCTGGAGATGGAGTGGCTGGAGCTAGGGGAGCAGCTCGAGGGCTAGCACCTTATTTCAGCTACTAGCCGAACATTTTAGGTATGAGCCGGGTACTCGTGGTCAGCGTGCCCGGTTCTTTCAATTTGCACCGTGGCGTGTTCAATCCCGTGGACGTCGTGAAGCAGTGCCTGCGCGCGGTCGAGCAATGCGTGCTCGTCGCCGTTGGGGAGCGTGTCGCAGCGCACGAGATGGACAGATGCCAGTAGGTCGCTGCCGTTGAGGGACCAGACGTGGAGATCGTGGACATCGACCACTCCGTCCAAGTCAGACAGGTCAGCAGTGATTCTCTCAGTGTCGACGCCCTTCGGGGTGTACTCCAGCAACACGTGGAGACAGTCGCGCACCAGAACGGCGGCTCGGGGGACGATGAAGAGCGCAATCACGATAGAGACCACCGAGTCGATGGCAGTCCAGCCGGTGTATGCGATAGCGATAGCGGAGATAATGACGGCGACCGAACCAGCGGCGTCGACAAGCACGTGCAGATACGCGCCGCGGACGTTGACGCTTTCCTTGGCAGCGCCGGCGAGCAGAAACGCCGCAATCACATTGGTGAGCAGGCCGATGACTGCGATGATGAGCATCGACGTGGTTTGAATCTCAGATTGCTCCACTGACCCGAATCGCCGGATTGCGCCCCAGAGAATCACAGCGGCAATGATGAAAACTGTCAGACCGTTGACGAGAGCAGTCAGAACCTCAACACGACGGTACCCGTACGTCGCGCGGTGATTGGCTCCGCGCTGGGCGATAGCCAAACCGGCAACTGCCATAAGCAGGCCTGCGGAGTCCGTCACCATATGGCCGGCATCTGCCAGCAGCGCCAGTGAACCCGAGACCAAGCCGCCGATGAGCTCGGCGAGAAATACGACAAGAGTTAGACCCGCAGCTGCGAGCAGGCGACGGGCAGGAGTATTCGCGGGGTCAATATGAGCGTGGTCATGGCCGTGTGAATGACCGTGTGAATGACCGTGGCCGTGTGAGTGGCCAGAGTGTTCAGTTGTGTCCATAACCCCTAATGATAACAGGGCTATTCAGCCTCCGGAAGATAGCTATCCGCCCACGCATAAATCAGGTCAGCAGCGCGCGCGGCGGACTTAGCGCGAGTGAGCAAGTGGTCTGCGCGATCCAAGCTCATCAGGGATTTTGGATAGCGAGAGACCTGGAAAATCTTCTGGGCGCTATCGATACCAACAGTCTGGTCGGTCGGGGAGTGCAGAATAAGCAGTGGCTTGCGCAGCTGGCTGAGATAAACCTCCGGGTTGTAGTCCGCCAACACTTCCAAGAACTCACGGGAGATGGGAATGCCACGACCTTCAATCTGCAGAACCTGCGTGCCGTGCTCATCGACCGTCGAAATGTCACCGGCGATGCGCACAATCGAGTGTGCCGGATCGAAGGGTGCACCGATTGTCGCTACCGCCTTGATTTTCGGCATATCGTGGCCGGCGTTCAGCGCCGCTGCGCCACCGAGCGAGTGCCCAATCAGTAGCGAGGGGGCCTCAAATTCTGCCTCCATGAACTCGTAGGCGGCCTTAAGGTCATCGATGTTGGTCTGGAACGTCGTCTCACCGAAATCACCAGTGGACTGCCCGAGGCCAGTGAAGTCGAACCGGAACGCCGCAATGCCCTTCTTCGCCAGCGCCTTGCAGGTGCGTGACGCGCCGGGCACCATCCGATTACACGTGAAGCAATGACCAAATAGTGCCCACGCGCGTGGCTTACCATCCGGCAAATCAATCGATGCAGCCAGAGTCTCGCCTGTCGATCCCGTAAATTTTAGGTGCTTTGTTGGCATAGGTTATATCCGCGTCTCAGTGTGTGCTCAAAGTGTGTACGTTTTCGCTTAACGACGCCCGTTGTGGTGGCGACCGTACGCAATACTAAACCCGAGTACCGCAAATAAGTGAGGGATTGGCCGAAAAATTCGACCAATCCCTCAGTTGCCCAGAAGTTGTGAGTTAACGCACCGGAACCCCTGGCCCCAGCGGAATACCCGCGAGATACCACACAACAAAGAATAGGAACCAGCCCACCAGCATGCACAGCGAGTAAGGGATGGCCAGTGACATCAGCGTGCCGACACCCGCCGGCTTGTAGTACTTCTGCAGGAAGGTCAGTGCCAGCGCAAAGTACGGCGACATCGGTGTAATGATGTTGGTCGGGGAGTCACCAATACGGAATAGCTGCTGAGAGACCTCCGGGGAGACGTTGACGTACATCAGCATCGGCACCACGACCGGCGCCATCAGTGCCCACTGTGCAGAGCCCGAGGTAATCAGCATGTTGAGAACAGCCACCATCAGGACGAAGGCAGCAAAGAGCAACAGCGGCGGCAGATCCGCCTTGGTCAGGAATTCGGAGCCCTTGATGGCGGTCCACTGGCCGATATTGGACCACTTGAAGTAGGCCGTGAACTGCGAAACAGCGAAGAAGAGCACCATCATTGTGGTCAGTGTGCCCAGGCCACGTTCCATGAAGGCGGGCACATCTGCAGAGGAGGTGATGGTCTTGGCGCCAATGCCGTACGCAATACCGACCACGGCGAAGAAGAGGGCAATGGACACCACGACGTCGGTAAGCAGCACGGAATTCAAGATGCCGTCGCCTTCGCCGCGCAGAGGCGAACCCGGGATGAATAGGGCAGCGAACCACAGCGCCAGGAAGATGACGGCGGCGATGTTGCCGTAGCGCAGGCCATGGCGTTCGGAGGGATTTAGAACGAGCTTATCGCGGCCGCTGTTGGAGCTGCTCGACGCGGTGTCCTGCTCCTTTTTCTTAGCGTTTTCCTCAGCAGCCTCCTCCGAAGCGCCCGGCTTGGTGAACTCGGCAGCTTCGTGGTCAACATGATCTTCGTGGATGGTCTTCTCCACGTGCTTGGTGATGAACAGCTCAGTAACAGCCGTAATAATCAGAGCCAGCACAATCGACGAGGCCATGGTGAAGAAGTAGTTGGCCAGCGGCGAAACTACGTATTCCGGATCTACGAAGTGCGCAGCATGCGTGGAGATGCCTGCCAGCAGCACATCGGTAATGTTGAGCACCAGTGATGAATTGAACCCGGCCGACGAGGCGGCAAAGGCGACCATCGCACCGACAATAGGGTTACGGCCAACCGCGGCAAATGAGGCGGCTCCCAGCGGAATGAGAATCACGTAGACGGCGTCAGAAGCGATCGAACCAGTCACGCCGGCCAGGGCGACAATGAATGTCAGCAGGACAGGGGAGTGCACCTTGGAAATTGCCGCGCGAATTGCCGAGCCGATGTAACCGGAGTACTCCGCAATGGCGACACCGAGCATGCACACCAGAATCAGGCCAACTGGTGCGAAGTCCGTGAAGTTCGTTACCGCCTCAGAAACCATCTTTTGCAGATACTCAGCGGTAGCGAGACTTTCCACCTCGATGATGTCACCCGACGCGGGATCCTTAGCCTGCATACCCGCAGCCTCACCGAGCCACGAAGAAACGATGACTACACCGGCAAGAATCACGAACAGCCAAAACGGATTTGGCAGTGCGTTGCCGATGCGTTCCAGTGTTGCTAGGAACCCCTTTGGCTTCGGGGGCGCTTTGACCGGTTCCAACGTTTTTGACTGTCCCATATTTAAATCCCTCTGTGTTAGACGTTGGTAAAAGGTTAGGGGAAAGTAAGTTGCGTCACAACGTAAAAGGCCAGAGGCATATATATGTTGGCTGCAAGGAGGCGCACAAGGGAAAGTTAAGGGAATAGCTAGGAAATAGCTGTAGTGCACCTTCTTCGACTAGAGTTAAGTAGGTTATGGGCAAGAAGAAGTCGAAGAAAGAAAAGGTCAGCGCCAACAACGCGGTGGTGGCCACCAATCGTCGTGCCCGCCATGACTACAACATTCTTGACACCTACGAATGCGGTGTCGTTCTCGTGGGCACTGAGGTCAAGGCGCTGCGCGAGGGCAAAGCATCGCTTAACGACGCCTTCGCGACCATCGATGACGGAGAAGTGTGGCTGCGCGGGCTGCATATCCCGGAGTACTCCTACGGTTCGTGGACTAATCACTCGCCGCGTCGTTCGCGCAAGCTGTTGTTGCACCGCAAGGAGATTGACACCCTGTGGGGCAAGGTCCGCGATGGTAACAACACGCTTGTACCCCTGAAGCTGTATTTCACCAACGGTCGCTTGAAGGTCGAGCTCGCACTCGCCCGCGGTAAGCAGGACTATGACAAGCGCCAGGACATCAAGCGCCGCACGGAGGAGCGCGAAGCTACTCGTGCGCTGGGTCGCCGTGTGAAGGGCATCAAGGGGTAGCAGAGGTCTTCATTAGGAAAGGGCTCTATTAGAAGGGGAACTCAGTCGCATCGACTGGGAGGATGAGCAGGCCAATGACGTTTTCGTGACGGTCAAAGGCAACTCGAGCCATCCATTCGCCAGCCTCATGTTTGAGGGTGGTGATGACGAGACTTGTGCCGAGAATCTTCGACAGGAGTTTCTGCGAGGTCGGTTCCTTAGTCCTGGTTCCCCCGAGGCTGGTGACTTGGGTGTCGTCGAAAGATTCGAACGCCCCAGTCTCGGTGAGAACATCTTCCCAGACAGAGTAGATAGTGGACCAGGGGAGATCCTTCCGGAGCTTTGGGGAGATCATGCTTACGGTTTCTGCTTCTTCGCCGTTGATGATGTGGCGAAGGAATTTTTCGCCGAGTTCGGCGATATGTGTAGTTTTTGTGGCAGTCATCAATTCTCCTGAAACGGGGTTTTGGACACTTCCGAACCGTTTGAATGCCGCTTGCCGGGAGATATTGAGTACATTTCCAATCTCTGCCCATGAATGGCCCGCTGCGCGAGCCTGCGCCACGGCATCTTCAAGTTCTTGTTCGGCAATGTTCGTTGCTTGCAGTCGGTGACGGATTGTCGTCAATGGATCCATGACTGCAGTCAACCATTGGTTGACGTCAGTGTCAACCCGGAGTTGACGACCGTATTGGGTTGCTGGCTTTTATGACGAGGTTTGTTGACTTTTCTCGTCGTAAAGCGTTATTCTTGAACATCCTTTGAGTGCTACGCACATTCCCGCGCTCGAAGGCGTTGTATGGGGCTGACATGGTTTCGACACCGTACAGTGAGCCAGGGGAAGCGTGCCGGTGCAGGCTAGAGACCACCGTTTAAGCGTCGTAGCAACTGATTAAGCGCCGAGAACACTCAGCGCGACTACGCTCTCGCTGCCTAATTAAGCGACTAGCGTGTCTGTCAGGCCGGGCTTGCCCTTTGGTCCGGACCCTGGCATCGACTTAAAAGGGCTCGCCCGATGGGTGTGCCGTAAGGCTCATCGGGGATCTTCTTACTTGCGGCTGGGCCCGTCATTCGGACATGTTTGCCTGAGCCGAAGGGTCGAGTAGAGGCGATCGTGCGAACTGCGCACGGAGAAGCCCTGGCGAGTTGGCGGTGGACCCGAGTTCAATTCTCGGCAGCTCCACAAATGGAAATCCCCGGTCATTACGACCGGGGATTTTTCGTTGTACTTGAAGACGCCTGAGCGGCGTCGGGCAACCTTAGAAGGTGCTCTTGTAGACGTTGGCGATGGTGGTGCCAGTAACTGCCGAACCGTGGAAGGTCGGGTGGTTGGTCATGTTGTAGGAAGCAACGTCAGTATCCAGAATTGCCGAGACTTGACGCTCACCGTCCGGGCCGCACATTGCGACATCGATGTTGGCAATGTTCTTCATGTTGACGAAACCGATGCCGGACTCATTTGCAGCGCGCTCCTGACGGTTCTGCAGAGCCATCTCAAACTGGTGCATGCCGGCAGCCGGAATGTGCGGTGCAAAACCTGCGGCGTTGACCGGGCAAGCGTAGTGAGTCGGATCATTCGAGGTGAAAGCTGGGTAGCCAATCAGCATGACGCGAGCAGTTGGGTTAGCGGCCTTGATCTTCTCCACAGCGGCCACAACGTTGGTGGTGTACAGGTCATCCTGAACCGGCATTGGCAGCACAGCGCCCTGCATCGCGTCATTGGCGCCAACGTAGATGGTTACCAGCTGGGTAGCCGGGCCGAGGGAGCCCTGAGCGATGGCGTTGTCAACCTGGCCCATCAGGGACTTCTGCGGCTGAGTCGGCATGAAAGCGGTAGTGCCGTTGCAGGAGTAGTCGTGCAGTTCAAGGCCAGTCTCACGAGCAACGTGAGAGCCGATGTTCGAGACCGAAATCGGGCAGCCACCACGGCCCGGTACGGCCGGGTCGGACTGACCCGGGTTAGCAGCGAAGGAATCGCCGAAGGCAACGTAGTTACCAGTAGGAAGAGCGTTGGCAACACCACCGGTCAGGAGGGAGGCTGCCAGCGCAGAAGCTGCAGCTGCCGAGGCTGCTGCACGGCGAACAACGTTGTTCTTCATAATTAAAAACCTCTTAGTTGAAAACCTATAGAAGGAAAAACTCGCGCTACACTCGCGATTTCTTCGCCACAGACCGTCCCTGGAAGAACCAAGTCCGACAGAACCAAGTCCGACAGAACCCTGAGCGGATACTTAGAGACGCGCCTTTATCACTTTGTTATACAACTAGGTTCTAAGTCCGATGTCAACCGGAATCAGCTAGTTATATGTATATTCGGCGCTTTCAATACCTCTTTTTGTCTCTTATCGCTGGTAGGTGGATTTATGAGGCGCTTCCGAACGTGGAATACAACGCAGCGATGACACCATCGGCTACCCCAGAACCATCTTTTAGCTCAATCTCATCTTCAGCAAAGGGCCCACGCTCATCCAGTTCCGCCTCTGTGGGGCGAGGTTGGATCAGTGTTAGGTGTGGACCTTCGCTGATAACACCACTGAAAAGACGTGCCTGGCGAGCCGCCTCACCATCCGCCTGTGCCCGCACCTCGTCCAGGGATGCACCCTCAAAGCTGTCCGCCTGCTCCGGAGCGATGACCATTATTTCCTGCGCTAACACGGCACCGACGACACCTGCCGGCCACGATGTCCGAGCGATAAAGTCCGCCAACTCAGGGCTACCGCCTTCAATTCCCTCGGGGAGGGGTTCCTGCGCAACGACAGTCAATGGGGCGCTGTCAATCAGCTCGTCGGCAAGCACGTCGGCAAGCGCGGCGGTGGGGACGAGGGCGAAGAGGCTCGGAGCGCGGTCCCAACCTTCGGCGTGGACGTATTCGACAGCTTCGCGCACGGCGCGATTGAGTGCCTGCTGGCTGAGATGAGTCTGAGTGCCGTTGTTTTCGCTCATGACGCTTGACGACGCCCCTTTCCTGGCAACGCTGTTTAAACAGCATCCTTAGTCAAATGTTAGGAACTTTATTTAGAGTAGATGACAGATAAGCGTACGACCGACTTACCAGCTCGCTGGCAAGTCAAGCTCAACTCGAACAGGAGAGACGTTGTCTCTAAACCAGACTCGACCGAGACGATCGGCGGGTGGCCGACCGGGGGGGCTGGCAATTACCGTGTTGGTGATTGCCGCGCTGACCTTTGTTATTCCAATCGCCGTCAATTTTTATACGGACTTTCAGTGGTTCGGTGAAGTGGGCTATCGAGGGGTATTCGCCACCACGTGGCTCACTCGTATTGTCCTGTTTATCACCGTAGGCCTAATAACGGGTGCACTGACATTTCTATCTATGTGGCTGGCGTGGCGCTCGCGTCCCGTCGACCTCGGGCTGACGGATCCACGCAGCCCGCAGGCAGTGTACCGACGGATGGCTGAATCTGGTTCGAAGTCGATGTTCACCACGCTGCCCGTTGTATTCGGCGTACTCGGTGGCCTTGTGGGGCAGGGCAATTGGCAGACGGTGCAGCTGTTCTTAAACCGGCAGTCCTTCGGTGAGACTGACCCGCAGTACGGCAAGGACTTGGGCTTCTATGCATTCCAGTTGCCGCTGTGGTCGTACATCGTTTCGACGCTGGTTGTCCTGGTAGTTATTGCGTTCCTGCTGTCGCTGGTGACACATTACTTCCTTGGTGGCATCCGCCCAGGTAACCCGACTACAGGGGAGAAGACCCGCGTTTCCAATGCGGCTCGTGCGCAGTTGGCGTGCTGGGCCGGTGTTTTCATGCTGCTCAAGGCTGTGTCTTACTGGCTGGACCGCTATGAGCTGCTGAATAACAAGCAGAAGACCTTCACCGGTGGTTCCTACACCGATATCAATGCGCTGCTGCCGGCGAAGATTACGCTGCTGGTCATCGCAATCGTCGTGGCCGCTGCATTCTTCGCGGCCATTTTCCTGCGCAATCTTTCTATTCCGGCGTTTGCCACCGTGCTGATGTTGGTTTCCGCCGGTCTGATTGGCGTGGCCTGGCCGATGGCAGTTGAGCAGTTCTCGGTGAACCCGAACCGCGCTTCCAAGGAACGCGAATACATTGCGCGCAATATTGAATCGACGCGCTACCACTACGGGCTTACCGACGACAAGGTGAAGGTCGAGCGCGACTGGGGCGTTCCGGCTGAAAAGGAAGGCGATAAGGAAGCCGCGAAGGAAGGTGCGGACTCGATTTCCCGCGATGCCGCTACTCTGGCCAATATCCGAATCCTGGATCCGGAAGTGCTGCCACGTACCTTCACGCAGCAGCGTCAGCTGAAGAACTTCTATGGTTTCTCCGATCCGCTTGCCATTGACCGCTACCAGATCGATGGCGCGTCCCGTGACTTCATCGTCGCTGCTCGTGAACTGAACCCGCAGACGCTGCAGGGTAACCAGACTGACTGGATTAACCGTCACACGGTCTATACCCACGGCAATGGTTTCGTTGCTGCGCCGGCTAATAAGGTCGACGAGGTTGCTTCCGAGTCCGGTTCCGCCCGCGGCGGTTACCCGCTGTATACCGTGGCTGACCTGTTCGAGTCCGAGGACCCGAACGGCATGAACCTGAACCTGAAGCAGCCGCGTATCTACTACGGCCCGGTTATCGCCAACAGCGATGCCGACTATGCGATTGTTGGCGGTAACGGTGACGGCAAGGACTATGAGTACGATGCCGACGGCCGTAACTTCACCTACGACGGTGAGGGCGGTGTTGGCGTTGGCGGACTTGCCAGCCGCATGATTTTTGCCACCCGTTACCAGGAGCTGAACATCCTGCTGTCCGACCGCATTGGGCCGGACTCCAAGATCATCTACAACCGCGATCCGCGTGACCGTGTTCAGAAGGTCGCCCCGTGGCTGACTACTGACACCAAGACCTACCCGGCTGTAGTCGATGGCCGTATGAAGTGGATTGTCGACGGCTACACCACGCTGGCCAAGATGCCGTACTCCCAGCGCATGAGCCTCCAGGAAACCACGCAGGACTCCATTAACCCGGATGGCACTCCACGCCCGCTGCCGAACAGTGAGGTCAGCTACATCCGCAACTCGGTCAAAGCGACCGTCGATGCCTACGATGGCACTGTTGAGCTCTACGAGTTCGATGAGAAGGATCCGGTGCTCAAGGCCTGGGAGGGTGTCTTCCCGGATGTGGTGAAGCCAAAATCGGAGATTTCCGAGGAGCTGCAGCAGCACCTGCGCTACCCGGAGGACTTGTTTAAGGTTCAGCGTGAGCTGATGGCTAAGTACCACGTCAGCGATCCGGGCGTGTTCTTCGCCAATGACTCCTTCTGGTCCGTCCCGTCCGATCCGACCGCGCCGGAAGAGCAGAACCTCTCCCAGCCGCCGTACTACGTTGTCGCTTCCGATCCGAAGACCGGAAAGCCGAGCTTCCAGCTGATTTCCGCCTTCCGCGGTCTGGAGCGCGAGTTCCTCGCCGCCCAGATGAGCGCTTCCTCCGATCCGGAGACGTACGGTCAGATCACCATCCGTGCCCTGCCGACCAACACCCAGACTATGGGTCCACGGCAGGCGCAGGACACGATGATGTCCGCAGATGAGGTCGCCCAGGACCGTACTCTGCTCGAGGGCACGAACGTGGTCACCAACGGTAACCTGCTGACGCTGCCGGTCGGCGATGGCGAGATTCTCTACGTCGAACCGGTCTACACCCAGCGCAAGGGCCAGGAGACCGCATTCCCGAAGCTGCTGCGTATTCTCGTCGCTTACCGCGGTCAGGTGGGCTACGGCGCCACGGTCACTGAGGCTCTGAGTCAGGTCGGTATCGATGCTTCCGCCGCGACCAAGGTCCGCGGTGAGGAAGAGACTGAGGAGCAGTCGGCGGATAAGGACAAGGATGCCGCCGACGCTGAGTCCGACGACGAGGCACCGAAGGAAGAGCGCAAGGTTGATGTCGCCGCGCGTGACGACGCCGCTCGCCGTATCTCCGACGCACTGCAAAAGCTTAACGACGCTCAGAAGAACGGTGACTACGCGGCACAGGGCCAGGCACTTGCCGAGCTCGACCGCGCTGCCGCTGACTACCAGAAGGCCAACGGCCAGTAAGACGTGCAACGAGTAGTTAACCGAGAATCATAGGTTTCTATGGTCCGAAGACTCCCTAGGTTGTAGCGAAATTGGCTATGACCTGGGGATTGGTCTTTGTTGGGAGCGTCGTGCTACAGTTACTTCTCGTTGGTCAGAGAGACCAGCGCCCGCTGTGAGTGCTTGTAAAAGCCGGGACAGTTGACGCGGGGTGGAGCAGCTCGGTAGCTCGCTGGGCTCATAACCCAGAGGTCGTAGGTTCGAATCCTGCCCCCGCCACTAAGAAGAGACCCCTACCGGTGCAACGCCGGTAGGGGTCTTCTTTATTCTGGGGCCAAATCACCGTTTTTCACCGTTTTTTTGGGGGGGGTAAGTCGTTGGGTAGCCGTTGGGTCTGACGAACTCGCGCACTGCACAACCGGGCATTAAAGGGGCGGCCATCAGAAATGCGGTGTGAGGCGCTGCTCGATTAGTCGGCCTGAAGGTACTTAGCTTGAGGGGGTGCTGGTTTGTTCCGGTCGATTCGCCTCAGCTCATGTACGCGCTGCTGGCTTTCAGTTTCACATATCGATGAGTTATTCACTTATGGCCATGCTGGAGCGCATCGATAGGTGAATCATGCATCGATAAGTGAGCGCAGCGCTAGAAAATAGCTGGCAGACGGGCCTGGTCAGTCCACTGTGGGGTCGCAACAGTAGAGGGCGGGAGAAAACTTTTCCTGTCCCCGCCCTCTATAAAGAACTCTACGAAGCCCTGGCTTTCGATTTCTTCAGCATGATCATCGGCAGAATCAACAGGACTAGCCCACCGATAAGCGCTACTCCACCGAATAGCCACACCAGTCCGGCGTGTTGAACAGTGGGGCAAAAATTATCACGCCGAGTAGCGCGAAGAATCCCCACTGCGCCAGGTACATGCCTACGGAATAGGACCACATCGTTCGCGCGCGCTGGCGCACCTTGGCATCGAAATCCATTGTGAATGGCAGGGCACCGAAGACTGCCGCGATGAGAATGGTCGCGTAGTCGCCGAAATGCTCGCTGAACTGGATTATTCCCAAAGCGTTGGGGCCTAGCAGCAAGCCGAGCAAGCCCGCAGTAATCGGTGCGGGGATGAGAAGCTTTTGGAACCAGGGGATGAACCGCCGCATCAAAAAACCACCTACCCAGTTCATTCTGGGAGGTGGTTTTGGTTGAGGTCAGACGGTTTTACTGTCGCCCATTCCTAATGCGCGACCAAGCCGCCGCGATAACCACGCCAGCGCATGCGATGGCGAGGTAGGCCCACACGTGATCACCGCTGGTCTGAATGGTCTTTGGCGGAGCAGGAGTGTTCTCCGCAGTCAGCACACTTTCTGTGTCACGGCCGGAGGTGATGTCATCGATCCAGTCAGCAGTGCCAGCGAGGGTAGTTATAGCCGCGCTGGGGGAGGGCAGGTCAGGGTCGCCATTGGAGGTTCCGGCGGTAGCGAGACCAGCGAGCTTTCCGTCGACGAAGAATGGGCCGCCGGAGTCGCCTCCCTGCATACCCGCGCCAGAAACGGAATGTGCGTCCAGGATGGCGCTTTGAATCATTGGCATCATGGCAGCGTCGGCTGGGATACTTTCTGTCCCTGCCGGGATCGACTCGGTTTTGGAGTCATCTGGCATGGCAGCTCCTGGCTGCATCTCCATTGATTCCATAGCGTCACCCGGAACAGCGCCGCCCGGAATAGCCTCACCCGGAACAGCTTCGCCTGGAGTAGCGTCACCCGGAACAGCACCACCAGGCGCAGCCTCACCTGGAGTTCCTTCAGTCGGCCCGCCGCCCAGCAGCTCATTGACGACCATCTTGGTCATCGGAAGCTGCCCGGATCGTGCCATGGACGAGCTGCTGCTCCAGCCGTAGAGAGTTCCCGTCTGTCCAGGTGTGGGGATATCGCGGGAGACCTTCGCCGGGGTTGCGTCGGTGACCTTTTCGGTCAGGTGAAGCAATCCCGCATCAGACATTGGAGAAAGCGCCCAAGAATCGGCATCGTAGACCTTTCCACCGATGCGGGCCTGGGTCCCTTCGTTGTTCACAGACTCCAGGCAGTGGCGTGCGGTGAGCACCCACTGGTCGGCAACCAGCGTGCCGGTGCAGTCACCGAAATTACCGATTTTGCCAATCTTTAGCGCGGCCACAGAACTGCTTTCAGCATTGGCGGGTGCGGGTTCGCCGTTTTCCAATGCAAGAGCTGGAGTCGCAGATAGAAGCAGGGTGCTGCTAACAATTGCTGCGATGGAAAAAGATGTTTTCTTCACGGTTATTTCCCTTTCCCAGAAGGAACAATGCCCTTGATTGCGGTGGCAACGAGTTTTTCGGCAGGGCCCTGTCCGACAAATTTCTTCCAGAGGCTAGCGATGACGAGGAAGAATACGATGAAACCTGCTGCAGACAACGTGGAATGCAATGCAACATTCTGCTGCCAATAAAACGCGGTGAGAACGTGCAGGATGTAGATCGTCAGCGACATTGTTCCCATAGCCGCGAATGGGTAAACCACAGCTGGGAAGCGATCGCCTACGAAAAGGCACAAGTGCAGCACAATGGCGGCAACTGCGACGGAGAGAATGATTTCTCCGAAGACGCCAGTGTGTCCGGTAAAACGGAGCCAGCCAGCAATCTCGGGATCAAATCGGAAGTACATGCCGACGGCCGTGATGACAGCACTGACAGCGGTGACAATCCAGCTCAACCGAGCATTAGCGCTGGTCTCGGAGGTGGAAGTGTCTTGCAGGCGACTGCGTAGGTAGACGTCGTAAAGCAGCATGCCGCCGATGAAATATGCGATCCACGCGAGTAGTGGATAGATCTGCGGCAGCGTCATAGGCGCGTACTTGATTGTGGCGGCGATGGTTGCGGCGATGAAGAAGCCGACTCGCCACCAGGTTCCGAGCGCTGGCATCCAGGAAACCAGCATCATGACCAGGCCCATGATGACGAGGACCACCTGAATTTCTCCACCCACCGGCAATAGCGCCAGGCCGATGAGAATGATCAGGGCACCGCGAGTGATCAGGCGCAAGAAGGTAGTGCTGCTGTAATTGCGGCCGATAATCATCATTGTGGCGCCGGCGATAATGGCGAACAGTGATGAGGGTAGGCCAGAGAGCACAACCTTTGTGCTCCAAAGTAGTGAGGCCATATGGACAATGATCATGCCGATGATGGCGAGTGAGCGCGCTATATCGAGCCCCACAATTCGGGTAGGTTTATTCACCCCGGATTTCTCCTTTACTACAACTTATAGGGAGGTGCTCTTTGGTAAAAAGCACTCTCTACAAACGGCGTATTGAAAACGACTTTCTAGTTGTAGCAACCGAACCTGACAATACATTAAGTGACTATGTGTAAATCATGGTGTTTCGTCTGTGTTTTTACTGGGAAACTAGCGCGCTCAAAAAGCTAAGAGGCAGGCGTAACCTGGTGGCATGACATCGATGCTGACGAGTTTCACCTGGGCAGAGGTGCCAGGCGTCTTCCTCGCGTACCTATTAATCATTGCCATCCCCACCGCTCTCGCATGGGTGGGTGCCGCATGGTTGGCCAAAAAATACGGCGAGCGTATCGCATTTGGGCACACGATTTTCGTCTTTGTCGCAGCATTCCTAATCTGCTTTTGTACGCTCGCGTGGACACTTGAGGGCGAATACGACTACTCGCCGTGGCAGGTTTTCTGCAGCGGCTTTGCGATGGTCATCCTCACTGCCTCTGCCATGATGCGCGTGCCCGCCCCAACTCTGAACCTGCTGCCCACCTGGTGGGCTGCCGTCGCCGGCTACGCCCTGTGCTGGAGCATCATTGCCGGCACCGACGACACCACCGGGCTCTGGGCAGTCGGCCTGATGTTCCTGCTCCTCGGTCTCATCGCAGGCGTCGGCGCAGTCGTGTGGCTTACGCTGGCGATAAGGCGGCTTTTGTTGGATTCTGCCGCTTAGGGATTCTTAGTGGAACGGAGTTCGACAGCTAACTCGTCGATACGGCGCTCGAGGTCATCGCGAATCAGGTCCATGCGTTCTTTTCCGTCGATGCCTCGTTTTGAGGGCTCGTCAGTAAGCCAACGCTCGAGTGAGCCTTGAGCGTCCGAGGGGAGCTCTACATGAGCGGCATCGCCGATGATGACAACACGATCTGCAGTCCGGAGAATCGTGGGGGCAATGGGCTTTGGTGATGCACTGTCCATAGAGGCGCCGATTTCTGCAACTGATTTGGCTGCAAGCGCATTGGTAGTAGTTTTGGGGTTCGTTCCTGCTGAAAGGGCGATGAACTGCGTGGCATATTTTGCACGCGCAATGGCCTCGGCCATCTGGGATTTACCGGCATTTGCCACGCAGATGAAAAGTACCTTCGGGATTTCCTTCATTTCAGAATCCTTTTTCTATAGTTTGTCCGGTACGGAAAGGTCATTAGGGAAAAGGCGCGGCCCGAGCCAGCGGGTGACGTAGACAAGTGCAACGAGTACGGGTACTTCAATAAGTGGTCCAATCGTTCCCGCAAGTGCTTGCTGGGACAATGGGCCGAAGGTGCCAATCGCAACCGCAATTGCCAACTCGAAGTTATTTCCGGCGGCCGTAAAGGCAATCGATGCGGAGGTTGCGTAGTTCATGCCCGCGGCCTTGGCCGAAGTGAGAGCGATCGCGAACATGGCGAGGAAGTAGATCACTAGTGGTAGTGCCACTTTCGCAACGGTCCAGGGATTCTCAAGAATCTGCTGTGACTGAAGCGCAAAGAGCAACACGATTGTGTATAGAAGGCCGGCAAGTGCCAATGGTGAGATTTTGGGCAAGTACTCATTTTCATACCAGTCGCGACCACGGGTGCGTTCACCAATTATGCGTGATGCTGCGCCAGCTAGAAGCGGAATACCGAGGAATACCACTACGGATAGTGCGATTGCCCAAAAAGAAAAGGTGGCGGAAGTGGTTTCCAGTCCCAACCAGGAGGGCAGAATCTGCAGGTAGAACCACCCCAGAGCGCCGAACATGAGAATTTGAAATAGCGAGTTTACGGCCACCAGTACGGCAGCGACTTCAGTATCGCCGCAAGATAGGTCGTTCCAGACCAAAACCATTGCAATGCAGCGGGCGAGACCGACGATAATCACGCCAGTGCGCAGTTCTGGACTATCGCTGAGGAATATCCAGGCAAGGATGAACATCAGTGCGGGGCCGAGAATCCAATTGAGGAAGACTGTGATGCCCATCAGCTTCCTTGATGTCAAAATTTCGCCCGTTTTGTCGTATCGAACCTTTGCGAGCGGTGGGTACATCATGACCAGCAAGCCGATGGCGATTGGTACGGAAATTGTCGCAATTTTTGCCTCTGCCAGCCAGTTCACAAATGATGGTGCAATTTTGCCCAGAATGAGGCCAATTGCCATTGCAGCTGCAATCCATAGCGGCAAGAAGCGATCTAGGAAGCTGAGTGACTTTGTAGTCTGTGTCATAGTTTCCGGTGTAATCAATATATCGATGATTGTCAATATATTTAGGGGGGGGGCGTGTAGCCTCAACAGGTATGGACGAAATCTCAGAATGCTGTGCACTTGGCGGTCGGCCTCTCGACACGGCGGAAGCGCAAGCTGCGGCAACGCTCTTCAAAGCGCTGGCGCAACCGGCGCGCCTGCAAATTTTGTCTCAGCTCGCTGCCGCTGGCTGTAGTCCGATGACCGTGGGTGAGCTGGCCGCTGTTTCTGGGCTTAGTCAGCCGACGGTGTCGCATCATTTAAAGACCATGGCGGATGCCGGGCTGCTAACTAGGTCTAAGAGTGGACGGGTGGTAACCCATGAGGTACGCCCTGAGGTATTTGCTGAGCTGCGACGTATCCTGGATATCGGTCACGCGGACGGGAGATAGTGAGCCGCTCGTCGCAAATTGCGATAGGTTGGAAAACCCTGTTTACCCGCCCAGGCGCTTGGCGACGGCGTCGTGAAGCAACCCATTCGTCGCAACTGCGTCCCCGCCGTGCGGCCCGTTGACACCCGCGAGGGAAGTGAAGCGGCCGCCAGCTTCCTCCACCAGGATCGCAAGCGCTGCCAGGTCCCACAGGGAAACCTCCGGCTCCGCGGCGACATCGACCGCACCCTCGGCTACCAGGCAGTAGGAGAAGAAGTCGCCATAGCCACGCAGTCGCCAGGCGTCATCGGTAAGCCCGATGAAGTTATCGCGTAGGTCGCGCTCAGCCCAGCCGGTGAGCGAAGAGTTGGAAATTGAGCAGTCCGCGATGTCTGCCACCTTCGAGACCTCAATGCGGCGCTCGGTGGCTTCCCGGCCATCGACGTGGGTGCGCTTGAATGCGCCGTCGCCCTCGGATGCCCACCAGCGACGGCCCAGTGCTGGGGCAGAGACTACGCCGACAACCGGCTTGCCGTCCTCCAGCAGGGCAATCAAGGTGGCCCAGACCGGGACATTGCGCACGAAGTTCTTAGTGCCGTCGATGGGGTCGATGACCCACTGGCGCCCCTCAAACACAGCTTCGCCACCGAATTCTTCGCCGAGAACTTCATCGCTCGGGCGCTTGTCCGACAGAATCTCGCGGAGCAGTTTTTCGCACGCGATATCGGCATCGGAGACCGGTGTCAGGTCGGGCTTGGACTCGACGATTAGATTGGCCGCCTCGAAGCGGGACATCGTGAGCTCGTCGGCTGCGTCGGCAAGCGAGAGTGCGAGGGCGAGATCTTCGGAGTAAGAGGTGGTCATGGCCGAAATTCTAGCGCAGAACCTCACGTAACTCTGCGACCTGGCCACTCGAGCCCGCGAGCTTCCAGCGCCCCACCGACGTGCATTCGCCGCCTGCGCCCGAGATAAGCGCATACCCAGGCAGCCAGTCCCAGGCTGCGACGTCGCGCTGGAACCACACGCCGATGCGGCCGTCGGCAACGCCTGCCATATCCACCGACGCTGAGCCCAGCATGCGCCAGGTAGCGCTGCGGGACACCGCATCCAGCCAGGACTTTGTAGCCGTGGCCTCGGATTCCTCGCTCGAGCTCACCACCGTGGTGTGGAGGTAGGTCGCTGCGCAGACTTCCGAGAGGGGGCGGTCAGTGACCCGGAGGTCATCAACAGTGCCATCGAGGTTGATACGAGTGGTCGGGAGATTGGGGCCACCAATCCAGCTCTCGCCCGTTGCCGGGCGGTGCACCGCGCCGAGGACGACCTCATCCGGATTGTTCGCATCGCCCATAACCAGCGCCAATGCGCTGCACCAGTAGTCCGAACCAGTGGTGAAGTTGTAGGTGCCATCGACAGGATCGATCACCCACGTGCGACCAGACTGGGACTCCTTCGCGGACCCTTCCTCGCCAAGAATGCCGTCCTCCGGGCGGAGCGCGGCCAAAGCCTCGACGACGAATTTCTCCGCTGCGCGGTCGGCCGCGGTGACGACGTCGGAAATCGATGTCTTGTACTCCGTGACCAGGCCTTCGTCGCGCATACGAGCGGCAATGGTAGCGGCACGCTTCACGATGGCAACCGCAACGCTGGTATCCGATGCCACAATCGACTCGGATACTTGGGAGAGAAAGAGTTCTAGGTCTTGGCTGGAATCTTGGCTGGCGGTGGATTCAGACATACGTCCTATTGTGCACCGAAACAGGCGGTATAGCTAAGGTAGTATCCGTGAACCCGGATCTGAATGCTGACCTCAAAGAACTCGACGCGACGCTGACCACCATTGAGAAGGTGGTCGATGTCGACGAGCTTTCCGACCGGATCAGGGAGTTGGAAGCCCAGGCCGCCGACCCGTCGCTGTGGGATGACCCCGACCACGCGCAGCAGGTCACCAGCGCACTATCGCAGGCGCAGGCGAAGAAGAAAAAGATCGACTCGCTGCGCGGGCGCCTCGACGATCTCTCTGTGATGTACGAACTCGCGGAAGAGGAGGGCGACCCCGACGCCGTCGAGATGGCCGATGCCGAACGCGCTGAGCTGCGTGCCGACATCGAATCCCTCGAGGTCACTACGATGCTTTCGGGGCCTTACGACGAGCGCGAGGCGGTCATCAACATCCGCTCCGGTGCCGGTGGCGTGGATGCCGCTGACTGGGCCGAGATGCTCATGCGCATGTACCTGCGCTGGGCCGACAAGCAT
This sequence comes from Corynebacterium sp. HMSC064E08, assembly GCF_001811805.1. Classification (NCBI taxonomy): domain Bacteria; kingdom Bacillati; phylum Actinomycetota; class Actinomycetes; order Mycobacteriales; family Corynebacteriaceae; genus Corynebacterium; species Corynebacterium sp. HMSC064E08. Next base: position 100,988 of record NZ_KV806698.1, read on the forward strand.
GGGCATAAGGTCGAGGTTTACGACACGTCCTACGCTGAAGAGGCCGGCATCAAGTCCGCTACTTTCGTCGTCCATGGCGAGTACATGTACGGCACCCTCTCGGTCGAGCAGGGTGCGCACCGTCTGGTTCGTATTAGTCCTTTTGATAACCAAGGGCGCCGCCAGACTTCCTTCGCTGAGGTCGAGGTGCTGCCAGTTGTGGAGGAAACCGATCACATCGACATCCCCGAGTCAGATTTGCGTATCGACGTCTACCGCTCCTCCGGCCCAGGTGGGCAGTCGGTGAACACCACGGACTCCGCGGTCCGACTTACGCACGTCCCAACCGGCATCGTGGTGACCTGTCAGAACGAGAAGTCGCAGCACCAGAACAAGGCATCTGCGATGCGTGTTCTGCAGGCGAAGTTGCTGGAGAAGAAGCGCCAGGAAGAGCGCGCGGAGCTGGACGCTCTCGGCGCAGGCGGCAATGCCTCGTGGGGTAACCAGATGCGCTCCTATGTGCTGCACCCGTACCAGATGGTGAAGGATCTGCGTACCGAATACGAAGTCAACAACCCGCAGTCGGTCCTCGACGGTGACCTCGACGGTTTCATTGAGGCCGGTATTCGCTGGCGCATGGCTCAGCAGTCCGAAGGGGAGCAGCGCTAGAACGGCGGTTCGTCTTCGGGTGCTTCCGGTGTCTCGGGAGTTTCCGGTGCTTCCGGGGTGGTGGGCTCGTCGGCTTCTGATTTTCTCTCGTTTTTGTTCATTCCCAGTTCTTCGCGAGCCTGATTTGTCAGCTCCTGTGATTCGCGGAGGTTTTCCAACCTCTGCTCGTTGTACTCCTTGAGCGTCTGTGCTTTCTTTGTCTTGCGCAGATCGAAGGAGTAGCGACCGTGGCCGGAGAGCGGCCCTGATTCTGTGCTGATTAGGGCAGCTTTTTCAGCGCTCTGATCAGTGGCGGAGGTCCAGTACTCCACGCCGTCGATATCGCGCACGACATTCCAAAGACCGGCCGTTTTTAGATTGTGGTGGCGACGGCATAGGCAATGGAGGTTGGGCGTCTCGGTTTGGCCACCTTCGTCGGGATTCTCGTGGTTATACGGCTGAATGTGGTCGATGTCGCACTTCGTCGCATCGACATCGCATCCGGGAAAGCGACAGGTGCCGTCTCTACCTTGGATGTAAGTACGCTGTCGCTCTGTTGGCGAGTACTTTTCCGTTTTCTCGTCTGCTAGTAGCCGGATGCTAGTGACCCGATCGAGCCAGGATTCAGTGGCGATTTTGTTGATCCACCCCAGGCCACCGATCCAGGCTTCTTGGGGCTTGTCTTGGGTAAGCGGGCAGTACAGATTCAGTGTGGCGGTGACCTGAGCAGTCCCGTGCAGAAGGTGTGAAAAAGCCTCGACAAAGTCGCAGTCCTGATCAGCGGTGATTTCTTCCAAGACCTTCTGAAACTCAATTGCCCGCTCAGGCATCAGTTCCATGGTGACTTCAGTGAGGGTGTCCTTTAACTCGAACTTTATAGATTCGCCAGCTTTTTGTTCGATGCCTTTTTGAAACGAAGTGATCGGCGGGTCGTACTCATTCTTCGGGCGCAATAGCGGGCTGACTTCATCAATAAGTCGCTGAATATTCTGTTGAAGGCTCCGAACTCCGCGAAGAACTTCACCATTGACTCTCGGCGTGATCAGCTCAAGGAGATGGTCTTCGAAATATCTCACAGCCGAGGGGTCATCCAATGGGAGGATGGCCGTGGCAATGACCCGCATGTGGGGAAGCGGTAGCTGTGCGCGTTTGAGCAGAAGCTCTTTTAACCGCGGGAGTCGCTCTAGTTGCATTCCGACATCGATGTACTGGAGTGTTCTCCCACGTGACATGCCAAGAGCTGGAGCGATTTTGGCGATGTAATCTTCGACATCTTTTGTTGAAGAACAGGGAACACAAGCAAGGGCAAGCTTCAAGTCAGCTCGATTGCGGTCAATTCCAAGACGTGCTGGTGCTGTTTGAGAAATCTCATGGTGAAAGCGTGGCGCTGTTGCTTCCATCGCCGCAGTGTAAGTGCGTTTGCGTGGTATATGTTCCCCGCTGGCCATTGGTGAATCCCCCTGAAAGATAAGGCCTGGACGTTGAAATGTTGAAATAAGGAAGAGGTAGGGAAAGTATTTTCGACTAACTCTGAGTGTCAATTTTCCAAGCTTGAAGCAGCTCGGCTACGTTATTTGGTGTTTTCAATCCTCGCTTTTAATCTTTCATGGCTCATTTTAATCGAACAGGTAAGCGAAGTAAAGGGGCATTTAAAGATTTTTGGGGAAAATAGTTTCGAACATTGCTACGGCATGAGCTTTCGTGCGGTCGCACGCTCTGGGGGTTAGTGTTAACCGCTGCTCGTCCCCGCAATCCCGCCATCCCGGCGCCTAGTTTCGCGCATTCCAGAGTGACTTGAGTGGCTTAAGTGATTAGAGTGTCTACTTATGATCACTTTCGACGGGGTTACCAAGTCCTACTCGACTTCTAGCCGACCAGCTCTCGACGACGTTTCAGTCCACATAGATAAAGGTGAGTTTGTCTTTCTCATTGGACCGTCGGGCTCTGGTAAGTCGACCTTCCTGCGCCTTATGGTGCGTGAAGAGAAAGTGGATTCAGGAAAACTGACGGTTGCAGACCAGGATCTGACCAAGATTTCTCGTCGCAACATCCCTAAATTGCGTCAAAAGGTGGGGTATGTCTTCCAGGACTTCCGCCTGCTGCCAAAGAAGACGGTGTACGAAAATGTCGCGTTCGCGTTGCAGGTAATTGGCAAGCCGAAGGCGAAAATCGACAAGGCAGTTCCGGAAACGCTCGAAATGGTCGGGCTCTCGGGTAAGGAAAACCGCTACCCGCACGAGCTGTCTGGTGGTGAGCAGCAGCGCGTCGCCATCGCTCGCGCCTTCGTCAACCGCCCGCTCATCTTGCTTGCCGACGAGCCCACCGGCAACCTCGACCCAAGCACCTCCGGTGACATCATGCTCCTGCTTGACCGCATCAATCGCATGGGCACGACCGTTATTGTGTCGACTCACGACAACGATGCCGTGGACTCCATGCGTCGCCGCGTGCTGGAGCTGGAGCTGGGGCGTCTCGTGCGTGACGACGCCACGGGTGTTTACGGCCTGAACAATTAGCAGACAGTCCATCGGTAGAAGAACTCATTCGAAAGGTATTACTGACCTATGAAGACTCGCTTTGTCCTCGGTGAGGCTTTCTCCTCCTTGGGCCGAAACATCACGATGACCATCGCGATGATTATTACGACTGCGGTGTCGTTGGCGCTGCTTGCGACGGGCATCCTGGTTACTGAGCAGACCAGCCGCACGAAGGATCTCTATCTCGATCGAGTAGAAGTGCAGATTGAGCTGAATGAACAAATCTCAGCCGAAGACCAAACTTGCTCCTCGCCGGAGTGCGCTGACGTCGTCGGCAAGCTTGAAGAGGCTGGCGGCATTGATTCGGTGACCTTCCGAAATCGTCAGCAAAACTTTGACCACTTCGTGGAGATGTTCAAGGACAGTGACCCCGTGCTCGTGGAAAATGCGACGCCGGAGTCGCTGCCGGCTGTCGTGATGGTGCGTTTGAGCGATCCGACCGATGTCAGCCCGCTCGATCCGATTCGGGAGCTGCCACAGGTCGACCACGTTACTGACCAGCATGAAGAGATCGGTACTGCAGCTCAGAACTTGGATTCGGTGCGAAATGCGACCTTCCTGCTGGCTGCGGTGCAGGCCGTTGCCGCTGTGTTCCTGATTGCGAACATGGTGCAGATTGCGGCGTTCTCGCGTCGTAAGGAAGTTGAGATTATGCGCATGGTCGGTGCCAGCCGTTGGTTCACGCAGGCGCCGTTCGTCCTCGAGGCTGTGATTGCGTCGCTGATTGGTGGTGTGCTGGCCATTGGTGCGCTGTTCCTGGGCAAGGCGACGGTCATCGATCCGGCGCTGAGTAACCTGTACAAGGCACAGCTCCTGGCGCCGCTGACCAACGGCGATATCGGTGTGGTGGCGCCGATCGTGGTCGTTATTGGCATGGTCTTTGCTGGGCTTGTTGCACAGGTCACGCTGCGTCTTTACTCACGTGACTAGGGTTGCAAAAAGGTTAGCGATTAGGCCCCGCGGTTAAACCCGGCGAATAGGGTCGTCGCGCCCTGCCGGGTAAACTGTGGACTATGAATAATGACGACGTCCAGCGCCCACCGAAGCTCGACAAGAAGGCTTATGAGGCCGAGCTCAAAAAGCTCCAGGCAGAGCTCGTCGAAATGCAGCAGTGGGTGGTAGAAACCGGTGCCCGAATTGTCATCGTGATGGAGGGGCGTGACGCTGCCGGCAAGGGGTCTGCCATTAAGCGCATCACGCAGTACCTGAACCCCCGTACCTGCCGTGTTGAGGCTCTGCCGGCCCCAACTAGCCGTGAGCAGGGTCAGTGGTACTTCCAGCGGTACGTCGAAAAGCTGCCGACTGCTGGTGAAATCGTGATTTTCGACCGCTCCTGGTACAACCGTGCCGGCGTTGAGCGGGTCATGGGCTTCTGCACTTCGCAGGAGTACCGTCGCTTCCTGCATCAAGCGCCGATTTTTGAGCGTCTGCTGGTCGAAGACGGCATTATCCTGCGTAAGTACTGGTTCTCTGTGTCGGACGAGGAGCAGGTTGCCCGCTTCAAGTCCCGTCGTGAGGATCCACTGCGCCGCTGGAAGCTCTCGCCGATGGATCTGGAGTCCATCACCCGCTGGGAGGATTACTCCCGTGCAAAGGATGAGATGTTCATCCACACCGATATCCCGTCCGCACCGTGGTTCACGGTTGAGTCTGAGGACAAGAAGCGTTCGCGTATCAATGTCATCAACCACCTGTTGACGACCATTCCGTACGAGCGCATTCAGCGCGATGTTCCGGAAATCCCGGAGCGTCCGGAGTCGGAGGGAAGCTACGAGCGTCCGCCGCGCACTGAGTTCCGCTATGTGCCGGACGTTGCTGCCAATCTCGAGGCTGACCGCGTGAAGGGCGCAGGCAAGTCCGATAAGAAGGGCAAGAAGCACAAGAAGGACAAGAAGGACAAGAAGAGCAAGAAGAAGTAGCTCCTTAGTCTCAGTGAGGTTCTGGTCGTCAGAACCTTCCTGTTAGGACCTTTCCCTGGTTAGTTATCTGTGTCACACTGGGTGACATGACTGCTACTGATAACGGTTCTGGCACTGCACGCACCGAGGTCGATGAGCCGAAGGTGCTGCGAGAAGTCCACGGGCGATCTGGTCACCTTCGGCTGAATAGGCCGAAGGCACTTAATTCGCTCGATTTGGATATGGTCACCGAGGTCGTCGAGGGGCTCCGCGCATGGCGTGACGACGACTCGGTGGACCACATTGTTGTTTCATCCGGTCACCCCAAGGCGTTTTGTGCCGGTGGTGATGTGCGCGCAGTTCGGCAGGCTGTGCTCGATGGCGTTCCGGAGCAGGGGGAGGAGTTTTTCCGGGATGAGTACGAGATGAACGCGATGATTGCGGAATTCGCGCAGTCCAAGCCATATATCGCGATTATTGATGGCATCGCTATGGGCGGTGGCCTTGGTGTTTCCATGCACGGCTCCCACCGAATCGTGACCGAGCGTGCCAGCGCTTCCATGCCAGAAATGGCAATCGGCTTTATTCCCGACGTTGGAATTACCCACTTTTCGCAGCATGTGAACACGCGGTTAGGAGGGCCCTCGTCGGCAATCGCGAGGTTTACCGGGCTGACCGGTTACCGCCTAACTGCGGCGGACATGCTGTGGTCTGGATGGGCGACACATGCGGTGCCATCCGCGCAGCTGGACGAGTTTGGTGCGGCTCTGGACCGCGATGGAATTGATTCGGCGCTCGCGGAGTATGCGCTCGATGTGGACTCAGCTGAGGCTCGTGATCTGCTCGGGGATCCGCAGTTGGCCGAGTGGAGCGACTGCATTGAGGCTTGCTTTGGGGCTGATACCTGGGCGGAGATTGAGCGAGCTCTCAACGAAGCCGCTGAGGCGGGCTCCTGTGCATCGTCAACAGTGGAGACTTTTCGCGACCTGCTGGCACCCGCCAACCCGGAAAGTCTCGTAGCGGCCGTGGAACTCTATGCGGCTAACTCGGCCCACGAGGTCACCTTGCAGGAGGCGCTAGACCGGGAAATGAGGCTTGGCGCTTACATGCGTCAGCACCCCAATTTTGCCGAAGGCGTGCGGGCAGTGTTGGTGGATAAGGACCGCGACGCCGCCTTTAAGCCCGCTACCGTGCAGGAAGTTGATGTCGAAGAGATTCGACAGCACCTTCGTTAGCTGGCTATGCGTTAGACAAAGCTGTGGCGGCCAGTCGTCGGCGCGAAATCATCGGCAATCATGGCCGCCAATTCGAGATAGCTCTGGGTGGTGGCGGGCTGGAGATTGTCCAGCTCGATATTGGCACCATTCGCGATATGCGGATCATAGGGGATGACCTGCACTGCACGGCAGCGCTGGGCAAATAACTCGTGCACGGTCTCTGTGGACAGTCCCTGTTTATTTAGCTCGTTGACCACCACGACAGTGGTAGAAACCAACCGTTCGAAGCCGTGCGCTGAAAGCCAATCCAATGTCGTCCAGGCACTTTTCACGCCGTCCAGTGCAGGCGTGGTGACCAGCACCAGACAATTGGCCGCAGACAGAATCGAAGCGGAGATGGGCTGCGTCAGGCCGGTACCGCAGTCAGTCAGACTCACGTTGTAATGCCGCCGAAGGATGTCGAGGGCCGCGCAGTATTCGCCGTCGGAAAGCGCGATCGTCGATGTCGGATTTTGGTCGCTGCCGACAACCTCCAGCCGTGACGGCGTGTGTGATGTATATGCGCGGACCTGCGCGTATTTGTCCGTATCCGGAGCTCGGAGCAGATCGCGAATAGATGCGGGATTGGCTGCGGCGACGCGTGCGCCGAGGGTGCCAAAGTCCGGATTCGCGTCGATCGCGACGATTCGGTCACTGCGCAGGCTTGCAAGCGTGGCGCCCAGGCACATGGTTGTCGACGTCTTGCCAACGCCGCCCTTCACGCTGATAACAGCGATGTTGTAGTCACCGTAGATAGGCTGTCGCACCCGCTCTATCAGCTCGCGTTGCTTGCGTGCCGACGATGATTCCCGCGGTGAAATTGCGCCCCAGGTGGCCTTATGAACCCAGCTGCGCCAGCCCGACTGTGGTGCCTGCCGCGAGTTCAGGCTAGCGGCCAAGTCTGAGACGGAAACTGCGTGATTGACTACGTGTTTGGTGGAAGTCATAGACTTCATCCCCTCCCCAAAAATCCCCAAAGTATGTCCCCGCCGTTGTTTTTACCACGCAGCCAGAATGACGGCGACTCCAAAGAAGGCATCGAGAATGCCGACCTGTTTCGGAGTCCACGGCCGAGCGCGGCGAGCGCCGGAGATGGGCATGGCAAAAGACCTGATGAGAAGCCCAATTGCGACGATGGGCACACCGAAGCTGATGAGGTTCCGGTCGTGGAGGAGGAGCCACCCGATGATGGCCGCGGCGGTAATGAGAACGTGATACGTGACCGAGCCAATGAGCCACTGGCGGTTGCCGCGCTTGCGAATCATAGTTTTTACATAGGGCACGGTGCCGACGAAATATCCAGCGTAGATAGCCGCAATTGCCCAAGCTTTCGGGGTTGGTCCGGCGATGATAGGCACCATGAGGCTAGCGGCCAGAACGGTGGAGACACCAGAGAGAAGTGAGCGCGGTCGGCGGCGGTAGGTCTCCCAAATAGCGATAGCGGCAAGAGGGGCAATGAGGGCGACCCAGGTGAGGAGGGAAACGTCGGCAAGCAGTGTGATGCAGCCGGCGACGGCAGTGAGCGCGGTGTATGTGGCGGCGGGTGCGAGGTGGCGGCGTTGGCGACGAGAGCGGAGCCAGACGCTCACGGCGAAGAATGCGAAGTAGCCGAGCAGCCAGGTCGCGGTGACGGCAAGGCCTGTCCATGTGGGGTTGAGGGCGAGAGCGGTCAGCGGGGGAATGGTGACCATGAACCAGGCGCCGTGCTGGTCCGGAACCCAGCCAGCGGAGCGCTTGTGGTGCGAGCGGCGAGCGGGGCGGGGAGGACGTGGCTGGCGGGGCTTTTGGCTCATACTACGCATTGTAGATGCGTAATTATGTCGGGGGCTGTATTAGAACCTCATATTGAAATCTCATTGAATAAAATGCACATGCGCGCAAGGCGACAGTGCTAACGTTGAACTCGCATTCTCAGGGCGAGGTGAAATTCCTCACCGGTGGTGATGCTGCGGCTGACGCAGACAAGTCCACGAGCGCCCTACCTGTGGCCAGAAGGGTCGTCAGGTAGGGGACAAGCAGATTTCGGTTGGAATCCGAAACCGACGGTCATAGTCCGGATGAAAGAGAAGGAGTTGAATAATTCGTGGAATACGTGTCGGATTTTTTGGTGGGTTTCCTCACTGCACAGCTCAGTGTGGCGGGAGCACCAATCTTGATTCGTGAAATTGTCGGTAACCTCTTTGGCCTGGCGTGTGCCTTCCTAGGTATGAAACGGAAGGTATGGGCTTGGCCGGTCGGCATTATCGGAAATGCCTTGCTGTTTACCGTCTTCCTCGGCGGAGTTTTCCACACGCCACAAAATCTTGATCTCTATGGCCAGGCGGGGCGTCAGGTCATGTTTATCGTCGTCAGTCTCTACGGATGGTTCAGCTGGGTCAAGAGCCGCAATCAGAGCGGTGACGAGGTCGCAATTGAGCCGCGGTGGGCGACGGCAACGGAACGCATTGGGATGATTACCGTGGCTATCTTCGCCACTGTGATCTGTGCCAATGTCTTTGAGATGCTGGGCTCGTGGGGGCCATGGGCCGATGCCTGGATTTTCGTCGGTTCGATGTTGGCGACCTGGGGTATGGCCCGCGGGTGGAACGAATTCTGGCTAATTTGGATTGCCGTTGACGCCGTGGGAGTGCCGTTGCTGCTCAAGGGTGGCTACTACCCGTCGGCGGCGCTGTACCTCTTCTACGGATGCTTCGTTATTTGGGGCTTTGTCTCCTGGGTTCGCCTCGAGCACCAGAGCGACAATGACCAGCAGAAGAGCTCCGAGACCGACCAAGTACCGGCTTTGGCAGCAGCCGAGCGGTAGGATAGTCCAGGTGAGCTTCCGACCAGATAACTCCCGTACCAACCGCGCCCATCAAGCCGAAGAGCGTGCCCGCAGTCTCGTGCAGGACGTCCTCGACCGCGAGGAGCGGGTACGCAACAATCTGGCCAGCGCTGATGTCGACCCGTGGACGATGCGCTTCGTCGTCGATGAGTCGATTTCTGAGGGCGCAATCATCACCTGGCGCAATGAGGCCACTCGTGCCCGCCGCATCATGCGCCGCTATGACATTCAGCGGGGCTACCGCGAGAAGTTGCGCGAAGTTGAAAAGCGCATCGATGCCATGTTGCACCTCGCGGAATCGCTGGAAGAGTCGTGGGACGCCGCGGCACACGCTTCGAAGAGGCTTTCCGACGCCGAAGCCCGCGATGTCGCCGCCTTTGAACGCGAGCGCGAGCGGCAAAATGACGCGGCAGAGACTAAGCGGCAGCGTGAGGAGAAGGTCCGCAAGTTCCGTCGGAAAGCGGAAAATATTGCTACCGACGCGTGGGACGCGGGCCGTGACGCGCTGGAGAAGCTGCCGCCGCTGTCGTCTTCGCTGAAGGACATCGCGGCTAAGTTCCGTTCGCGGGGCTCGGAGGAGGAACCGCGCGAGGTACGGCGGGCAACAGCCCGCGACCTGCGCAAGGAGCCCCCGCTGCCGGAAGACTAGCGCTCCTCAGCTTTAGCTGCCTGGACTACCTCGGCGAGCTTGGAAATCTCCTCGTGAGAGGGGCGGATATCCGGATGCGTGCGACAGTAGTCCAGCAACAAATAGCCAGCTGTGCGAATGCGACGATGCCCATCCCAGTGTGGAGCGGCGATTTCGGGGTCGTTGGTGGCCAAAGACGAGATGGCCTGGCGCTCACTGAGCAGCTCGTACTGGAGATCTCGACGAATATCGAGCGCCTGATTCGGAGTACCGGTTAGCAGCGCGCCGAGAAGAGCGCCCATCTGTCGATAGCAGCGCGGAATATGACGCAGGTAGTGCTTTTCAATGCTCTCGGTTGGCCAGAAGTGCAGGACAGCGAGAGCCAGCGCGCAGGCGATACCGACTTCCAAGACACGATCGGTCACAATCGGTGCGAGTTCGCCAGCGACGTTTCCGCCCAGCAGCAGCGCCAGTGGAGTGGTGACGATTGTCGTCAGCGCATAGTTCTTCACCACGAGAACCTCCGCGCCGAATTGGCAGGCTGCAAGCGCGATAAGTAGCGTCCAGCTGTCCAGGCCAAAGGAAAAGAGCAGCGCATAGAGGAAAATGCCGATAATCGAGCCGACCATGCGGTGAATCCCTCGGATCGAACCAGCGGTGCGGTCGGGACCCCACTGCAGAGTCATCAATGCGCTGACCACCGCCCAGTCAGGCCGGTCGAGACCGACAAGCACGCTGATGAGACCAGCTAAGCCACCAGTAATAGCAACCTTTGCCGCAGTCATCGACGCATGGGAATAGCGATCGAAAGAGCGGAAGATTCGGTAACTCACGCTTGGTCGCGCGAGTGGAATGGTTGTCTGCGTCTCGTCGAAGAGGTTAGGCGTGTCCACGATGTCCACAGCGCTGCCGTGCACGCCCAAGCGTGTGCGGATAGCAATCAGACGCTGATGAGCAGCAATGACACGGTTGACCAGTTCCGTGTGGGAGGGCTTGACGATTTTGCTGCCACGGATGATGCCTGCGTCGGCAAGCGATTCCCATGCGTCGGTGAGTGCAGTTTGCGCCTGGTGATGAACGGCGAACGATGTCGAGTCTGACTTTTCCATCGCGTCGATGGCTGATTCAAGGGATTCGACAGCCGCCATCTCGGGGCCATGCGGATTCCACAACCGCGGTGCCATGCCGATGACTATCGCGGAAAGCACGCCAACGGTAGCCCACATGGCGGTTTCCACCGGGTTGAAGCCAAGGCGGGCGACCATTGTTGTGCCGCCGGAGACCATCACAATAAAAAATGAACCCGGCGGTGGCAGGCGCAGTGCGTTTTGAATAAAAGCGCCGATGGTGGCCAGTATCGTCGTAAAAAGCGCAATGAGCAGCAGCCATAGATTGCTGCCGCCGGAAGCGATCTCACCGTGGACCACTGATCCGACAAAACTGCCGGACATAACTCCGGCGATCAGGCATAGCCCGGCGATGGCCATCACGCGCAGACGACTGCGGTAGGGGTGGCCTTCGCCATAGATGACCACGCAACCACCAGCGGCGATAAGGAGCATCTCCGAGCCATGTCCGGTGAGAAGTGCTACGGCACCCGGCAGGAATAGCGCGAGTGCTGCGCGGAGGGCACCTGGCCATCGCTGTGCACGGGAGTGGAAGGCAGTAAAAAGCTGCCATGCACTTGGTTGTGGAGGAAGCTCAACCGGTTGGCTCAATGTTGGTGAAATCTCCTTAAAACTCTAGTCTGCGACCAGCGTCTCGAGCGTGAACTCCGGGTGCTCCTTCTCAATGAAGGACAGCTTCCACTTGTCCCCGAAGAGCGCGATGAGGGCGCCGTCGGAACGCGTGAAGATCTCCACGCCGCGCTGCTTTGCCAGCTCAGGCGCGGTCTCTTCGTCCGTGCGGCGGGCGACGGAGTAGGGGATCGGCTCGGCGATGGTCTCGACGTTGTACTCGTTTTCCATGCGTGCCATCATGACCTCGAACTGCATCGGGCCGACCGCGGCCATCACCGGGGCGGCATCGCCGCGGGCATCGTTGCGCAGAATCTGCACCACGCCCTCGGCATCGAGCTGATCGACAGCCTTACGGAACTGCTTGTACTTGCCCAGGCTCTTGGCGCGCAGAGTGCGGAAGTGCTCGGGCGCGAACTGCGGCATCGGCTTGAATTGAACCTTGCGGCCCTCGTAGATCGTGTCACCCGGTGCCAGTGAACCCGCATTGACCAGGCCGACAATGTCGCCCGGGTAAGCCGTCTCCACAGTCGAACGTGTCCGGCCGAAAACGGTTAAAGCATACTTTGTGGAGAAACTCCGTCCCGACTGCGCATGCGTGACCTGCATACCGCGGTCAAACTCGCCAGAGACAACGCGCATGAAGGCCAGCTTGTCGCGGTGGTGCGTATCCATACCCGCCTGCACCTTGAACACGACGCCCGAAAAATCATCCGTCGGCTCGCGCTTTTCGACGATAGCCCCTTGGCCGCCAGCCGCCGCAGCGGCAACTGCAGCTGGGTCGGACTCGCGGGCGCCAGGTGCCGGAGCCAGCTCGCAGAGAGTGTCCAGGATCTGGTGGACACCCCAGTTCAGCATGGCGGAGGCGAAAATCACCGGAGAGGTATCGCCAGCGAGGTACATCTCCTGGTCGTGGTCAGCGCTATCGGCGGAGAGCAGTTCGGACTCCTCGGCTGCCGTCTCCCAGGCGTCGCCCTGCTCTGTGGCGGCCTCATCTGGGGTGAGGTGACGCTCAGCGGCAATAGTGGCGCCACCGGCAGTGCGCTCGAAGCCGATGAACTGCTTGGCTTCGCCGTCCTCACCACGCTCCAGCAGACCGCGGAAGTCGCCGGCCTCACCAACTGGCCAGTACAGCGGAGTCGGTTGCAGTCCAATCTCCGCGACAATCTCATCCATCAACTCCAGGGGAGCCTTACCCGGGCGGTCCCACTTGTTGATGACGGTGACGATGGGAATTCCGTTGGACTTACAAACCCGGAACAGCTTCAACGTCTGAGGCTCGAGACCCTTGGCGCCGTCGACAAGCATGACAGCGGCGTCGACAGCGGTGAGCACACGGTAGGTGTCCTCGGAGAAATCAGCGTGACCAGGCGTATCGACGAGATTGATCATGTACGGCTCGCCGTCGTGCCCCTCTGGCTGGTACTCGAACTGAAGCGCGGAAGAGGCAATCGAGATGCCGCGATCCTTCTCCATGTCCATCCAGTCGGACACAGTCGACTTACGGCCGGCCTTGCCGTGGACAGCACCGGCTTCGTTAATGACATGAGCATGCAGCGCCAGCGCCTCGGTGAGCGTGGACTTACCGGCATCCGGGTGTGCGATGACGGCGAATGTGCGGCGGCGGGCGGCTTCTTCGGCGAGAGTGGTCACAGGGAAACTACGCTTTCCTTAAGAAGAAAATCGGAATAAGGGAATCGGGTTCAACCTTTCTAACTTACCGCTCCAGTGGGGTAAGGGGTCAATTGCAGTTAGAGGTTGAACAGCTCGCGCAGCGTCGTGATGACGCCTTCCTCCGCGTTCGACGGTGCGATGTCGGTGGCGCGGCGTTTGATTTCCGGGTGACCGTTGGACATGGCAAACGAACGGCCTGCGTGGTCGATGAGCTCGAGATCATTCAGGTAGTCAACGAAGCAGACAGTTTCGGCAGGAGAGACACCTAGGGCCTCCTGCAGGGCGGCGAGTGCCGTGCCCTTGTTGGTATTGGCATCGATGAGGTCGACCCAATGCGCACCGGAGACCACCGCGCGCAGGTGCGAGCTCTGGGAACGCAGGTAATCAGCCGATTCCTCTTCGACGGAGTAAGGATCAAAGGCGGCAATTTTGACGATGCCGTCCTCGGCGGCAGCGGCGATGACATCATCGACCTTCTGCAGCTTCAAGTAGTACTTGGCGGCCTCGTTGAACTGCAGCTGCTGAACTTCCTCCGGAATATTGAAATGCGGCGGGAAAAACTCCACGTATGCGCTGGCAGCGCCGCAGATAATAACCGACAGAGGAGTGCGGCCCGCCGCCACACGGTTGTCGTTGAACTGGCGGATCGCGTGTACCAACTGAGTGACAACGCCGTGGTCGATACTGGTAACCGAGACCACCTCGCCCGCATCCGCGACATAGTTGCCGTTTTCCGCAATGATTGGGATGCGGTGTGCAATGGGGGCGAACTGGTCGGCAAGAGTTGCGTACTGGCGGCCCGACGCGGGAGCGAAGTGGACACCGCGGTCGAGCAGCTCGGTGACTACCGGCCAAAAGGAATCCGGGATTTCCTTGTCTTCATTTAATAGAGTCCCGTCCATATCCGTGACTACAAGGCGGTATGGCGGCTGGGCGGGAGATTGCTGCTGGATATCCAGGGGTTCCGTCATGGCTCTTATTCTAACGGGTAAGTAGGGTTCAATTTTCTTCCTTGAGGTGTCTCCCGGTGTCTCCCCCGATTGGGTGAAAGCTGGGCCACAATACGGGGTACCCAGTTGAGGGCGATAGCCGGTGAATAGCGTGTGCGGGGTATTTTGAGGGGGAACTCATATTCATTTAAGCCAGGAGGATTTATGTCGGATTCGGCCCCCATCAAGCGCAATGACTGGAATGAGCGCATCAGCCTTGCAGAGCAGATGATCCCCCTCCTGGGACAACTGCGCCGCAACAATGATGTCGTGACTTCAATCTTCGGCCGCCGACTGGAAAACGTTACCGAGACCGGCATCATTAAGTCGCACCGCTACGCCCGTCGCATCACCTCGCAGGAGCTGCCCTTGAGCCAGACCCTGCCGATTCTGCAGGAACTGGTGAAGATGGATCTCGGCACCGCCTCCATCGACCTGGGTGCCCTGGCTACCAGCTTCGAAGAGGAAGGCGGCGAGCTGCGCGCATTCCTCGAGCGTGAGCTTGCCGACGTCATCGGTGCCGGGACACAGACCCCGAAGACCGACATTGTCCTCTACGGTTTCGGCCGCATCGGCCGTCTGCTGGCTCGCATTCTGCTGGCTCGGGAGGCACTGTTCAACGGCCCGCGCCTGCGCGCTATTGTGGTTCGCCAGAATGGTGAGGACGACATTGTCAAGCGTGCTTCGCTGCTGCGCCGTGACTCCGTCCACGGTGCATTCGACGGCACCATCTCGGTTGACCGCGAAAACAACATTATTTGGGCAAATGGCACCCCGATTCAGGTCATTTACTCCAATGACCCGGCAACTGTTGACTACACCGCCTACGACATTAACGATGCGATTGTCATTGACAACACCGGTCGTTGGCGTGACCGCGAGGGACTGTCACAGCACCTTCAGTCCAAGGGTGTTTCCAAGGTTCTGCTTACCGCGCCGGGCAAGGGCGATGTGAAGAACATCGTCTACGGAATCAACCACAACATCATCGAGGAATCTGACAACATTTTGTCGGCAGCTTCCTGTACTACCAACGGCATCACCCCGGTGCTGAAGGTCGTCAATGACAAGTGGGGTGTCGAGTTCGGTCACGTCGAGACTGTCCACTCCTTCACCAATGACCAGAACCTGATTGACAACTTCCACAAGGGTTCCCGCCGTGGTCGCGCAGCCACCCTGAACATGGTTCTCACTGAGACTGGTGCCGCAAAGGCCGTCGCCAAGGCTCTGCCGGAGTTCGAGGGCAAGCTGACCGGTAACGCCATCCGCGTTCCCACCCCGGACGTTTCCATGGCAGTGCTGAACCTGACCCTGGACACTGAGGTCGACCGCGACGAGGTCAACAACTACCTGCGCGAAGTTTCCCTCAAGTCCGTTCTGCGCCAGCAGATTGACTACATCCACTCCCCGGAAGTGGTTTCCACCGACTTCGTCGGCTCCACCCATGCTGGCATCGTCGATGGTCTGGCTACCATCGCCAACGGTAAGCACCTGGTGCTCTACGTCTGGTACGACAACGAGTTCGGTTACTCCAACCAGGTCATCCGCATTGCTGAGGAGATCGCAGGCGCTCGTCCGCGGGTCTACCCGAAGCGCAAGCACATCGACGAGCTGTAAGTCGGCGGTCCTGGGCTTGAGCTGCTGAGCCCTCGAAGGCCCTCTTCCCCCTCCTAAACCACGGGGGTTGCGGCGATGGGGAGGGCAGGGGAGGGGGACGGGGAGATTTTCCTGTCCATCGACGACGACCTGGATTCCGCGTATGAGCCGTTCGAGTTGGTGAGGATTGTGATCCTGCCGGAACTGAGCGACGAGGATCTGGTTTTCGGCCTCCAATTCCGGGCCTCCGGCGACATCGAGCACGGGCGGGGGATGAAGATTCGGGAAAGTGATTTCGGGATCGTCGAATACGGCTCGGCGGAAGTGGCCCTGTTCGGCGCCTAGGTGGCGGCGTCCGGCCGCGGGGGCGAGAGGTCGGCCGCCACTCGGTTCCAATCCGCGTGGGGGCCCTATGCGGATTGTAAATAGTCAGGCGAGACTTTCACGTACATCGTATGGGAGGGGTGTAGCCATGACTGATCGCCGGGCCGCATCGTGCCGGCCGGCGGTGATCAGCGCAGCGGCCTACGCAGCCGTGGCGATGGTTCTAGCAGGGTTTTCTCGGAAGAACTCACGCCGAGTCAACAGGGCATAGATGACGTTGCAGCGGCTTCGGGCAAGCCACATCACCGCGGCATTGTGCTTCTGTCCTTCAGCCCGTTTACGCAGGTAGTAGTCGCGCGATGCGGGATGGCAGTGCGACGCGATCCACGCCGATCGAAACATCGCGTTTTTCAACTGTTTTTTGCCGGCCCTGGTGGGAAACTCGCCGCGGACCGACGTACCCGACTGCCGGGTGGTCGGCGTAAGCGGCTAAGTGTGCGGCATCGGCGAAGTCCTGGCAATCGCCGATGGACAACACGATGTTAGAGGCGGTCTTGATGCCTACGCCGGGCATCGACATCAAGACCTGGGCAATAGGGAACGATTCGAGCATCTCCTCGACTTGTCCGGCAATCGTGTCGCGCTGTGCTTGAAGCGCTTTGATGTTCGCCGCCAGCTGGGGAATGACCAATTCTGCTGCCGCAGTGCCGGGTACCGTGACAGTTCGCTCGGCAAGGGCGGCGAAAATTGCGTCAACCAGGGCAGCAGGGGCCTTCTTGGCGCGGTTGCGCATCCACTTCAGGACCCGGCCTCGACCTGCGGCGGCCAGTTTTGTCGGACCTTCGTAGTGGATGAGCGAGTCCAGCACCAGCGTGCGGGAGAGAATCTCGCCTGCAAAGACGCGCTCGAGTACGGGGCGAATCTCTGTGAGCACGCTGGGAAGGCGGTTTTTCGTTCGGGGGGGGCGGGGGTAATTTCAGTAAATTGAGCCTGGCGTAATCCGATAAGCATTGCCTAACCTAATACTGTTTCAGGTGGTGTTCCCGATCGGGAATCGGCAACGGAAGCGAGGCGGCGACGATGAACGGAAAACGTGGATCGACCGGAGAACCCCTCTCCGGAGGGGGAGCCGGGGACGCGGTAGCGTCGCAGACGGATGACGGGCGGTTGGTGCACGTCGCACCGGTCGCAGCTGGTGGCCGACCATCCATCCGCGACATGCTCGTCGCCGCCGCGATCGGCGTCGCGGGGTCTCTCATCATCGTGCCCCTGACCTACCTGCAGGTGTTCGCCGGCATCGCCCACGTTTATCTCGTCGCGGCGACGCTCGGGTTGTGGTTCCTGCAGTGCGTTGTTCCCCTCATCGTCGTCCGCAAGCCTGGCGCGAGCCTTATCGCGTGCCTTGCCATGGGCGTCGTGTCCGCGGCGACCACCCCGTTCGGCGTCGCCGCAATCGGGGCGCTGACTATGGAAGGATTGCTCATCGAGCTTCCGTTCATGGTCACCCTGTACCGGCGGTGGACGCGTCCCCAGTTCGTGGCGTCGGCGATGTTGTTCTCCGCGCTGATGGGAACGATGGCCCCGCGCGCAGTCGGCGTCGACTCGCCGACCACGCCCATGACCCTGATTAGCTTCGCCGTAGCCTTGGCATCGAGCCTGGTGTTTTTGGTCCTGGGCTTTGCCGTCGCAAAGGGGCTTCGCAGCCGCGGAGTCACCCGGTGACCGGCGGAGCACCCGCGTGCGCCGGTGCGACACGCGGGACGGCCCCGGCCCGGTTACGGGTTAGTGGCGCGGGCGTCCGGCACGCCGATGGGCGATGGGCACCCGACATGGTGGATCTCTCCTTCGATTTCGGCACGATTAACGCCATCACGGGACCCGTGGGATGCGGAAAGACGAGCCTGGCCCACCTCATCGCTGGACTGATCCCCTCGCACATCCCCATCGACCATGCCGGATTCGTGCACATCGTCGATGCCGACGGCACCGAACGCCCCGTGGACGGGGACCGGGTCACCTTCGTCGGGCAAGACCCGTCGACGCAGGTGCTCACGCTCCGAGTCGTCGATGACGTGTCGATGGCCCTCGAGTTTTCCCTCGTGGAAGCCGGCATCGTCGCCAAGCAATCAGCC
The DNA here is from genome assembly GCF_001811805.1 of Corynebacterium sp. HMSC064E08. Taxonomy (NCBI): domain Bacteria; kingdom Bacillati; phylum Actinomycetota; class Actinomycetes; order Mycobacteriales; family Corynebacteriaceae; genus Corynebacterium; species Corynebacterium sp. HMSC064E08. Next base: position 119,209 of record NZ_KV806698.1, read on the forward strand.
GAGGCCCTATCGGAGCTCGGGCTGTCAGAGCTCGCGGAGAAGGATCCGTGGGCTTTGTCGGGTGGGCAACGCCAGCGGATGGCCATCGCCGGTGCTGTGGCCAGGGCGCCGGAGGTCATGATCTTCGACGAGCCCGCGGCCCACGTTGACGAGGACGGTCGTCGGTCGCTGTTCGCCGCCATCCGTGATTTGCGGGCCCCGGGGCGCGTTATCCTGCTCATCGAGCACGACCTCCGCCCGTTCGACGGGTGGGTCGACACGGTGACAATCCTCGATGCGGACGGGAGCGTCGCCGCGCACGGAGCACCGGAGGGCATCGCGGTGAAGGGCATTGCGACGTCGGCCGCGCCCGCCGGAGCGCCGGACGCCAGTACGCCGGGCACGGGGGCACCGGACCGTCCCGATTTGGAATCGGAGGCGGATGCCGTTCCACTGCTGGCCTTGACCGGAACCCACGTGGCCCGAGGCGGGGAGAGGATTCTGGACGGGGCCGATCTGACACTGGAACGGGGCGAGATTCATGCCCTAGTCGGCGCCAACGGAGCCGGTAAGTCCACCTTGCTGGCGGTGCTGTCAGGCCAGATGAAGGCGGGAGCGAACTTCCGGATCGACGGCGCGTCCGCCCGGCGCGTCCCCGACGCCTTCGCGTCGTGGGCGTTCCAGAACCCCGAGCACCAGTTCACCCGCGCGACCGTCGCCGCGGAAATCGACTCCGCGCTGGCCGGCACGGACCCGCACGGACCACTCGGCGCCGATGAGCTGCGGAAACTGCGGGAAGCCCTGTGCCCCAGGGCACTTGACCCCGTCTCGCCGTTCGTCCTGTCGGGCGGACAGAAAAGACGGTTGGGCATCTTCCTGGCGGTGGCGGCCAATCGCCGTTTGCTGCTTCTCGACGAGCCGTTGGCGCACCTGGATTCGCCGAGCTCGCGCATCGTACTGGATGCGCTAGCGGAATACGCCGGGGCCGGCGGAACCGTTGTGTTCACGTGCCACGACCGCCGTGTCGCGCGAACGTGGGCAGATAGGGCGAGCATCGTCGCCGAAGGGAAGGTCGCCTGGTCCGGTCCCGCAGCCGACCTGCCGGCTTCCCCGGAGTCGTCCCGGCGGGATCGCCCACTGCCCGCGGCCGGCGCACGGACGTCCTTGGACGAAAGCCCCGGGACCAGTGAATCCGCCGCTCGAAGGCGCGCGGGGTTGAACGCCATCACGATTGTCGCGGCGGTGGTGTTCGTCCTCGTCGCCGCGCTGCTCTCCGGCGGAGACGCCGTTCTCGCCCTGACGGTGGTCGCGTTCCTCGCACTCGCTGCGATCGCGGAACGCGACGTTCGGGCGACGGCGGGGAAGGTCCTTCTTGTCCTGTTAATCGGGGTGTTCTTCGGCCTGCTCGGGTGGCGCTCCGAGTTCTACGGAGGTGGGGATGCGTCGGAAGCCGTCCGCCACGGCATCCATCACGGACTGCTGTTGATGGCCGTGTTCGCGGGGACGGTCCTGGTCTCCGCGTGCATGCGCGTCGAGGAGCTTTTCGACGCCATGGTGCAACGCCTCCGGGTGCCCTACACATGGTGCACCATAGCGATTTCCGGGGTGAGCATCGCAGCGTTCCTGCGCAGTGAAATCCCCCAGCTGACATGGGCGATTAGATTGCGCTCGATGCGACCGGAGCGGTCTTTCCGCTCCGGTTTCATTCGCGCGACGACGCCCGCGCGCATCGCTTTCCCGTTGTTCGTCAGCGCCGTGCGCTGCGCCGAAAAGCTGTCCCTGACGCTGGCGATGCGCAACTTCGGCCTCTATCCGCGGCGTACCTTCCGCACCGATCACCCCTGGCGAGTGCGTGACGGGTTCGCGGCCGCAGCGTCCGCCGCGGTCTTCGTCGCCGCCCTGGTGTCCGCAGTGACTTGACGGGCGCCTGGAACCGGCGGGTCCCGGGCCCGCGAGCGTTTCTGAGCTTGTGCGGAGACGCGCCCCACCCAGTTGCTTCACCCTTTCAACCCTTCAGACACATCCTCCGGGTCACGCCATGCGGGCCCGGTCCGCCCGGCACCGGCATGGCGCCGACGACCGAAAGAGGTACCAATGAACACGATCCGGACCATCAGCGACGTGCTTCGGGACAAGGCCGATGAGACGAAAAAGGGGATCACCTTCGTCGAGAATCGGCGGGACGTCTTCGTCCCGTATGGCCGGGTCCATGCGGAGGCGGTGGCGGCTGCGACTCGGTTGGCCGAAGCCGGCATCGGCCCCGGCGATCGCGTGATCTTCCAGGTTTCGGAGAACCGCGGGCTCATCCGGGCGTTCTGGGGCTGCGTCTACGCCGGCGCGGTTCCGGCGCTTGCGCCGCCGGTGTCGGGCCCGGTTGACGTCGACAGGGTGCGGACGCTCTCGGACATGATGCCCGGGGCCCCGATCCTGGTCGACGAACGCAGTTACACGCTGCTCACCGGCGCAAACGGTGCCGTGGTCGTGGGCGAGGACCGGCTGCTCGACGTGTCCATCGTCAATGACGCTGCCGCGGAACCGGATGCGGCGATGCCGGGTGATGCTGAATCGGACTTCTCTCAGGCGGGTGACGTGGATTCCGGGGATGGCGCCGGGGCGGTCCCCGCGTTCCCGGTGCGAGGTGGGACGGCAGGCGAAGCCCTCATCCAGTTTTCGTCCGGCTCCACGGGATCGCCAAAGGGCGTCATCGTAACCAACGAGTCCGTGCTGAACGGTCTGCGCGCGACGATCCCACGCCACGCGCACCGGTACGAGAACAAGATGCTCACGTGGCTGCCTTTGACCCACAACCTTTCGCTGATCGGCTTCCACGTCTACGCCCTTTTTCGTGGGTACGACCAGGTGTTGCTGCCGGTTTCCGAGGTGGTCGCCGATCCCCCGAGGTGGTTCGAGGCCGTGACCAGGCACCGGCCGACGGTGACAGTGTGCCCGAACTTCGCGTTCAAGCATTTCCTGCGCCATCTCGAGCGCCGGCCCCTCGGGGATGACCACGGTTACGACTTCTCCAACGTCCAGAAGCTGATGAGCGGTTCTGAGCCCATCGACGCTCCATTGGCCCGGAAGTTCCTTGCGGCGATGTCCGCCATGGGCCTCCGGGAGGATGCCCTGACCTCCGCCTACGGAATGTCCGAAGCTTGCCTGCTGGTCACGACCCGGGACATCTACTCGGGTCTGTCCACGGTGCGACTTGACCGGACGGGCATCGCCACGGGGCAGCGTTTCGAGGACATCGAGAGCGAGTCCGGAGCTGAGTTCGTCGCCTTGGGCAAGGCCGTCCCGGGGATTTCCTTGACCATCCGCGATGACGGGGGCGGGGTCCTCGGCGACGGCACCGTCGGTGAAATCCACATCGCCGGCGCTCCGATGACCCGCGCCGCGATCACAGCAGAGGGGATCGTGGAGCACGAGCTCACCGATGATGGGGCGTTCGCAACGGGGGACATGGGCATTCTCCGCGACGGCGAGTTGTTCGTCCTCGGCCGGAAGAAGGACATCATCTTCGTCAACGGCCGGAATTACTATTCGGCTGATTTGGAAGCCGTGCTGGAGAATGTGCTTGACCGCGATGTTGCCGTTCTCGGCCGGAGCAACCCAGCCACGGGCGAAGAGGAGATCGCCGTGTTCTTGGCCAGGCGGACCCCGACCGATCGTAAGGCCGACGATGCGACCGGTGCCGGGCAATCGGACGGGGATGAACCTCCGATCGATGAACAGGCGGTGGCCCGGTCCGCGACGACCGAGCTGATGCGCGTCGCCGGGGTGCCCGTCTCCAGGGTTCTGTGGGTCGACGAGCTGCCCGTCGCGTCGAACGGCAAGAAGCTCCGCCGCAAGCTCGAGGCTCTGCTCTGAGGCGATGACGATGACCAATGAAACGATCGCGCCGGCCGTCGCATCTACCGCCGTGGGAAGAGCCCGCACCGGGGCTCGAGTCGCCCCCGAACGGCTGTCGGAGTCCATCGCCGACGCCATCGGCGTGCACCTGGATTCGGCGGACGTGAAACTCCGCGACCACATCCCGAACTCCCTGACTTTCCTCCAGATGCTGCTGGCGCTGGAGGACGAGTACGGGGTCACCATCGATTACGCGGCGATGGACCCCGGGGGCACGGTCGCTGATTTGGCGGCCGTCATCGACGCCGCCCGGGGTGGCGCTGATGCCGGATCTGCCGCAGGCGCCGCTGCCGGGGCCGATCCCGCTGTAGCGACGGGTGAGTCGGATGACGGCTGTGCCGGCAAAAATGGGGCTGGTCCCGCGGATGCGGTCCCGCTCAATCCAATCCAGACCGCCTACCTGCTCGGCGCGGACGAGGACATCGAGCTTGGTGGCCAAGCGACGTACATCTACGCGGAATCCCGGCACGACTATTCGTTGCCGCAGGTGGAGGAGGCCGTGCGGGCGGTCTTCGGGCGTCACGACGTGCTGTTCCATCGGCTCGACGTCGATGCCGGGGTCTTGAGCCCGACCGGCGTGTGCCTCGCCACCGTCGAGGTAGTCGGGTCCGGCGACGATATCGACGCGGCGGTGGGGGAGATCCGTCGGGACATGCGAACCGCGGCGCGATCGTCGAACGAGGACGGCCCCATGGTCGCCGCGAGGCTGCTCGCAGATGCGGGCGGGTGCAGGATGTTCATCTACTTCAACATGATCGTCATGGATGCGGGTTCGGTGTACCTGTTCTTCGACGAGCTCGAATCCCTGCTGGCCGGGGAGCCGCCGGCTCCGGCTTCCAGATATGGGGATGCCCTGGCGGCAATCTCTGCGCGCCGGCGCGACGGGAAACGGGCCGAGGACCTCGCCTACTGGGAGAAGAAGGCCGCAGATCTGCCGCGGCGTCCGGAGTTCCCGGCGGCCGTGGGGGGTGGCGACGATTGGTCGACCCGGCGCTTGGGCACGGTGCTCGACGCGGAGGTCACCGCCAAGCTCAGCGAACGTGCCCGCCGCATTGGAGTTACCCTGTCGTCGCTGGTGATGGCCGTCAACGCCGCCGTCGTCTGCAGGTGGCTGCCCGAATCCGCGTTGACGGTCAACGTGACTGTCAGCGAACGCAGCGGCCTCGCCGCGGGCACGAGGGTGATGGGAGATTTCACTTCATCGATGCTTGTCGGCGTCGACGCCGGGAGAGCCGCGACCATCGACGGGTTGGCGGAGGCGATCGACCTGGACATCCGCGAAGGGCTGTCCCACCGCTGCGTTTCCGGTGTGGAGGTGCTACAGCGATTCCTCCGGGACGCGGCCAATCAGTCCCAGGCCACCGCTCCGGTGGTGTTCACCAGCTACCTCGGCGGCGAGCGGGGAAGCGGGCGCAGCCCGGTCATCGAACGCGTCTACACGCAAACCGCGCAGGTGTGCCTCGACATCCAGGTGATGCCGGCATCGGGCGGGATGGCGTTGTCGTGGGACGTGGTCGACGATTACTTCCCTGCGGTAGATGCGATGTTCGGAGCCGTTGCGGAGGCCCTGGACGTGGTGGCGGAGGGGGGAGAGGCTCTGCCCATCCGTCATGCGGAGACGGAGAGGGCCGTCGCCCGCTACAACGACGCTGCGGGCCCGATCCACGATGACACCCTGGTTTCGCTTGTCGAAGCCGCATGCGCGGCGACTCCGGATGCGCCGGCCGTGCGCCTCGCCGCCCGTGGCATCTCGTACACCTACGCCGAGGTCTGGGCCAGGGCCGGACGCATCGCCCGCCAACTCTCGGATTCCGGCGTCGGGGCGGGGGATGCGGTGATCGTGCGCTACACCAAGCATCCCGACGACATCGTCAACATGGTCGGCGCATTGCGTGCGGGAGCCGCATTCGTGCCTGTCGACGCGGGCATGCCGGCCCAGCGACAAGAATACGTAGTGGAAGCCTCAGGTGCGGCGGGCCCGATTCTGGACACCGGCGTGATCGATGAACTGGACCAAAGCGGAGTAGCGGGCGTCGGCAAGCCCGCAGCCGCGGAAGTCTGCGACCGCGCGAGCAGCGCGGGTGCGCACTCTTCGCCCGGCACTGCCCCTGACGACCTTGCCTACGTCATCTTCACCTCGGGGACCACGGGCCGGCCAAAGGGTGTGCGGATCAGTCATCGCAACTGTATCAACACCATCCTCGACGTGAACCGGCAGTATGGGGTCACCTCCGCCGATTGCATCATCGGATTGTCGTCGCTGGGCTTCGACCTGTCGGTCTACGACGTGTTCGGTGCGTTCGCGGCAGGCGCGACGGTGACGATGGTCGGAGACGAACGCGACGCCGATGAAATCCTCAACGTCTTGCGGGAAGAGCGGGTCACGCTGTGGAACTCCGCGCCCGCCCTGTTGGAACTCGCCCTGGTCCGGGCGGCGGACGACGACGTGTTCCCGGATGTGCGCACCGTATTGCTCAGCGGCGATCGCATCGCAGCGGGGCTTCCGGCTCGCGCCATGTCCATGTTCCCGAACGCGTCGATCAATAGCCTGGGCGGTGCGACCGAAGGAAGCATTTGGTCCATCCACTACCCGTTGCAACGCGATAGCCTGGAAAACCGCATTCCCTACGGGTACCCGCTGGCGAACCAGGGCATCCACGTGCTCGCGCCCGACGGGGTGCATTGCCCTGTCGGGGTGCCGGGGGAAATCCACATCAGCGGTCTCGGCGTCGCGCAGGGGTATGCGGCCGATCCGGAGCGGACCGCTGCCGCCTTCGGGTATGTCCCAGGCGTCGGTCGCTGCTACCGGACCGGAGACGTGGGCGTGTTCAACGCGGAGGGTTTTGTGGAATTTCTCGGCCGCCGCGATCGACAGGTGAAAATCGCGGGCTTCCGCGTCGAACTCGGAGAAATCGAATCGGTCCTCGAGCGGTCCGGCCTGGTGACCGCGTCGATGGCGGCGGTCGTCGAATCGGGCGATCGGGGACTACTGGCGTGCCTCTACGTTCCGGTGGACGATATGACCGGCTCGCGGGATGCCGTCCGGGCCGAGCTTGCCCGATGCTTGCCAGCGTACATGGTACCGACGGTCCTGCTGCCGGTGGCGCACCTGCCCGTTACCGTCAACGGGAAACTGGACCAGGAGGAAATTCGTAGGCACGTCGGCGCCGCGGGCGGCGGGGCAACGGCCGATGGCGAGGTCGCCGGGGCGGGGGCCGGAGCCGTGGGCTCGGCTGGTTCCGTCGCCGACCCCGGGGCGATCGAGTTGGTGTCCGGAATCTTCGACGAGATTCTCGGGGAAGCCCCGTCGACGGGTGCCGCGGATTCGGCGTGCGGCGCGGGAGAGTCCTTCTTCCGCCGCGGCGGCGATTCCCTGCAATTCCAGGTTATGATTCGCGCAATCCGGCAGAAGACGGGAGTCCGGCTCCGTTTCCGCGACGTCATCGTCGACCCGACCATCGCGCACATCGCCGGCCTTGTATCGGAGGCCATGCGGGAGTCCGGGGCCGAGTCTGAAGCCGTCGCCGAGGCAGTGCCTTCCCCCGATTGTGCCGTCGGTGCCGGTTCAGCCGCAGGAGGCGCCCGAGAATGCTCCGCGAGTGCCCACGGAAAGGATCCGGTGGAACAATTCGGGGATGACCCCCACGCGCCGTTCCCCTTGACTGACATGCAGAAGGCCTACTACGTTGGCCGGAACTCTGGGTTCGAGCTGGGCGGCGTCACCGAGCACTACTACATCGAATCCGTCACCGAACCCGGTACCGACATCGATCGCCTGGAAGACGCCCTCGACAAGCTAATCCGCAGGCATCCGATGCTGCGCGTCGTGTTCACCGCACAAGCCACGCAGCGGATCCTGCCGGAGGTTCCGCGCTACCGTATTGATGTCGCCGACTACCGGACCGCCGATGAGGCGACCGTGGTCGAGGCGGTGCGGCGCAAGCGCGATGAGCTGAGCCACCAGGTATTCGATCTGGGCAGCTGGCCCTTGTTCCATCTGTCGGCGTTCGCGCTCCCGGACGGGCGGCACCGCCTGTTCTTCAGCGTGGACATGATCATCGGAGACGGGGCGAGCCAGCGGATTTTCATCGACGACCTGGACAAGCTGTACCGAGGAACGGAGCTTCCGCCCGTCACTGGCGACTACCGCACGTACGTCTTGGAGATGAAGCGTCGGGAAGCTTCGGCGGTCGGGCGGGGCGAAGAGACGTTGACTCGGACGGTGGTCGAGGAATTCCCGCCCGGCAACACCCTTCCATCAAGCGGTGCGGCCGCGGACGTGGATGTGCCGCGGATGCGTCGCCTGTCGTACACGTTCACCGCTGAGGAAACCGCACTGTTGCGGGAAAGGGCCAGCGCCGCCGACGGCAGCGTGTCCGCACTGCTTCTCGCCTGCTATGCGACGAGCCTGTCGCTGTGGTCGAAGGGGGATTCGGTCGGCATCAACATCACCACGTACAACCGTGATTCCGAAATCGCCGACGTCGCCGGCGTCTTCGGTGATTTCACCGGCGTCATTCTGATGCCTGTAAAAGCGGCCGCCGACCATGATCTCCGTTGGTGGACGGCGGAACTGCGCAACCGGCTGCTCGGGCACATGGCGGCCGGGTACTCCGGGGTGTCGTTGCTCGGCACCATCGCGCGCCACCGGGGTCTGCCCGTCGGACAGGCCATAGCGCCGTTCGTGTACACCTCGTTGCTGTTCGGCGAGGGGGCCGCGGCAGGCGATGGCTCGGGCAAGGATGCCCACGTCCTGGGAGACGTCGATTACGCCATCTCCCAGACTCCGCAGGTGCTGTTGGACAACCAGGTGATGGAGGTCGACGGGCGTATCAACGTCGCCTGGGATTTCGTCGAGCAGATCCTGAAACCGGAACTGGTGGAGGACATCTTCGACCATTACATCAGGTCGGTGTCGGGCTTCGCCGGGGGCTGCTCCGAAGCGGCGCCGCTGAGCGTCGGCCAGGTTCGGCACCTGCGCCTGGCGGTCGGGGGCACTTCTTCCGGCGGTGGGGTGATCGACGACGGCGTCGCGGGCGTGTTATCGGCAGAGCGCGACAGGGCGGGCGCGATCTCGAGGATCGCATCCGGGGACCTGATGGGCCGAGTTCGCGGATACCTGACGGTCATCACTGGGATAGTCCGGGCCGACCTCGGCGGCGCCGAAGCCGGCGCGGACGACGACCTGTTCCTCCTCGGCTACGACTCCCTGGGATTCGTGAAACTGATGCAGCGGATCCAGGACATCACCGGGGCGTCGGTGCCGCTCGCGGAAGCGCTGGCCAAGCCGACGCCACGTGGCGTGGCAGAGCTCGTCGGCCAGTCGACGACCACGCCGACCGACCGGCGGGACGCGGATGATCCCGGCGCGTCGGCCGCGGACCGTTCGCTGGTCCTATTGCGCAGCGGTGATGAGGCGCGCCCGATCTTCCTCGTCCACGGCGGATTCGGCACCGTCGACATCTACCGAGACCTGGCACTCGCGATCCCCGGTGGCGGGCAGGTGTGGGGCGTCGGCTTCGCGGAGTTCGAGAGACCATTCCCCCACGCTATCGGCATCGGCGATATCGCGGCCCACTATTCGGGCCGGGTCCGCGAGGTGCTCGTCGACGGTGCCGCCCCTGCGATCGTTGGATGGAGCCTCGGCGGCACCATCGCGGCCGAGATGGCGCTCCGTTTGGCCGATCTCGATCCTGCGCTGGTGTTTCTCGACAGTCTGGCTCCGGGGATCGCGGTCGACGTCGGGGATTTCGACGCGGAATCCGAAAAGGGGCTGCTGTCCCGGGTGATGCCCTCGATCGCCGATCTCCCGCACGGAACGCCGGTTGCCCGCCTCTGGGCGGAGTTCGGCGGGGTCGACGAGACCGATGAGGAACGAGGGGCCCGCCTGCGTGCCCTGGCCGCAGCGGTCGCACCGACGCTCCTGGAGGACCTTGGGCTTTCCGGCGACCGGGTGACAGCGACGGAGTTCAACTCGCTGCGCTCGCTCATCGATGCCCGCACCCGGTACCGGCCCGAGGGGCGGGTGGGGGAGGCGCTGTTCGTTTTCCCCGATGACGGCGAGGCTCACAACCACGACCAGTGGCGGGACCACCTCGTCGATGACCTCTGCGTCGCCGGCGTCGCGGGAAACCACTATTCGTTCGTCCTCGGAGAGGATGCCGCGCTGACTGGGGCTCTCATCGGGGAGTACATCGAACACCGGCGCCGGGCGCCGGAAACGGACGACAGGGCAGTGGACCCGTCGTCCGATGGAATCGACCGGTCGCGGGACCGGGGAAACGAGATGGAAAGTGACTGATCGACGAAACGGCGGGGAAGCACGGGACCGCGACGCGGGCGAACCTGTGAAAGTGCTGGTGGCCGGAGGTACCGGCGTCACCGGACGGCTCGTCCGGGGGATGCTCGGCGCCGTCGACGGGATCGAGCTGGCCTACACTTCCCGAAAGAAACCGGACGATGGCCCGGGGCGGCACTTCCCGCTGAGGATCGCCGCCGGCCACAACGAGATCTGCAGGGTATTCCGCAAACACGATTGGGTGGTCAACTGCACCGGCCCGTTCGAGGTGCACGCAGACTCACTCGCCCGTGCTTGCATTGACTCAGGCACCGGATACATCGACGTCAACGATTCGATCGACGCCCGCCGCGCAATCATGGCCCTCGACGGGGATGCCCGGCGGGAGGGGGTTCCCGTGCTCACCGGGTTCGGCCTGTGCCCGGGCTTGTCGACGGCACTGTTGATTCTCGGGGCCCGCGCTGCGGGGGTCGAAGAGGTCCGCGATGTGCGGGTCGATCTGAGAATCGGCGCCGACCAGGAATCCGGGGCCGCGTCGGTCGAGTCGATGTTCCGGACCATTCGCGGCGGATACCGCGCGATGCTCGGCGGCGCCATTGTCGAAGTGCGGCGCAACCCGGTGTCGTCGCAAAGCGGAATCGGCTACGAATGCCCGGACGTCGACGTCGTACGCGAGGTGTGCCCCTCGATCCGTGGATATTCCTACCACGTCGCCTTCGATGCCCTCCCCGATGCGTTGGTGGAGAAGATCTGCACGTCGAGACTGTACGCGATGCCCGTTGTCTCCGGTCTGCTCGCCCGTCTCGGGGCGGCCGTGACATCGCGGAAGGCGCGGGCGAAGGGCACTCCGCAACCCGCCGAGCTGGTCGTCGCACTGTCGTCCGCCGGCGCGGGCGATGCGGGGCCGTCGGCCGAGACGACCGTCGTCCGGGCGACCGGCCCAGGTTCCTACAAAATGACCGCGGCGATTGCTGCCGCCACCGTTGTGGCGGTGGCGGGGAAGCCGGTCGCGCCGGGGTGCCGGGATCTCGTCGGCCACCCCCGGCTCCTCGAACCGGTCCTCGCCTTCGCCCGCGATGCGGGCATCCATATCGAGGTGCCGCATGACAACCCGACCACGGGGCCGCTGCCGACAGCGGCCCACTGCGATACCAAAGGAAAGGGGAAACGATGACGGAGAAAGCTGAACGAGGTGCGGCGATTGTCGTCCGCGACCTCACGAAGAGCTACCCGATTGCGGGCAAAGCGGGCACCCCGCCCGAAGGCGGGCGCAAGGGAAAGCGCGGTGCCCGGATGCGCAAGCATGTGCTCGACGGCGTGAGTTTCACCGTGCCCACCGGGGCGATCGTGTCGTTCCTCGGCCACAACGGTGCAGGCAAGACCACCCTCATCCGAATCCTGTCGACGCTCATCACCGCCGACTCCGGCGAGGTGAGCATCTTCTCGCGCGATGTGAAAGAGGACCCGGCGGGCGTGCGCGCTGACATTGCCACCACCGGCCAATTCGCGGCGATTGACGAGAACCTCACTGGCCGGGAGAATCTGGAGTTCTTCGGGCGGCTGCGCGGACTCGACCGCGCCGCCGCGGCCGCCCGCGCGACGGAACTGCTCGCGCAATTCTCGCTCGCGGACAGTGCCTCGACGCTGGCATCGGCCTATTCGGGTGGCATGCGGCGCCGCCTCGACATCGCCGCGTCGCTGTGCGTTGTGCCCAGGCTGCTGTTCCTCGACGAACCCACGACGGGGCTGGACCCGGTCAGCCGCGAAGAGCTGTGGGGCTTCATCCGGCAACTGCGGGACGACGGAATGACCCTGGTGCTGACCACCCAGTACCTGGAAGAGGCGGAGGCGCTGGCAGACCACGTCCATCTGCTCAAGGATCGCCGCATCGTCGCCAGCGGAACGCCGGAGGAATTGCGCCGCGACTTCGGGTCGCACGTGCTCCGCGTGTCCTTTGCCACCGCCGCCGAGGCGGAGGCGTTCGCCCGCTGCCTCGGGGGAACGTGCCTGGACGGCGCCCGCGTCGCGGGGAAGTCGGTGTCCCTCGACGTCGACCCCGGACCGCGGGTCCTCGAGGCGGTGGCGCAGGCGATGGAGGCCTCGGAAGCGTCGCCGGATTCGCTGAGCGTGTCGCCGCCCACCCTCAACGAGGTGTTCATATCGATGAACGCAGGGGGTGCGGCGCGATGAGTGCGACGTCGGTCGCGGCGTTCCTCCGCCGGGATCTGCTGCTGTTGCGACGCAACACCGCGTCGCTGATCTCCATGTTCGTAGTTCCGCCCCTCTTCCTGCTGTGCCTGTACGCGGTGTTTGGGTACTCGGCGGGGCAATCCGGCTTCGGGTACCTGCGTTTCGTGCTCGGCGGCTGCCTGTTCCAGGCGGCGATGTTCACCGCCGCGGCGTCGGCGATGGCGGTGGGACAGGACGTCGAATCCGGGCTTGTTGACCGCGTGCGCGTGTTGCCCGGGGCCACAGGCGGCTATGTCGCCGGCAGACTCGCCACCGATTTGCTGCGGATGTCCGCGTCGATCGCGGCGCTGCTGGTCGTCGCGTGGGCCTGTGGACTCGACATGGCTGTCGGTGACGTCGCGTGGACTGTCCTGTGGTCGCTGCTCGTCGCGGCGGTCCTGTCCCTGGTCACGGACGGGGTGATCCTGATGGTGCCCGCCCCGGTGTCGACGGCCTCATCGATCCAGGCGCTGGAAATGCTGCTGCTTATGTTCTCCACCGCGTTCATTCCGGCGACCGCTTTGGACGACTCCCTGCGCGACGTCGTACGTCACATGCCGTTTTCGCCGATGATCGAGGTGATCAGGGCGGCGTCCCCGGACGCCTTCCCGGATAGCGCCGGGGAAGAGGCAGCCCTGTGGCTCGGTGTCGCGGTGGTCGCCGGAATCGTCCTGTTCATCCGCCGGTTCACCTCGAGGAGCGAATCATGATCGACGCCATCTTCGTGCATTTGCGGCGCATCGCCCACATTTGGCTGCGGCGCCCCGACTTCTGGTTCATGACGTTCATTGCTCCGCTCGTGTACCTGTTCATCGTCAACCGCATGTTCGGTGGACTGGTCAGGCAGCTCACCGGAGAGTTCGAACTCCGGAACGCGGTCATCCTGGTCGTGACGGCGTGGGCGTTCATCCTGGCCATCACGGGATCGTCCACCGTGTTCGTTGAACGCAGCAATGGCTTCCACGAGCGGTTAATCACCATGCCGTCACCGTACGCGGCCGTGCCGGCCGCACGGATTATTGCCGAGTTCATCCGGATCATGGCGATGACGGTCGTTGTCGCGGCGGTGGCCGCCTTGCTTTCCGACGGCCCCCCGGAGGTGTCCTGGTGGTGGAGGATTGCGGTGACCGGCGCGATGGTTGCCGCGGCGGCCGCATGCACCGGCACGTACATCGCGTTCTCCATCACCAGCCCCCAGGGTTCCGTGGCCCTCATCCCGTTAATCATCGTTGCGATGTTCGTCAACACGGTGCTCATGCCCGCCGACCACTTCCGTCCCCTCCTGCGCGGAATCGCCGGGCACACCCCAGTATCCGCGGCCGGCGAGGCCGTCAACGGCACCGGGGCTGCGGGTCTGGTGGTCTGCGCGGCCTGGTTCTTAGGCATCGCCGTGCTCGCGGCGTGGGGCATCGCCGTGAAAACGAGGCCGGGGGAGGCTGCATGACGGGCACGTCCACGGGGGCGGCGCCGCCGATGACGGCCCGCGAACCCGAGCACCTAACCCGAAACCGCCGCGTGGACGCGGCCCACACACCCGGAGACAGAACCAGATGAAGTCGATTGCCCAGATCGTCCAGAACAACCGCAGACTCCTCGCGGCCTACGAGGACAAGGTCCAGCCGAGGTTCCTCAGCCGCTATGCGCGTGAACCGATGGACGCCGCCGCCGTGTATCGGAAGCTCCGTGCGCTGGATCCCGGGCCGGATGCGCCGGCCCGGGTTCTCGACCTCGGTTGCGGAACCGGGTGGCTCGCCCGCATGCTCGCCGCCGAGCCTCGCTATCGCAGGGCGAACATCGTCGGTTACGACCTGTCGCCCAATGCAATCCGCATCGCCCGCGAACGCGCCGCCGTCGAAGGGCTCGGGGCCCGGACGGAATTCCACGTCGCCGACGTCCTCGCGCCGCTCGCGGGAGAGCCCGGCGGGACCGATGAAATCTGGGTGTGCGGCGCGCTCCACCAAATGAAGGATGCGGGTGCTGCGCTCGGCAGGGTCGCCGGGCTGCTCGCCGACGGCGGCATCGCTTACGTGCAGACGTTCGCCGAGGATCCCGACGTGAACGAGCGGGTCGACATGGCCGTCATGGCGAAGATGGGCCACCGGGTGTTCCGGGGCAGCGAGCTCGAGGACCTCGCCGAAGCCAACGGGCTGAAGCTGGGCGGAGCCTCACGCGCCGGCATGGTGTACTTCTGCACTCTCACGAAGAAAAGCACGATCGGGGAGGCGGGCAAGTGAGCGCCGTGGACGGGACCGTAAGCCCGTGGTCGCTGCTCGCCCCGATCCGGACCCGGATGCGTGCGGTGGTCGCGTTATCCGTCCTGTCGTCGGTGGCTACCGTCGCTTCGCTGGTCGGCATCATCGACATCGCGATGACGTACCCGGAGGCCCCGGAGCATCGGACGTGGTTGGCCGTGGCTGTCATCGTCGTCGCCGCAACGGTGCGCATGGCCGCGGACGGCGCCGCCGGCATGCTCTCGCACCGGGCGGATAACGACCTGCAGCTCCACCTTCGGCGCCGGCTGGTCGCCCAAATCCGGAAGTTGCCGCTGGGCTGGCTGGACGCTCGGCGCTCGTCGGGAATCATCGGGTCGGTTGAGAAGGACGTCGCGGCTATCCACCAGCTCATGGGCCACACCGTCGGTGAGACCGTGGTGGCGGTGCTGGTTCCCATGCTTTCCCTCATCGCGCTCGTTGCGGTGGATTGGCGGATTGCGGCGGTGGCGGTCGTCCCGGTGCTGGTCACCTTCTCCCTGATGGGTGTGATGATTTCGCGCGGAGCCGGTCTTCAGCGCGACTACGAGCGAGCCTCCGAAGGAGTGACGGCCGCGGTCATCGAGTTGGTGCGAGGTATCTCAGTGATGAAGTCCTTCGGACGCGCCAACCAGGGCGCGGGTCGCTACGATGCCGCGGCGCTGTCGTTCGTCCGTGCGTGGTCTGCCTGGTCCCGGCAGTCGAACATCTATCTCGGGGTCATCGACGTGGTGACGTCCCCGATCACAGTCCTCGCAGTGGTGTGCGGGGCCGGCCTCGCTCTGAGGGACGCCGCGGGCGGCCTACCGGAGGGGCTCGTCGCCGGGCTGGTTCTCGGCCTTGGACTCTCCGCGGCGATCGTGCGGGTGGCCATGAACTCCGAACCCATCATCGCGGGGATCGCTGCCCTGAAGTCCATCGCGGAGGTGCTGGGCACGCCGCCGATCGTCGAGCCCGCCGATCCGGTGCCCGCGCGCGGAGGCGCGCTCGAGGCCCGGAACCTGGTCTTCTCCTACGGCGATGGGCCGCGGGTCCTCGACGGGATGTCCGCGACGTTCGAACCGGGGACCCTCACTGCGCTGGTGGGGTCCTCCGGTTCCGGAAAGTCCACCGTCGCCCGGCTGTTGGCGCGTTTCTACGACCCCGTTGAAGGCTCGGTGCTGCTGGGCGGCGCCGATCTTCGCGACATCGCCGTGCGTGACGTGCACCGCTCGGTGTCGGTGGTGTTCCAAGATCCGCAGTTGCTCACGCTGCCGTTGCGGGAGAACATCCGGCTGGCCAGGAGAGACGCCACCGACGGCGAAATCATGGCGGCCGCGAAGCTCGCGAACCTCGATGCGGTCATCGCGGCGCTGCCGAAGGGCCTGGATTCGGTGGTCAACGTCGACGTGACCTTTTCCGGTGGTGAGGCGCAGCGCGTGGCCATCGCGAGGTCGATCGTCACGGACGCGCCGGTGCTCATCTTCGACGAGGCAACCGCTTACGCGGATCCGGCTTCCGAGGCCCTCATCCAGTCCGCAATCGAGCGTTTGGCCCGTTCACGGACGGTGATTGTGATCGCGCACAGGTTGAGCACGATCCGCAACGCCGACCGCATCCTCGTTCTCGACGGGGGAGCGGTCGCGGAGGCGGGTACTCACGACGAGTTGCTTGCGCGCGGTGGCCGCTACCGGGATTTGTGGCGCGCGTTCGCGCTCGACGACGAACCATCCGCCCCGCGGGGCACTGAATCAGACGATGAAAAGGCAGGGAACCGATGATTTGGGACTTGTGGTCGATGACGGATCGGCGCTCGAGAATGACGCTGGCGTGGCTCATTGCGTTGGCCGTGCTTGCCGCGCTGGCTCAGGGAGCGGCGTTCGTCGCGCTGCTGCCGCTGCTGTCGGCTCTGGCCGAGGGAGATGATGCGACGGCGTGGCGTTTCACCGGCGTCATCGCCGGCCTCGCGGCCGCCCATGCGGTGCTGTCTCTCGCTGCGGGGACGGTCGGCAGGGCGAATTCCGCAGCGGTGCTGTCGTCCCTGCTGCGTTCCCTGGGCGAACGCGTGCTGACGTTGCCACTCGGGTACGTCACCAAGTCCACGGCCGGCCGCTTTTCGGAGATGGCATCGTCGGGTATCGCGTTCGCGGCGTCCGTGCCGCACGTGATCCTGCGGCCTGTCATCGCCGCGGCGGTTGCGCCGACCGTCATCGCCTTCGGAATTCTGGCGGTGGATTGGCGCGTCGGTTTGGTTCTCGTCGCGTCGGCGCCGGTGATCTTCTTCGCCTACCGGGCCATTGGTCGGGTCGGCGGGGAGTCGGACGAAGCGCATGCTGACGCCGTCGCTGCCGTCTCCGGCAGGCTGATCGAGTTCACCCGCTGCCAGCAGGCGATTCGCGCCGCGGGCGACGGTTCGGCGGCGGACGCGATGGTGGATGAGGCAATCCGGGCCCAACACGATGCGTTCGCGAAGGCGACGTCGACGCAGGGGGCGGCCATCGGACGACTGGGTTCGGTCGTCCATGCGGTGTTCACGGCGGCGGTGATAGTCGCCGTGGCAGTCGCCGCGACGGGCGGGATGGCGCCGGCGCATTTGGCGCCGATGCTCATCGTGGTCGTCCAGTTCACCGGACCGATCACCACGGCGGGAGCGTTGTCCGGCGGTTTCGGTGCGGGCCGCAACACGTTGGCTGCGTTGCGTGACCTGCGGGCAATCCCCGCCCTTCCCGAACCTGCCGCACCGGAGCTGCCCGACGGGCATGACGTGGAGTTCCGCGACGTGAGCTTCGGGTACGGGGATAAGAAGGTTCTCGACGGCGTCAGCTTCCGTGCACCTCAGGGAGCGCTGGTTGCCGTAGTGGGACCGTCGGGGGCGGGCAAGACGACGGTCATGCGGCTGCTGTCGCGTTTTCATGATCCGGACTCGGGGGAGGTCCTCATCGGCGGGGTACCCTTGCCTCGGATTGGCACCGACGGCGTGAACTCGCTGGTGACCCCGGTGTTCCAAGAGACGTTCCTTTTCGACGCGTCCGTGCGGGACAACGTGGTCTTCGCCGATCCCGGATTCGGTTCCGAGCCCGGTGGCGGGGACCGCTTGCGCGAGGCTGCCCGGCGTTCCGGGGTGGACCGCATCGTGGAGCTGCTGCCTTCCGGGTGGGATACCCCGGTGGGGGAGGAGGGGACGCTGCTGTCGGGAGGCGAGCGGCAGCGCCTCGCCATTGCCCGGGCGCTTCTGAAGGATTCCCCGGTGGTGCTTCTCGACGAGCCGACGTCCTCGCTGGATGCGGCCACTGAGCGGGCGATCGTTGGCACGATGGAGGCGTTGCGCGGCGATCGCACCGTGATTGTCGTCGCCCATCGCCTGCACACCGTTCGCGATGCCGACCTCATCGTCGTGCTTTCGGAGGACGGGACGGTCGCAGAACGGGGCACGCACGATGAATTGCTGGCGAAGGGCGGCCGCTACGCCGAGTCGTGGGCGTGCCGGACGGGGAGCTCCACGGGCGCCTGATCCTCATCACCTGGTCGATGCCCTCACGGGCGCCCTGCCGCAGCTTCCCGAATCCCACCGCCAGGCGCTCGGTGGACAGAGCGAAAACGCCGACGAAAACGCCGAGCAGCACGAACACCGACGAGCTGTAAAGACTGAAGCTCCCGGGAACGTGAAAATAGCCCCCCCCCTTCCCGCTACTGCTACCGCCCGTGAATCTGGTTCTGCGCAATCTCCAGCCCGTGGCTGGCGATTAACTCCACCGCCTCCGCAGCAGTGGGCAGAGTGAAAGCGAGCTCCTCGCGTTCCTTAGCATTGAAATTACGCAGCACGTAGTCCGCCGGATCTTGGCGGCCCGGAGGACGGCCAATGCCAATACGCACCCGCATGTAGTCCTTCGTGCCCAACGACTTCGTGGTCGAGCGCAGGCCATTGTGGCCATTCTCGCCCCCGCCGCGCTTAAGCCGTACCACGCCCGGGTCCAGGTCCAGCTCATCGTGGACTACCACGACGTCGGTAGGTGCGATGTTGAAGAACTTGGCCAGCGCCGCAATCGGACCACCCGACAGATTCATGTAGGTCCGGGGCTTAGCCAGAATCACCTGTCGCTCGCCGCCATCGGAGGTCTTAAACCGAGTCTGCACAATCTCAGCGTTGGACTTCTTATGCACGCTAAACGACGAAGGCATCGGAGAAGTGCGGCTCGCTAGTTCATCTAGCACCAGATGCCCGACGTTATGGCGGGTGAGTTCATATTTGGGCCCAGGGTTGCCGAGCCCCACGACAAGCAGAGGTGTGGTGGAGGCGTTCATGAATTCAATCTTGGCACACGGTGCGCGGTCTGTTGGCTTCGGGGAGTTTCAAGAACAAAAAAGGGACGGACCAGAGTGTCCGTCCCTTTTTACTTAGCTGTGGTAGCTAGGCCTGCGAGTTCATAATTACTCAGCGGATTCCTCAGCTGGCTCATCCGGGGTCTCAGCCTCGCCCATGCCCTCGATGTCGGCATCGACGTCGCCAGCCGGCTCTTCCTCCGGCTCGACAATGTTGAAGATGAGCAGGTCAGCGTCGTCGGTGAGGACCAGGCCCTCCGGCAGGGTAACGTCGCCGGCGTGAACCATGGTGCCGACCTCTGCGCCCTCGACGGAGACCTCGATCTCTTCCGGAATAGCCAGAACCGGTGCGTTGACCAGAATGGTTTCGGCATCCTGCATGAGCAGGGCGCCCGGAGCGAGCTCGCCAGTCGGAACGACCGGAACCTCAACCTCAACCTTCTCGTCACGGTGAATGGCGAGCAGGTCAGCGTGGTCGATGTCGAGGGTCAGCGGGTTCTGGTCAACAGCCTTGACCATGGACAGCTGGGACTCGCCCTCGATGTTGACGTCCAGAACAGCATTGACACCGTGGTTACGGATGACAGCGTGGAAATCCAGAGTGTCAACGAGGATGTGCTTCGGGGCATCCAGGTCAGCGCCGTAGATGACAACCGGGATGTCGCCAGCAACGCGGGCACGGCGAGCGGCACCCTTGCCGAACTCGGTGCGGTTACGGGCATCAATCTTGATGATGTTGGGCTTTGCCATGAAAATGGACTCCTAAACGATTCGATATTGAGTCGTCGAGTCGAGCACGTGCCGCATCCATGCCACCGTGGGCGCAAAAGTTGGGCTGCGAGCGTCGCGTCGATAACGGCAACCACCTACTGTGGCCGCCCTCGCCGAGACTTACCGGAGAAATTGTAGTGGACTAACAGGTCAAACAGCAAACCCCGCCACCACCAGCAAAACTAGGTTGCTGGTCGCGGCGGGGTGCCCGTCGGCAAGCGGAAAGAGCTTATGCCTGACCCTCGAAGAGAGTGGTGACGGAACCGTTTTCGAAGATCTCGTGGATCGTCTTAGCCAGCAGCGGTGCGATTGGCAGGACGGTCAGGTTGTCCCAGCCCTCGGTGGACTGCGGCAGGGTATCGGTGGTGATGACCTCGCGGGCACCGCACTTCGACAGGCGCTCGCGAGCTGGGTCGGAGAAGACGCCGTGCGTGGTAGCGATGATGACATCCTCAGCGCCAGCCTCACGCAGCACCTTGACAGCGCCGGCGATGGTGCCGCCGGTGTCAATCATGTCGTCGATGAGCAGACAGGTCTTACCGGAGACCTCGCCGACCACGCGGTTGGCGACAACCTGGTTCGCGACATCGACGGAACGGGTCTTGTGAATGAAGGCCAGCGGGGCGTCGCCCAGGGTGTTGGCCCACTTCTCGGAAACCTTCACACGGCCGGCGTCAGGGGAGACCACGACCAGGTTGTCCAGGGAGTAGTTCTTCTTGATGTACTCCGACAGAATCGGCATGGCGTGCATGTGATCGACCGGGCCGTCGAAGAAGCCCTGGATCTGGTCGGTGTGGAGGTCCACGGAGACGATGCGGTCAGCGCCGGCGGTCTTGAGCAGGTCTGCGACCAGGCGAGCGGAAATCGGCTCACGGCCACGGTGCTTCTTGTCCTGGCGGGCGTATGGGAAGAACGGCAGGATAGCGGTGATGCGCTTGGCCGAACCGCGCTTGAGCGCGTCAATCATAATCAGCTGCTCGATGAGCCACTTGTTCAGCGGTGCCGGGTGCGCCTGCAGTACGAAGGCATCGGAACCGCGGACGGATTCCTCGTAGCGCACGAAGATTTCGCCGTTGGCAAAATCACGAGCGGTCATCGGAGTCAGCTCTGTGCCGAGCTCCTTGGCAACTGCCTCGCCCAATTCCGGGTGTGCCCTTCCGGAGAAGAGCATGAGGTTCTTTTGGTTATCGATCCACTGGCCGGTCATCTGCCGTCTAGCCTTCCTGGTCTTCCTTGTTGTTGTCAGCGTTGTCAGCTACCTGCGCCGCCTGCGCTGCCTCAGCAGCAGCGGTACCTGGACGCTTCCGCTCGACCCATCCCTCGATGTTGCGCTGACGGCCACCACTGACCGCCAATGCTCCCGGAGGAACGTCGTCCTTAATAACAGTACCTGCACCTGAGTACGCACCATCACCCACGGTCACCGGAGCGATGAACATGGTGTCGGAGCCGGTGCGAACATGCGAGCCGATAACAGTGCGGTGCTTGTTGACACCGTCGTAGTTCACGAACACGCTGGAGGCACCAATGTTGGAGTGCTCGCCAATCTCCGCATCGCCGACGTAGGTCAGGTGCGGAACCTTCGAACCGTTTCCGATCTGCGCGTTCTTCGCTTCTACGAAGCCGCCGAGCTTCGCGCCGACACCGAGTTTGGTGTTCGGGCGAATGTAGGTGAACGGTCCGACCGTCGCATCCTCGCCGATCTCCGAATCGGAACCGTGTGTACGTACGACGCTGGCGCGCTTGCCGACGACCATGTTGGTCAGTGTCGTGTCCGGTCCCACGGTGGCCCCGTCGCCAATCACGGTCTTGCCGTGCAGCTGCGTGCCCGGCAGAATCGTGACGTCGCGGCCGACTTCCACCTCAACGTCAATCCACGTGGTGTCCGGGTCGACGATAGTGGCGCCCCCGCGCATAGCTGCCTCGCAGGTGCGACGGTTGAGTTCGCGGCCAAGGGTAGCCAGCTGGACGCGGTCATTGACACCGGCGACGACGGTGGCATCGGCGAGGCGGTGACCGCGTACTGAGCGGTCGGCCTCACGGGCGATGCCGATGACATCGGTGAGGTAGAGCTCGCCCTGGGCATTGTTGGTGTCCAGCTGCTTGAGAGCGTTTGCCAGGGTCTCGGCATCGAATGCGTAGACACCGGAGTTGACCTCGGTGATCTCGCGTTCCTCGTCGGAGGCATCCTTTTCCTCCACGATGCGCAGAACTTCGCCGTCGGCGTTGCGAACGATGCGGCCGTAGCCGTGCGGGTTGTCAGCAGTGGAGGTCAGCACAGTCACGGCAGCGCGTGGCTTGCGGTTGTGCTCTTCGAGCAGTGCCTGGAGCGCTTCGGAATCCAGCAGCGGAACATCGGAAGTGGTTACCAGGATGGTGCCATCGAAGTTCTGCAGCTCGGGGTGCTCCAGCGCGCACTGAACAGCGTGGCCGGTACCGTTTTGCTCGTCCTGGTGGGCAATGACGACACCGTTGGAGTGCTCGGTATCCGAAGCCCAAGTCCCGATGGCGTCGATTACCTTTTCGCGCTGGTGGCCAACGACAACAGCAATCTCATCCGGATTAATGCCCTTGGCGGCATAGAGCGCGTGCTCCAACATGGTACGACCGCCGATAGCGTGCAGCATTTTCGGCGTATCGGATTTCATTCGGGTGCCTTGACCCGCGGCGAGAATGACCACAGCGGTGGCCGAACCGTTTGACATGAAACTTGCTACTCCTCGGTCAGGGTGCATCACGGTCACGGCGGGGCGAAAAGTCACTTCTTAATTAAGGGGCCGGCCCCCCGCTTGCTCTCCCACCAGGACTCGAACCTAGAATGCCGGTACCAAAAACCGGAGTGTTGCCATTACACCATGGGAGAATGGGGCAAACGCGAAAAATTGCATGGCTGATTCGACGCTGATTCGACTCAGCCAACTCGCTTGCGCCTGCGATATACGATAGCAAGACTTTAGCCACTAATCTAAAAGCATGGCCTCCAATTCTCCGAGACGACGTATGACCGGTCCACAGCGCAAAGCTCAGCTGACAGAAGTCAGCCGTGGAATCTTTGCCGCCAAGGGGCTTGATGCCGCCTCAATGGAGGAGATCGCTGCCGCAGCTGGGGTATCAAAGCCGGTTGTCTACGAGCATTTCGGTACCAAAGAGCGGCTCTACCAGGCAGTCGTCGACCAGGAGATGAAGACCCTGGAGGCCACGATTAGGGAAGCGTTGTCCCTGGGACGCTCGCGTTACCGCATCGAACAGGCGGTGTTGGCACTGCTGACTTATGTGGAGGAAAACCCGGAGGGATTCTCCATTATTTCTCGCGACCCCGGCGTGGCGGGTGGCTATGAGACGCTGCTGAATAATGCCACTGAGTCGATTACGCCTATCCTTGCCGAGGCTTTCAAACGCGCCGGCTTCGACCCGGCCATGTCGGTGCTCTACGGAAACTGCATGGTCGGTATGGTTTCGCAGACCGCTCGCTGGTGGATGGAGAAGCGCAGTCCGGATAAGGAGACGGTGGCGGCGCACATCGTGAACCTGTGTTGGAACGGGCTGGCCGGCATGGAGGGTTCTCCGACTCTCCATGGTTCCGCTGATGTGCCAGCGGCCGCTGAGGGTGCGAAGTTTGGAGCAGGTGCTGCAGCGGACCCGATGCAGGTGGCGGAGAACGGCTAACCAGCACGCAGGGTGGATCCGGGGTGCATGGTTATATTGGGGCTATGCCAACTTCTGCGTCCTCCTCGGCGAAAGCCACACCCAGCATGCTGCCGAACCCGCTGTCGGGGCTGGAAAGCCTCGTTGTCACGGATCCTCAATTTGTCGGCGTGCTCGGGCGCATCGGCGAAGACGAGCTGGCGCTCACGGGTGCGGACGCGGTGCGTTCGCACCTTATTTACGCCATGTCTACGAAGGTGCCGGTGCTGGTCGTCACGGCTACCGGCCGTGAGGCGGAGGACCTGACTGCCGAGGTCAAGTCGATGATCGGCGACCGTGTAGCTATGTTCCCCTCGTGGGAGACGCTCCCGCATGAGAAGCTTTCGCCAGCGGTGGATACCGTGGCGCAGCGTCGTAAGGCGCTTTACGACGTTCGCCGGGGCAAGGTCGACGTTCTGATTGCGGCGGTGCGCTCGTTGGTGCAGCCGATTGTGGACGACCTTGAGGCTGAAGCCAGCGCCCCCATTCACGTCCAACTGGACCGGGACTGCGAGAGCCTGGTTGAGCGGCTGGTGCATCACGGCTATTCGCATGTGGACATGGTCGGCAGGCGTGGCCAGTTTGCCGTGCGTGGCGGCATCGTCGATGTTTTCCCTGCGACCGAAGAGCTGCCGGTACGTATCGAGCTCTGGGGTGACGAGGTCACCGACCTGCGCGCTTTTTCCGTCGCTGACCAGCGCACGATCTCTGAGGTAGAGGTCGACCAGCTGGATATCTTCCCGTGTCGTGCACTGCTTATCGACGACGATGTGAAGGCCGCCGCGGAGAAACTCGCCACCACGCGTTCTGGCCAGGTCCAAGAAATGCTCACCCGCATCGGCGATGGCCAGTGGGTGGAGGGCATGGAATCGCTGATCCCACTGATTAGTCAGCATCCGATGAAGATGCTCACCGAGGTCATGCCGGAGAAAACTCATGTGCTCATGTGCGGGCCGGAGCGCATTCGCTCCCGCGCACAGGACCTTATCAGTGCAGGCGAGGAGTTTATGGCCGCGGCGTGGGAAACTGCTGCGATGGGTGGCTCGGCGCCAATCGCCACGGATGGGCTGGAGCCCAGCGCGTACCGCAGCTTGGCCTCTATCCCGATGCCCACTTCGTGGCATATTTCCCCGCCCGGCATGCTGGAGGCGGGAGTCACCGAAGATGATGTGCTGCCACTGACCTTCGAGCCTGGGCCCGCGCCACGCGGCGACTTAAAGGAAATTGGTCACCTGATGAAGCAGCTGCGCGATGCCACGGTCGCGGGGGAGCGAGTGGCGTACGTGGCGGCGACGCCCGCGGGGGCGCGTCGGCAAGCGGAAAAGTTTAGGGAAGCCGGAATTGCGACGCGCATGGCGGCGGGCCCGGAGTATCCCGAGTCCGGAAGAATTACGGTCTACCAGGGTGTTTTGCACGGTGGCCTGGTGTTCCCGCGAATCCCCGGTGGCGCGCTGACTCTGATTACCGAGCAGGACATCACAGGTAACCGCATCGCGGAAGGCGCGCTTGGTGGGCGCCGCAAGCCAGCGAAGCGCCGTGGTCGGGTGGATCCGCTGGCGCTGAAGGCCGGCGACTATGTCGTGCACGACACGCATGGCATCGGTCGGTTTGTGAAGCTCACTGAGCGCACCATCGGCACGGGTGAGGATCAGGCTCGCCGCGAGTACGTGGTGCTCGAGTACGCACCGAGCAAGCGCGGAGGTCCCTCGGACCAGCTCTACGTGCCGATGGAGAGCCTGGATCTGCTGTCGCGCTATGTCGGCGGCGAAAAGCCCGCGCTATCGAAGATGGGCGGCTCGGACTGGAAGTCCACCAAGCGCAAGGCCCGTGGTGCTGTCCGCGAGATTGCGGAAGAGCTGGTCAAGCTCTACGCCGAGCGCCAAGCCGCGCCGGGCCACGCGTTCGCGCCGGATACGCCATGGCAGCAGGAGATGGAGGATAACTTCCCCTTCACCGAAACTGAGGACCAGCTGCAGGCCATCGACGAAATCAAGTCCGACATGGAAAAGCCGGTGCCGATGGATCGCGTGCTCATCGGCGATGTCGGCTACGGCAAGACCGAGGTGGCACTGCGTGCTGCCTTCAAGGCAGTTCAAGATGGCCGTCAGGTGGCAGTGTTGGTGCCGACCACGCTTCTGGCGCAGCAGCATTTGACCACTTTCACTCAGCGTATGGAGGGCTTCCCGGTCACCATCCGTGGGCTATCCCGCTTCACCTCGCCGAAGGACTCCAAGGAGGTCCTCGAAGGGTTGAAGAACGGGACGGTCGACATTGTTATCGGCACGCATCGTCTCCTGCAGACCGGCGTGCAGTGGAAAGAACTCGGCCTGGTCATCGTTGACGAGGAGCAGCGTTTCGGTGTCGAGCACAAGGAACACATCAAGGCGCTACGGCACCACGTCGACGTGCTCACCATGTCCGCAACGCCAATTCCGCGCACGCTCGAAATGTCGATTGCCGGCATCCGCGAGATGAGCCAGATTCTCACCCCGCCGCAGGACCGCCACCCGGTGCTGACATACGTCGGTGCGCAGTCCGACAAGCAGGTCGCCGCTGCTATCAGGCGAGAGCTGCTTCGCGACGGCCAGGTGTTCTACCTGCATAATAAGGTGGAAACCATTGACAAGGTCGCCCAGAATATCCGCAATTTGGTGCCCGAGGCCCGCGTGGTAGTGGCCCACGGTCAGATGGGGGAGGAGCAGCTGGAGCGAACAGTCGATGGCTTCTGGCAGCGCGAGTACGACGTGCTGGTGTGTACCACCATCGTGGAGACCGGCCTGGATATTGCCAACGCCAATACGTTGATTGTGGAAAACGCCCACCATATGGGTCTTTCCCAGCTGCACCAGCTGCGTGGTCGCGTGGGCCGTTCCCGTGAGCGCGCCTATGCCTACTTCCTCTACCCGGAAAATCAGACGCTGACGGAGACTTCCTACGACCGTCTGTCCACGATTGCGCAGAACAATGACTTGGGTGCCGGTATGGCTGTGGCCATGAAGGACCTGGAAATGCGTGGTGCCGGAAATATCCTCGGTGCGGAGCAGTCCGGTCACATTGCCGGTGTCGGCTTCGATATGTACGTCCGACTGGTTGGCGAGGCCGTGGCCGCGCTGAAGGCAGTGGCCGATGGTGAAACTCCGGATGCTTCCGATAACGAACCGAAGGAAGTTCGGATCGATTTGCCGGTCGATGCGAATATTCCGGCCGAATATGTGTCGTCGGAACGCCTGCGTCTAGAGGCGTACCGCAAATTTGCTGCCGCCAGTGCGCTGGACGATATCGACGTAGTGCTCGAAGAGCTCGTTGACCGTTACGGAACCCCACCCATTGAGGTGGAGAGACTGGCGGTTATTTCACGACTTCGAATTATTTGCCGGGAATTCGGCGTGCATGAAGTTCAAGCCATGGGTGCGCACATTAGAATAACCCCTATGGAGCTTGCTGACTCCAAGCAGGTGCGTCTCAAGCGCCTGTATCCACAGGCGACCTATCGTGCGGCAACGCGCACGGTTTCCGTCGGAATGCCGAAGGAAGGGCGAGGGTTGCGGGCAAAACCTGTCCGCGATATTGCATTGGTGCAGTGGGTAGCAGACTTCTTGACATCGATGGCGGGAATTCCACGTATGGATATCTCGCACATGGGAAAGGACTAGAAACCGTATGACTATCATCAAGCTCGATAGCCGCTTTCCAACAGCGATTCCGCTGGAAGCCGCTAGCCTGCTGACCGGTGAAGTCAGCTACACCGAAGAAGTCCCGATCCGTGTGCGCTGGGCAATCGCCGACGCCGGTGGGCACTCGGTGTCCCAGGCGGAGATTCTGGTCACCACCGATATGGAAAACGACGAGGTACTCGATCGCCTCGATGCGGGCGAGAAGGTCTACTCGGTCGAGCTGGATGATGCGCCGGACCCAGCAGCTCCGGCAGCTCAGGTTGCGGCGGCTCCCCAGCAGGACTCGGTGAAAGAACCTGAGCCAGAACCGGTTGCAGAGCCAGGGGCAGAGCCTGTTGCAGAACCGCTGACTCCGCAGGAACAGCTTGCCGCAGCTCGTCTGCCCCACGTCGTCGAGGCCGTGGACATCATGGCGGCAGCACGGCGCACGGGGCAGTGGGAAGCTCGCCAGACGCACAAGAGCCTGCTGCCGTATCTCATTGAAGAGGCCTACGAGTTTGTCGACGCAGTCAACGAGGGCGGTGACATTCGTAGCGAGCTGTCGGATCTGCTGCTGCAGATTCTCTTCCACGCTGAAATCGCGGAGGACTTCGACTTCGACGATGTGGCGACCGACTTTATTTTGAAGATGCGCGCTCGTCAGCCGTACCTCTTCGACGGCACTGTGGCCGAGGGAGAGATGGTGTCGGAGGAAGAACAGGAGCGACTGTGGGCTTACGGCCGCGGACGTCCGCGCTCGAACCCGGCCACACAGCTGCCAGCTCTGACTTTGGCTGAGGAAGCCATCCGCCGCGCACGTGCACTGGGACTGTCCGATGCAGACATTCCAGTGGAGATTCTGGTCCCGACCCCGGGGCTGGAGACTGAGTCCGGTGCGGAAGAACGGACCCGACAGGCTTCACGCACATTCCTGACTGAGCTGGCCCAGATGGAGAATCAGCAGGCCGGCAGTGCTGAGCAGTGGGCAGCGGGCAGCGAAGATAACGAAGAGGCTGAGGACTTCGGCCCGTCGGAAAGCGACAGCTAGTTTCCAGCAAAAGTGATTTCTGTCCTCGAGTTTGAGTGATTTTTACGGTCTACCCCGTAGAGTAATTCCCCATGCCTTCTAATTCTCCCTTTGATGAATACGCGCACCCCGCACCCCGCGGGGCGAAGTCGCGTGGCCGCAGTAAGGGGAAAAAGAAGTCCTCGCGAGGATGTGGCTGCCTCGGTCTAACCTCCCTGGCGGTGCTGATCATCATTGGCACGGTTGGGGCGTTGGCTATGTTCACTGGACCCGTAATCCCGTCGTTGACCAAGAAGCCGATTCCGGATAATGTGCCGCCTGCTGCGGCTGAGCCACCGCCGATGATTGATGTCAACGCGCCCGGGCGCACCTCGGAACAGCTCCGACAGTGGGCGCAGCAGATTTCCCCGAAGACTGGTATTTCTGAGGACGCTCTCCGTGCCTACGGCAACGCATATGTGATTGCGGCCGAACAGTTCCCGAACTGCCACCTGGAGTGGAACACGCTTGCAGGACTGGGCAAAGTGGAGACTAATCACGGCACGTACTCGGGCAATTGGCTCAAGCCGGCTCATATCGGCGCCGATGGGGTAGTCAGTCCGACGATTATCGGTCCGCCGCTGGACGGCACGAGTGGGTTTGCTGAGGTTCTCGATACTGACAACGGTGAACTCGACGGTGACACAGAGTATGACCGCGCTGTGGGGCCGATGCAGTTTATTCCCGAGACCTGGCATCGTTTTGCGATGGATGCTTCTGGTGATGGCGTCGCCGACCCCAACAACATCGACGACGCAACTGCGACCACGGCACGGATGCTCTGCAGTGGGGAACGCGACCTCGCCACCCCGGAAGGGTGGGCATCTGCAATTCGCTCGTATAACCAGTCTGAGCAGTATCTTCGCGATGTTCGGGATGCTGCGGCGAACTATGCGCTGAATCAGCCCGCATAGGGTGAAAAGGATTTAAGGCGAAGGTTGGCAAACCGTGCCACAATTGGAGTCATGTGCCGGAACGGTTCCGGCGGAAAGGTGACCTATGGCTGCAATCATCGAGTTGAACGCACGCGAAATTCTGGACTCCCGTGGTAACCCGACCGTTGAGGTTGAGGTGCTGTTGGAAGACGGCGCTGTGGGCCGCGCTGCGGTTCCGTCCGGTGCCTCCACCGGCGTTCATGAGGCACACGAGCTCCGCGATGGCGGAGACCGTTACCTGGGCAAGGGGGTCGAGAAGGCTGTCCGCGCTGTGCTCGAGGAGATTGAGGACGCAATTATTGGCCTCGAGGCTGAGGACCAGCGTCTGGTTGACAAGACCATGATTGAGCTGGACGGCACCGACAACAAGTCCCGCCTGGGTGCTAACGCAATCCTGGGTGTTTCCATGGCTGTTGCCAAGGCTGCTGCTGAGTCCGCTGGCCTGGATCTGTTCCGCTACGTCGGCGGCCCGAACGGTCACGTTCTGCCGGTTCCGATGATGAACATCCTCAACGGTGGCGCACACGCTGACTCCGGCGTTGACGTCCAGGAGTTCATGATTGCTCCGATTGGCGCCCCGACCTTCAAGGAAGCACTGCGCGTCGGTGCTGAGGTCTACCACGCACTCAAGAAGGTCATTAAGGACAAGGGCCTGTCCACTGGCCTCGGTGATGAGGGCGGCTTCGCTCCGTCGGTTGACTCCACCAAGGCTGCTCTTGACCTGATTGTTGAGGCAATTGAGGCTGCAGGCTACAAGTTGGGCGACGATGTCGCTCTGGCTCTCGACGTCGCTTCTTCCGAGTTCTTCAAGGACGGCAAGTACCACTTCGAGGGCGGCGAGCATACCGCTGAGGAGATGGCAGCTGTCTACGCTGACCTGGTTGAGAACTACGCCATCGTCTCCATCGAGGATCCGCTGCAGGAGGATGACTGGGAGGGCTACACCACCCTGACTGCTCAGCTTGGTGACAAGGTCCAGATCGTCGGCGACGACTTCTTCGTCACCAACCCGAAGCGTCTGGCAGAGGGCATTGAGAAGAAGGCCGCTAACGCTCTGCTGGTCAAGGTCAACCAGATCGGTACCCTGTCCGAGACCTTCGAGGCCGTCGCAATGGCTCACAACGCCGGCTACAAGTCCATGATGTCCCACCGCTCCGGTGAGACTGAGGACACCACCATCGCTGACCTGGCCGTCGGCCTGAACTGTGGCCAGATTAAGACCGGTGCTCCGGCTCGCTCCGAGCGCGTTGCTAAGTACAACCAGCTGCTGCGCATCGAGGAGTACCTGGGTGACGCTGCTGTCTACGCTGGTCGCAGCGCATTCCCGCGTTTTAAGTAAAGAGCTGAGGCGCTGCGAAAGCTGCGTCTAGCACTGCCCGTCCGCACCACGCACGTGGTTGTGGGCGGGTTTTTGTTATTTCATCGGCTGGCGGTCGGGTAGAGTGTGGGGCATGAGTGCATCGGACCGATCTCGCCGCGGAACACAGTCGCGCCCCGCAGGGGCGGGGCAGCGTTCGGCAGCGGCAATCGCATCGGGAATGCGCTCGCTGAGCACGGCACAGAAGATCGGCATTGGTCTGCTGGTGCTTTTCTTAGTATCTGTTCTCGCAATTCCGCTGCGGACTTTTGCACAACAGCAGGCGGATGTAGCCGCAACGCAGGACAATATTGCTCGCATGGAACAGCGAATTAAGCAGTTAGAGGATGAAAAGGAGCTTTACTCCAACCCTGCCTATGTTAAGGAGCAGGCACGTCTGCGCCTGGGGCTGGTAGAGCCGGGGGAGACCCCATTCCGTATCCTCGATCCGGCCGTGGGCGAACAGCCTGTGACGCAGCCGGAGGAAATTCCGCAGCACCAGGCCAAGAAGTGGTACGAGACGCTGTGGGATTCCATTTCTATCCCGCCCGAACCCGAAGAGACTCGCCCTAATCCGGGGCGCGATCAGGCAACGAGGCCAGAGAGCTTGCCGACGGTACCGGAGTCCTAAACCTCCGTAGGGCTACCTGGGGCCTCTCGGTGAGGTTGCATGCGCGGCGGAGTGTGCCGTCGTAAAGCGAAGCAACGCGCTTGTAAGGCGACTGTGAGATTATGTGTCAGTAAAAAACGGAAGCAAAAGGAGTGTGACCGATGTCTGTGGATACCGCAGATTTGGAAGTGATAGCGGAGCAGCTCGGACGTGAACCGCGGGGTGTAGTGGACATCTCTTACCGCAGCCCCGACGGCACTCCTGGTGTGGTTAAGACGAAGCCGCGCTTGGACGATGGCACTCCGTTTCCCACGCTCTTTTACCTAACTGATCCGCGACTCACCGCCGAGGCCTCTCGGTTGGAGACGACCGGCGTGATGAAGGAAATGACCGCGCGTCTGGAAAGCGACGAAGAGCTCGCCGCCGATTACCAGCGTGCACATGAGGCGTTTCTGGCAGAGCGCAATGAGATGGAAGACCTGGGCACGGACTTCTCCGGTGGCGGAATGCCGACGCGCGTGAAGTGCCTCCACGTTCTTATTGCCTACGCGCTGGCCAAGGGGCCGAATCACTTCCGACTGGGTACTGAGTCGGTGGCGCTGGCGGCGGAGAACGAGAAGCTGCGCGGCACCGCGATTCCCGCAGATTGGCCCACGATTGCCGAGCTCGGTATTGCGTATCCGGGGGTGGAGGGATAAATGACGACCCTCGCTGCCGTCGACTGCGGCACTAATTCGCTTCGCCTGCTTATCAGCCGGGTCGAGGTTGTCGATGGAGTTCTCGAAATCACAGAACTGCACCGACTGATGGAAATCGTCCGCCTTGGCCAGGGCGTGGATGCCACTGGCATGCTGGCTCCAGAGGCGCTGGAGCGCGTGCGGGAGGCTCTGACGAAGTATGCGGAGCTTATGCAGGTCGAAAAAGTGCAAGCAGTCCGAATGGTGGCGACATCGGCGACACGCGACGCAAGCAACCGCGACGATTTCTTCGCCATGACCCGCGAGATTCTCGCTCCGTGGGGTGCAGAGGCCGAGGTTATTTCTGGCGACGAGGAAGCCGCGCTGTCCTTCCGCGGTGCAGTCGATGACTTGGAGCCCGAGCTCGGTCCGTATTGCGTCATCGACGTCGGTGGCGGCTCCACCGAGGTAATTGTTGGCGATCACGACGGCACTGTGGCCGGTTCCGATTCCGTGGCCATGGGCAGTGTGCGCTTGACCGAACGGTTCCTGCAGGCCTCGCCACCGACGGCGGAACAGGTCCAGGAGGCGCGTTCGTATGTTGCGGAGCTGGCCGACGAAATTGTTGCGAAGGTGCCTGTCGACAAGGCTCGCACCATCGTCGGCTGCGCCGGGACCTTCACCACGCTGTCGGCGCTGGCACAGGGTCTAGAAACCTACGACCCGGAGGCAATCCACCTGTCGCAGCTGCGCTTTGCGGCGTTGCGTGCGCTGACCGCGTCCGTGATTGAGACCGACGCGGAGTCCCTCGCTGCCAATCCCGTGATGCATCCGAAGCGCGCGGATGTCTTCGCCGGCGGTTCCATCATTGTGGACGGTCTGATGGACATGTTTGAGGCGCTGCCGCTTTCCGAGGCAGCGAAGGAAGAGCAGCGCTTTTTCTACATCAGCGAGAAGGATATCCTCGACGGAATTGTGGCGAGTTTGGTAGACACCCATATCGCCCATTAATCTTTCTTAGGGGCCCCTATAGCCCAATTGGCAGAGGCAGAGGACTTAAAATCCTTTCAGTGTGGGTTCGAGTCCCACTGGGGGCACCAAAAGGCCAGGTCAGAGAGTTTTCTGACCTGGCCGTTTGCTATCTGTGCGCGCTACATGTGGATTACGGCAGGACGTTGAACTTCTTGCCGAGAACAAGTGCCGTGTTGAACACCTTCGAGTACAGCTCACGCGGCATCTGTGGCATCGACACAGGGGAAAGGCGCTGCACGGTCACCGTCTGCTCATCGGTGTACTTCAGCAGGCCGCCCGCTGCTTGACGACGGCCCACACCCGAATCCTTGAAACCACCCATCGGGGCATCGACAGACGCGAAGGCCGCAGCAAAACCATCGTTGACATTGACGGTACCGGCCTCAAGCTGTGGAGCCAGCTCCTTTGCGCGACGCGGGGAGGTCCACAGCGAAGCGTTGAGGCCATAACGGGAATCGTTGGACTTGGCGATAGCCTCGTGGACATCCGAGACGCGCTGGAGGACTACCACCGGTCCGAATACCTCTTCGGTCAGCAGGGCGACGCCCTCCGGGACGTCGGTAAGCACGGTCGGCTCGTAGAACAGCGGTCCCAGATCCGGGCGAGGACGACCACCGGTCAGCACGGTGGCGCCGGCCTCGATGGCCTCGTCGACCATGGACTTGACGATGTCGAACTGGCCCTGCGACTGCAGACAGCCCATCTCGGTTTCCCACTCGTAGCCAGCGCCGATGGACATTGCCTTCACGCGGTCGGTGAATGCCGGGACGAACTCGTCCCAGACGGAGTCCACGACATAAATTCGCTCAATGGATACACACAGGTGACCGGAGTTGGTGAAGCAGCCGATGCGTGCGCCCTCGACCGCGCGGTTGATGTTGGCATCTTCAGCGACAATCAGCGGGTTCTTGCCGCCGAGCTCCGCGGAGAAACTGATCAGGCGCTCGCCACACTGCTGTGCCAGCGAGCGGCCGGTCTCGGAGGAGCCGGTGAACATCAGGAAGTCACACTGGCCGACAATGCCCTGGCCGACAACGCGACCGGGACCTGGAATGACCTGGAAGAGATCCTCCGGAAGGCCAGCGCGGTAGAGCAAATCGACAGCGAAGAGAGCGGTAAACGGAGTGGTGCTGTCCGGCTTGAGCACGATGGCGTTACCGGCCATCAGTGCAGCCAGCGCATCGGAAACCGCGAGGGTCAGCGGGTAGTTCCACGGAGCAATAACACCGACGACGCCCTTTGGATGGTGGTAGACAGTGGTCTTGGAAAGTACCGGGACAGCGCCGTGTGCTCGCTTCGGCTCAAGCAGTTTCGGGCCCTGATTGCCGTAGTAGCGGGCGGTGATAGCTGTGTGTACGAGCTCCTCGTGGGCACTGGCGCGGTTTTTACCGGTCTCGGCCTGCAGCAGGTCCAGCACCTGGTCGCAGTGGGTAAAGAGCAGGTCGTGGAAGTGGTGCAGCACTTCGCCGCGCTTTTCCGGCGCCATGCGGGCCCACTTCTTCTGCGCGGCACGGGCACGCTTGAAGGCCTCGTCGACATCGGCCTGGGTACCGACAGGAATCTGCGCCAGCTCCTGGCCGGTAAATGGTGCCGAGATAGTGGCGGTCTTCGACTTATCAGCTACCGTGACGCGCTGAAGAAGGCGGGCAACGAGCTCGTCGTTAAGCGGATTGCGGATGGTAGTTCGGTTTGTCGTAGCAGTAGATGCTGTCATGGCACAGATACTACTGTTGCGCGGCGCCCCGAGATAGTAAATTTGGCAAAACTACAAAAACTTAGAAAACTTTAGTAAGTAGTCCAGCCCATCCGACGGTTGCGGTCCGGTTCGCGCGGGCCATCGTTGCCGAACTCGAACGGTTCGTGGCCGTCGACATCGCCGTAGCGCATCTCCGGGTCATCATCCAGATCGTCGTCGACGTCGATGTCCGGCTTTTCCTCGGCCAACCGCTTGCCGAGGGTGTCATGCGGAGAAGCACCCCGCCAGCGGTCCGGCGGATCCATTACATAATTCTCGCCATCACCGGTGAGGAAGTCGCCATCGAGTCCCTCTGAGCCATCGAGCGTGGTCTCGTCGAAATCACCAGTGGTATCCGGATC
Source organism: Corynebacterium sp. HMSC064E08 (assembly GCF_001811805.1). Taxonomy (NCBI): domain Bacteria; kingdom Bacillati; phylum Actinomycetota; class Actinomycetes; order Mycobacteriales; family Corynebacteriaceae; genus Corynebacterium; species Corynebacterium sp. HMSC064E08. The sequence continues at coordinate 154,054 of NZ_KV806698.1, forward strand.
GTAGTCAAGGCCATCAGACATCTTGACCAACCTCCTGTTTTCATAATCACTCATGTGGTGCCCACGCCTGGCGACTGTGAGTTTTTCCGCGATTACAAAATCACCGCCAGCAGGCGAGGAATTACCTTGATACTAACTGTTTTTCAGGGTTGGGAACAATACCTTTACATCGCCCGTTGTAGAAAGTGTAGGCAAACGTAAGCGCGTGTGCCTGAATACAAAACGTAAGAAAAACTGAGAAAAGAAAGAAGGACGACGTGCGCGAAAGCAGCAATCCTGCATTCAGTTCACTTACTAAGACCGTCGCCCGCGGACAGGCGGGCGCACATCACTACGGCCAAGGTCAGATGGGCGCTGGCTACGGGGATAACCCGTACCAGTCGCAGGTTGCCGCCGACTACCGTCCGATGACGGTCGACGATGTCGTTTCCAAGACCGGCATCACGCTGGCAACCATCATCGTTCTGGCTGCAGTCAACTTCTTCATTGCCGTCAGTGTCTCCACCAGCCTGGCCATGATTCTGACCATTGTCGGCGCCATCGGTGGTCTGATTACTGTTTTGGTTTCCACCTTCGGCAAGAAGTACGGCTCCGCGCCGGTTACCCTCACCTACGCGGCCTTCGAGGGTCTCTTCGTCGGCGGCATCAGCTTCATGTTCACCGCTCCAATTCAGGGCGTTGCCGCTGGTGCGCTGATTATGCAGGCAGTGCTGGCCACCCTGGGTGTCTTCATCGGTATGCTCTTCGTCTACAAGTCGGGCGCTATCCGCGTGACCCCGAAGTTCACCCGTTTTATGAGCGCGGCTCTGATCGGTGTGCTGGTCCTCATGCTGGGCAACCTGGTGCTCTCCCTGTTCGGCCTGGGCTTCCCGCTGCGTGACGGCGGCATGCTGTCGATCATCTTCTCGCTGGTCTGCATCGGCCTGGCAGCCTTCAGCTTCCTGATTGACTTCGATCAGGCTGACCGCCTGGTCCGCGCTGGCGCTCCGGCTCAGTACGCCTGGGGTGTCGCCCTCGGCCTGGCTGTGACCCTGGTCTGGCTCTACACCGAGATTCTGCGTTTGCTGTCCTACTTCAGGGACTAAACGCTAGAAAACTAACTAACGCACAAGCGCCGGTTAGCCCGTTATTACGGGTTGGCCGGCGCTTTGTTGTTGGCAGTCGACATATTGACCGATCGGGCTGTGCAGTGTGACGTCGTAAAGCGCGATATCGAAGCGGGAGAGGGCACAAAAAATGGACCGATAGGCCATATGGGCTTCTATCGGTCCAAGAATCGGGCACTGTGGCCCGAAGTTGCCGCCTGGGTTGAGGCGGTCTAACGCCGGGAGCGCTTAGGCGTCCATCTCCGGGTCGTACGGCTCAGCCTTGACCACAGTGACAGACACTTCGTCGCCGCTCGGGGAAGCGTAAGTGCGGGTCTCGCCCTCCTTAGCGCCGACCAGAGCCTTGCCCAGCGGGGAATCGGTGGAGTAGGTCTCCAGGTTCGGGTTGGAGGAGTCAGCGCCACGGGTACCGATGAGGAAGGTCTCGGTGTCGTCTTCGTCGCCGTCGTAGTAGACGTGGACCACGGTGCCGACCAGAGCCACACCGGACTCCTGCGGGATCTCGCCGACGGTGGCGCGCTGCAGCAGGTCTTCGAGGTAGCGGATGCGTGCCTCTTCCTGTCCCTGCTGCTCGCGGGCGGCATCGTAGCCGGCGTTTTCCTTCAAGTCGCCCTCTTCGCGGCGCTCGTTAATCTCGGCGGCGATGACCGGGCGGTTTTCATATAGCGCCTCAAGCTCGGCCTTGAGCTTGTCGTAGGACTCCTGGGTGAGCCATGGGCTATTGTTCTTTGCCTCAGTCATGGTTCCTCCTGTGTTTTTGGCTATTTAATACAAAAGCGGCCCCGCGTGGGGCCGTCGGCTGCGTCACAGGATAGCACTGTCACGCCACATGGCAATAACAGGCGCATCGGAGTGTTGTTGCGCACGCTTTACGATGTGCCGTGGAAGCGCATAATCCTCAGTTGCGAAAGGAGGTTACTTCGCAGGTGCGAGGAACTCCGGAATGTCGGTGGAGCAGCCGTAGACATCGCCTGCGACGGCCAGCTCGCGGGTGGCAATGGGCACGTCCATACGCACCGTAGCGGGGCCGCCGCCCGGAATGAATACGTCGCGACGCCCGACCTCTGCCACGTCATAGTTCAGCGCATAGATAATGCAGTAGCTATCCAGCTCCGGCTTTTCGCGGGTGACGTCCAGGGTGAAGATGAACTGCTCATCTTCCTTACCTGGAGTGCGGCTCCAGCCCGCTTGCGTTGCAGAGACATCCGGGGCGGAGACGCGGTTCATCTGAACGAAGATGTATGCGCCGGCGATGACGAGCATGCCAACAATAGCGATGACAACCAATTTTGCGGGGAGAGTGCGACTGTTGTCCCCATAGCGCTCGCGCTGCTCGTTAGGCGCTGCGGTATTTCGGGTGTTTCGCTCCGAACTTTCAGCCATGCTTTTTAGCCTATCGGAGTTCTCAGTCGACGTGGTAAAATGTTGACAGTTAAACAATCTTTCTGGTGTGGCGCGGTGTCCTGCTGCTATGTCGTTCCGCCGAGTAGCGATGCTGCGTGGTCATATGATGGTGCAGCGCTATAGTGGGGCGGTATTGAAACGGTGCTGGAGTAGCATCGTTGCGGTCGAAGGGCTCCGGCCTTGGCCAGAAAACATGGACTGAGATAGTAGCGGGAGTGACTTCAATTGACACTTCGTCTGATGGCAATTCACGCTCATCCTGATGACGAATCGAGCAAGGGCGCCGCAACGATGGCCCGATATGCGGCGGAAGGGCATCGCGTCAAAGTGGTGACCTGCACCGGCGGTGAGGCTGGTAGCATTCTCAACCCTGCGATGGATCGGCCGGAGGTGCGGGAGAATATCGCCGCGGTGCGCGTTCACGAAATGGCTGCAGCCGCTGAGACTCTCGGCGTTGAACATGAGTGGCTCGGCTTTACCGACTCCGGTCTGCCTGCGGGCAACCCGGTGCCGGTGCTGTCGCACGGTGTGTTTGCTCGCCAATCGGTCGAGGATGCGACCAAGCCTCTCATTCGGGCAATCCGCGAGTTTCGTCCGCACGTCGTCATTACTTACGACGAAAACGGTGGCTACCCGCACCCGGACCACATCATGACCCATATCGTGTCCATGCGCGCTTGGCTGGAGTCTGGAACGGATAAGTACCCCGAGCTCGGTGAACCATGGGAAATTTCCAAGCTCTACTACACCCACGGTTTCATCAAGGCGCGTCTCATCGCGCTGGACAACTACTACCGCGACAACGGTTTGGAAAGCCCGCTGGCCGAGTCCTTCCGCCGTTGGACTAAGACTCCCGGCGACATCATGACCCGCGTGACCACGCAGGTTGAGTGCGGCGAATACTTCCAGCAGCGGGATCAGGCGCTGCTGGCGCACGCCACGCAGATCGATCCGAACGGGCCATTCTTCGCCGTGCCAGTAGACATTCAGCAGCGCGTTTGGCCGACCGAAGAGTTTGAGCTCGCCCGCACTCGCGTGCAGACTGAGCTGCCAGAGACCGATCTCTTCGCCGGTATCGACCCCGACGCGGAATAGTCCGGAATTAACGCTAAGCTGGAACTCATGATTGAAAGCTTCGATGCCTTGGCGGCTCGCACGACAATTTTCCTGGCGCAGAACCCCACTGGTCCGCGGGGTGCTGACTTCGGTAAGGCCTCTCCTATTGGCCTGCTCATCATTGTCGTTTTGCTCATCGTCATCCTGGCTCTCGGCTGGGATCTCTCGCGGCGCGCGAAGCGCATGGCCGCCCGCCGGAAGTTTGCCGAGGCGCACGGTATGGATCCCTTTGATTCCGAGGCCGTGGATAAAGCGATGGCTGCAGCAGAGCAGCGTCGTGAAGCGGAGTAGTTAGCGTCAAGGCATGTGCGCGCCGCTTGACGACGGGCGATGTGTGCACCCCTGATTGTTTCCCATGTGGCGGGATTTGGAGTTCGAATTGCGGGATTCTAGGCAGTGCGCTACAGTCAAGCACATGCGTATGTGGCGATTTTATTTTTCGAAGGCTCCGGAGGCAGTGACGACATAGTCACAGCCGGCGGCTAATCGTCACGTCGCCACCAACCGGAGCCAAAGGCAGCAGCCCCAACCAATCGGGGCGCTGCCTTTTGTCGTATCTACAGCCAAAATGCGCAACTAATCACCCAGAGAAAAGAGACCTCAGATGACCCCTCCAACTTCCCTCGAAGCCCCCGCCTCGACCGCGAACCGCCGCGTCGTAGCCTTCCACGACCTGCCCTCCCCAGAAGAGGTCATGGCCAAACAGCCACTGACCCCAAACCTGGTTAACGAGGTAGAGCAGTCGCGACTCGACGTCGCCCGCGTCATCGCCCGTGAAGACGATCGTCTGCTGGTCGTTGTCGGCCCGTGCTCCATTCACGACCCTGAGGCCGCCATCGACTACGCCCGCCGCCTGAAGGCCACCGTCGATGAGCTCGACGAGGACCTGCTGGTCGTCATGCGCGTCTACTTCGAAAAGCCGCGCACCACCGTCGGCTGGAAGGGACTCATCAACGACCCCGACCTGGATAGCTCCTTCAAAATCAACAAGGGCCTGCACATGGCCCGCGAGGTACTCATCGAGGTCCTGCGCACCGGCCTGCCCGCCGGCGCCGAATTCCTCGAGCCCAACAGCCCGCAGTACATTTCCGACGCCGTCTCCTGGGGTGCAATTGGTGCGCGCACCACGGAGTCGCAGGTCCATCGTCAGCTCGCTTCCGGACTTTCCGTGCCCATCGGCTTCAAGAACGGCACCGACGGCAACGTCCAGGTCGCCGTGGACTCGCTGGTCTCCGCAGCAAACCCGCACTTCTTCTTCGGCATGAACGACCAAGGCCGCGCCGCCGTTGTCGAAACCGCCGGCAACCACAACTGCCACATCATCCTCCGCGGTGGCACCTCCGGCCCGAACTGGGACGAAGAATCGCTTAACGACGCCGAAGCGCGCCTGAACAAGGCCGAGCAAACCGTCAGCATTATGGTGGACGCCTCCCACGCCAATTCCGGAAAATCCGAGGTGCGCCAGGCCGAGGTCGTTGAGGAACTCGGCAAGCTCATCGGGGGCGGCGACGAGCGCATCACCGGCATCATGATGGAGTCCTTCCTCGAAGCCGGCGCGCAAAAAATTACCGATGGTCGTAAGGGCCTCGTATACGGCAAGTCCGTCACCGATGCGTGCATGGATTGGGAAACCACCGACCGGCTGCTGCGTACGCTTGCGGCAGAAGTCCGGAAGCGTCGGCAGGCACGCGACTAAGCACAAAGCGGCCGTGCCCATTGGGTAGGGTTACATATGTGAAAGAAAACCAGCCGTCCTCACTCCGGCGGATCGCCTATCCGCTCTACGAGCGCAAACTAGCCCAAGAGCTAGAAGGAAAACCTCGCCCCAAGCACGTTGCCATCATGGCCGATGGCAACCGCCGCTGGGCGAGGGAGGCTGGATTCACCGACGTCAGCCACGGCCACCGCGTCGGCTCCCGCAAAATCGCAGAATTCGTCGGCTGGTGCGCCGAGCAGGAAATCGAGCTGGTCACCATCTACCTGCTCTCCACCGAAAACCTCGGGCGAGACCCCGAAGAGCTGGAATTACTGTTCGACATCATCGCTGACGTCGTCGACGAATTGGCGCAATCGCCTAACGACGTGCGCCTGCGCATGGTCGGCCACCTCGAGCTCCTTCCGGAAAGAATGACCGCCCGGCTGCGTCACGACGAAGAAGTCACCGCGAACAACACCGGCATCCAGGTCAACATTGCCGTTGGCTACGGCGGCCGGCAGGAAATCGTCGACGCAGTACGCAGAATCATCCGGGAATCAGTCGCCGAGGGAATCGATGCTTCCGAGCTTGAGGAGCGCATCACCACCGATGCCATTTCTCGCCGCCTCTACACATCCGGACAACCGGACCCCGATCTAGTCATCCGCACTTCCGGAGAACAGCGGCTCAGCGGCTTCCTACTCTGGCAAACCGCCTACTCCGAGATTTGGTTCACCGATACCTACTGGCCCGAATTCCGCCGCATCGACTTCCTCCGCGCACTTCGAGACTTTTCGCAGCGCTCGCGCCGCTTCGGCAAATAACCTCCCTACATCCGGAAAAATTTCCGGATGTTAGAGTTTGCGCATCCGGACCCTCGAAACCTTGTGGTCCCGAGACTTCGTAAGAACTAATGACGCACGCACTCGAGTGGGCAAAATATTTTCCGTAAGGTTCGGCAAGTTCACCTGCTGCCAAATGCGTCGGGCTACCTCGGCCGCAGCTTCGTCGTCAAGCGTGGCATAATCCGCGAAGTGCGCGCCCGGAGCGCGAAACGCTGTCTGGCGGAGACGGAGGAAACGGCTGATGTACCAACGCTCGATGTCCGCGCGCGGGGCATCGACGTAGACACTGAAATCGAAAAGATCGGAAATCATCAGCGTCGGGCCCGTCTGCAAAACGTTGAGCCCCTCGAGAATGAGAATGTCCGGACGGTCAACATCGACGAACTCATCCGGCACCCGGTCATAGAGCGTGTGCGAATACACCGGGGCCTTCACATGCCGCGCCCCCGACTTCACCGCCGTGACAAACCGCATCAACGCACGCTGATCATACGACTCCGGATACCCCTTGCGCTGCATAATCCCACGGCGATTCAATTCCTCAGAAGGATAGAGGAAGCCATCAGTAGTAACCAAGTCCACCCGCGGATTAGTCTCCCAGCGCTCGAGCAGGACCTGCAGCAAACGCGCCGTCGTTGACTTGCCGACCGCCACCGAACCCGCGACGCCGATAATGAACGGCACCGACGCCCCCTTCGAAGGATTTTCCCCAAGAAAGTTCGACGTTACGGCGTTCAGCTCCCGATGCGCCGCCACACGCATGTGAATCAGACGAGAAAGCGGAAGATAGACCTCGGCGACTTCGTCCAGGTCGATGTTTTCACCGATACCGGAAAGTCGTTCAGCTTCCTCTTCCGTCAGCACCAGAGGCATATTCTTGCGCATTTCGCGCCACTGCTCGCGTTTGAACTCGACGTACGGGCTGGGGGATGTTGCGCGCGTCATACTTCCAATTGTGCCAAGGGGGTGCCGAAAACCGGAAAACGAGTCAATAAAGGGGGCATACCTGAATGGTGCTGCTTTCGTGGTTTGCCCCATAAAGGGCTAGCATGGCCTGTGGCATTGAAGTTTCATTGAAAGGTCGAAAACCTACTCATGACCGGGTCTAACAATAACGATGTCCGCTACCAATCGCTGCGTGAACTCGATCCCGACCTCGCAGAGGCAATGGCAGGGGAGCTCTCTCGTCAGCGTGACATGCTCGAAATGATTGCTAGTGAGAACTTTGTTCCACGTGCAGTGCTGCAAGCTCAGGGCTCGGTTCTGACCAACAAGTACGCAGAAGGCTACCCGGGTCGTCGTTACTACGGTGGCTGCGAATACGTCGACGTCGTCGAGGACATGGCTCGCGACCGCGCCAAGGAGCTCTTCGGCGCTGAGTTCGCCAACGTTCAGCCACACGCAGGTGCGCAGGCCAACGCTGCCGTTCTGCATGCGCTGATCAACGCCGGTGACAAGATTATGGGCCTCGACCTGGCACACGGCGGTCACCTGACCCATGGCATGAAGCTGAACTTCTCCGGCAAGCTCTACCACGTCGCCGCATACGGTGTGGACAAGGACACCATGCGGATCGATATGGACAAGGTGCGTGAGCAGGCGCTCGCAGAAAAGCCGGATGTTCTCATCGCAGGTTGGTCGGCGTACCCGCGCCACCTCGACTTCGAAGCTTTCCGTTCCATCGCCGATGAGGTCGGTGCGAAGCTGTGGACGGACATGGCGCACTTCGCAGGCCTGGTTGCCGCCGGTCTGCACCCGTCGCCGGTTCCGCATTCTGACGTTGTGTCGACCACCGTTCACAAAACCCTCGGTGGTCCACGTTCGGGCATGATTTTGGCCAAGCAGGAGTACGCCAAGAAGCTGAACTCCGCTGTTTTCCCGGGGCAGCAGGGTGGCCCGCTGATGCACGCCATCGCCGGCAAGGCCGTGGCGCTGAAGATTGCTGGTACCGAGGAGTTCAAGGAGCGCCAGGAGCGCACTCTGGCTGGTGCCCGCATTCTGGCTGAGCGTCTCACCGCTTCCGACTGCGCCGAGGCTGGCGTCGATGTTCTCACTGGCGGCACCGATGTCCACCTGGTTCTGGCGGATCTGCGCAATTCTGAGATGAACGGCCAGGAGGCCGAGGATCTGCTCCACGCTGTTGGCATTACCGTCAACCGTAATGCCGTTCCGTTTGACCCGCGTCCTCCGATGGTTACATCCGGACTTCGTATCGGTACTCCGGCGCTGGCCACCCGCGGTCTCGACGAGAAGGCGTTCACCGAGGTCGCCGATGTCATCGGTACTGCTCTCGCCGCCGGCAAGAATGCGGATGTTGACTCCCTGCGTGCTCGCGTTTCGAAGATCGCTCAGGAATTCCCGCTTTACGACGGCATCGAGGACTGGAACCTCATCTAATTCTGCGTTTTTGCAGCGCAAGTACCCGTTCTAGCAGTGCGCTAGGACGGGTTTTCCCGTACATCCGGGTTTTAGTCCGGAAGTGGTGGCTCCGGCCCGAGCTGTTTCGTCGTGCCCGCCCGGTATCCGGCGTAGGACCTCCCGGACATTGATGTCACAAATGAGTTGCTAAACAGCGGCGGCCGAGTTTTATCCGGCGGGCGCCATCGAATATGTCCGGATGTGGGGATACGTTCGAGGTGGCCGTTGCGTCCTTCCCGGTCGTCGTCGTTAAGCCCGTTGTGTTCGCGGCAGACCATGGTGAGGTTGTCTAGCGTGGTTGTGCCGCCGTGTTTGTGGGCGACTAGGTGGTGCGCTTGTCCGCTATAGGCGGGGCGTTCACAGCCGGGCCAGGCGCAGATGGGGTTGTCGATGAGCATCGCGATGCGCTGCTCTTCAGTCGCCAGGCGGGGGTTGCCGATGGGAAATAAGTCCGTAATGGCGCTGTGTTCGTCGTAAAGCACGGCCCACCCGGTGTCGGCGAGTAGGGCGTTAAGGAAGACGTCGGGGGCGAGCGCGGAGCCGTTGGTGGTGGCGGCGAATCGCGGGCTGTAGTCGATGAGGTCTTGTGCGGTGATGATGATGGCGGGTTGGTAGCGCATTTCATCGAGCTTGTCGACGGGCGTTGCGGCATCGGCATGCTCGAGGCGCTCGGCAAGCGCTTGGCCGACGCAGCGGTCGTGGGAAAACTCCGGATGGGACTTCCGGATTTCTGCGGCACGGATGGTAAGCGGCGACAGGAGATTGTCGAGCATATCCGAGGGGCCGGAGATGTGGAAGTGCTTCATTCCCCGGATGTCTACCTTCCGGGAAAATCGGGCGCGCAGATGCTGGGGTGGCTCGTCTTCGGTGTTGAGCTCGGTGAGAGTTTCCCGCATGTAGAGATCGAGTTCTTCGAAGCCGAGGCGTTCGGCGGCAGCGACGAATGTGAGCCGCAGGTTGTCGTGGAGTTCGGCGTTGTTGGCTTGGCGGCTGCGCTTGTCGATAAGCACGCAGGTGTCCAGGCTGAGGCCGAGCTGGCGCGCAAGGGCGGTGGCGTCTTCGCGGGCTTTGGTGTTTTCCTCGGTGTCAGCGGGTTGGAGATAGTGGGCGGCGACGCGTAGCAAAAGCCGGAGGCGCGCCGGGTCAAGGCCGAGGGTTGCCGCCAGGTGGGAGGTGGCGTCGTGGCCGTCGGGACGCGCGGCGTGGAGTTCCGCCAGCGTGTCCATTCCGCGCGAGGCCAGTGCGGCGAGCGTCCCAAGAACTGTCATGCCTTTGAAGGTAAAAGTCCGGATGTAGGGGGACAACGCCTATGGGGGCAGGCTGTGGATAAGTCAGCCGGTTTAGCAGTTATCCACATCCGGACTTTTCACGGCGCAAAACGCAGCGCAGCTGCACCGCCGTACCGCCGCACCACGCGCTGCCGTCTGTTACGCCCCGAAGTCACGCAGGGCGCTGCCGGTGAGGCGGAAGGTGTCCCATTCGTCCATGGGGAAGGCGCCGAGGGAGCGGTAGAAATCGATGGAGGGTTGATTCCACTTCAGGACGCACCACTCGACACGTGAGTAGCCTCGCTCCACGGCAATTCGCGCGAGGTTCTGCAGCAGTGCTTTGCCCTTGCCCGTGCCGCGTGCCTCGGGACGGACGTAGAGGTCTTCGAGGTAGATGCCGTGGGTGCCTTCCCAGGTGGAGTAGTTGAGGAACCACAGTGCAATGCCGTCGAGGCGCGGGCTGCCTCCAACACCGCCAACACCGCCAACACCGCCATCACCGCCACCGGCGCCGTCGTCCAAATTTCCGGATGTGGAGTCGACGACGTGGCAGAAAATCGCAGGGTTGTCCCCGAAGAGCTGTTCGCGCAGGCGCTCGGGGGTCAGTCGGACGGCATCGGGTTCTTTTTCGTAGGCCGCCAGGTCTTTGATGAGGTCGACGATCTCGTGGACGTCGTCAGGCGTGGCGGGGCGTGGAAGTGTCATGTGTCCCTTGTTACTCGCGGCGAGTGATTTGGTGCAAAAGTGCGTCCGAGGCGGGGGAGATTGCGATAACCTGCGAGGTTATGAGCAACGTTACTCAAGACTTTTCCGACGGCATTCTAGCCATCACCATCGACCGCCCGGATGCATACAACTCCCTGGATAAGAATCTCCGCTTGGAGCTAAAAGCCGCTTTTGAGCGTGCGCAAGAGCCGGACGTGCGCGCTGTTATCCTGCTCGGCGGGCCAAAGGCGTTTTGCACGGGCCAGGATTTGAAGGAGCACATCTCTGACCTGCAGTCGGGCGCTGGCATGGGCAAGGTTGTCGAGGAGTACAACCCGATGGTTGCGGAGCTGACCGCGATTAACGTTCCGGTTACTGCCGCTATCGAAGGTGCTGCGGCGGGTGCCGGCTGGTCGCTGGCGCTGCACTGTGATTTCCGTATCGCCGGCCCGAAGGCGTCGTTCAAGGCGGCGTTCCCGTCGATTGGCCTGGCCACGGACTGTGGCATGTCGGCGCTGCTGCCGCGTATGGTCAGCGACGCGAAGGCGCGTGAGCTGTTGTTCTTCGATAAGAAGGTGCTTGCCGACGAGGCCCTGAGCCTCGGCCTGGTCACTGAAGTGGTGGATAATCCAGCGACTCGGGCACGCGAGTTGGCTGCCCAGTTTGCGGCGGGGCCGACGGCCGCGCTGAAGGAGATTAAGGCTCTGCTGCGCCGGGATACCTTGTCTGCTGCTGCGGCGGAGGCGGACGCGCAGGCTCGTTTGGCGGTCTCGGCCGACCATAAGGAAGCGGTGGCCGCGTTCTTGGAGAAGCGACCACCGCATTTCGTAGGTGAGTAAGTCAGATACCTGGAGTGGCAGGGAAGAGATAGTAGTGAAGAACTACTGCTCTTCCTGCGCTCCTAGTACTTCGCTGGTGAGCTCTGGGTGATCTCCCAGCTCACCGGAAACCTCGTCAGGGTGCTTGGATAGGCTGACCAGCGAGACCGCCAGACCGCCCCAGATGACGATGATGAACAGTGCCATCATGACAATTGCGATACCGGACATTTGGCTTAAACCTCCTCGGTTTCCGGAGTGTGCTTGCGTGGCAGGTGTGAGGACCGCTTGAAATCTGGCGTCACACCGAAGTCCGAGCCCGGAGGGCCATCGAGACGGTGTTGGCCGCGCCAAGGCAGGATGGCCATAATCAGAGCGCCGATGAGAATCACGCCGATGACACCCCAGCCAAAGATGTCGATTTGGGTGTCGGAGTAGCCTTCGTAGTTTTCCTGGAAAAGTCCAATGAGCTCCTGGAACAGGATGACGGCGAGAATGACCGGCGTGATGTTTCCGACGAAGATCTGCCACATGGTGCCGACCTTGAACGAGGACACGGCGTTGAGGTGCATGGCGAACTCGTTGGTGCGGCGCAGGATCCAGTCGATTGCGATGATGGTCAGCAGTGCAACCAGGACGATACCGACGTTGTTGGTGAACTTATCTACGATGTCGAGGGTTACCAGACCTGAGGTGGTCGGGAAGGCCAGCAGCGAGATGACGGCCATGGCGCCACCGACGGTGAGGGTGGCCTGGACGCGGCCGAGGTTCAGCTTGTCCTTGACTGCGGAGACGACGACCTCGAGCAGCGACATCAGGGAGGTCACACCGGCGATTGCCAGGGAGAGGAAGAACAGCAGCCCGAAGACCGAACCGATGACCTTGGGCATCTCAGAGATGACCGTCGGGAATGCGATGAAGGCAAGACCAATACCGGAGGTTGCGACCTCGTCAACGGCCTGACCCGACTGCGCTGCCATGAAGCCCAGGGTGGCGAAGACACCGATACCGGCGAGAACCTCGAAGGAGGAGTTTGCGAACGCGGTGACCAGGCCGGAACCGGTGAGGTTCGTGCGTGGCTTCAGGTAGGAGGCGTAGGTCAGCATAATGCCGAAGGCCACGGACAGGGAGAAGAAGATCTGGCCGTAGGCGGCAATCCATACGCTGGAGTCAGTCAGTGCGGACCAGTCTGGGGTGAAGAATGCATCCAGGCCCTTTGCAGCGCCGTCGAGCGTCAGGGAGTAGATGACCACTGCGACGAAGAGGATGGTCAACAGCGGGATGAAGATAATCGAGACCTTGCCGATGCCCTTGTCCACACCAGCGGCCAGAATGCCGATGACGAGTACCCAGACAATGAGCAGGACGATGGAAATCGAGGGGACGAAGTCCAGAGAGAAGACGCTCTCGGTGTCTACTTGGAGGAAGTCCTTCATGAAGTGGGTCTCGGCATCTGGGCCCCAGCTCTTGCGGATGGACTTCCAGGCGTAGATGAAGGACCACGCGATAATAACGGCGTAGTAGACGGTAATGAAGAAGGCGATACCGACCTGAATCCAGCCGATTGGCTCAGCCCAGGTCTTGATGCGACGCATCGACTTCGGTGCGGACCCGCGGAAGCGGTGGCCGATGGCGAAGTCGAGGAAGAGCAGTGGGATACCCGCGGTCAGAAGTGCGACCAGGTAGGGGATAAGGAAGGCGCCACCGCCGGAGTCGTATGCGACATAGGGGAAACGCCAGATGTTTCCAAGCCCGACTGCCGAGCCGATGGCGGCGAAAATGAAGGCTGCTCGGGTGGAAAACACCTCCCTTCGCTGAGGGGTAGCGGTCGAGTTAGTTGTGCTCATACCTCTGGAACTCCAATCCTTCATCTCCGGTCACGCGCTCGCGCGGCCTAGGAGGGAATTTGGTGAAGTGCATCACCATTACCTAACAGAATCTTAGTATATGAGATGAGTATCTCATTGTATAGTTTCGGTTTTGTAGGGGGTAATGTTTTTAGTGGGGATGTGGCACGGGGGAAGGGAGCTCTAATCAAGCCTCGTAAATAATCGCCAGCCACCTACTTTGAGGTATGCAAAAACCCCGCCAGGAAGACCTGACGGGGTTTGGGGGGGGGCGAATCGGCTAGGCCGACGTGCGCTGTTTACTCTGCGCCGCCCTTGGCGATACGACGGAAGATGATCTCCTTCATGATCTCGTTGGTGCCACCGTAAATGGTCTGAACCTTGGAGTCGAGGTAGTGAGTGGAGATTGGGTACTCGAGCATGAAGCCGTAGCCACCGAACATCTGCAGGCAGCGGGTAACGATATCCTGCTGTTCCTCGGTGGTCCAGTACTTGGCCATGGAAGCGCCGGTCTCGTCCAGCTGGCCTGCGTTGTGAGCCATAACAGCCTGGTCAACGAAAGCCTGCAGGGCGGTGACGCGGGTGGCAATGTCAGCCAGGTAGTGGCCGTGGACCTGGTGCTGGATGATCGGGCGACCGAATGCCTCGCGCTCCTGAGCGTACTTGTAAGCCAGGGTCCAGGCGCGGCGGGAAGTTGCGACAGAGCCGCAAGCCAGGGTCAGGCGCTCGTGAGCGAGGTTGGTGCGCAGGTAGCCGAAGGCAGCGCCCTCTTCGCCGAGCAAGTTCTCGGCCGGAACGCGGACGTTGTCGAAGTTGAGCTCAGCGGTGTCCTGAGCCTTCAGGCCGACCTTCTGCAGCGGGCCAGCCTTGGTGAAGCCCTCGAGATCAGCGTCGACGATGAACATGGAGACGCCAGCGCGGCCCTTGGATGGGTCGGTGATAGCTGCGACGAGAGCGAAGTCGGCCATCATGCCGTTGGAGATGAAGATCTTGGTGCCGTTGAGGACGTAGTGGTCGCCGTCCTTCTTGGCGAAGGTGCGCATACCTGCCAGGTCAGAACCTGCGCCCGGCTCGGTCATGGCGAGGCAGCCGATGGTGTCGCCGGCGTTCATGGAAGCCAGGTACTTCTGCTTCTGCTCTTCGTTACCGAACTTGGCCAGGTACGGAGCGACCAGGTCGTTGAGAACGCCGAAGGAAACGACGATGGAGCCACAGTCAGCGTTGGAGAGCTCCTCGTTCAGGACCTGGTTGTAGCGGAAGTCCATCTCTCCGCCGCCGCCGTATGCCTCCGGAGTGGACATACCAATCAGGCCCAGCTCACCGGCCTTCTTGAAAATCTCGCGGTCCGGCTGACCTTCCTTGTGCCAGCGCTCTACGTTCGGGGTGATTTCCTTCTCGACGAAGCCGCGAACCATGTCGCGGAACATGTTGTGCTCTTCTTCGAAGTGAGTACGGGGCAGAAAGTCCTTCATGACATGCTCCTAGAAATATTGTCGTGGAATTTTTGTCTTAAGGCCTTTTCGTACGTCGCAGATAAACGCTGCAGATAAACGCGATGGCCTCGGTTCATCGTCATAGTGACTATGACTGTTGTACCCCATTATGCATGAGTGTGATGAGAGACACTTGTTTTTTTAAAAGTTTTTTCCCGATTGATGACGTGAAATCGCTTGACGACGGATATTGTGCCCAACCTTCCCGGAAAACTACCCCCGTTGCGGTTGGAGGTTGCTATTGAATCCAGACTATCCTCGACAGTCGGCAATGTTAGGTAATGCTAACCTACAAAGCCAGGTGAATGGCTATTTTTGTCATATCTGACAGGCGGGACCCTGGGGCTTTGGGGTCGATAGGGTAGGCGTTTTGGATGGTCATCATGGGGGTGATTAACGAAACAATCTCGTTTTCTTATTCCCATTAGTGCTGGTGGTAGTTAGTATGAGCATCAGGTGGAGACCGGTTCCCTTGATTATCCGAGCTTCTTCCACTGCAGTCATAGCAACCTCCAATTGCACTCGAAAAAATGACGCGACCTGTGCGCCGTCCCTGTGGAATGGACAGCGAGCAGGTCGCGTTATTTCTATTTTTTATTGCTGCGATTAGGCGCTAGTCGGCAATCCCATCAATGTGCGCCAGCAGGGCCGAGTTGTAGTACTCCGGGGTTTCCTGGTTGAGCAGGTGCTTGGCCGGCGAAATGACGACCATGGTCGAGCCCGCGATGCCGTCGTGAAGCGAAGTGACGACGTCGAGAGACGTAGAGGTGTCCTGCTTGCCGGCGATGACCAGCGTCGGAGCGGTGATCTCGGCGAGGCGCTCGCGGGTGTCGAAGCGAGAGAGTGCTCCGCAGGCGCCGATGTAGCCGTCATCGGGGCAATCTGCGATCATGTCGCGGAAGCGGGCGGCGAGCTCAGGGGTAGTGTCGAAGCACTCGTCGGTAAACCAGTTGCGGACGACAGTGTCGGCGAGTGCGACCGTGCCCTTGTCGCGCACGAGCTGGGCCTTTTCCTGCCAGGCCTCGGGTGTGCCGAATTTCGGCGCCGTCGACGACAGTGTCAGGCTGACCACGCGATCGGCGTGTTCTAATGCGATGGTTTGGGCGATAGCGCCGCCGAGAGATAGTCCCACAAAATGTGCGCGGTCAATATCCTCCTCATCGAGGACCTCGATGATGTCGGCGGCCAAGTGGCTCATGTCCCACTCACCCTCGGGGATAGGGGAATCGCCATGGCCGCGGACATCTGGCGTGATGACCTGGTACTTTTCGCTCAAAGCAGCTACCTGGGGCTCCCACATCTCCTGTGTGGTGCCCAGCGAGCCAATCAGGACAACCGTACCGTTGTCCTTGTGGTTGATTGCATGTGCGGTGTAGTCGATGGCCACGGGAGAATCCTCCTTGAAGGTGTCAGCTGTGTCGGTGTGTCAGCTGTGTCGGCTATTTCTCGGCGTTGCGAGCAGCTTCAGCGGCAGCCCGACCAGGGCCGTCGTCCTTCTTGGCCTCTGCCTCAGCGGCTTCCACGCGCTGCTTCGCCATGGACTCACGAGCAGCCTCCAGCCACTCCGGCATCTGCTCGAGCAAATCCTTAATCTCCGCCGTTGTCAGCGGCTTGTCCATGTCGTTCTTCTTCAACGCCGTGATAGTGATGCCCAGCTTGCGGGCAACTTCCGGGCGCGGGTGCGGTCCGTTGCGGCGTAGCTCAGCGAGCCACTCCGGCGGATTGGACTGCAGTTCGGCAAACTGCGCGTGCGAAATCTCACCAGTGCGAAATTCCTCGGGTGTGGCCGGGAGGAAAATGCCAAGTTTCTTGGCTGCGGTTAGGGGTTTCATGGGTTCAACGCTAGCACCCATTCGAGTAACCTTGCGGAGTATGTCGACTCCTGAACCCGCCGTCCTGCGCATCGTGTTCGCCACCGGCACCAGTCCCGAGAAGTGGTTTCGCCGCTTTAGGGATCGGATTCCGGCAACACTGCACACCCACGCCGCCGACGATCCGATGTCCGACCTGGTCGGCGGCGCCGCTGACATGGCGCTGGTTCGGTTAGAGTCCGAAAGCTCGCTGCCCGAGTCGCTCCATCGCATCCGGCTTTACGACGAAGCCTGGGGCGTGGCCTTCGAGAAAGAGCACGTGTTCTCCCTCACAGAGTCCGTGCCGGAGGAGCTGTTGGCGGACGAAACTGTGTTGCTGACCTCCGTGGATGCGGATGAGCTGCGACAGATGCTGCCCGTCGCGGCCACTGGTGCAGGTGTCGTGGTGGGACCTCGCACGATTTTGAAGGCGCTGTCGAAGAAGGCGGTGGCCTCATCGAACTTGGTGGCCGAGGAAGGTGCCACAGAACCGCTGTCTCGAACAGCTATTTGGTTGGTGTGGCCGAAAGCAGAGGACGACGAGCTCCGGCAGGAGTTCGTCGGCATTGTCCAGGGGCGCAGGGAAGGCTCGACGCGCACACAGCTGGGGCGCAAGAAGGCTGACGAAGCTCCAAAGAAGTTATCGGCCCGAGAAAAGACGCTTGCTAAGCAAGCCCGCCGGCAGCGCGCTGGGAGCGTCGTAAAGCATGCGCGCAGTGGTCGTGGTGGACGTCGAAGCAGCGGCGGAAACGGGCGACCGCGCAGGCGAAAGTAATCTTTTTACAATATTTTTGTCGTTTCGTTCGACGTGCGCGGAAAAATTAGCCACACTTGTAGTTATGGCTGAAAAGAAGCGCGATTTCACGATTCGAATGATGCGTGAAGAGGACTATCCACAGATCCAAGAGATCTACGAGATTGGCCTGGATACGGGGCACGCGTCCTGGGAGCACTCCGCTCCCGAGTGGGACGAATTCATCGCACTCAAACGAGTGGATTTGTGTTACGTCGCCGTCGACGCAGAAAACCCGGACAAGATTCTGGCTTGGGCATCGGCAGCGCCGGTATCCAAGCGCCCGATTTTCAATGGCGTCATCGAAGACTCCATCTACGTCCATCCTGACGGGCAGGGCATGGGGCTGGCAGCGACGCTGCTGCAGAAGCTTATCGACGATGCCACGGAGCTCGACTGCTGGTCGATTCACTCGTGGGTCTTCCCGGAGAATGTGGGATCGTTAAAGTTGCATCGAAAGCTTGGCTTCCGTGAAGTGGGGATTTACCACCACATGGCAAAGATGACCTACGGTCCAATGGCGGGGCAGTGGCGCGATGTCATTATTTTGGAAAAGCTCCTGGAAAAGCCAGAGGAGCGCGCGCTGAAGCGCGTCCAGGAAGAAGCAGAAGCCGCCGGTGAGCCGAACCGTCCGATTCTGGACAAGCTCGACCGCGCCGACGGCCAGGTGGGGGCATAGCTGCCGGGAGCCGCGGCTCCCGCGAATTAATTATTCGACGGTTTCCTTCAACGGATCCTCGCGAACAAAGAACACAATGATTGCTGCCAGAATAATCACTGGCATTAGTACCAAGAAGATTGGCGTCAAACCATCGTTGTAGCTGGAGATCAGCGCTTCGTGGATTGGCGCCGGCATGCTATCTAGGACGTGCGGCGTCAGTGAACCAATCGACTTAGAGGAAAAGCCCTCCGGGCCCATCTGCTTTGCGAACTCTGCTGCAGCCTCCGGTGATGCGGCCTTGATCTGTTCGATAGCCGCCGGAACGCGTTCGCCTGCCAGGTCCTTCATGCGGTGGATGAAAATCGAACCCACAATGGAGGAACCGACCGCACCACCAATCTGGCGGAAGAAGTTACTCGCAGCGGTAGCGGTACCGACCATGGCGACCGGGAAGGAGTTCTGCACGATGAGAACCAGAACCTGCATGCCGGTGCCCAGGCCGAAGCCCATGATGAACAGGTAAACACCAACCTGCCACAGCGGGGTGGTGGTCTCCAGCGTGGACAGCAAGTAGAGGGAGACAGCCATAATCATCAGGCCGACGAAGGGGTAGAAGCGATACTTACCAGTCCGCGAAATAATCTGGCCAACGCCAATTGAGGTGAGCAGCATGCCGACCATCATCGGCGTCATCATCAAGCCTGCAGCGGTCGGTGACATTGAGTGCACCATCTGCAGGTAGGTCGGAATATAGGCCATAGTGCCGAACATCGCGATACCCAGAATGAGACCCGACACAGTCGTGAGCACGAAGTTCCGGTTATTAAACAAGTGCGTCGGAATCAGTGGGTTGGAAACACGAGTCTCGGTGAGGAAGAACAGCACCCAGGAAACCACGGAGGCAACGATAAGCGAGATGATGACTCCGGAGTTCCAGTCGTACTGTGTACCGCCCCACGTGGTGGTGAGAATTAGCGTCGAGGCAGCGGCAGTCAAGAACATCGTGCCGATGTAGTCGAAGTTTCCTTCACTCTGGCGTCGGGGCAGCTTCAGGAAGGCTGCAGCTGCCGATAGTGCAACCACGCCCATCGGGACGTTGATCCACAGGCCCCAGCGCCAGCCCGGGCCGTCGGTGAACCAGCCTCCCAGCACTGGTCCCAGCACGGAACTCAGACCGAACACAGCACCCATGATGCCCATGTACTTACCGCGCTGGCGTGCGGGAATAACCTCGGCCAGGATGGCCTGCGAGGAAACCATCAATGTACCGCCAGCAAATCCCTGAAAGGCGCGGGCGGCGATGAGCAGGCTCATGGAGTTGGTGATTGCACCCATGACGGAACCGACCATGAACAGCGCGATGCCCATCATGAACAGGCCCTTGCGCCCAATCATGTCACCGAGCTTGCCGACAATCGGCATTGCCACAGTCTGTGCCAACAGGAATGCAGAAATAACCCACGACATGTGGTCAACTCCGCCGAGCTCGCCGACGATGGTCGGCAGGGCGGTGGCGAAAATCATCTGCCCCAGCGAGCTCATCAGCATAGTGAGAATGAGCGCGAAGAAAATGATTCCCAAGTGGGACTTGTTGTCAGAAACCGTGGTGTCGGTTTGATCTTGAGCAGTGGTGTTGCTAGCTGTCACTATTCCTCCTCCAGAAATTTTTAACGACGTCGGCGGCGTCGTGAAGCGGTGTATCTGTTGTGAATTCGTCCCGATGAGCCGATGAGTACAGCACGCATTCGCGGACGAAACCGACCGACAGTGCTACCTCGTGCCCGACGGGCAGCTCGGGGTGCGTGCGCGACTGTGGATTCATCTCGAAATAGCGCTCAAAGGCAGAACGGACGCGGCGCATTGAGTTGCCAAAATTCGAAATGACAACCGTCGATAGCTTTGGCTCATTGCGCAAAATCTCGCGGATACGCTCCTTGAGCAGACGGTGAAACTCTTCGGTTGCCCCCAGCTCTTTATATCGGAGTAGCTGGGATTGCTGCTTTTTCTCGATGAAATCGAGCATGTCCGCGATGGGGTCTTGGTGAATTTGGGCGAGGAATACCTCTTCATCGTCAGCATCGAATGACATGATGCCGTTGCCGAAGATGGCTTGATCCTTGGAGTCGAAGTAATTGAAGAATGTGCGTCGACTGATATTGACCCGCTGACAGATGTCTTCGATGTTGACTTGGTCGTATCCGTGATCCAGCACAAGAGCGGTCGCGGCATCGGCCAAAGCGCAGTGTGTTTGAAACCTTTTGAGCTCCCGGAGACCGCACTCGGGGCGTTGGCCCGGGTCCAATCTGGGATAGGTATTCTCATCAATTTGCACGAGGTGCAAAGTTACACCGAGTGCAATGTGATGGCAAGTTGATGAGTCAACAGGTGTTTGAGTACCTATGCAGAGAGCATCTTTGGGTTGTTCAGGATGCCGTGGAATCAGGCGCAGGGGTCGGGTTGTTGATAGTCGCAACGCGCCATTCAATTACACAACCTTCGTGTTTTGTGTAGGCACGGTGGAAGGCTACGTCTCCTTCAATAGCTCGTGGCGCAGGGCGTCGTTAAGCGAAGTGAAGCGGAACCTGTGCCCCGCCTTTTGCAGCGCTGCTGCCTCTACTCTCTGATTCGCGAGAGCCAACTCCGCAGCACCGCGTTTGCCCAGCAGTACTGCAGGCCCCAGTGAAGGAATCGGAACCGCCGTCGGGCGGTGCAAGACCTCTCCCAATACCCTCGTGAACTCCGCATTATTCACTCCGGAAGCCAGTGGCACCACCGCATTGACAGGTCCGGCAAGTGCGGAATCTGCCAACGACCGGTGATAGATGTCCAACAGGTCGTCCAAAGCAATCCACGGGAACCACTGCTCGCCCGACCCCAATCTGCCTCCAAGCCCGGTGAACACCACGCCCGCTAGTAGCGGCAAGAGACCGCCGCCACCAGCAAGCACGAGACCAGTGCGGACGTTTACGACCCGCTTGCCTGCATCGCGAGCGGGATCCCATGCATTTTCCCAATCGCGCACAATAGCCGAGAGACTGTCCGCGGCGGCGCTGCCGTCGTAACGCTGCGCTTCCACGCCAGGGCCAGCGTCCTCGGTGAGTACCTCTGGGCCACGATCCGCACCGTAGAACCCCACCGCCGACGCTCCAACTGCGACCTTCACGCTGTCAGTAGATGCAACGAGCTTTGCCAGAGCTCGCGTTGGTTCGACACGGGAATGGCGAACCTTTCGAAGATGCGCCTCCGTGAAGCGCCCCGCAATCGGTGCGCCGGCCAGATGGATGACCGCGTCGACTCCCTCCAGCAAGTCAGCTGCGGGTGCCGCAGTATCCCAATATCGCTTGTCCACACCCGTCTGTTCACGTGAGCGCACCAGCGAAATCACCTCATGTCCGGCCGTGGTCAGTAGCGCGCGCAGCTGCGTTCCGATGGTCCCCGTAGCTCCACTGATCGCCACTGTCAGCGGCTCCGGCACATGCCCCAAATACTCCGAAAGCCTATCGACGGCCGCAAGGTCTCCAGCAACCTTCGTAGCACGGTAGGCGAACATCGAATCTAACCCGGGTACCGGAACCTTGGTGTCAACGGTGTCCTCTAAAACCGTGCCAGCGCTGCCGTCGTCAAGCGGAGTATCGGAGAGAACGTGGGTGTGCTTCCACCCCGTGATGCGGCGAAAGGGTTCGCTGGTGACTTCGTCAATGAATCTCTGGCCGGGGAGGAAACCGGCCGGGTCGTGACGTGCAATCCATTTGAGGCCAGCCGGCACGGAGAATACGGTCGTGCCGTCGGCGAGGTTGGCGGCTTCGGATTTCGGTGAAATCGGGAGAAGCCCCGGTGTTAGGCGGGTGACAGCGCCGGGGCGGGAGAACCACTCGGCGACGCAACGGCGAGGAAATGTGATGGTGTGGCGATAGGTGGGAATAGTTAGTCACTCTCTGAAACTTGTCCGACGTTTAGGAAAAAAATAGTAGACCCCGAAGTCTTTCAGCGAAGTGAGACTACGGGGTCTTATGCGTAAGGTGCTCTCACACCTTCGAGTTCAGAAAGAACTAGTCACGATCAGTGTTGGCCATTGCCAGCACGTCGAGGCGCTTGTCCAGCTCTTCCTCGGTCAGCTTCTCGCCGTCGACGAAGCCCATGTCGATAACAGTCTGACGGATGGTCTTACCTTCCTTCAGAGCAGTCTTAGCGACCTTAGCTGCGTTCTCGTAGCCGATGGCGGAGTTCAGCGGGGTCACAATCGACGGGGAGGACTCAGCCAGAGTCTTCATACGCTCAACGTTCGGCTCGATGCCGTCCACCAGCTTCTCGGCGAAGACGCGTGCGGTGTTCGCCAGCAGCTTAGCGGACTCCAGCACGTTACGTGCCATGACCGGGATGAAGACGTTCAGCTCGAATGCGCCGTTAGCGCCAGCAAACTCAACAGCGGTGTCGTTGCCCAGAACCTGCGCTGCGACCTGGGTGGCAGTCTCACACAGAACCGGGTTGACCTTACCCGGCATGATGGAGGAACCCGGCTGCAGATCCGGCAGGTGAATCTCAGCAAGGCCGGTCAGCGGGCCGGAGCCCATCCAGCGGATGTCGTTAGAGATCTTGTTCAGGGAGACTGCGACGGTGCGCATAGCGCCGGAGAATTCGACCAGGGCATCGCGGTTAGCCTGAGCCTCGAAGTGGTTCTGAGCCTCGCGCAGCTCCTTGATGCCGGTCAGTTCGACGAGCTCAGCGGTGACCTTGGCACCGAAGTCCGCCGGGGTGTTCAGGCCGGTGCCAACAGCGGTACCACCGATTGGCAGCTCGCCCAGACGCGGCAGGGTGGCCTCGATGCGCTCAATGCCAGCCTCAATCTGGCGAGCGTAACCCGAGAACTCCTGACCCAGGGTCACCGGGACAGCGTCCATCAGGTGAGTGCGGCCGGACTTAACAACGGTCTCCCATTCCTTGGCCTTCTTAGCCAGGGACTCCTGCAGAACCTTCAGTCCCGGGACGAGGTCCTTGACAGCTGCCTCGGTTGCTGCGACGTGAGTGGCAGTCGGGAAGGTGTCGTTGGAAGACTGACCCATGTTGACGTGGTCATTCGGGTGAACCTCAACGCCGTTGGCCTTTGCGATGGACGCAATGACTTCGTTGGTGTTCATGTTGGAAGAAGTGCCCGAACCGGTCTGGAAGACGTCAATCGGGAACTCAGCATCGTGCTTGCCTTCGGCAATTTCCTTGGCAGCGGCGACGATGGCATCTGCCTGCTCAGCAGACAGCAGGCCGCGCTCCTTGTTGACGATGGCGCAAGCTGCCTTCAGCAGACCCATAGCGCGAATCTGTGCAGACTCCAGCGGACGGCCGGAAATCGGGAAGTTCTCAACTGCACGCTGAGTCTGTGCGCGCCACAGGGCATTAACCGGAACCTTAACCTCGCCCATGGTGTCGTGCTCGATGCGGAACTGCTGCTCTGTCATTCGTTGCCTCTTTCAGTTAGGGGAACTTGAGTGCGCGCAGAACGGCCCCTCATTGCGCATGCAATTTTCATGCGATGCAGAACCGTTAGCGCATTCGTCTTCAAGTATGAATCAGTTTGTTAAAAAAGTGGTGCCCTGAGGGCACCACTAAAGGGGTAGTTACTTACAGATCGATGTCAGGCATCTCGCCCTTGCCGTAGTCGATGCTGGCGTACTTGCGCAGCTTCTCCAGGGAGTGGAAAGCCTCGATGCGACGAATGGTGCCGGACTTGGAGCGCATAACCAGCGAGCGGGTCCACGCGCCGTTACCGCGGTAAGCGACACCGCGCAGCATGTCACCGTTGGTGACACCAGTGGCAACGAAGTAGCAGTTGTCGGATGCGACCAGGTCATCGGTGGTCAGAACACGAGAAAGATCGTGCCCAGCGTCGAGAGCCTTCTTAATTTCGGCCTCATCGCGCGGGTGCAGTTTGCCCTGGATCTCGCCGCCCATACACTTCATGGCGCATGCGGTGATGACACCTTCTGGGGTGCCGCCGACGCCCATCATGATATCAACCGAGTTTGTGTTCTGAGCTGCGGCAACAGCGCCAGCAACGTCACCATCGCCGATCAGGCGAACCTTGGCGCCAGCTTCGCGGATGTCACGAATCATGTCAGCGTGGCGCGGGCGATCCAGCACGACAACAGTGACATCTTCCGGACGCAGCCCCTTGGCCTTAGCAACGACCTTGATGTTGTGCTCAACTGGAGCCTCGATGTCAATCTTGCCGGCAGCCTCCGGGCCAACAGCAATCTTATCCATGTAGAACACAGCCGACGGGTCGTACATGGAGCCGCGGTCTGCAGCAGCAAGAACAGCGATAGAGTTCGGGCGGCCCTCTGCCATCAGAGTCGTGCCGTCAATCGGGTCAACCGCGATGTCAACGGCCGGGCCTTGGCCGTTGCCGACCTTTTCGCCGTTGAACAGCATCGGGGCTTCGTCCTTTTCGCCCTCGCCAATAACAACGACACCGTTCATAGCCACGGTGTTGATGAGCTGACGCATGGCATCGACGGCAGCGCCGTCGCCCTTTTCCTTCTGACCACGACCGACCCACTGACCAGCTGCCAGTGCAGCGGACTCAGTAACTCGGACGAGCTCCATCGCAAGGTTGCGATCTGGTGCTTCAGGATTCGAGGCGTTCATTGACTTCTGGCCCTTCCGTGGTTTTTGAGAACTCTTTTGAGGTTTGAGAATGTGCTGGGAGACGCCACGCCAGGAAACTGGGGTTTAGCGTTGCAACAATTTCTATTGATTGATGTTTGGCGCATCAGTTTTAGCGCCTTTGCATCTGTTACTAGTGTTCCACCTTTTTGGTGTTCGGGGGTGGACGCAGCGCCAAAGTGGGGGGAGTTTCAGGGCTAAACCCCCACATCACGCGGTTATCAAAAGTTTGTTCCGGCGTCAGTTCGCTTGACGACGTCGACAGCGTCCGTCATCAAGTATTGCTAGCTGCAGCTGTGCGGGTGCGACTGATGACTAGGTTCGTTGCGGGGCCTTTGGCATACTTGAGCGCGTGGCGAATGAGAAACCTAGGATTTTGCAGGACAGTCGAGACATGATTCTCACCCTCGTGGTGATGTTTCTTGCGGTGGCTGTCACCATCGGCTTTACCGGCCTGTGCAGTTTTAACCCCGGGAAGCCGGAAAACGGTCCGGTGCACGAAGTCGATGCTGCCCCATTCGTGAACGTGGAGGCTCGGCGCGTGGACTATCCAGTTCGCCTGCCGAAGGTGCCTGAGGGCTGGACTTCAAACTCGACCCGCGCGGGTATGGCGGCGGGGAAGCAGACGACCATTATTGGCTATGTCACCGCTAGCGGAGCATTCATTCAGGTCACGCAAACAGATGCGGAAGCAGGTCAGCTGCCGGATGATGGTAAGAACCGTCTCCGGGACGGTACTACTGACGTGGAAGGTACAACCTGGACTAAGTATGAGCCGGCTGAGGACAACGTGCGTCGCGTATGGGTTGGGGACCTCGGTGACTCCCGCGCAATTATCGAGGGCACTGCCAACGACGAGGAGTTCACACAGTTGGCGGCGGCTATGCAGAAGGCCGAGCCAATCGATCCGGACGCGACAATGCCGGATTCGTCACAGCCGCAGCCGACTGCGTCCGAGATGCCGTCGGCACCAGCAAAGTAGGCCGAGTCGAGCGCTCACTAGGATGGGTAATCCCAACTAGGGGAATAAAATAGCTGAACTCAGCTATCGACGAAGAGACGAGAAACGATATGAACTGACGGTCGTTTCTCGTCTCTTTTTATTCCTCACCGCCCGCATTCTCGGCAGAAGCCGAGACATCCTGATTCTTGCTGGCCAAGGCGGCTTCAACCTTTGCCCGTGCGCCAGCCAAATGCTCCTCGCAGCGGCGGGCCAGCGCCTCGCCTCGCTCCCACAGCGCCAGGGATTCATCCAGGCTCATCTGTCCGAGTTCTAGGAGCTTGACGGTCTCGACCAGAGCATCTCGAGCCTGCTCGTAGCTCAGGTTCTCCACCGGTACCTGTTCCTCCGAAGAGGGAGCCTGGCCCGCGCCGAAAACATTGTCATTCATTAGCGAATACGTCCTTTACATCTAGTAGTTAAAGATTCAAAGTTGGAAAAGTCATTGCTTACTAATTCGCCGGCTTCGTAGCTAGCGTCGCTGCAGAGATGGAGCCGTCACTGACGCGAATTCGCAGTTGGGAACCCATCGGAGCATCTGCAATAGAGGTCACAATCTGTGGTTCCGGCTGAGTAGCCGATTGTGCCTGCACGATGGCATAGCCGCGAGCGAGTGTGGCAGAGGGGCCAAGTGCTGAAACCTTGCCGCGCAATCCCGATACCACGGCTTCCTCACGTTCCAGACTGCGGTGGATGAGAAAACGTAGCCGATCGACCTGCGCCGTGACAAACTCTTCACGCACGCGGATTGGAGTGAGCGGATCGCGCAGTACCGGCCGCGACGTTAAATCCCTCAGAGTAGCTACTTCACGGTCAACCCATCGCCGCAGGGATGCCGAGGAGCGCTCACGAAGCTGTGCAATGAGGCGTCGTTCCTCAGCAGCATCGGGCACTGTTTTCTTTGCCGCATCCGTCGGTGTGGCAGCACGTAAATCAGCGACGTAGTCCAACAGCGGAGTATCCGGCTCGTGCCCGATTGCAGAAACCACCGGTGTTGTCGCCTTACTCACCGCACGAATCAGAGCCTCATCTGAAAAAGGCAGCAAATCTTCGACACTGCCACCGCCACGGGCGACGATGATGACATCGACCTCCGGGTCGGCGTCGAGCTGTGCCAGCGCTTCAATAATCTCCGGAACAGCCTTGGCGCCCTGCACAATTGTGTTGATTACCCGGAAATCCACTTCGGGCCAGCGGGCACCCGCGACCGAAAGCACATCGCGTTCAGCTGCCGAACCGCGACCGGTAATCAACCCGATCTTGTTGGGGAGGTAGGGCAGAGGGCGTTTCAGCCGTGGATCAAAGAGGCCTTCCGCCGCTAGTGCCTGGCGCAGCTGTTCCAGCCGCGCCAATAGTTGCCCCAAACCTACGGGCCTCCACTCCGTAGCCCACAGGGAAAACTGTCCCCGCCCGGCATAAAACGCAGGCTTGCCCAAAACCACTACTCGGTCGCCATTGCGCAACGGATTATTGCGCAGAGCCGCCGTAGAACAAGTCACCGACACCGAAAACTCCGCGGAGGTGTCACGCAGAGTGATGTAGGAGAGCTTCCAGCTCGGCTTGGAGTTGACCTGGGCGATTTCCCCCTCGACCCAAATCTGTCCAAGGCGCTCAATGTAGTCCTTGACTAACTGGTTCAGGCGTCGAACCTGAACCGGTTTCTCGGCCGACGTTTCCAATTTCGACATACATCAACACTTACACGATGGGGCGGATCGTCCTGCTAATAAACGCACGTTGCCCACAGGCTAAATCTGCCTGTGGGCAACTGTGACGGTAAAAGTGCAAGCCCGAGCTACTTGCGGTAACGAGACCTGCTATCGCGCCCGGTTATGCGCTCCTGGCGAGGGCGCTGCTGTCGCGGTGGCCACTCTTCGGTGCGACGGTGGTTGCTCCCCGGGCGTGCGGGACTCTGTTGAGGCTTTTCGGACCGAGACTCCGGCGAAGACTGTTCTCCCCACATCCGTGCCGTTCCTGCCGCTTGACGACGGGGAAACTCCTGCGTTGGCCGCTGCGGTGCGTTTGGCCGTTCAATCGGACGACGAGGCTGCTGTCTGGTCGAGTTTGGCGAAGTGGAATCCTGAGTGAACTGCGCCTGGCCCGGATGCGGGCGAGACTGCCAACGGGATGTTGGCTGCTGGACCCGCTGTGCGAAATTCGAGCGCTGCTGGGCGCGCTCCCTAGAGCGGTCAACTGGTCGCTCACGCAGTTGCTCGGCGTTGCGCGATGCCGAGCTGGCGCTCGCTGCCGGTCGGGCACCAGAACGAGAAGTCTCCTGCCGAGAGCGTGCAGCCTGCTGGCGCGCCTGGCGGCGAGCTTCGGCATCTCGGATAATGTCCGCAGCGGGACGTCGTGAAGCAGGGCGTTCCTGAGAGCGAGAAGCTACGCGGCGATCAGATTCGGCGAGACGACGGCGCACCTGAGAGCTGGATTCGACAGCGGCTTCGTCACGATGCTGGCGCTGTTTAGCGGCCTTGCGCTGGGTGTTGAGGGATTTCTCCTGGGTGCGGGTGATTTCGAGGTAACGCCATACTGCGATGATGACACAGATGATCATCAAGATCAGCAGCCACGGGAACTGCTGGATGATGGGATATGCCGAGGTCACCAGGCGAGCGCGTTTAGAGGTCGTCGCGGTCGCGCCACCATTTTCGGGATCGGCGAGAGAACCGGTAAACCACGCTGTGAAAAACGTGACAAGCGCGAACAAAATGGGGATTTGAGCGACGGTAACTACCAGGCCGCGAGGAACCACCAACAGTGTTCCGGCGACAGCAGCCACGGCAAAAGCAATGAAGTAGGGCTTGCCAAGCGAACCGTTGGGAACAGAAAAGAGCAAACCAAAAACTCCGGCCAGAAGCATCAGCAACGGCGGCACAAACATTGGCACGCGTGGAAGCAGGGGTTTGTTCCCACTGCCTTTACGGGTTATTGCTGATCTGTTCGACACGAATGCGTATCCTACCGGTTATTAGTGATAAAAACGGGCAAGCCCGGTATAAGAGCCTGCCCGTGTCTTGGAATCTCGCCCTACTTGTTTTTCTTAGAGAAAGGCCCGGAGACGACTTCAGTGACCTTGTGGAAGGCCTTGGTCATCGTTCCCTCTTCCTGCTTGGTCGGACCAGCATCGGGGGAAACCTTACCGGCGGTGCGAGCATCTGCCTTCACAGCGCTCTCCGCGGAGCTGTCGGAGTCATCACTGCCCAGACGGAACGAAGCCAGTCGGTCGCGCATCGCACGGCCGGCAGCTTCAATCTGAATGCCGGAGATTGATCCGGCGTCCGTGGCGAACTCGATATCCTTTGCAGTCTTGTCGCCCGTACGCAAATCAGTGAGGTCGCCGAGGTAGCGGAACCAGACCGCGACGACTGCAGTGACCGGCACCGCCAGGAAGGCGCCGATGATGCCGAAGATACCGCCACCGAGTAGGACAACCAGCAGGACGATTGCGGCGTGCAGGTCCATAGCCTTGGACTGCAGAATCGGGGAGAGAATATTGCCCTCAATCTGCTGGACGGCAATGATGATGAGCAAGACAAAGATTGCTGTGGTCAGGCCGTTGGCAACAAGTGCGACAACCACCGCAATGAAGCCGGCGGTGAACGCACCGACAATAGGAATGAAGCCAGCGAAGAAAGTCACCACGGCCAGGACCATTGCCAGCGGCACATTCAAAATCGCAAGACCGGCACCGATGAAGACCGCGTCGATAAGCGAAACGATAGCCTGCGTGCGGATGTAACCCGACAGCGTGTTCCAGGAGCGGGTGAGCACCTCCGTGAGATGCCAGCCGAGGCGACGTCCAGTCAGGCGGCGGAGCCACGGCAGGAAGTCTTGGCCGTCCTTGATGAAGAAGAACGTCAGAACCAGCATTGCCATCAAGGTTACGGCGGCCGAGGAGACCACCGAGATGCCCTGGAAGACTGTGTTGGCGATATCGCCGGAGCGCTCCTGAAGCCATGTGGACCCCTGGTCCAGTGCGTCGAGAATCTGCTCATCCTTGACGTTAAATGGTGGAGCCTGAATGATGTTCTGGACTTCCTGAATGCCGTCGGTGAACTGGCGACGCAATTCTGGGAATTGCGACTGCACAGTCGGTGCGAGGAACGCGACAACGCCGCCAAGCAGCGCCAGCGCGCCTAGGATGACCGTCAGTGCGGAGAGTGCGCGGGGCCAGCGGTGTTTCATCAGGAACACGGCGGGCGGAGCCAGCACCGTGGAGACAATCAGAGCCAGCAGAATCGGCAGAACGCCAGCCCAAATCTTTCCCAGAATCATAGCGCTGACATACAGCGCCGCTGCGGTGATGAGGAAACGCAGGCACCAACCTGCGAACCATCGGGCGCCCTCGCCAATGACGTCGGCGCGGTCGATGGACTCGGAGTCATTTTCGCTCATAAGCTCATCGAGGTTTTCAGCATCTTCCGGCAGATCCGGTTGCGTTGCCGCTGACTTATGGGCGTCGGAGGGGATAGACAGAGACTGTTCTATACGCAGAGGCTCCGATCCCATTACGTGATCGATAGCGTCTTTTTCGGACTGCGCAGTCCACTCTTCGCCTTCATTGGGTTTATTGCTCACGTATTCATTATGGGGGTTCGGAGGGGATAGGGGGCAACTTCACGAAGTTAGGGCGAGTTCAAATCTTTCTCCCCGAGCCCGTAAGATGAGCAATGTGAGTCTTACACTTGGAATCGTCGGTCTGCCCAATGTCGGAAAGTCAACCCTGTTTAACGCCTTGACACGCAACGATGTGCTGGCTGCGAATTATCCGTTCGCCACCATCGAGCCGAACGTCGGCGTTGTGGAGCTTCCCGATCCCCGTTTGAATAAGCTCGCCGAAATTTACGGCTCCGAGCGTATTCTTCCGGCTACGGTGTCGTTTGTGGACATCGCCGGCATCGTCAAGGGTGCATCGGAGGGCGAAGGTCTAGGTAACAAGTTCCTCGCCAACATCCGCGAGGCTGACGCTATCTGTCAGGTCGTCCGTGTCTTCAATGATGATGACGTTGTGCATGTCGACGGCAAGGTTGACCCGGCCTCTGACATCGGTGTGATTGAAACCGAGCTCATCCTGGCTGATATCCAGACTATTGAGAAGGCGCTGCCGCGTCTGGAAAAGGAAGCCAAGAAGGATAAGGAAAAGGTCGGTGAGGTTGAAGCCGTCAAGCAGGCTCTTGCCGTACTGGAAGAAGGGCGCACTCTCTTCGCTGCTTCCGATGATGTGAAGCTCTCCGCTCTGCGCGAGCTGCACTTGCTCACCGCAAAGCCGTTCCTCTACGTCTTCAACGCTGACGAGGAAGTGCTTGCCGACGAGGACCGCCGCGCGGATCTGGCCGCTGCTGTGGAACCGGCGGACTGTGTGTTCCTCGACGCCAAGGCTGAGTCGGACCTTCTGGAGCTGGATGAGGAATCCCGCAATGAGCTCCTGGCTGAAATTGGCCAGACCGAGCCGGGTCTGCATTCGCTTGCTCGCGCTGGTTTCCGCACTCTTGGTCTGCAGACTTACCTGACCGCTGGCCCGAAGGAGTCTCGCGCCTGGACCATTCCGAAGGGTGCTACGGCCCCGCAGGCTGCCGGCGTGATTCACACTGACTTTGAGCGTGGCTTCATTAAGGCTGAAATTGTGTCCTTCAGTGATCTGGTCGAGGCCGGCTCAATCGCTGAAGCGAAGGCCAAGGGCAAGGTCCGCCAGGAGGGCAAGGACTACATCATGCACGACGGTGACGTGGTCGAATTCAAGTTCAACGTAACCTAAGGCGCGCTAGTGTTAGTCGTATAACAACACGTGCTGCCATTTACCTTCGCATCTCGCTCGATGCCCTGCTGTGGGGGTTACTCGTAGCGAAGCGAGCTGAGCATCCCGGTTTCCATGTGATAGGCGTTATGGCAGTGAAATGCCCACTCACCGGGGTTGTCAGCGATCAGGTCGGCGATCATGGTTTCACCGTGGCGGAGAAGGACGGTGTCCTTGCGTAGCCCGCCGCTGCCGGGCAGCGCCCACGTGTGGCCGTGGATGTGCATGGGATGGGGCATCATGGTCCTGTTGCGCATGACCATCCGCAGGCGCTGGCCCTCCTGCACGGTCGCGGAGGACGATTGGCCGTCGGTGAGAATGCTCCATTCATACGGCATCATCTGCCCGCCCAGGTCGATGCCAACTTCTCGGTCTGGTGTGCCCTCGGGCAGGAGTGCACGGTCTGCAGGCTTCAGAGAGGACAGGAGCAGTCCGGTGGACGACAACTCGGGAAAGTCGACATCGGGGCGTGGGGCCTGGCCGCCGGCGGTGCGGATGACGGCGAAGGCGCGGTCGTCCTTACCCACCGCCAAAGCCGTGAGCGGGAAGACGCCGTCGTCGAGGATGACCTCGACGTCAACACGCTCGCCCATCGACAGGTAGATCGATTCGGTCTCCCGGGGCTGGACGGGGAAGCCGTCGGTGTGGGTGACGGTCATGCGGTGACCACCGAGGGCCACCTTGAAGATGGTGTCACCGCCGGAGTTGATAAACCGCAGGCGGGCCTTGTCGCCCGGGCGAGCCTCGAAGGTCCGGTGAGCACGGGGGATACGTCCGTTGATGAGGTAGTGCGGATACATCACATCGCCGGCATCCCCGCCCAGTACCCGGTCCGGGGTGCCGTGCATCATATGGCCGTGACCTCCCATCCCCTTCTTCCCGTTATGGTCGTCCGAACCCATTCCGGTGAGCTTGTCGAGCGCATCGTCGGGAGTGCCCTGAATGCCATCGACCCAGTCGTCGAGCACGATGGTCCACTCGACGTCCTGGTCCTCAGCGTCTTGCGGGTCACGGACGATCAGTGGGGCGTGGAGGCCGCGATCAAGCTGCAGGCCGGAGTGGGAATGGTAGAAGTAGGTGCCACCGTGGGGGACTTCAAAAACATAGGAGAAAGACTCGCCAGGTTCAATGGGGTCCTGGGTCATGCCGGGCACACCGTCGGCTGCGTTGTGGAGTGCGATGCCATGCCAGTGGATGGAGGTGCTCTCAGGCAGTTCATTGGTGATATCGACCTGGAGGACGTCGCCGGCGGTGGCCTCAATGGCCGCATCCCCGGTGTCAGAGACGTATCCCCACGTCTTGGCTTCGATACCGCCGATATCCAGAGAGAGGGGCCGGGCGGTCAGTGTCCGGTGCACCGTCGGCTCACCGAGCGCAGTGGGGGTGGGAGTGGGGTGAAGGGAGGAACCTGGTGCCGAGGCAGCGGGTCCAGGGTCGCTGGTGCAGGCGGCCACGGCCCCGGTGCCGGCGAGGACGAGCCCGCCGAGCAGAAACTGTCGTCGGGAAAACGCGTTCGACATGATTTAACCTTCCTTGGTGCAAGATTTCAGAGATACGGGAGACAGGCGCAGGTGAGGACCCTGCTGAGCCATCACGTCAGGCGCAGGTCTGTGACACAGGTGGCACCGTCGTCGGTGGTGGAAAACTCCGTGGTGCCGGTACGCCCCTGGTAGCTGACCTCAATCAGGCCGGTGACATCATCGGGAAGCCAGAAGCCAATAAACCCGTTGTCGAAGGTGGTTGTCGCCTCGTCCACCAGCACCTCACCGGTCGCCTCATCGGTGATCGTGACCTGGATATCCTCATTGTTGAGTTCCCCCAGGCAGGTCGTGAGGCTGTGGTAGAAGCAGTCGTGGGTGGAGGTGAGATAGGGTGCGATCGAGACATACGTCTGATTGTCGGGAAGATCGACCACGACTTCCTGGTCACCGCTCGAGAGCAGCAGTTCATCGGCGCGCACTGAGGCGATCAAATCCGTGGGACGCTCAGTGACCTTCTGCCGGTCGAGGTGATCAATGATCTCCACCGCGTCCATGTCGGCCAGGCCATGGGTAGTCAGGAATGTATCCTGGGACACCGTCCCGTCGGCCGTGGGTTCCGGGTCGGCGGCCGAACACCCCGTGAGGGCGAGGGCAAGGGCGGCGACTGCGATCGCTGCTCGTTTCACGTCAATCTCCTTGGATCGTGGGTAGGACCGTGAGAAGACACCGCCTCAAGGTCGATGCCATACCTTTATCTAGCACGGGTGCCTGACGGACTAGAAATCAAAAACCCTGCTCACGGCCTTATAGCAGGGCGAAAAGAGGGTGAATTCGGTGAGCTGGGTCACCACCGGGACACCACCCCACAGCCGTGGGCGATGTCCTTCTACCCGCCCCGGGTATGCGGTGCTTGCAGTGAAATCCCTGGTGGTGCCTGCTGAACCGACCAGGGGAGGCGATGCCGCCGGCCCGGGGTGGGGCACAGGGGTGACGGCGGTCGAAGGGTTATGTTTGAAGATTTGATGAAGATTCCCCGCCGGGCACTGAGCGAGGATGGTATTCCCTCCTGGCCGGAGCGATACTGGGGTCTATGGCTGACCACACACCGACCACCGCCACGCCCCCGGGGCGGGTGCTGGTCGTCGATGATGAACAACCCCTGGCTCAGATGGTGGCCTCCTACCTCATCCGGGCAGGCTTCGATACCCGTCAGGCGCACACCGGCACCCAGGCCGTGGACGAGACCCGTCGCTTTTCCCCCGATGTTGTGGTGCTGGATCTGGGGCTGCCCGAACTCGACGGCCTGGAGGTGTGCCGACGGATCCGCACCTTCTCGGACTGCTACATCCTCATGCTCACCGCGCGTGGCAGCGAGGACGACAAGATCAGCGGTTTGACCCTGGGGGCGGATGACTACATCACCAAACCTTTTAGCATCCGGGAACTGGTGACCCGGGTGCATGCAGTGCTGCGCCGCCCGCGCACCAGCACCACCCCACCGCAGGTGACCACCCCCTTGATCGTTGGTGACCTCATCCTTGACCCCGTCGCCCATCAGGTGCGGGTGGGGGAGACGACCGTGGAGCTCACCCGCACGGAGTTCGAGCTGCTGGTTGCCCTGGCCCTGCGCCCCGGCCAGGCGCTGACCCGCCACGACCTGGTCACCGAGGTCTGGGACACCACCTGGGTCGGTGATGAACGCATCGTCGATGTCCACATAGGCAACTTGCGTCGCAAGCTCGGCACCGACACCCGAGGCCGGGGGTTTATCGACACCGTGCGTGGCGTGGGCTACCGGATGGGGCAGCCATGAATCACGGACCCGGCTTGACCTTCCGCTTCCTGGCCGCCCAGGTGTTGGTCGTGGTGATTAGCCTGATGGTGGCCGCGGCCGTGGCCACGACGGTGGGGCCGACCCTGTTCCATGATCATATGTTGATGGCCGGCCGGGAGGACCCCTCGCTGGAGCTGTTCCATGCCGAGCAGGCCTACCGGGACGCCAACCTGATCACCCTGGCCGTCGCCCTGCCCACTGCCTTAATCAGCGCCCTACTGGCCAGCCTGTGGTTATCGCGTCGCCTGCGCACCCCCCTGCAGGATCTCACCCGCGCCGCTACCAGCCTGGCGGCCGGTAACTACCGTATCCGCGTGCCCGCCGGAGAAGCAGGCCCCGAGGTCACCACCCTGGCGCATGCCTTCAACACCATGGCCGACCGACTGGAACACACCGAACAGGTCCGCCGCCAGATGCTCTCTGATCTGGCCCACGAAATGGGCACCCCCTTATCGGTGCTCACGGCCTACCTCGATGGTCTCCAGGACGGGGTCGTGGACTGGAATAATGCCAACCACACGATCATGGCTGACCAACTCACCCGCCTGACCCGGTTGATGGAGGACATTGACGATGTCTCCCGGGCCCAGGAACACCGGATCGATTTGGACCTGGCGGAGGAAGGGCTCGGGGATCTGCTCCATACCGCCGCTGCTGCCGCGGGGGAAGCTTATGCTGACAAAGGCGTCGATTTACAGGTCGAGACCATTACGGACACCGCCCGGGTGATCGTGGACCGGCAACGCTTCGGCCAGGTGATGAGCAACCTCCTGTCGAACGCGCTACGGCACACCCCGGCCGGCGGGCAGGTCCGGATCAGCGTCCACCGCCAGGGGGCGTCCACCGCGCTCATCCACGTCGCCGATGACGGCGAGGGCATCCCACCTGGCCAGCTCGGACACATCTTCGAACGCTTCTACCGGGGGGATGCCGCCCGCAGCCGGGACAACGGCGGGTCCGGTATCGGTCTGACCATCTCCAGGGCATTGATCGAGGCCCACGGCGGCACTCTCGCTGCCACCTCCCCCGGACCCGGTCGTGGAGCGGTGTTTGCCCTCCGCCTCCCGATGTCCCCTCCCGACAGTGAGGGGGCTGCTCGGTGACCACACCCTGCCCCGCGTGAGGGCCGTGCCCTCCACTCCTTGAAAATATACCCTGGGGGGGGTATACGCTAGAGAGCGGAATTGCCACACCCCACCGAACCGAAGGGGCCTTCCCATGATCACCTTCCCGCCCCGCCTCTTGCCGATGGCCTCCCACGGCTGCAGCTGTTGCGGACCTGCCTCACGCGCCGACACCGCCTCCGTCCCTGCCGCCAGCGACTCGTCAGCAGGAGGGTCCTCCCCGAGCTACCAGGTCACCGGCCTGACCTGCGGGCATTGCGCGAAAAGCGTGACCCAGGCCCTTCAGGGCCTCCCCCAGGTCGACGACGTCCAGATTGATCTCGCTGCTGGTGGTGTTTCCACCGTCACGGTCACCGGTGTCGTACCTCCGGAGATGGTTCGCGGGGCCATCGAGGAGGCCGGCTACACCGTTTTATCCTGATCAGTTTTACCCATCATCTCGACCCCGACCGGGTTGAGCGGAAAGGAACGTCATGAACACTCCCCACCATTCCAGCAAGCACCATGGTGATCACCCCGCTCCGGAAACAGACCACACCCACCACCCGGATCATGCCAGCCACGAACACCACGCAGATGCCGACACCCACGGCCAGGCGATGCCCCACGATCACCCACACTCCGCCATGGACGAAGACCACCACGTTCATGGTCACGGCGAACACGCCGGACACAGCACCGCAATGTTTCGGGACCGCTTCTGGTGGTCGCTGATTCTGTCCATTCCCGTCGTTATTTTCAGCCCCATGGTCGCCCAGCTGCTAGGCTACCACCTCCCGGCATTCCCCGGATCCACCTGGATCCCCCCGGTGCTGGGCACGATCATCTTCGTCTACGGCGGAACGCCTTTCCTCAAGGGCGGATGGAACGAACTGAAATCCCGCCAACCCGGAATGATGCTCCTGATCGCCATGGCCATCACCGTGGCGTTTGTCGCCTCCTGGGTCACCACTCTGGGGCTGGGCGATCTTGACCTGGACTTCTGGTGGGAGCTGGCCCTGCTGGTGACCATCATGCTGCTGGGCCACTGGCTGGAGATGCGTGCTCTCGGGGCCGCGTCCTCCGCGCTTGACGCGCTGGCTGCCCTGCTGCCGGATGAGGCCGAGAAAGTCATCGACGGGACCACCCGCACCGTGTCCATCTCCGAGCTGGCCGTCGACGACGTCGTGCTGGTGAGGGCCGGTGCCCGGGTGCCGGCCGACGGAACCATCCTCGACGGAGCCGCCGAATTCGATGAGGCGATGATCACCGGCGAATCCCGACCCGTCTTCCGCGACACCGGTGACAAGGTGGTCGCCGGTACTGTGGCCACCGACAACACCGTCCGCATCCGGGTGGAGGCTACCGGCGGGGACACCGCCCTGGCCGGGATCCAACGCTTGGTTGCCGACGCCCAGGAGTCCTCCTCACGGGCCCAGGCCCTGGCGGATCGGGCGGCGGCGTTGTTGTTCTGGTTCGCGCTGATCTCCGCTCTGATAACCGCGGTGGTGTGGACCATCATCGGCAGCCCGGACGATGCCGTGGCGCGCACGGTCACGGTGCTGGTCATCGCCTGCCCGCACGCCCTGGGCCTGGCGATTCCGCTGGTCATTGCGATCTCCACCGAGCGGGCCTCGGAATCCGGGGTGCTCATCAAGGACCGGATGGCGCTTGAGCGGATGCGCACCATCGACGTGGTGCTCTTCGACAAAACCGGCACCCTGACCGAGGGAGCGCACGCGGTGACCGGTGTCGCGGCAGCTGGCGGCGTCACCGAGGGCGAGCTGCTGGCCCTGGCTTCCGCCGCGGAGGCCGACAGCGAGCACCCCGTGGCCCGCGCCATCGTGGCGGCCGCGGCCGCCCATCCCGAGGCCTCCCGTCGGCAAATGCGTGCAACTGGTTTCAGCGCCGCCTCCGGTCGGGGGGTCCGGGCCACTGTCGATGGCGCTGAGATCCTCGTGGGCGGGCCGAACATGCTGCGCGAGTTCAACCTCACCACCCCGGCCGAGCTCACCGACACCACCAGCGCCTGGACCGGGCGTGGGGCCGGTGTGCTCCATATTGTCCGCGACGGTCAGATTATCGGTGCGGTGGCCGTCGAGGACAAGATCCGCCCCGAATCCCGAGCCGCCGTGAAAGCCCTGCAGGACCGCGGGGTGAAGGTCGCGATGATCACCGGTGACGCGCAGCAGGTGGCCCAGGCGGTTGGCCAGGACCTGGGGATCGATGAGGTCTTCGCCGAGGTCCTGCCCCAGGACAAGGACACCAAGGTCACCCAGTTACAGGAGCGTGGCCTGAGCGTGGCCATGGTCGGCGACGGTGTCAACGACGCCCCCGCTCTGACCCGCGCGGAGGTCGGTATCGCCATCGGGGCCGGCACGGATGTGGCCATGGAATCCGCCGGAGTGGTCCTGGCCAGTGATGACCCGCGGGCAGTGCTGTCGATGATTGAGCTCTCGCAGGCCAGCTACCGCAAGATGATCCAGAACCTCATCTGGGCCTCTGGCTACAACATCCTCGCCGTGCCGCTGGCCGCCGGAGTGCTCGCCCCGATCGGGTTCGTGCTGTCCCCGGCCGTGGGCGCGATCTTGATGTCTGCCTCGACCATCGTGGTGGCCCTGAACGCCCAGCTGTTGCGCCGCATTGATTTGGATCCGGCCCACCTGGCTCCCACCAGTCCGAAGGAGTAACACACCACGCCTACTCCGAAATCCACCGCCGTCCACTGATCCATCACTTCTCTCCACTGACCCCATATGACCCTGAAAGGGCTCCACCATAAAGCACACCCTTGTTCTTTCCGCTCTCGCCGTAGCCTCCACCCTGGCGCTGGCCGCCTGCGGTGAGGCCACCGACTCAGGCAACACCGACGCCACCACCTCGGCCACCAGCACTGCGACGACTACCGCTGAGACGACCGAGGCCACCAGGGCGGCGACTGAGGAGGACGGGGAGATCTCCGCCGATCACAACGACGCGGACATCATGTTTGCCCAGATGATGATTCCCCATCACAAGCAGGCCGTGGAAATGAGTGAGATGCTCCTGGCCAAGGAGGGCATCCCCGCCCAGGTCGTGGAGTTTGCCCAGGGGGTTATTGACGCCCAGGGACCGGAGATTGACCGGATGAACGCCATGCTCGAGGCCTGGGGCCAGCAGCCGGTCACCGACTCTGGGGGGGCATGGGGACCATGGATGAGATAGGTGGAATGGATCACGGCTAGATGGGTGGCATGAGCGGGATGATGAGCCAGGAGGACATGACAGCCCTTGAGGAAGCCCAGGGCACCGGCGCCGCCCGCCTTTACCTGGAGCAGATGACCGCCCACCACGAAGGTGCGGTCGACATGGCCCGTGACGAGGTTGCTGACGGCCAGAATCCCCATGCAATCACCCTGGCCGAACAAATTATCAACGACCAGGAGGCCGAGATCGCCCAGATGCAGCAAATGCTCACTGACCTATGACAGGTCCCCGTCTTTTTCTGATCCCGAGGACAGGAATCTGAAAAAGAGGGATAACCGTGACGATTGCCACCTGCTGCGGGCGATGGGTCGTTGTCACCGCAGCGGGTGCACCGGGGTGGATGTTTCTACTCCCTCTGGTCGCACCACTGAGGAAAGGGGAAAGCCCCTGTGTCCAGACCCTTGGAGGACTACGCATTATTGTCCGATACTCACACGGCCACCCTGGTCTGCCGGCAGGGCAGCATTAATGTTGGGGGTGTCCCCCGAGTAGTGGCCACGGCGTTGGTGTCAGTTAGGCAACGAGGCCTACGGTAGCAGCCGTCGTCGCGGTCTCGAAGGTTGTACTGCGATCCTAGCTATCGCTTTTTACTTCTTGTATCTACTCAATCTCTAGCAGCTTCTACTGTATGTCCATAGGGTAAAGGGTATTTAGCAACGACACGTCGTGGAGTTCAAGTTCAACGTTTAACGCGGGCAGCCGCCGCCGGATTCTCGGTGGCGATTCCGGCCCGAACCTCGAGGACATTCTCGCGCTTCCTCATCGACGTGAGCTCCGCGACGCCGGCCAGCTCACCGCTACCTCCATCTTCGATAGCTTGAGCGAGCTCGACCACGACCATCTAATCTGGTGCACTGGTTTCCGTCCGGCCCTCGGCCCATTCCGCCACCTCATGCGTGGCCGTGAAACCGCGATGAAGAATCTCCATCTAGTTGGTTACGGCAACTGGACCGGCGACGGCTCGGCAACCCTGATGGGTGTCGGGCCCTTTGCCAAATACACTGCCAAGGTAGTCGCGGGTCGTATCGATGAAGCTCGGCATCAAAAGTTTTGAGGCGACGCTTGGTCCCTGAGCAGCTCGATCCTTCCAAGATCCGCGCTGGAGAGTCAGCGCGCTGGGCGAAGGTGTGTCTCAGCGCTTCGCTCGCGCGGCCCGCAGGCCGTTCAAGATCACGATAACTTCAGCGACCTCGTGAACCAATACGACGGCGGCCAGACCCAGCACGCCGCTAATCGCCAGCGGCATCAACACGATGATGATGGCCAGAGACAGCACGATGTTCTGGTTAATAATCCTGCTGCCTCGACGGGCGTGCTGCAGCGCCTGCGGGATCAGCCGGAGGTCGTGGCCGGTGAAGGCGACGTCAGCGGACTCGATCGCGGCGTCAGAACCGGTTGCCCCCATCGCGATGCCCACCGTCGCGCCCGCCAATGCCGGCGCGTCGTTGATGCCGTCGCCGATCATCGCCGTCGGCGTCTTGGCGGAGAGCTCGGCGACGATGCTTGCCTTGTCCTCTGGACGCAGCTCGGCGCGCACGTCGTCGATTCCGGCGATTTCAGCCAGCGCCCGGGCGGTGCGAGTGTTGTCGCCGGTGAGCATGCTCACTTCCACGCCGTTGGCGTGCAGGGTCTGCACAGCTTCGGGCACCTCGGGCCGCAGTTCGTCGCGGACCCCGATCGCCCCGGAGAGGGCGTCATCGACGGTGACAAGGACGCAGGTTTGACCCTCGGACTCCATGCGCTCAACGTCTGCCTTCAGTGGCCCGGCGTCGATCCACCGGGGACTGCCCACAAGTACCCGTCGACCTTCGACGGTGCCGCCGATGCCATGCCCGGCTTCCTCGCTGATGTCCAAGGCAGCGGGCGCTTCGGGCCCCGCTGCCGCGATCGCAGCGGCGAGGGGGTGCGTCGATTGCTGCTCAACTGCCGCCGCGAAAGCAAGCACCTGAGCCCGATCGAATCCGTCTGCCGGGACCACGTCGGTAACCTCGGGCTGGTTGCGGGTAAGGGTTCCGGTCTTGTCCACCGCCAGGTGACGGATGCCGCCGAGTCGCTCGAACGCCGCACCGGACTTGATGACCACGCCGAACTGGCTGGCCGCGCCGATCGCGGCCACGACCGTCAGCGGCACGGAGATTGCCAGCGCACACGGCGATGCTGCGACCAGAACCACCAACGCGCGGGTGATCCACGTCTCGGGGTCGCCCAGCAGCGAGCCAATCACGCCGACCAGCACCGCCAGGATCATCACCCCGGGCACTAGGGGTTGGGCAATCCGGTCGGCGATCCGGGCGCGGTCGCCCTTTTCCGCCTGCGCCTGCTCGACCAGGTCCACGAGTGTGGTCAGCGAGTTGTCCGTTCCAGCTGCGGTCGTCTCGACCTCCAGCACGCCGGCGGAGTTGATTGCTCCCGCGGGCACCTCGTCGCCGGGCGCAACCTCCTCCGGAATGGATTCTCCGGTGATCGCTGAGGTGTCAAGGCTGGAGCGCCCAGACCGAATGATGCCGTCCGTGGCGATCCGCTCTCCGGGGCGCACGAGCATCAGCTCGCCAGCCACGAGGTCATTCGCTGCGACCTCAACCGCTGTACGGTCGCGCAGCACCGTCGCGGTCTGCGGTACCAACTTCAACAGTGCCCGCAGTCCGCCTTGGGCCCGGTCCATCGCCTTGTCTTCCAGTGCCTCGGCGATCGAGTACAGGAACGCTAGCGCCGCGGCCTCTCCGACGTAACCGAGGATTACCGCGCCGACCGCGCTGATCGTCATCAGCAAACCAATGCCGAGCTTGCGCTTCGTGGCAAGGTTCCGGATAGCGCCGGGCGCGAACGTATACGCCCCTAGCAGCAGGCCGACCCAGAACAGTACTGTCGCGGGTGTCTCTAGCCCGGACCAGCCCAGCGCCAGACCTATGCAGAGGGCTACGCCGGAGAAGATTGGCAGTAGTAACTCGGGGTCCTTCCACCATGGCCGATCGAGATCTTCGATCTCCGTGGCTGGTTCGTGTTCGCATCCACATGCTGAACTCATGCGTCCGCTCCTTTTCCGTCGCAGCCAGGCACCGAGCACTCAGGGTCGATGCACGGGGCGTTTTCGTCGACAGCCAACGTCGCGTTCACTAGCGCGTTGAGCGCTGTCGCGAGGTGGGGATCGGTGATTTCGTAGCGTGTCTTGCGGCCCTCCGGCTCGGCGACGACGATGCCGCAGTCACGCAAGCAGGTCAGGTGGTTCGAGACGTTCGAGCGGGTCAGGTCCAGGTCGCGCGAAAGCACGGCCGGGTAGCTCGGGCCGTCGAGTAGTGTCATCAGGATTCTGGAGCGCGTCGGATCCGCCATGGCCCGGCCGAGCCGGTTCATGACGTCGAGGCGTGAAGCAATGGTCAGCATGTACTGAACTATACATCGTGTGCTGAACTATTCAAAATGCGCTGAACTGACAGTTACGCGAAGGTCCTGCGACCTGCAAGAATTAGTCGATGGATAGCAGATGACTGATCCTTTGTGGTTCGGCTGCCGCCCAACGCGGGAGCGACGTGGGCGGCGAGGTTCTCGAGAAAGTAACTTTGCAACTACATACCGTGGAGTTCAAGTTCAACGTGTAGCCGAAAGCTCATGTCCGGTTCTCAGCGCAGGGCTCACGCATCGAGACAGCAGTGCTGTCTCATGGCCGTCGCAGAGAGGCCCGCTCCCGCACCTGAGCGGACGGCTTGTGAGCCCTCACGAGCGCAACGCCGGTCAGCGCGGTCCAGAGCGTCAGCGAGTCGAAGGAGAGCCGCTCGGCACCGCCGAGCCCAATCCAAGGCATCTCGTACCCATCCAGTGCTGCGACGAACATGATGAAGCTTGCGACGGAGAGGATCACGACCGCGGCCGTGACCTTCCGGAAACTGCCCGGCCCGGCGGCGACGGCGATGAGCGTCATGGCGATCCACTGCGCGGCGGCTTGAAGCAGGGCGAAGCCGTCGTGGGCTGCGGGCGACACGTCCCAAGGGAGAAGGCCGACGCCGATGACCGAGGCTCCGGCAATCGCCATCAGGATGGTTCCGCCTTTGCCGGCGAGCCGAGCCCAGTATCCATGCAGGGCAACCGCGCCGAGCAGGACTAGAGCCCCGGAAGCGACCATGCCGATGTTGAAGACCGCGTGTTCCGGCGAGCACACCTGACGTATCTGCTGACCGAGTTCGGAGTACTCCCCGCAGGTGGTCACACCGAGATCGCTGATGGTGTTGCGAGAGAGCGAGTAGCGATTTGGCCAGCCCAGCGCCACGAACAACTGAATCGGGAGCACCAGTGCGCTGAGCACCCAGGCCATCGCGCCGACGCGGTGCCGCTTCATACGGGCCTCCTTTAGCATACGATCGTATGATAAATGCTAGCGGCGATTGTCGACGTGTTCAACGTGCGCAGGCAGCCGACGCCGAGCTCGTGGTGGATGCGGCAGTGCGCGTCCTCGTGCGGGATGGCTTGGATGGGTTGTCGGTGCGCAAGGTGGCGTCGGAGTCCGGTGATCACTATCGACGACTTCTACCTCCTAATGGCCACCGCGCCCACGGACCCGAAGGCCGAGGTGTGTCGTCGCTGGTTGGAGCTTGTGCTGTCCGGCATCTCGACGAGTGCGTGACTATGGCAGAGTGGTTGACCCCCTCGACTCGGCGTGGTCAGAGGCTCGTGCGGCCTCGGTGATGGCGTTACGCGCCGGAACTCGGTGGAGTTCAAATTTAATGTTTAGCGTCATTGGCGCTTCACATTATGGCGGTAGCGTGAGTCGTCACCTTAGAACTTGGCTTCACGACCACAGGTTCGACAGCGCTACTCGTCGTGCTGATTGCTTTGCGATGCTGCGGATGTGCCATCAGACTCTTCGTGCTGAATGCGTGAGGCATGCAGTCGGGCGTGGGCGATGGCGTCAGGGGTGTTGTCGAAGACGTGATTCCCGTGCGCAAGCTGGTCGAATACGCCGAGTTCGCGCAACACAGGAATATGTTCGGGTTTCGTGGCTGCGAGTAA
Source organism: Corynebacterium sp. HMSC064E08 (assembly GCF_001811805.1). NCBI lineage: Bacteria > Bacillati > Actinomycetota > Actinomycetes > Mycobacteriales > Corynebacteriaceae > Corynebacterium > Corynebacterium sp. HMSC064E08. The sequence continues at coordinate 198,193 of NZ_KV806698.1, forward strand.
GACCGTGGTGCCACGGCGTTCGAGGTGCCCGATTGTGTCGGCGAGCATCTGGGCGCCAGTGGCGTCGATCGTCGTGACGTAGCGCATGCGGAGTACGACAACCTTGACCGACGAGGCATCAGCGAGCTCGAGGAGGAAATCGTGCGCTGCGCCAAAGAAGAGGGGGCCTTCCATACGGAAGGCGGCGATGTGCTCGTCGAGGAGCTCGCGTTCCTTGTCGCGGTGGTCTCCCTCGTCTAGTGGGGCGGCTTCCAACACCGCAGTGCGGGCGGTCTCGCGCAGTGCGAAGAAGCCCGCCATTACAAGGCCGATGAGTACGGCGACGACAAGGTCGAACACGACGGTGGCGGCAGCTGTGATGAGCAGGGTCGCCCCGTCGCCCTTGGTGGCGCGTATCACCGAGCGGAGGTTCCGCGGGTGGATCATCTGAATCGCAGTGGCGATGAGCACGCCGGCGAGCGCGGCGAGAGGAATCTCGCCCACCCACCGGGCCGCGACGAGCACGGCCACGAGCAGGAGCAGCGAATGGAACACCGCTGCCAGGCGTGTGCCTGCGCCTGCACGCACGTTGACGGCAGTTCGGGCAATCGCGGCGGTTGCGGGAATCCCGCCGAACAGGGGCGCGACGACGTTGGCCACGCCCTGCCCGAAGAGTTCGCGGTCGGGATCGTGCCGGTCGCCGACAGTCATTGCGTCGGCAACCGTCGCAGACAGCAACGATTCCAGCGCACCGAGAGCTGCGACGGCGACCGCTGCAAACAGCAAGGAATCCAGGTGCTCCCACGGAATCTCTGGCCAGCGCGGAGCAGGCAATGTCGACGGGATGTAGCCGATTGTCTTCAGGCCGCTGTCTGCCAGCATGTTGATGGCCGTTGCTGCAGCTACCAACACTAGCGCCGCGGGGAAGCCACTACGGACGCGCGCAGCAAGCACGATTCCAGCCGCTACTGCAAGGGTCATCACGGGCGCCTGCCATGCCGGAGTATCTAACCAAGCATTGATTGAGCCCCACGCCAACCCGAGGACTTTCTCGCCCTCCACGTCAACACCAAGTGCTGCAGGCAGCTGTTGTAAGCCGATGATTAACGCAATACCGGCGGTGAAACCTTCGACGACAGGTAGTGGCATGTACTTCATCGCGCGGCCAGCGCCGGTGAACGCCAGTACGAGCAGCATGAGCCCTGCCAGCACGCCGACGACGAGAACCCCATCGGCACCATGGTTGGCCACGATGGGGATTAACACGACGGTCATTGCGCCGGTCGGGCCGCTTACTTGGACGTTACTACCGCCGAAGATCGCGGCCAGGATACCCGCAACGATGGCCGTCGTAATTCCGGCCGCCGCGCCGACACCGGACGCAACGCCGAAGCCGAGCGCGAGGGGGAGTGCGACGAGGGCCACCATGAGGCCTGCCGAGAGGTCGCGCCCAATCGTCGCGCGGGACCAGTCCGAGCGGCGCGGTGCGAAACGCAGGGCACGAGATTGGAAGCCCACCGTAGAGGCGGCGGAGGAGGGGCGGGTCATGCTACTTTCTTGCTCCTTCAGGGCTCAATGACACTCAAAGGATACACAAGGTGTCATCCTCCGACGGCCGCATTCTCGGTTCTGGCCGAGGCCTCATGTCGACGGAATAAAACTTCCTGACCTGGCGGGAGTTCGCTGGAGCGTTGTCGCGGTGCTTGGAGTGACGCGTGTGAGCCGGTGTCCGAAGAGCAGACAGCCCGGGAGAATCGGTACCAGTGCCATACAGTGCGCGACACCACTGCTCATAGGACGGGCCCGACGGCGGGCTGGGGGGCGAGGGCCGGCTACCGGATCCGGGCTTTCGCGGCGACGAGCAGCAGGGCGGCGTGGTCGACTTCGCCGTTTTTGATCTCGCGATTGAGCTTGTGTAGCACCACGGGGCAGCGCAGGCAGCGGATGCCGGATTTGCAGCACTTCTTCTTCGGCGTCATTGCGGCCAGTTTGAAGGGGTCCTTGCCGGCGAGCTTTTTCGCGGCCTTGGCCTCGGCCTTCGAGTATTCGGGCAGGCGTAGCGAGGTCGTTGCCGCAGCCTTTTTCTTGGTTTTGGCGGCGTGCTTCTTCTTGCCCTTGTCGCCTTTCTTGCCCTTGGCCATGCGCGTTCCCTTCGTCGCGGATTTTCCCGAATTAGGTTAGCGTCACCTCATGCGATGTGGGTAGGCGTGGGTGTATGGCGGGTGTATTCGGCGTGGTGCACGACGACCGACCAGGTTGTAGAGATTCTGCGATACGTGCTTAAGGCGTAAAGCCTGCAGAATTAGAAGCCAAGACAAAAGGCGACTCCGGAAGACACTTCCGAAGTCGCCTTTTGCTCAGTCAATACTGCGCGGAACAAAACCGGGCAGCAACAAGCCTGCTAGGAGATTGCGAAGCCAGATGCTGGTCCAGGTTTTTCAACGGGCTCGCCAGCCTCGTCGACCATCCAGTCAATTTCCAGCTCCAGCTCGCGCTCGATGCCAGCACGCTTTCGGGAATCGACGACTCCCATCGTGGTATTAAACGATGTCGGCATGGTCATCGTCACCGTGGACTCACCAGTGCCGAGAGTCATTTCCCCGGCGCGGATGCGAGCTGCCAGCGTCTCCAGCAAATCCGCGAGCTCATCGCGGCTGAAGCTTGCCTTGCTCTTCACCAGCTTTTGATTCTTCGGGGGTGTAATTTTTTTAGGTTTCGGTGCCATGTCTTTACTTACCTTTCCAGCCGTGTAGGTATTTGTGCAGTGTGGAGAATCGGCCGTCACTCCACACTGTCTTTGAAGATGGTCTAGAAAGCTTTCAGGAAGCCTGTCTATCCCCATTATCCCAATAAAAAGTGGTTTTTACCGGGCTAAATAACAAGAGGCTAGAAATTTCTATAGGTAGGTTATAAATTGTGGAAAATCCCTACGCTATGCTCTGGGGTGCAAGGTCCTAAGTGCCTTAGGTGAGGAGCTCTAGTAACGGCGCCCTTGGGTAGCGCCTCAAACGTGTTGACCGACAGCAATAGGGGAGGAGTAAACGTCACATGGTGTCACCCGACAACATCCTGATGTACCTTCTGCCTGAGCAAGAGGCGCAGGTTAAAGAGATATTTGTGCAACTGGCAGAGCGTGGATTCCCGCAGCAGAATCAAAAGCCCCACATCACTGTCACCTTCGCACCGACCATGAGCCCGGAGGTAATCCAACGAGCAGCCGAAATTCTCCCACCGCTGATGCCTGCGGAATTCCGCAGGGTAGGAACGGTAGTGTTCGGCACAAAGAGTAAACAGACTGTCGCATGGTTATTAGAAACAAGCGATGAGCTGGAAGAAGCCGCTCGTGAGATCAGTCGTCTTAACCCTGAAGGTCGCGGCTCCCGCTGGATTCCGCACCTGACTATGGGGCTGCGAATCCCGCGGGATATGGTTCCCGGTTACGTCCGGGCTCTTGATGAACTAACAAGCCCGCACTTCAAAACTCTTAGTGCACCACGCGCTGCGTTCTGGAGCCCCAAAGTGCAGGAATTAACGGAGTTTTAGCGCGCCGCACGCCGCAACTTTTCAAAAGCAGCGCAGCCAAGCGGCCACTAAGCGGCGTCCATAATCTTCTTTGCCTGGGCATCGAAGACCTCCAAGGCGCGCTTCTTTGCCGCTTCCTTGGACTCTGGGGTCGCCTGTGCAAGTTCCATCGGTTGTGTCGCATTTTCCGCGCCGGTTGATGGAACGTCTGGAATCGGGGCAGCGGACACCATCACCATCACGCCATTGACAACGCCGACAATGTCGTAGCTGGTGGCATCAGTATTAGTGCCACCGGAGCTAATGTCCACAACTGTCGCGTGTGCAGTGAGCTCATCTGGCTTGACGGAAAGATCCGGCTCCCACTTTTCCCGGTGCATTTTCATGGTGGTTGTCATATCCATGTCATTGAGCATCTCCTGCGCCTCAGGAGGAAGTTCCTGGCCTTCCATGGATTCGTTTACGAGGTCGGAAGCATCCATCGAAGCGGTCACCTCAGAGCACTTGTTAAGAACATCTGTGTACTCCTGGTAGGTCTGAGGGTTCTTCAATACTGAGACAGCGATGGTGACCTTTTCCGCGTCCAAATTAGCGAAAGAACTGACAGCTCGCTCCAATTCTTCCGTTGGCTTGATGAAAGTGGCACATTCGGCCGGCTCTATATCTAAAGAATCCTCCGAAAACATCTCCATTGCGTCCTTGTACCCATTAATCCTGTTGTTGGAGAAGTCCACACCTTGAACTTCATTAGTGAGCAGGAGCTGATCTTCGGCTGCAGCTGGAGCTGACCCGTCTGCCTTCGTCATCTTGCTGGTCGACTCTTTGCCTGCCTCGCCACCGGCATTGCTGCTTTCTTCCCCCGAGCCGCATGCGGTGAGCAGGGCGGCGCTTGTACAACCTGCGACGACGGTTGTCGCAATTTTCTTCCACATTCCAGAGCTGCGCTGCTTCATGATTCCTCATTCCATCGAGCTGAATTTCAACAACCTATGCAACCTGCTCAGATGTCCTGAGCCGGAGCCAATATTTTGTGAAAGAAAGAATACAAGAGCTCGCCTCGGCACGCTTCCCAAAAACAAGAATTTCAGTCGCGTCTGCTTTACGACGCTCCGTCGGACCTCACCGCAGACTGTGCAACCTTTGCCACGGGATACGTGGATACCAACGCAACAATCGCACCGAAGATGAAAACGGGCACGAATCCGAATTTCGGTGCTGCGAAAGAAATAACAAAAGGGGCGAAGAAACCAACATAGGTCAGCGAATAGTAAATAGCGGTGGCAGCACCCAACTCGGCTGGCGGTGCGATAATTTGCACTTCGCGGAGGCCGGAGACCATCATCACGCCGTACGCGGCACCGAGAGCCAGGGCAGCGGGGAAAACGCTCCACACATTCTGGGTGAGTGCGACGATGAGGCTGAGCAGCATTCCGACCGTCGTTAAGCCAAGACCGAAAATAGCTGGCGGGATAAAGCTGCTGGAACTGATGCGAGTGACCAGTGGTTGCACCAGAACACCGGTGCCCATCGTAAGGCAGGCGATGAGTCCTGCGAAGGCGATGGGGTAGCGGGATTCGGCGATTGTCGGCAGGACGACGAAGGATGTGCATGCAGCGCCGAAGACCCACGGTGCCCAAGCGGCGACTGCCCACAGGAACCTCGGGCTTAGAGTGGCGGAGGAGAAGAACCGTTGCGGAGAGTCGCTGTGCCCTGCCGCCGGTAATCCGCCGGAGGCGTTCCATGTCAGTGGTGTGATGCTAAGCAACAGTGCGAGATGAACAAGATAGGGGATGACATCAGGGCGCGGAGTGAATTCTGCGACCAACCCGGAAGCCAGGGGGCCGAGGGAGAATCCGGCGGAGAGCGCAACGGTTGCGCGCCGGGCGGAAATTTGAGGTGCGACGGGCGCAATTTCTTTGATCCACGAGGCACCGGCGGCCATTACCATGCCCATCGAAATGCCGATGATAAGACGTCCTACCAGAAGTGATGGGAAGTGGAACCAGACGCCGGTGAGTAGCACGGCTGAGCCAACGGCAGAGGTTATGAGTGCAGGCCGGATGATGGCGCGACGGCCGAGCCGGTCGGAAAGTGGGCCGCAGATGAGTAGCGCGGGGATGAGTCCTGCGACGTAGATGGCGAAGAGAAAGGTGACCTGGGACTGGTTGAGAGCATCGGTTATTCGATACGCGGGCAGGAGTGGTGCGAAGAGGTTGGCTCCAAACGCAACCGCGAACATGCCCAGGGCTACCCGAATCCAGTCTCGTATCACGGTTGCCTCCTGAGGGCTCTCATCTGTGGGGATAGAACAGTGTGGTAACAACAATAGGCCAGCTAACAAACGCTAGCTGGCCTATTGAGTCGCTCGGGTCGTCTACCCAAGTTAGTCGCCCTAGTTATTGGCGGCGCCGAAAAACGCGGTAATCGGCGAGAAGAATCCCTTGGACTTCTTTGACTTCTTAGCTGCCTTTGTCCTGCCAAGAATGCGCTCAGAGATGCGGTCGGTGAGGACACCTACCAGCTTGCCGCTGCGGACGACGGGCAGCTCGCTGAGGGGCCCGTCAATAAGCTGGCGAGCCCTGATTGCAGCTGGATCCTCGGGCTTGACAAAGACCTTCACCGGGGCGCCGACGGTGTTCATGTAGGCATCGCGGTCGGCGTACTCACGGAGTTCCTTCAGCGTAATATCGCTGGTCAGGTAGCCTTCATCGTCGACGAGGAAGACACAGGTATCGTCATCGAGACCAGCAAATTCGGCTGCGTAGGTGCTTAGTGCCTCACCGACAGTGATGTCCTCCGGCAGCGCAATGTAAGAATCCGTCATGTGCATGCTTACGGTGTCAGGCAGGAGGCTGTACGGGCTGATTGAAGATTTCGGCTTGAAGAAGTTGGCGATGGTGTTCTGTGTCTGTGTCATTGTGGATCCTTTTCCAGGTATCCCAGCTCCTTTGCTAGGAGGGAATTTCTGTTGATTGAAAAATTATGGCTCCCCGCCTAAGAGTGTTGGCAATGTAATGCCGTAACTAAAGGTGGCCACTTGAGATGGAACCTTGCTTCGAGAGGCTTTCGAAACTCTCGATGAAGTGCAGGGTAGCGGCCTATGTGGATATAGGAGCCTTACCTAACGAGGTTGTTCGCTACGCAAAGGTTAACACAAGGTTACGTACACAGTAAAGAGGAATGAATGAAAAGCTTCCTAGAGGTGGCGGAAGTTATAAGCCCATGAACTCTCGAATTGCTGGCCATTCGGCATCGGTTTGCGCCCGGCCGAGCTCGTAGTTGTGCAGCAGCTTCGACCGTCTCCGCTCCGCCTTTGTGATACTCATGTTATTGGCGTAGAAAACATATGCTTGGCCTTTTCGTTCAAGCTCAGCAGCCCAATCGAGAGAGGCGTTGTAGCGCTCGTGTCTAGTGATAAGCAGCTCAGCCACCACCGGGTTACTGCGGAAAATCTGGCGCAGTAGCTGTGGGCGCTTAGGGGCGGTGCGACGGAATCCCTTCGGGCGAGTCAGGACGATGAGGAACTTCTTGAAACCATCTGCTTCGGCGGCATTAATGGGAATGCCACCTGATGATCCCAGTGCACCGTCGACGAACGGAACGCCATCAATATAGGGCATACGCATGACACCCGGAATCGTCGAACTGGCGCGAGTGTACTTCATCAGCGTAGGTAGATCTGGGATATCGTCTGGCCCCCAGTTGATGGTCTCGCCCGTATCCGCTCGGACAGCAGAAATCCGGTAGGGAGTTGGATTGTTCTTAAAAGTCTCGTAATCCAGGGGCATGGCGCCGTCGGGAAGTCCCGCGTCTTCGTAGATGTACTCGGCATCGAAATAGCCGCGTCCGCGCAACATTGGGCGCCAGCCACTGCTGTCCGGCTGCGCGATGAAGTCAGTGAAGCTTTTTATAGAGCGCTGGATATCCTGGGAAAGGTAATTGACGACGTGAGAGGCGCCGGCGCTTACGCCACCGACCCAGCCGACATCGATGCCCTCGCGAAGTAACCGTTCGACGAAAGGTGCCGTGTAACTATTGCGAGTCCCTCCACCCTCGAAGACTAATGCTACATCGCTGACCTGCATTTACATCCCTCCGGTTGTTCTCGCGCTGCTGCTTTTCGGGCGTTACGATCGTTCAAGACTACCCGAACGTCACCATATTGGATTTCGGTTAGCGTAGTTTACGGCGCATCCTGGAGGATGACCGGCAGCAGCCCCTCGCCCATATCTGGGTTCGGCAGTACGCCCTCCGGGTCGTAGAACAAGATCTCCTTGCCCTCGTGGCTCAGACGTCGCATCGCTTCCAGAATCAACGTGCGTCCCACCGGGTTGACAACGCCAACGCGGCTGACGTCGAAGACAACTTCGCTTTCCGACGGTGTGGAAGTCGCCAACCTGTTGAGAATGATCTCGGCCGCAGTGAAGTTGACTGGGCCCTGAATCTCGATGATCGAGCGGCCATTGCTGACGCGTGTACCGCGCAGCGCACGCGAACCAATCGCATCGGCATCCATGAGATGAAGACCCAAATCTTCGGAGAGCTTCCGGAAGATGGCAATGCTGCGGACGCTGTTGCCGTGGTCGTTCAATCGCGGCGAAAAGGCTGCGAGACCCGCCTGTCCAGGCAGCGCTCCCAGCAAGCCGCCGGCGACACCGCTCTTGGCGGGAATCCCGACCTCGGTAAACCATTCACCGGCCTCGTCATACATGCCGGCAATAGCCATCACGGACAAGACTCTGCGAACAACCGAGCGGCCGAGCACAGTCTGATTGGTGACCGGGTTAACGCCACCGTTGGCCAACACTGCGGTCATCATGGCGACATCGCGAGTGTTGACCAGCACGGAGCACTGTGCGGTGTAGCCGCGGACAGCATCGTGGGGCGTGGTTTCGATGAAACCGTAAGCTGCCAGCATATGTGCGATGGACATGTTTCGATGGGCAGTGTCCATTTCGCTTTCATAGGCATCGTAGTCAACGCGGAGCTTACGGCCAGCCAAAGTCGAGAGAAGCTCCACCATGTGCTTGGTGCGAGTCTTCCAGTTGGCACCTGGCTGGCATATGAACTGGTTGATGGCCAGTGCGCCGACATTAATCATCGGATTCTTTGGTCGGTGCGTGCCCTGCTCCAGCGACAGCTCGTTGAATGCCTCACCGGAAGGTTCGGTGCCCACAATGCTGTCGATTTTGTCTGTGCCGTGCTCGGTGATGGCTGCGGCATAAGCGAAGGGCTTGGACATCGATTGAATGGTGAATTCAGCATCGGTGTCGCCAGCGGTATAGGTGCGCCCTGACACGGTGGTCATAGCAAGGGCCAGGCGGTCGGGATTAGCTTGGGCAAGGGTGGGAATATAGTCCGCTACCTCGCCAGACTCATCGGGGCGGACGGATTCGACGATTTCGGACAAGTAATCTTTGATCGGCGTTTTCATCAGATTTTGCTAAGCATCTTTCCTGGGCTGAAAAATCCCGGTTGAGTCAACGGAGTCCCGTTCGAACCTACACCAGGCGAGGTCAGCCACTGATGCTCACCTCTGCGCACTCTCACCGTGCGTGCGGGAAAAATCGGCATATCCTGGGGTGTGTGAAATTCCTCAACAATCAGTCCGCGCCCTACGAGTTGACCTACAGCGATGTCTTCATGGTGCCGTCAAAGTCATCCGTCGGCTCTCGCATGGGTGTCGATTTGGCCACCAATGATGGCACCGGCACAACCATTCCGATTGTCGTCTCCAATATGACGGCCATCTCCGGTCGCCGGATGGCCGAAACCACCGCACGCCGAGGCGGAATTGCCATCCTGCCGCAGGACGTCCCAGCTGACATTGCCGCTGAGACCATCCGCAAGGTCAAGTCCGCTGGGCTGGTTTTCGACACTCCAATCGTCGTCAAGCCTCACCACACCGCGGGGTATGCGCGCCATCTTCTGCCGAAGCGCGCGCACGGTGCGGCAGTGGTGGTGGAAGACAACAAACCGGTTGGTCTGATTACCGGCCGTGATCTGGCGGGCGTTGACAACTTTGCGCAGGTGGGGACGCTCATGTCCACTTCGCTATTTACGCTTCCGGCCGATATTGAGCCCCGTGACGCTTTCGACCAGCTCACCGCATCCGGGCGCAAACTCGCTCCAGTGGTGGACGCCGATGGCGCGCTGGTGGGCATTCTCACCCGCAAGGGCGCGCTGCGTGCGACGCTTTACAAGCCAGCTGTCGACGCGGAGGGCAAGCTCCGCGTCGGTGCGGCGCTCGGCATCAACGGTGATGTTGAAGGGCGCGCGAAGACACTGCTCGACGCAGGTGCCGACGTGCTCGTTGTCGATACCGCCCACGGTCATCAGGAATCGATGCTCCATGCTTTACGACGAGTCCGCGCGCTCAACCCACCTGTGCCAATTGCCGCTGGCAATGTCGTGACCGCCGATGGTGTTCGCGACCTAGCGGAGGCGGGAGCCGACATTATTAAGGTCGGCGTCGGTCCGGGTGCGATGTGCACAACCCGAATGCAGACCGGTGTTGGGCGTCCACAGTTCTCCGCCGTGCTCGAATGTGCTGCAGCTGCTCGGGAATGTGGCGTGCATGTCTGGGCTGACGGTGGGGTGAAGGATCCTCGCGATGTTGCGCTCGCGCTGGCTGCGGGGGCGTCCAACGTGATGATTGGCTCGTGGTTTGCCGGTACTTTCGAATCCCCAGGGGATGTCCAGAAGGACGTCGACGGGCGCATGTTCAAGGAGTCCTTCGGTATGGCTTCACACCGCGCAGTGGAGAGCCGAAATGCGCAGGTAGAGGCCTTTGAGAAGGCTCGGCGCGAGATGTTCGAAGAGGGCATCTCGACTGCGAAAATCTACCTGGAGCCAGGCCGCGAAGGTGTGGAGGACCAGATCGATCGCATTATCTCGGGTGTACGTTCTTCGTTCACATACGCGGGTTCGGCCACCATCGAGCAGTTCGCTGAGCGGGCAGTGGTGGGAATTCAATCCGCTGCGGGCTTTGCGGAAGGAATGCCGAGGGCGACGCGGTAGCCGTCGTCAAGCCTCTCGGGGCTAAGCCGACTAGCGGTGCTGCGGGCCAATTGGTAGGTATGTAAAGACGTTGTTAGGACGTGTTTAGTACCACGTGCGAGATTGGGGAGGGGCTGGCAATTATGGGTCGGCAGATAAGAGAAAACAGTGCTGTAACGGAGTCTGGATTGGTAGCAGGAAACGGTGCTAGAGCAGGAAGCGGGAACGCATTTTTCGCTCGCGCCCGCGTTACTGATTCCGATTTGTGCCCGTGTGGTGGGGGACTCTACGGGCAGTGCTGTGGCCCGCTGCACCGCGGTGAGCGGGAGGCGGTGACCGCAGCTGAGCTGATGGCAGCGAGGTACAGCGCTTACGCTGCCCACGAGGCGGATTACATCTGGCGGACGTGGCATCCGCGCTACCGCCCGGAAGTTATCAATGTCGATGACGGTGTGGAATGGGAAGGACTCACCATCATCAACGCTGTCGATGGCGGCGAGGATGACCGCGAAGGCATCGTGGAATTTGAAGCGGCTTTTCATGACCATGACGGTGTCGGTACGATGCACGAGCGTTCCCGTTTTGTTCGTCGTGCGCGACGTTGGGTCTACGTCGACGGCGAGGTCACGTACTCCTAAGCGTCAGACTTGTTGTGCTTGCCGTGGCCGAATGGCAGCACGGCGACAATCGCCACAATGATTGCTCCCCAGATGGCGCCGAAAATCAGTGAGCCGGTGGTGTTGGCCAACCAGCCGAGGAAGCCACCGGTAAACAGCTGCTCAAGGTTGTGGACCAGCTGGTAGGGGAGGTGCCAGCCCAGCTCGTCGAGGCCGACCACCATGATGTGGCCACCGACCCACAGCATGGCAAACGTGCCGATAATACCGATTGTGTTCAAAACGATTGGCATGGCTTTGACCAGCGCCGCACCAAACTTGCTGATACCGGCTGACTTCTTGGACTGCAGGTGCAGGCCAATATCATCAATCTTGACCAAGAAGCCCACCACGCCGTAGACCGCAAGCGTGATGATGAGTGCGACCACAATAAGAATCAGCGCGCGATTGAGCAGTGGCTGATCAGCGACCTCATTGAGAGAGATCACCATGATTTCCGCAGAGAGAATCAAGTCTGTGAAAATTGCAGACTTCACCAGGGAATCTTCATTCTGTGGTGTGCGGTTGGTCGCCGCCTCCATCCGCTCCTGCTCAGTCTGATCGGGAGAGATTCGGTGCTTAATCTTCTCCCAGACCTTTTCCATGCCCTCAAAGCACAGGTAGGAGCCACCGAGCATCAAAATCGGCGTCAGCGCCCAGGGCAGAAACTGACTTAGCAGCAATGCAATCGGCAGAATAATGACAATTTTATTGACCAAGGAGCCCTTGGCGATACGCCAAATAATCGGCAGCTCGCGTTTCGGCGAGACACCCTCGACGAATTTAGGTGTCACCGCAGCGTCGTCAACCACAACACCGGCGGCTTTAGCGCTAGCTTTGCCGGCCGCAGCCGCAATATCGTCTGTTGTTGCCGCTGCAGCGCGTGCAATCGTGGCAACGTCGTCAAGCAGCGCGACAAGTCCGCCTGCCATAAAAACCTCCCGTATTGGAGGACGCGACCAGGAGCCGTCGTCGTATCAAAGAATTACCGGAGCAATTTTAACCGCTTTCCCGGATTGACTCTGTGTTGTCGGTAGGGCGTCGATGTCCGGTCGATAGTTCACGTGCTCCTCTGAACGTGGGCACGTGGCAAGATATAGGCCATGAACGCTTCCTTCTCCGAAATCTACCGACAGGTCAATGCGGACAACTCGGATAACGCTGGCACCGAGGCAGACACCAGCAATGACGCCCACTCCGAGGAACAGCAGCGCCCGGCGCGTCCCCGCATGGCACTGGTAGTCGTCGACGCTCAGAATGATTTTTCCGCGGGTGGCGCACTTGCCGTCGACGGTGCTGAGGCAGCGTACACCGCTACATATCTGCATGTTGCGGGCACAGCTAACAAGTACTCGGTTCTTGCGACCACCCGTGACAATCACATCGACCCAGGCACGCACTTCTCTGAAACCCCGGATTTCGTCGATACCTGGCCGAAACACTGTGTTGCAGGTACCCCGGGCGCAGAGATTCACCCCGGCATGCAGCGCGCCATCGCGTTTTTTGAGCAGCTCAACCCCGCTGCTGTGCGTATCGATGTCACAAAAGGGGAGTACGCCGCCGCCTACTCCGGTTTCGAGGGAACAACGGAGGCTGGCGTTTCGCTTGCCGACGCTCTCCGCGCCTCTGACATCGAAGAAATCGATGTGGTGGGAGTTGCGACTGACCACTGCGTCCGCGCCACAGTGCTCGATGGCCTCAAGGAGGGCTTTTCCGTTCGTGTTCTGAGCAATCAGGTCGCGGCGGTGGACCCGGAGCGCGGCAAGGCTGCACTAGCGGAATTGGCCGCGGCGGGCGCGACAGTGGTGTAGTGCTGCGACGCTGACCGTCAAACAATCCGCCTAGCCGCTTAGCTAGGCGCCTCGGCAGCCGCCTAGTTAAAAGTCACCATATCCAGGTCGACCTCGCGGAGGTGGCGGTGGTTGGACGCTGTTTCCACATAACGCCCTGCATGGGCGATGAAGCCCTCTGCTTCCTCGGCGGAGAGTTCACGACGCACCTTGGCGGGAACGCCTGCAGCCAGCGACCTGGGGTCGATAATCTGATCTTCCAACACCACGGCACCTGCAGCAATGAGGCTGCCAGCGCCGATACGGGAACGCGAAAGCAGGGTGGACTTCATGCCGATGAGGCAACCATTTTCAACCGTGGTGCCGTGGACCAAGGCCATGTGTCCGACGGTGACATCATCGCCGAGAATCGTGGGCACGCCTCGGTCGACATGGACTGTGGAGTTGTCCTGAATATTGGTGCGCTGGCCGATGCGGATTGGTGCGACGTCTCCTCGGAGAACAGAACCGTAGAACACGGAGCTATCCGCACCGATTTCGACATCACCGATAATGACCGCGCCGGGCGCAATCCAGGCGCTGGAATGAATGCGTGGGGTCTTATCTTGGTAGGTGAGAATGAGCGGAGTGTTCATCATACAAACCAATATAACTGTCACCTGAGGTCAGCGTAAGAAAAATTCTCAGCGAAACTCTATTCGTCGAAGGGTGCAATTCTGCTTGGACGCGCATACAGTGGGCGACATGATTTTTATCGTTGTGAATTACCAAGTTAAGCCGGAGTTTGCCGACGAATGGATGGACCACGTCGCTGAGTTCACCGCTGCCACCCGCGCAGAGGCTGGCAACAAGTGGTTTGAATGGTCCCGCAGCGTAGAAGACCCCAACCAGTACATCCTCGTCGAGGCGTTCGATGATGACGCTGGTGAAGCCCACGTCAATTCCGAGCACTTCGCCAAGGGCCTGGAGGCGATGAAGCCGCTGCTCGCTGAGACCCCGAAGATTGTCTCGCAGGTGCTGCCTGATAAGCAGGACTGGGATCGCATGGGCGAGCTGCAGGTCGACTAATGTCCTCTGACACCATTCGCGATAGCGCAGCCGCTTCCAGCAGCGACACCTATTCTCTGATTGGGCGTGGCCTGCGTATTGGCTCCGCTGTGCTGGCCTCTGCTCTCGTCGTTGGTCTCAGTGCTTGTGGAGATAGCGATGAGGCAGCCCTCGAGGGTAGCCAGAATCAGTCAAGCCAGGAGCAGAGTGCTGTTGCCTCCACTGCCGCCATTCGGGATAACTTGGCTCAGCTGGCGGCAGATACTGCGGCGCTGAAGACAGCATCGCAGACGCTGATTGCAAAGGAATCGGTCTCGGAAGAGACTCGAAAGATTGCGCAGCAGGCGGAGCCAATCTTTGCTGAAGAGGAAGCGCAGCTAGTCAAGACTCTCGGCGTCGATGTTGATCCGTCGGAGACCAAGCTCGACACCGCCACCATGACTCGCCTCGAGAACGAGGAGGGGCCACACGCAGATATGGCTTATCTGACGTTGATGGAAGGCAGCCTGGATAAGATGCTCGGACAGTGGGAAGAGCTGGAAAAGCATGGCGGAAACGACCTGCAAGAGTTGGCACGCTCTTCTCAGCAGCAGCTGGAAGATATTCAGCAGGCGCTGGAAAAACGTATGCAGTACTAGCCGCTGCCCAAAGCTCGTGGGGGGGGGAAATTCAAGTAAAAAGTCCTGCAAAGCGTGCCCGGGGAACCGGGGAAGTGAGTAGCGTGTAAATAAAGCCAGTGCGCTGTGATCGTCGTCAAGCGAATGCGCACTCGGATGAAGCACAATGCTGGCTAATAACCCAGAGTAGAAGGTAGGAAAACACGCCAATGGCAAATAGTATCTCGCGAGTAGGTATCGTCGGCGCCGGTCAGATGGGCTCCGGAATTATTGAGGTCTGTGCGAAGGCCGGTAGCGATGTCAAGGTCTGGGAGGCCAAGGAGGAGTTCCTTGAGTCCGGTCGCGCCCGTATTGAAAAGTCGCTGGATAAGGCCGTTTCCCGTGGCAAGCTAGAGCAGTCTGCACGTGATGAGATTCTGGGACGTATTAGCTTCACCACCAAGCTGGAAGGCTTCGCTGACCGTGAGCTGGTCATCGAGGCCATCGTGGAGAACCCGGAAGTAAAGGCCAGCGTATTCTCGCAGCTCGATGAGATTGTTGAGTCGGAAGATGCCATCCTGGCTTCCAACACCTCCTCGCTGCCGATTCAGTCCATTGCTGCAGCTACCAAGCGCCCGGAGCGCGTCATGGGTCTGCACTTCTTCAACCCGGTTCCGGTTCTGCCTCTGGTAGAGCATGTCGTTACTCTGACGACCGGTGATGTTCAGTCGGAGCGTGCGTACGAGTACGCTTCCGAGGCGCTGGGCAAGACCGTCATTCGCGCTAAGGATCGCTCGGGCTTCATTGTTAACGCCCTGCTGGTTCCGTACATCCTCGGCGCTATTCGCATGCTGCAGGACGGCATTGCTACTGCAGAAGACATCGATGCCGGAATGGTCAATGGCTGTGCGCACCCGATGGGTCCGCTGACTCTGGCCGACATGGTTGGTCTGGACACCATCAAGTTCATTGCCGATGCCATGTTCGATGAGTACAAGGAGCCGACTTACGCGGCACCTCCGCTGCTCAAGCGCATGGTTGAGGCGGGTCACTTCGGCCGCAAGTCCGGCCGTGGCTTCTACGACTACTCCAAGTAGTCCACGCTTTTAGCCCCGTTTGGGGCGAGTATTGAGTTCTTACCGGTTGACGGGCGTTTATCCCGCCAACCGGTTTCTTTTATGCATTTATCAGTGAAAACCCGGAGTCTGATGGGGAAAGCTCCCACGATCGGCGCTAGCATTTTGAAAACTTGTTTCTTTTCAACGCGCCGAAACCTCACAGTGCGCTTAACATAAGTGAAGATTTTGTCAGACCTTGGCTTATAGAGCACTTCACAACTGGTGCCTCCCACGCAGCAATCTGGAAAGGAATGCTTCAGTGTCTTCTTTGAAGCCGCACAAGCGCACTGCAACACGTACTCGCGTCGGCGCTGCTACCGCAGCAATGGCAGTTGTAATGGGGCTTACACCGGCAACGGCCGTGGCAGCTCCGGTCAACCCGTTGGCCGAGCTCGGCAACCGCCTGGACTCTGTTTCTGATCTTCCAGCTAATGTGGCAGCTCCAGAGGGAATCAAGCTCCCCGGCGGTGGCTTCGAGGTCCCGGATTCCATCTCGCTGCCGTCATCTTCCGGTGAAAACACCGACCCGAATGCGCCGAAGCCAACCTCGTATCGCCCGGACCAGATTGCACGCGCGTACCCGTCGGATGCCGCCACCGATAACTGGTTCTACTTCTACGTTGTGCATCCTTTCGTGGAGCTGGAGAAGAACCACCCAGAGGTTATGGACCAGAACCTCGAAACGGTCGTCCGCATTAACAACGCTGCCAAGAATGACCCGCAGGCACAGGAACTCGCTCTTGATGACGACTACCTGGACCCACTGGCCAATATTTCCACTGCTTTCGGTGCAAACCTGGGCCAGCACTTCCGTGATGCCTATGACGAGGATCGCCTGCCGAAGGTAAAGGCCCTGCTGTCCGGCAACCTTGCTCGCGGTGGCGGTCTGGTCAGCTCGACCTTCTTCGAGAAGTACGTCTACGGCTACGATCGCCCGTTTGTGGTGGCACCGGAGCGCATCGAGCGCTACTACCGCGAAGGTCAGGACGACCCGTACTCGACCACCCCGTCCTACCCGTCGGGCCACACCAACAAGGCTGCATGGACTTCAACCATGCTGGCCATGATGCTGCCGGAGGTTGCACCACAAATTCAGGCGCGTGCGTCCGAGGCTGGTCATTCTCGCCTTGTCATGGGCGTCCACTACCCGCTGGACGTTATGGGCGGCCGCATGATGGGCAACCAGGCCGCAGCTGATCGTTGGGCAGACCCAGAGTTCCGCCCACTCATCGAAGAAGCCATGGATGAGCTGCGTACGGAGCTCGAGTACCGCTGTGGCGACACCATCGCCAACTGCGTTGCCAAGGACACTCCGTACATGAGCACCGCAGCTGCCGTTCAGCAGTACACCGAACGCATGACCTACGACTT
Organism: Corynebacterium sp. HMSC064E08; assembly: GCF_001811805.1. NCBI lineage: Bacteria > Bacillati > Actinomycetota > Actinomycetes > Mycobacteriales > Corynebacteriaceae > Corynebacterium > Corynebacterium sp. HMSC064E08. The sequence goes on from NZ_KV806698.1 coordinate 215,271, forward strand.
CAAGCAGGTTGGCCCGGCTAACGAGCCAGTTGTTGTTCCGAAGCGTTACGCAGGTTTGCTGGAGACCCGCTTCCCGCAGCTGACTGAGGAACAGCGCAGCTCCGTCCTCGCTCAGACCGCAATCCCATCCGGCTACCCGCTCGATCGCACTGACGGTGAGGGCCAGCACGTTCGCATGAACCTGGCTCGCGCTCTGGCCGCCAACGTTGTTGTCAACGCCGACGGCAGCGTCACTGTCACCAACTAAAACGTCAACTACAAGCGCAGGGCCGCGTCAAGACGGTCCAGGGCCTCACCGAGGATTTCCGGGGAGGTCGCAAAGTTAAGCCGCACATGTCCAGCCCCGCCTTCGCCGAATGCGAAGCCGGGGTTGAGTGCTATTTTGGCGTTTTCAACCAGCCACGCAGCTGGGTCATCGCTGTCAACACCAGGCACGTCACCCAAATCCAACCACGCCAAGAATGACGCTTGCGGTGGGGTAAAGCGAGCCTGCGGCGCAATAGTGGACAAACGTGTTTGCAGAGTCTCACGGTTGGTACGCAGGACATCGACAAAATTGTCCAACCAGGGCACACCATCGCGGTAGGCGGCGGTGGCCGCGGCGACACCAAGAATAGAAGCGCCTTCGCGCACAATGAAGGGCAGCTCCAGCCAGGTTTTGGCATCTTCGTCGTTAAAGATGATCTGCGCACACTTGAGGCCGGCGGTATTCCATCCCTTCGAGGTAGCAGTCACCGTGATAGTCACGGCCGCCGCAGTATCCGACACCGACGCGGTTGGAGTGTGAGTGCCATCTAGAACAACTGGGCCGTGAATCTCGTCTGAGATAACGCGCGCACCAAAGCGAGCGGCTAAATCGGTAATCTCACGCAGTTTTTCGGGGTAGTAGGTAAAGCCGAGAGGATTATTCGGGTTACACAAGATCAGGCAACCGGCACCGTCGGCGAAGGCGCGTTCGAGGGCGCCGAGATCCGGGCCGTCGGCAAGCGTGGGAATGCACACTGTCTCGCGTCCCAGCGCGGGACCTACCTGGAAAAACGGCATGTAGGCGGGAGTGGGGACGACAATTGCGGAATCGGGGCGGGTGAAGCGTTCAACCGCGAGTGTGACACCGCGGACGACGTCAGCGACGGCAAAGATATTGTCGGGGTTCGGGCGCCATCCGTAGCGTTGTGCAGAAAAGTCCGCGGTTGCGGTCGTAAGCGCGGTGATGTCCTGCGAGAGGTATCCGAATTGTTCGCGCTGACACGCCTCGTCGATTGCGGCACTGACGGCAGGGCAGGTTGTGGCATCGGATTCGGCGACCCACAGTGGCAGCACGTCCGGTGAATATGCGGTCCATTTGACTGTCCTGCGGGAGCGGAGTTCATCGAGGGAGGGGAAAGTGACAGCGTTATTTACACTCATAGTTTCCGTGTATACAGAAAAAGCGGGAAGTCCGAAGACTCCCCGTTTTATCCAGTAGCTACGGCCGCATCAGAAGCAGCCACAGCAATGACCAGCGCTAGGCCAGCCTCAGTGCCTCCTCAGCAGCTGGCAGGGCAGCTTCGCGATCAGCCTTGACCAGCCCCAGGCGTGTGCGGCGATCGAGAATATCGTCGACACTGAGAGCTCCCTCGTGCGTCACATGCCAGGCGAACTCGGCGCGGGTGACATCGAGACCCTCCGCTACCGGGGCGAGCGGTCGATCGAGCGGACAGGATTCGATGAGCTCGAAGGATTCGGCACCGTAGCGATTAAACAGCGGCATCGGGATACGGCCTGCAGCGGCAGCGGTGCGAGCGCGGTCGAGCTCCTCCGGCTCGGAGCCCAGCACAGGGATCGTGCGGGTGGAGCACGGGGCAAGCGAAACACCGAGCTTCTCTTCGACCTTGTCCACGGTTTGCTCAGCCATAAGACGGTACTCGGTGAGCTTGCCACCAGTAATGGAAATCAGGCCGTTCGGGGCCTCCAACAAGGCGTGTTCGCGAGAGAGGTCAGCGGTGTGTGCCTCGCCGGCGTCGATGAGTGGACGCAGGCCGGCGAAAGCGCCGATGACATCGTCGCGAGTGAGCGGAACCTCGAGTGCCTGGTTGATGACATCGAGCAGAAAAGCGATGTCATCCTCCGGTACTTCCGGAACATCCGGGATCGGGCCCGGTGCATCCTCATCTGTCAGGCCAATGTAGACGCGGTTGTGCTCTGCGGGCAGGACAAAACAGAAACGGTTGGTGTGACCGGGCACCGGTACCGTGAGAGAGCCGGTAGGGTTGCCTAGCTTCGCGGCGTCGAGAACCAGGTGTGTGCCGCGAGATGGGCGAATCTTGATGTTCGTCGCCAGTCCGGCTGCCCACACACCAGTGGCATTGACCACAGCGTGAGCCGGCAGCTCGAAGGAATCGCCAGTGAGCTCGTCGACTAGTGTGGCGCTCGTGCCAGAGGCAGTCTCGCAGCGCACCCGGGTCAGAATAGTTGCACCGTAGCTAGCGGCAGTTCGAGCGATAGCGGTGACCAAGCGTGCGTCGTCACGCAGCTGACCGTCGTAGTTGACGTAGCCGAATCTCACCTCGCGCTTACGTACGGTCGGCGAAAGCTGGCTGACTCGGCGGGAACCGACAGTGCGGGACAGCGGCAGGGTAGTGGCGGAGGTACCAGCGATAATGCGCAAAAAGTCACCGGCCAAAAAGCCTAACCGTGGCAAAATTCGGGTCAGCGGTGCAAACTTATCCATCACCGGTACGACCTGCGGCAGGTTATGCACCAGGTGCGGAGCGGTGACGTCGAGCAGCGCACCACGTTCAATAGCTGAGCGGCGAGCGATACCGACATTGCCGCTGGCAAGGTAGCGCAGGCCGCCGTGGGCGAGCTTCGACGACCAACGAGAGGTACCGAAAGCTAGATCCTTCGATTCGACGAGAACGGTATTCAAACCCCTCGATGCTGCATCTAAAGCGATGCCGACACCAGTGATACCGGCGCCGATGACCAGCAGATCGGGGATGTTGCCCTTAGCGGTTTCTTCGCGCAGACGATTCAAGTCCGCTTGCCGACGAGCCTTGTTCAAAACCGCAGCTGAGCGATCGCGCTGAGGAGCGTGCGTGGCAGTCATAGTTTTTCTTCCTCGACTTTCCCGAAGACGGTAATAGTGATGAAACGATCTGGCGTACGTGATGAAGTTGTGGAGTGCGTAGTGAGCGTGAACTATTTCGGGGCGTAACCCATTGCAAGGCAATTAGAAATAGACTAAGTTGTTCATTATCAACGACCGGCACGGATATTGATTCAAGAAGTCTTTCTTAGTTGCGAATCATATCCCGGGGATCACAAGGAAGGAGACACCTCGATGGCTATGCACCCAGCGTCCAACCGCTCTGAGTCCATGAACCGAGCTTTCGCCGCTATTGCACCATCGCTGCAGATGTGTTGCTGCTGTCTCCAGTCCGTGCCGCCCCAGACAGGTCGTAACTAAAAAGACGCGCATAGGCATGTAAAACGCCACGCTGTTTGCGGTCGCACGGACGAAATCGCACCGATTGAGCCGACCCATCCCACCATCCGAGCATTCTCGCTTGGAATTCTAGGAAGAAGCGACAGCGACAATGATCGCAGCACTCGAATCTTTTACCCTTGACGATTACGTTTCACTGTTTATTTATGACGGCCCAACGTCGCCAGAAATCTACGCCAGTGAACTGGTCAGTCTAGCTCGCTAACCGAGGCTGGCGGCTAGACAGGCCGGGTTTGCCGTGTTCAGCAGCAAATAGCGGTTGGGCCGAAGCTGGCGGCGACAGGGTTAGATCATGTTGCCGTCGTAACGCTCTTCCAGGGAGCGCGGACCGGTAGCCAACTTGCCCGGGTTGAGGATGCCAGCCGGGTCGAGTTCGTCCTTAATTGCGCGCATGACCTTGGCGAACAACTCGGTGTTCTCCTCGTAGTACTGCGGGCTGTGATCCTGGCCAATGCCATGGTGGTGCGTGATGGTGCCGCCGAAGTTCATCATGGCCTCCGACGCCGCAGTCTTGATGTCCATCCACTGCTGGAGGATCTCGCCCTCGGTCTCGCGGAAGAAGTACGTGAAGTACAGCGAGCAGCCGGATTCGTACATGTGCGAGATGTGGCAGAAGACGTACACCGGGGTGCCGTGCTTCTCGCCAGCGGCTTCCATTGCGGAGGCGATCTCGCGGCGCAGTGTAGCGGCGTTATCCCAGGTGGTGGCGGTCTCCAGGGTGTCGACGCCGACGCGGCGAGTCATCATGACATCGCGCAGGTACGGCGAGGAGAAGCGGTGGTTAACCCAAGCCATACCGGGGATGGAGCCCATGCGGACGCACTTCTTGGTCAGCAGGCGAGCGGCCAGGCGCTCACGGGTGACGCGGGCGCCGACCGGATCAGTCTGCGCGAAGCCAAAAATCACCATGCACGGGGTGTCGATGCCACGCAGCTTCAGGTACTTTGTGACCTTCTCGGACATGCTGGCAGAGCCGAGCTGAGTGAGGCCGAACAGCGTCTCCTTCTCGTCGGAGATGCGCGCTAGGTGCGGGATATTGCCGCTCTGCTCCAGCTTGCGCAGCTCCTCGGCGGCTTCTTCAAAGGAGTTGAAGAAGTAGGTGTCGAAGAGCATCTCCTTTTGCGGACGCTGATTCAGGGCAATCGTCACATGCGTGATGATGCCCAGGGTGCCCTCCGAACCCAGGAAAAGCTCACGCGGGTTCGGGCCGGATGCCGACGACGGCATGTCGCGGAATTCCATGGTGCCGGCTGGCGTGACGACGCGCATGCCAATCACGTTGCGGTCGATACGACCGTAACCAGAGGATTCCTGGCCTGCCGAGCGGCAGGAAACCCAACCGCCGACAGTGGAGTACTCGAAGGACTGCGGGAAGTGACCTGCGGTGAAGCCGGCCTTGGACAGCTCTTTTTCCAGGTCGGGGCCGAAAACGCCGGTCTGGGCGGTGACAGTGCCAGCGACTTTGTCGATGTCGATGATCTTGTTAAAGGCGGTCATGGACACTGCGATGGCCTTACCCATGCCTCCGTCAACAGCCTCCACGCCGCCTACGACCGAGGTGCCGCCACCGAAGGGGACGACTACAATCTTGCGCTTAGCGCATACCTTGAGCAGGTCCTCGATATGCTTTTCAGTTTTCGGTAGTACAACAGCATCTGGGGCGACATCGAGCTTGGCTGCGCGAAGGCGAACCAGGTCGGGGTAGGACCGGCCGACCGCGTGTTTGACGCGGGTGTCGTGGTCGGTGGCGACGGCATCCGCGCCTACAATAGCGCCCAGGGCTTCGATATCCTCGGCGCTGAGGCGGCTATCGGGAATGGTGACGTCGGCGATGTTGCGCGGCGGGTTGTTTGCGTCCAACGACATACCGATTTCGCGCTGCAGTAGCTTCTCGCTGGCCGCGGTGATTGGCTTGTCGTTGCCGTCAACACCCCAGCCCCACCAGCGCATGCGATACGGAATCGTGAGCTTGTTAGACATCCTGAGCTTCTCCTTGGGCATCGGTGCTGCGAGTCTGAACTGCGGAATTATTTGTAGCTTGCGCGGAAGCACATCTTTACATCTTTTATTATAGCGGTATTACGTTACGTTTTCTCAAAAAATGTCAATCAATCTTGGTAAGCTTTAGTTAGATGCGGTAACGCACTCCCATAAAGGCCAGTATTGACCGGTCAAAAGCCCACGTAAAAGTAGGTATTTCTTCGATGAACGCTAACGACAAGGACCTCAACTACCCGCTGGGAACAACTGAGATTCGTACCCTTGCTCTGGTCACTAACCCCCACGCGGGTCATGGCGCCTCGCAGATTGCGTCCGCCCGGGCGAGCCGGGTGTTCGCGGATCGCGGCATCGATGTCATCGCTCTCCAAGGTGCTAACCCCGACGACGCCCGCAAGCTCATTCGTGAGGTCATCGCCGACGGCCGAATTGATGCCCTGGCAGTCTGTGGTGGCGACGGCATGATTAACCTCGCACTGCAGGAGCAGGCACAGACCGGCATCCCCCTCGGTATTATCCCGGCCGGCACCGGAAACGACCACGGCCGCGAATACAATCTGCCGCGTGGCAATGCTCGCGATGCCGCTCACGTTATCGCCGATGGCTTCTGGACGACCACTGACCTCGGCCGCATCACCAATGAGGCAGGGGAGCAGCGCTGGTTCGGCACTATCATGTGTGCCGGCTTCGACTCGATTGTCTCCGACCGCGTCAATCAGATGACCTGGCCGCATGGCCGCAACCGCTACAACCTGGCTATCGTCCGCGAGTTCTTGGCTTTCCACTCGCTGCCATTCCGCATCACGCTGGATGACGATCGGGTTCTCGAAGATCCAATCACGCTGGCCGCCTTCGGCAACACCCGTTCTTATGGCGGTGGGATGAAGATTTGCCCGTCCGCAGACCACTCCGACGGACTGATGGATATCACTGTCATCGGCAAGGCCGGGCGCATCAAGGCCGCCCTGGCCTTCAAGTCCGTGTTCGACGGCACCGTTGAAAAAATCGGGGAGGTCAGCACCTACCGCGCCAAGAAGGCTTACGTGGAATACATCGGCCCGCCACGCCAGATGAATGCCTACGCTGACGGCGACCTCATGTTCCCGATGCCGGTTACCGTCGAAATTGTTCCGGGCGCTGGCCGCTACATCGTTCCCCGTCCGTAAAAGGGCGCAGGGGGCCCGTCGTCAAGCGTTTTCTGCATGCTTGACGACGGCGCGTTACCCCTTGATGCCGTATTTCTTCAGGCGCAGACGATCCGCCGCCGAGGCCGAAGCCGTCAGACGTAGCAGCTCGGCGTAGATACCGTCAGTCTGCGCCAATGCTGCGGGTGCGCCGACCTCGTCGACGTGACCGTCACGCAGCGTCACGATGGTGTCCACATCGGAAATCGTGGACAGGCGGTGGGCGATGATAACCGTTGTGCGTCCCTCCATCAGCTTGTCCAAGCCTCGCTGAACTTCGCGTTCGGCCTTGGTGTCCAGCGCCGAAGTGGCTTCGTCCAGGATGAGCAGGGGAGCATCCTTCAAAATTGCGCGCGCGATGGCGATGCGCTGCTTCTGGCCACCCGAGAGCTTCAGACCTCGCTCGCCGATAGTGGTGTCGTAGCCGTCGGCGAAGCTGCGGATGAAGTCGTCGGCGTTGGCCTTCTTCGCGGCGGCAATGATTTCTTCGTCGGTGGCGTTGGGTTTGCCGTAGGCGATGTTCTCCCGAATCGTGCCGGAGAACAGTGACGAGTCCTGGAACACGACGGCAGAGCCGGCGCGCAGAGTGGAACCGGAAACTTCGGAGACATCCGACCCCAGAACGCTCAAGCGGCCTGCGGTCGGGGCGTAGAAGCCGAGCAGCAAGTTGACGATGGTGGACTTGCCGCCACCGGACTCGCCGACCAGGGCGATTTTCTGGCCTGAGTATGCCTGGAAGCTGACATTGGAGAGCACCGTCTTGTCCTCTTCGTAGGCAAAATCCACTGCGTCGAAGTCGACAATGGGAGCGCCAATTGCCTCCTGTTCGGCTGCGCGTTCCAGGGAGGAACGGTGGGCGCTGTCGACGGACTCTGCGTCTGCGGTGGAACCAACGGACGCGGAGTCGAAGTCGCCGTTATTCGCGGTCGCTGCACTGAGCAGCTCCGGCTGCGTGCGGGTCTCTGGAGTAAGCTCCATGACCTTGAAGTAATCGCGCGAACCGGCGACTGCGCGTTGGGCAGCGTCGACCAGGAAGCTCATCATGGTCACTGGTTGGCGCGCCATGTTAATCAGCTGAATGAGCATGACCATGGTGCCGATGGAGAATTCTCCCGACAGCGTACGCAGGAAAAGCAGCAGGTAGATGCCTGCGAAGATGATGTTCAAAATACCCCCGCGAAGGGCATCCATGCGGTGCCACCACGTTGACTGATCGCGGGTCAGGGAGATGGTGCGGCGGAAGCGGGAACCAAAGAAAGCGATTTCGCGCAGCTCTGCAGTGAAGGAGCGGACAACCTTGACTTGGCCGATGACCTCGGCAAAACGGCCACCGGCGATATCGATTTGTTCGTTCTTTTTCGCTTCAATCTTCTGCCAGCGCTTCGAGGTCAGCGCGGTCAGCAGGGTGTAGACCGGGAAAACGATAATCAACAGCACCGCCAGTGGCCAGTAGTGCCAGGCGGTGATGCCCAGTACCGCGCCGACGGTCAACAGCATTGGGAAGAAGTTGTTGGAAAACGCCTGGAGGAACTGCGTGATATTGGTAATCGAGCGTTCCAGGCGGGAGATAATTGTGCCGGTGACCTGACTGTCGAAATAGCGTTGCGGCAGCGACAGCAGCTTTGCATAGTAGCGGGTCGACAGAATCTCGCGCATGCGCGCAGTCATCACATCGCCCAGGTAACCACCGATGTTATGCACGATGGTTTGCGTCAGATCTGCGATTAGCAGCCCGATGACCAGCCAGATTACCGTGCGAGTGGTATCGGACATCGCCGCCTGGCTCAAGCCTTCATCGCTGGATACCGCGCCGACGATGGCGTCGGTGGCATCGCGGATGAGGAAGGGGCTAATCAACGACGCGGCGGCGGTGGCCAGCGAACAGATGATGACCCCGATATAGAAAGGCCAGAGCACTCGTGTAGTGGACAGGATTCTGCTGAGCAGACGCACGAAAGACCTCTATCTTGCGGGGTGGGGACTCCCCGCTATGAAATTACTGCGACAAAAGCCCTATCCTAACAGCGAGCGCACAGCACCAAGCGGCAGCGGCAGCCAGTTGGGGCGGTTCTGAGCTTCGTAAAGGCACTCGTAAATGGCTTTATCCAGCACAAACGCCTCCAGTAGTGCCGGGTCGCTGGCGTCGCCATAGCCTTCCAGGAAGGCATCGATATTGCGGCGAGCCCACTGCTCAACACGCTCCGTCGCTGCCTCGGTGTCCTCACGTCCGGTCAGCAGCGGGTAGTGAGCGGCGTAATCGAAGGAGCGAATCATGCCGGCGATATCGCGTAGGCGGTGATCCGGCAGACGACGCTCCTCCCACGGGCGCGACGGCTCGCCCTCGAAGTCAATCAAGCGCCAAGAGCTCGGCGTGCGCAACACCTGCCCCAAGTGCAGATCACCGTGGATTCGCTGGACGACGGCACCACCTTCCGGAACCGCAGCCTCCGCGCGATCGAAGATAGCCTGCGCTTTATCCTTGACCTCAGCAATTTGCGGCACAACACCAGCGACGAAATCCAGGCGAGCTCGCAGTGGGGCTACCAGCTCCGCACCGGTCAGGCGCTCCTTTACCGCAACAGCGGCAGCGAGGCTGCTGTGTACCGAGGCCACTGCTTCGCCGAGCGCACGTGCTTCGGATGTAAAGTCGGTGCCCAAATCTTCCAGCGGGGTCTGACTGTCGCGGATGGCATCGCGCACTGCGCCAAGAGCCAGCTCCCAGCCATCGACCGAGTTCGGTGCGAATTCCTGCAGCATGGCGGTGGTGTAGGTGTCTTCGCCAATGGTGGTCTCTACCCAGGAGTAGAGCTCAGGGACGAACTTGCAGTCTGCCTGGGCGAGTGCGGCCAGCAGCTCCACATCGGCATTAGTGCCGGGGTAGAGGCGACGGAAGAACTTGCACATCACGCGGTCGTCGAAAATGACCGAGGTGTTCGACTGCTCGACTCCCATGGGGCGGCCGGATTCCGGTCGGAGCTGCTCAGAGCCCGGCACACGTCGCAGTTCCATGCGGCCGAGCTTGCCTTCGTCGGAAAGCTTCTGGCCGAGTGCTGTGATGGCATCCGAATCAATCAGGGCGTCGTAGCCGACGATGCCCTCGGCGCGAACCAGCAGGGACTGCTCGTGGCCATCTGGGACGTCCTCCGCCCAAGCGATGGGCAGCTGATAGGTCGGTGCGGAATGTGCGGTGTGCACCCTCACCAATGCGATATCGACATCGGGGCTGTCGGGATTGTCGCGCAGTACGGGGTCAAGCGCGAGGATCTCGACGTGGTCGATGTCAGAGACCTTGTCAGCGAAAAAGCGCATCTTGACCAGTGTGTCTGCCAGCTCTTCGGCAATGAATTCGGCGGTGGGAATAGTCATTTTAGTTCTTTCGCCTTTCGGGACTTAAAAGATCACTCTTTATTATCGGCGTTTGTGACGGCATCGGCGGCGGTGCCTGAGTGCTCGCGTGATGACGTCACCGGCGCGTCCGATATCGCCTGCGCAACCGGGATTGTCGGCGCCGACATGGAGGCGCTCGATTCGAGGTTTGTCTCTGGCGGCAACTGGATTTCGAACCAGTAGAAACCGTGACCAGGAAGCGTGATCTGGTAGGGATCAGTGCCAATTGTGGGGAAGGGAACCGAACCCGTGAGCTCTACCGGGGTGGCGCCGGCGAACTCGGACAGATCCAGCGAGACGGCCGCGGGGTAAGAGGACAGGTTGTTGACGCACAGCAGCACTTCGTCGCCGTATGTGCGCAGATAGGTCAGAACAGAGGCGGTATCGCTATTCAGCTCGCGGAAATCACCGAGGCCAAAAGCCTCATAGCGCTTGCGGACCTGAATCAGTCGACGCACCCAATTCAACAGCGAATTGGAGTAGCTCGCTTGGTTCTCGACATTGACCGCCTGGTAACCGTAGGTCGCATCCTGAATGGTCGGCAGATAGAGCCGACCGGGGTCGGCCTTGGAGAACCCGGCGTTGCGGTCGGGTGACCACTGCATCGGTGTGCGCACGCCATCGCGGTCACCGAGCCAAATGTTGTCGCCCATACCAATTTCGTCCCCGTAGTACAGCACCGGCGAACCCGGCAGGGAGAGTAGCAGGGCATTGAAAAGCTCGAGCTGTGTGCGGTCATTTTGCAGCAGTGGCGCTAGACGACGGCGAATGCCGATGTTGGCCTTCATCCGCGGATCGTGCGCATACTCGGCGTACATGTAGTCGCGCTCGGCATCGGTGACCATTTCCAGCGTCAGCTCATCGTGGTTGCGCAGGAAAATGCCCCACTGAGCCGAAGACGGAATCTCTGGCGTGGACTCCAGGATCTCCGAGATGGGGAAGCGGGACTGCTTGCGCACCGCCATGAAAATGCGTGGCATGAGTGGGAAGTGGAAAGCCATGTGGCATTCGTCGCCACCGACCTCCGGGTCGCCGAAGTATTCCACCACATCGGAGGGCCACTGGTTGGCCTCCGCCAGCAGGACGCGACCCGGGTATTCCTCATCCATGACCTTGCGGCAGCGCTTCAGAAAAGCGTGGGTCTCGGGCAGATTCTCGCAGTTAGTACCTTCGCGTTCGAAGAGGTAGGGAACAGCGTCGAGGCGGAAGCCATCGATGCCGAGATCGGACCAGAAGCGCAGCACATCGAGCATCGCTTCCTGCACCGCCGGATTGTCATAGTTCAAATCCGGCTGGTGGGAGAAGAAACGGTGCCAGTAGTACTGGCCACGCACCGGGTCATAGGTCCAGTTGGAGTCCTCGGTATCGACAAAGATAATGCGTGCGCCCGAGTAAGTGTCCGGGTCATCAGTCCAGACATAAAAGTCGCCGTAGGGGCCATCCGGATCAGTGCGCGACTGCTGAAACCACTCATGGGTATCGGAGGTGTGGTTCATCACCAGGTCAGTAATAACGCGGATACCGCGCGCATGGGCCTCGTCGAGAAGCACCTTAAAATCCTCGACCGTGCCAAACTCGTCGAGCACGGCGCGGAAGTCGCGGATATCGTAACCGCCGTCGCGCAGCGGGGAGTCGTAGAAAGGCGGCAGCCAGAGGCAGTCAACGCCCAGCCATTGCAGATAATCGAGCTTCTCCGTCAGCCCTTTGAGGTCACCGGAGCCGTTGTTGTCGGAGTCGAAGAAGGCCCGGACGAGCACCTCATAGAACACCGCGCTGCGGTACCACTCGTAATCTTCCTTGGCGATAGTCATGCATCCCAGCGTAATGACTATGCCACTAGCCTGCAGAGAGAGTTTTCCTGCGAGATCCCACAAGACCGCGCGAGACGGCCGTCCTGGGAGACCTCATTAAATAGCATTCTAAACAGCCTTGTGTTCTTGAATCAGCGCGGTGAGCTGGTACGCATCATCCAACTTCAACTCCGTTGCCACCGGAGTGACCGCTCCCGGCACCATGTCGATTCGCACGTTTGCCACTCCCGCCGCTTTCTTCAGCGGAGAAATAATCAGTGTATGTCCTTGAATACGCTGCCAGGGAACGATGAACCGCGTATGCCAGAACCGGCCCTTTGTCACTAAAAGACCCCGCCGCGTGGCCTGCACCTTTTGGAATTTCCAGTCAATTGGGCTGAGCCACCATGCCGTGCGTGGAGTCTGCCAGGAGCCCAACAGGTCATCCGCGGAGGACGGTCCCGCAATCTCAGTCATCAGGTAATCGACAATCGCGTCCGTCTCCGGTGCCGGTGCCACTGGCACCAGTGTGTTGTTCGACTGTGTGCTGTCCAGGCCATAGCCGGCCACCGAAACGTCCGCGCGGGACCATTTCCACGGACGCCACCAGAGAGGTTGCACCACTTTAAAGCCATGAATGCGATCAATCGGAATGGTTTGGGCGCGCGTCGACAACAGTCCGGCGGTAATCGCCAGACGCCTGCTTTCCGACGACACCTTCAGCGTGAAATCCCACGACTGATTTAGTACTCCGAAAAGGCCGAGCGCGAAACTGCCAATCACAATCAGAGTAGTGATGGTTACTCCGCTGAGGATTTCCACGATGAAGTCGGTGAACAGCGCAGAGACAACGGCGAGGAGGATGAGAGCTATGCCGACGAAAAGACCGGGTCCAATGGCCACGGATGCAATCAGCCGTCCGACATCGACCGGGCCAAAGATGGTCTTTGTGGCGGACATGCGGGAGGACATGTGGGCGCTGGAGTCTAGGGGCGCGGAAGGGGTGTCACCGTCGTAAAGCGAATGTGCCAGTTCGGTGTCCAACTTTTCTACCTCACCCAACACGTCGGCGCGGAACTGTTCGCACTGCGGGGGAGTGAGGTATTTGATTGTGAAGTGCGAATCGGAGCCGCCGGCTGTTTCAATGACAATTTCGGCGAGCCCGAAAATACGCGCCAACAATGGTTGGTTGATATCCACCGCCTGCACGCGGTCGAGCCGTGCCGCGCGTCGAGAACGCAGTAGCCATCCGGAGCCGTAGCGAACCTCATCGTCGGTGAGTTCGTAGAACGTATACCGCCAGGATAGCCATGAGAAAAATGCAATCAGACCAATAATTATGGCGACCGCACCGGTACCGACAAGGAGACCGAGCCATGCCCAGTCGTAGAGCTGAGTCACGACAGCAACGGCCAACTGCCACTGATTCGCGACTGCGAATGCAGTCACCGCAGCGATTGTGGCAAAGCTTTTGAGCAGCGGAGATAGGGGATGAACTCTATGCCTCATTTAGAGACCCGCCATCCGGTCGTGGGCGCGCTGAGATAGACGAGCGCGCAGGGCGAGCGCTTCTTCACGTGGCAAACCGTGGACGGCTGCATCCGAGCTCGCCGATGCTGTGTTGAGCTTCAGCGTTGCCAGTCCGAATAGTCGAAGGAGAGGTCCTTCATCGATGTCGATGAACTGGATTCGTCCGTAAGGGACAACAGTGACCGAGCGCCACCAGCGTCCGGACGCAACAATGAAGTCGTTGTCCTCTTCGAGGTATCGGTGGGCACGAACTCGGCGGCCGATGAGCCAGTAGATATATGCGAAGTAGAGCACGCAGGCGAGGACGCCCAACCACATCCACGGAGTCCACATCACAGCGGCGACGACGGCTGCAATCGTGATAACTAGCAGGGGAGCGGCATGCGCGACTCGCTTCACCTTAGCCAGCGCGGGGTCGACCGGCTGCAGCGCGGAATTCTCGGGGACTAATAAATTAAGCGGCTCCATAGTTAACAGTTAAACACAGAGGGTAAAGCTTGCGTCTGGCCTGGTGCTTCGGTAAGAACGGTGGCTATGGATCGCAGGAAACTCATAGCAGTACTCATCACGCTGATCACCATTTTGGTCTGCGTAGAGATTTATCGGTACATGCAGACTCTGCCAGCTTAAGTCGCTGGGCTCAGTTGTTGAGCGCAACAGCACAGCGCTAACCAGCGCAAGCCTCACCCGCCTTATGCCTTATGCGCCAAAGAGCTGGCGCGGAGCCGCCCACGCATCGATGGCAATGTCCTCGACTGCCTGGGCGTTAGCGCCAGCAAAGGTGGTCACCTTGCGGTCGTCGTTGTAGCGGGGCATGTGTGAGGTGCCTTCGCGGATGAACTCGACCGCCACTTGGTGGAATGGATGGTTGGGCTCTTTCATACCGAAGAAGCGTGCAATGTCGATGCAGTGCGGAGCGCCACTGGTGCGGCCAGCAGGTGCATAGCCCAACCCCTCTCCCGGTTCGAACTGTGCCGCCCACACATCCAGCTCAGCCGCCACGGACCGTTCGGCGACTTTAACAGCGTATGAGCGAATCGCTGAGTCAGAAATGACATTCCCCATCGGGCGCTCGGCATAGGCGGTGGCCGGAAATTCGCCGTGGCCGCGATGCCCCTTGGCGTAGCGCCGAGCCATCCACTCCCGCATGGGCAACTTGTCCATCGCCACAACCGGCGGTTCTGAGAAGAACTCTTCGCTGGTGGCAGTCACCATCGTTGGCAGTGTGGGAGCAAAGCTGTCAAAGCGAGGCCCAATTGCCGGATCCGAAGGTGAGGATGCCGACACCAATTTCTGGGCTCGAGCGACCCTGCGTTCGTCGGCACGCGAAAAGACGTCGGTGGACGGCGCACGTCCCACACCGATGCCCGCCAACGTGCGGCGGAGACGCGAGCCCGACAGCAGCGAGAAGGCCGGCGACATGGCGATGGTGCGCTGGATCTGGCCGCGAGTGCGTTCGTCGGCAGCGAGAGTGAGCGCCAGCGCCGCACCCGCCGATTGCCCCGAGATAGTGATGTTGTCGATATCGCCGCCGAAGGCAGGCGCGTTACGACGAGCCCACTGCAGCCCCAGATACAGGTCATCAATGGCCCGGTAGTTCTCTGTTTCACTGTCACGCCAGAAGCCCTCGAGGCCCTTGCGGTATCCAAGCGAAACGGTGACGATGCCCGCCTGTGCGAAGGCCGTCGCGTCCGTCCAGGGTTCGGAGGGATGCCCAAACTCGTAGCTACCACCGTGGATCCACAGCAATACGGGATAGGAAGCGTCCGCGGGCTCAGCCGGTGCGGTGACGGTGAGAACTAATTCGCGCTCGGGTTCACAGCGCCGAGTGCCCGACTGTGGGCCGTCTGCCACCGGTGCCGACGCGGCGAACGGAGCAGCATCTGCGTAATCGATATTGAAAACTTGTATTGCGTCATCGTGAATACGGCCGGTTAGCCTCCCACAGGGAGCGGAAATAGTCGTCTCTGTCATGGCGGAAAACGCCTCCTCGTCACGGTTGGTCCTGCCAGAACGGCGGGGAGCCTGTTTCAGACGGTAGGCGCACTCTGGTTTCTCGAGCACGCTACAGTTGAATTCACTATGACCAATGATGCACGAAATCCACTGTTGACACCGTCGGAATTGTTCTGCGAATTGCCAGATTTTGCGGCAATCGATGACAGCCACGTCCGCGAGGCCTTTAGCGAAGCAATGCGCAGCCATGCGCGCGAGATCGACGCCATCGCCACGTCGTCGGAGGCGCCGACCTTTGTTAACACCATCGAGGCAATGGAAAAGGCGGGCCAAGATCTGGACCGCGTTGCTGCTTATTTCTTCAACGTTGCCGGTACGGACGCCACCGATGTCCGCATGGAAATTGAAGCCGAGATTGCCCCGCAGCTCACTGCACACCTGGATCAGATTCGCATGCGCAGTGACCTGTGGCAGCGCATCAATGCCATCGACAGCGTTGACGATGCCGCCAACCCGGAAGAGGCGAAGCTGCTGCTGAAGAAGGTCCGCGAAGACTTCCAGCGCGCCGGTGCGGACCTCAGCGACGGGGACAAAGCCGAGCTCAGCCGCATCAATTCCCGCCTCTCTGAGCTCTCCACGGCTTTCGGTGAAAACCTGCTGAAGGACACCGTCGCGCGCGCCGTGGAAATCTACGACCGCGAGGAACTCGCCGGGCTTTCCGACGATGCCATTGCGTCCTTCGCCGCCTACGCGAAAAAGGCAGACACCGATGCGCCGTGGCTGATTCCGCTGGACCTACCATCAACTCCGGCACAGCTGGCTGACCTGGATAATCCGGCTACTCGCGCCAAGCTCTACGAAGCCTCACTGGGGCGCGCGGGTGCTGCCTCCGGCAAGTTCGACAACTCCGACATTGTGCTGGAAATGGCGCGCCTGCGTGCCCGCCGTGCCAAGCTGCTCGGCTACGACACGCATGCGGATTACGTCATTGCCAAGGAGACGGCAACCACCGCAGAAGCTGCTCGGAAGCTCATTGCAGACCTGGCGCCAGCTGCCATTGCGAATGCTGAAGGCGAGTACAAGCGGGTCGCTGATCTGGCTGGCGATGAGACGGTCACGGGCGCTGACTGGCCGTATTGGGAGCGCCGTCGTAAAGCGGAAGAATTCGCAGTCGACACGGAGGAACTCAAGAACTACTTCGAGCTGCACCGTGTCATCGAAGACGGCGTGTTCTACGCTGCCCGCAAGCTCTACGGCATCGAGGTAGTCAAGCGCGAGGACCTGCAGGGATACGCGCCGGGCACGACCGTGTGGGAGGTACGCCAGGGCGGAGGCGAGACCATCGGCCTGATTATTACGGACTACTTCTCGCGCCCGACCAAGCGCGGTGGTGCATGGATGAGCTCGTTTAGGAACCAGTCCCGTCTGCTGGGGCGCCTGCCAGTCGTGGTCAACGTGATGAACATCGCCGAAACCGAGCCGGGAACCCCGGTGCTACTGACGCTCGACGAGGTCACCACTGCTTTCCACGAGTTCGGGCACGCCCTCCACGGTCTGCTTTCCGACGTCACGTACCCGACCTTCTCGGGCACTAACGTCCCACGCGACTTCGTGGAATTCCCCTCCCAGATTAACGAGAACTGGGCGCTTGAGCCGTCCATTCTGGCCAATTACGCCGTCCACGTTCGTACCGGTGAGCCGATCCCGGCCGAGCTAGTCGAGTCGGTGAAGAAGGCCCGCACCGCTGGTGAGGGATTCGCCACGGTTGAGTACCTCGCCGCGTGCGCCATCGATCTGGCCTGGCACAGCCTCACCGAGGAGGAAGCAGCTCAGGTCACTGATGTTGATGCCTTCGAAGCGGAAGCACTCGCCGAACTCGGCCTCGACGTTCCCCACCTGGCTCCGCGTTACCGCTCCCGCTACTTCAACCACATCTTCGCCGGCGGTTACTCGGCGGGCTATTACTCCTACCTGTGGGCAGAGGTGCTCGACGCGGACGGTTTCGGTTGGTTCACCGACAACGGCGGTGCCACAATCAGCGGCGGCAGCCACTTCCGCGAGGAGATTCTCTCCCGTGGTGGCGCCATCGACTTCATGGCCGCCTACCGTGCCTTCCGAGGTCGCGATAAGGACATCCAGCCGCTCCTCGAACGCCGCGGGCTGTCGGGCACTGATGCCTAGCTTCACGCTTTACGACGAGCCCCGCGACCGCAGCCCGCTAGTTATTCCGGTCACCGGCAGGGTAGGTTGACACTCATGGCAGAAGCATTCGACAGAGTAGGGCAGTGGCTTATCCAATTGCCACTGCTTGCGCAGGTCAGCGTGCTATGCGCGGTTCTGCTGGTAGTCGGAGGGTTTGTTGCTTTCGTTCTCGTTGGCGCAATCGATGTTGTCAGCGGTCGTCTGTGGCAGAGGTCGGTGCATCGGCGGGAGCGTTCGCAGGAGCGTCGAGGAGCGGGCAGCGAGAGCTAGCCGATGAGGTAGTGGCCTTGCGGATAGCTCACCGGGAGGCCCGGTGAATTGAGCTGGGACAAGCCCCCCTTTAAGTGTTGGGTCGCTATCGCTGCCCTAAGGTATGTCTTAAAGTATTAGGAAATTTGCCCAACAGGCTAGAGTTGGGTAGTTCGCAAATATTTCGCAGTAGGGAGCTGAGTTAGCATGCATCGGTCGAGGCACTCGAAGGTCCTACTTGCCCTAATCGTTTTGCTTCTTCTCATCCTCATCGCTGGTGCAGTCACCGATTTCCAGTTTTAGCCTCGGTTTTAGTGCCGGGCACATAACTTGAAAGATCGGTGAACAGCAAAAATGAGGGACTAAGCGTTCTCGAACCAATTAACGCTTAAATCCGGGGAAGCGAGGCAGGTCCTCGACAAGCACGGCCTTGCCCTCGGCATCGGTTAGCGGAATGCACCAGTTCGGGTATTGGTCGTGGCTCGTGCCCGGCTGGTTCTGGGTACGACGATCGCCGACCATGTCCACCAAGGCCTCACACTTCAGCGCGGATGGCGTCTGGTCGAGGAAGCGGTGCAGCCCCGTGACCAGTGCGTCAATTGGTGGCAGATTATCGCGGGTAAGGGAATGAACATCCATGTCCGCCGCAGCCGTGTCACCAAAGCAGCCGGCTTCCTTGGCAGCGCCCAGAACCTTTCGAATCCACTCGAAGTCCCGGCGGTCTTCCTCCGCGACGTCGGAAAGCAATAGTCCCAGGCGTTCCCGTAGCTTGATGTGCTCGCCTGCGAGGTAGCCTGCCGTCGGCGGCAGATCGTGCGTGGTGACGGAGGACAGGCACAGGCTGCGGTAAGCGCTTGGTGGTTTCGGCTGGTCGCCCTCGGATTCAAACCACACAATCGAGGTGCCCATGATGCCCCGCGAGGCCAGGTAGTCCTGCACCCACGGCTCGAAAGTGCCCAGGTCTTCACCTACGACGAGGGCCCCAGCGAGCTCGGCCTCAAGTGCGAGAATGCCGACCATGGCCTCGTGGTCGAAGTACAGGTAGGTGCCATTGACGGGGGACTCCATCCGCGGCATGACCCAGAGGCGGAACATACCCAGCACGTGGTCAACACGAATGCCACCTGCGTGGCGAAGGATTGTGCGCAGCATGTCGCGCCAGGGGCGGTAGCCGGCCTCGGCTAGCTTGTGCGGGTTCCACGGCGGCTGCGACCAGTCTTGGCCGCGCTGGTTAAAACCGTCTGGCGGTGCGCCAACAGAGATAGCAGGAGCGAGCCAATCCGCAAGGTTCTCGGCATCCGCGCCGCCAGGGTGTACGCCGACGGCAAGGTCGGCCATGATGCCGATGCGCATACCCGCATCCAGGGCTGCCTCTTGTGCCTGACCGAGCTGCTGATCGAGGATCCACTGCACCCAGAGGTGGAACTGGAAGATTTCCTCCCGCAGAGATTCGACACTGGCGTGGTTGCCCAGCGGTGGAACCAACTCGATATCGTTCTCGGCTACGGCACCAGAATCGGAAGTGGCATCGCGGGCAGCAGCGCGATCCGCGAGCTCACGCTCGGTGCACCACGACGCGTAGTCGTAAATGCCCCGGCCCTCGGCCTCCAGCCAACGGTCAAATTCCGCCTGGCGCGCGCTGGACAGGGGGATCTTGTGAATTGCCCGCAATACCTTGAGCTTTGCAGCGTAGATGGGGTTGCGGTCAATCTCATCAGGGCTGTGATTGAGCTGGTGGAAAGAGTCCGCTAGCGCACGGGCTTCATCGGCCTCGTCCTTGTCCAGGTACCCGAACTCGTCGATAAGCTCTGGGCGCGCGTACAGCGGATTGACATAGCGGCGCGTGGTGGGCAGGTACGGCGAGTCTTCTACCGGAGGCAGTGGCTCTGCGGCGTGCAACGGATTGATGAGGACGAAATCAGAGCCCGCGTGCTGAGCGCTGACCTGTGCCAAGTCGCCGAGGGTAGCGAAATCGCCGATGCCCCAGCTGCGGCTGGAGCGTACCGAGTACAGCTGCGCCATGACACCATGCGCAGGATTCTGCACGTACTTGTCGGCAGTGGCGAGACGGTTGGGGGTTACGGCCACATCGCACTCAGCGACGTTGTCGTCGTTGACTGCGCGCAAGCGATGCCAACCAAGTGGCAGATCCTCTGGAATTGCGAAGGCGGCTTCTCCCATCAACACATCGCCGACCTGGCGTGGCGGTACCAAGTGGTGCACCTGAGCGCAGGGCCATTCTGCGCCGTCCTCCAGTTTCACAGTCACACTGACATTGCTGCCGTGCGGTACGTGAACGAGGACTCGGTGGAAGATGCCCTGGCGGGTAACTACCACGGGTGGGAGAAGGCGAGACCACTGCGCGTCTGCCCACTCACGACGGGCGTCGTTGATGTCGGCATCACTGGGATTTGGGCCCAAATCGATGTCGAGAGCAGCGAGAGTTTTTAGCACTGTCTCACGAGAGACGTGCACGAGTTGGCCCTCGGTGGAGTAGTAGGAAACCCCAACTCCGACATCTTTAGCGAGGTCGGCGAGTGGAGAGGAAAGGGGAGGATTGGAAGCTGCCTGTGTCACTCTTTCCATCATGCCAGTTTAGAAAAACTTTGCCAGCAGTAAGGCAAATCACTTCGTTATCGAAATATTTACTGAAATCACAACGGCGCAGGGTTTGATGTTCTAAGTTGATTCCTAACGAAACCAACGACGGACAGAACTACCGAAAGTAGGGGTTTGTAACTCGATGCGTGAATATACTACCGAGGCGAAATACGTCATCGGCGAGGACGAGACGATTATTACCTCGCTGCAGGAGCTGGTGCAGAAGCGCCCGAAGCTGGTGCTTTTCACCCGCCCCAAGAACTTTGAGTGGGTAAATGTCACCGCTCAGGAGTTCTATGACGAGGCAAAGGGGGTCGCTAAGGGGCTAATTGCCAACGGTGTGCAGCCGGGCGACCGCGTAGCGCTGCTCAGTGAGACTCGCTACGAGTGGAACCTGATCAATACCGCTATCTGGATGGCAGGCGCTGCTGTTGTCCCGATTTACGGCTCTTCTTCGTCTGGCCAAATTCGTTGGATTATTGAAAACTCCGGTGCTGTTTTCGCATTTACTGAGTCGCGTGAGCACACCGACCGCATGAAGCCTCTGCTGGTCGAAAAGGGCACCGAGAACCCGGAGGGCGAGTCTCAGCTGCGTCGTGTACTGGAGATTAACGCTTCCGCTACTGACACCATTAGCTACGAAGGCCGTGACATTGACGGCGACGAGGTCGAGCGCCGCATCAAGGACACCAAGGCCGACGACCTGGCAACCGTGATTTACACCTCCGGTACCACTGGTCGTCCGAAGGGCTGCGTGCTCCTGCACAGCAACTGGCTGGCGGAGGCCCGCGCCATCCTCACCAACGAGATTGGCCTGATTGCCCGTCCGGGTAACCGCATTCTGACCTTCCTGCCGTTGGCGCACGTGTTGGCTCACGCAGTGTCCCTGGCTTCGATGATTTCCGGTGCTACCCAGTCTCACTGGGCTGATACCAAGACCGTCACCCTGGAGTTCCAGCGTTCCCGTCCGCACATGATTCTCGGTGTGCCGCGCGTGTTCGAGAAGGTTCGTGACTCCGCCTACGCCTCCGCTAAGGAGAAGGGCGCATTCGGTCTGGCCATGTTCGAGCGTGCTGAGGCCACCGCCATCGAGTACTCCAAGGCGCTGGATACTCCGGCAGGTCCGTCGCGTGTCTTGAAGCTGCGTCGCCAGCTCTACGATCGCCTGCTGTTCTCGAAAATTCGCGCAGCTATGGGTGAGGCCGTGCAGTACACCATTTCCGGTGGTTCGGCTCTGTCCTCTGACCTCGGGCACTTCTTCCGTGGTCTCGGTGTGCCTGTCTACGAAGGCTACGGTCTGACTGAGTCCACGGCTGCCGTCACCGTGAACAACCCGAGCGAGCAAATCATTGGTACCGTCGGTCGTCCGGTCGGTGGCTGTTCCGCCGCTATCGCTGATGATGGCGAAGTTCTGCTGCGTGGTCCGGTTGTGTTCGACCGCTACTGGAAGAACGAAGAGGCTACCAAGGAAGCCTTCATCGACGGCGAATGGTTTAAGACTGGTGACCTCGGTGAGCTGACCGAAGAAGGCCACCTGAAGATCACCGGCCGCAAGAAGGACCTCATTGTCACCGCAGGTGGTAAGAATGTCGCGCCGGGTCCGATGGAAGACCGCATGCGTGCGCACCCGCTGGTGTCCCAGGCAGTCGTCATCGGCGATGGTCGTCCGTTCGTCTCCGTGTTGGTCACTCTCGATGAGGAGGCACTGGAGAAGTGGAAGATTGAGCACTCCGTCCCCGAGCACACCTCGATCCGTGAACTCGCTGCCTCCAGCGCAGTTTTGCGCGCCGAGATTCAGGACGCCGTCAACTCCGCTAACGAGCTGGTTTCTCACGCAGAGGCCATTAAGAAGTTCCATATTCTGGACAGTGACTTCACCGAGGAAAGCGGCGAGCTGACCCCGACCATGAAGGTCAAGCGCAACATTGTCATGGACAACTACTCGCGTGACATTGAGGCTCTCTACCAGCGTTAATTCACGTTCTGCCAGCCGTCGATAGAAAACGGCAGCGTGTTGTTACCGCGCTAGCGCCCCTCACCCCATTAAGGTGAGGGGCGCTAGAAATTTTTAAGGAGTTTTCAGTTTTCGAAAGTTGGCAATCGTCAACATTCGTCGATATTCGAAAGCGGAAAACTGCAATGATGTCACCGACACCGAAGATGTCGTGGGAGGGCGGGCAATGATTAACCACTTCGATGCTCGGCTACGCCTGCGCGAAGTGACCCAAGAGCTCTACGACATTGGTGACGAAGTTGCCGAACACATCGAGCACCTCGCTCAGGCGGTTGCTGATGTAGATCGTGAGCTGGTGGACGAATGTGTCCTCGAGCTCGCTGACATCGTCGACGAGGCCGTTGAGGACTGCCGCCCTCTGATTGGTGAGCTTGATGGTCTACGCCAAGCGTTTACCTCTGGCATTCGTTCGGGGCGCATCGGTACTCTTTCCTCCGCTTCGACACCGCGACGACACCCGCATCCGGCACCGAAGTCGCCGGATGTGCAGTCATTGTCGCTCATTCCGGCTCCTTTGAAGCATCCGGTTGCAGTCCCTACGGTCACGCAGGCCATGATTGCTCGCTCCGATGCCGTGGCCTCCTACCTGGAGGAACTCGCCGACTGGGTTTCCGCCGAAAACATCCGAGGCGTGGAGAAACTCGGCAGTGTGGTGCTTCCGCAGCTTTACGCGCAGTCTGGCCGCCGAGCACTGTCCGCGGCCGCCGCTTGGTGTGTTGCTGTTCCCGAGACTCATCCGGCAGTTGCCAATGCGCTGCGCGGCCGCAGGCCTCCGGAGTTCCTGATGGAACGTGCCCGCATCGATGAAATTGTCCGCCGCGTCAAGCAACGTCGAGCCAAGGAGCATGCGTGAGCGAAGCCTCCGCACACACCGATTCCTTCGGTGTCTACTTACACGTCCCATTCTGCGCCACCCGTTGTGGCTACTGTGACTTCAACACCTATACGCCAGGTCAGCTGGGCAGTGGTGCAACGCAGGGAGATTACCTCGATGCCATCGTGGCTGAGCTCGAGATGGCCGTCGTAAAGCACCCCGAACTCGCGCGTGGCGCCGATACCGTGTTTATCGGCGGTGGTACGCCGTCGATGTTGGGGGCGAGTGGTCTTCGTCGCCTGCTCGACGGTGTGCGCAACAGCTTTGGGCTTGCCGACGACGCCGAGGTCACCACCGAGTCGAATCCCGAGTCGACCTCCCCGGAGTTTTTCGAAGGCTTGGCCGAGGCAGGGTTTACCCGGGTGAGTCTGGGCATGCAGTCGGCTGTGCCGCATGTGCTGGCCACTCTGGATCGTACGCACACGCCGGGGCGTCCTGCGGCGGCAGTGGCGGAGGCACGCGCTGCCGGTTTTGAGCACATCAACCTCGATGTTATCTATGGCACGCCAGGGGAGTCGATGGCGAACCTCGATACGACGTTGGAGGCAGTCCTGGCCACGGAGGTCGATCATGTTTCGGCGTACTCGCTGATCGTCGAACCGGGTACCGCGATGGCGCGTAAGGTTCGTCGCGGTGAGCTGCCGATGCCTGACGACGACGATCTCGCCGACCGCTACGAGCGCATCGATGCCGCACTGAGTCAAGCCGGTTTTTCCTGGTACGAGGTGTCCAACTGGGCAAAACCGGGCGGCCAATGTCGTCACAATATGCTCTACTGGCGCGATGGAAATTGGTGGGGTGCGGGCCCCGGTGCACATTCGCACCTGGATGGCACGAGGTTTTACAACGTCAAGCATCCGGCTCGCTACGCGGCGACCATTTCCGGCGGAGAGTTGCCGATTAAGGATTCAGAAGGGCTAACGGCCGAGAATCGGCACACTGAGAAGATTATGCTGGGCCTCCGCTTGGCCGAGGGTATCGATGCCAATCTGCTCGGAGAGGATGAGCTGGGCAAGGCACGTCGGCAAGCGGAAGCGGGCATGGTGGAGTTTGTTTCCGTCGATTGTGGCCAGCGGATTCAGCTGACCAATCGCGGTCGTTTGCTGGCCGACGCAATAATTGTTGACATCCTTAGTTAAACTATCCGCATGTCATCTCAGACGGATAAGCGCAGGCAGGAAGTTCTTCGGGCAATTGTCTCGGATTACGTAGCTTCCCAGGAGCCAGTCGGCTCGAAGGCTCTGGTGGAGCGCCACAATCTGGGTGTGTCCTCGGCGACCATTAGAAATGACATGGCGGTGCTGGAGGCCGAGGGCTATATCCAGCAGGAACATGCATCGTCCGGGCGTATCCCGACTGAGAAGGGCTACCGCCTTTTTGTGGACAATCTTTCGCAGATTAAGCCGCTGTCCCGGGCTGAGCGCCGAGCTATCCTCGAGTTCCTCGAAGGCGGCGTCGATTTGGAGGACGTTCTGCGTCGCAGTGTGCAGCTGCTGGCCC
Organism: Corynebacterium sp. HMSC064E08; assembly: GCF_001811805.1. NCBI lineage: Bacteria > Bacillati > Actinomycetota > Actinomycetes > Mycobacteriales > Corynebacteriaceae > Corynebacterium > Corynebacterium sp. HMSC064E08. Next base: position 240,043 of record NZ_KV806698.1, read on the forward strand.
AGCTAACCCGTCAGGTCGCAGTGGTGCAGGTACCGACGCTGGAGGTCTCCCGCGTCCGGCACTGCGAGGTTGTCCAGCTCGCCGACGCGCGATTGTTGCTGGTAGTCATCACTGACACCGGGCGCGTGGAGCAGCGCAATGTTGAGCTGCCAGCACCGATGGATCCCGATCTCGTGCCGCTCTTGCGTGAGCATTTCAACCGTGCAATGTCGGGGCACACGCTTGCCGACGCGTCGATTGCGATTTCCGATCTTGCGGCTAACGCCCCGCGTGATTTGCGGGATGTGCTTATTCGCTGCTCGACGGTGCTGGTGGAGTCGTTGATTGAGAAGCCGAATGACAGACTCATCCTGGCCGGGGCATCGAATTTGACCCGTGGTAATATGGCCGGTCGCTTACCTTCTACGTTGCCCATGGTTCTTGAAGCTCTCGAAGAACAGGTGGTCGTGCTGAAACTGCTGTCGGCCGCGCAGGATTTGCACCACGTTCGCGTTTCCATCGGTGAGGAAAACGAGGACGAGGAGCTGCGCGCTACCTCAGTTGTTTCAACTGGCTATGGCACCGGCACCGAAATTTTGGGTGGCATGGGCGTAGTTGGCCCCACATTTATGGATTATCCGGGAACAATTTCCTCGGTTGCTGCTGTTGCACAGTACGTTGGCCGGGTATTGAAAGGAAGTAGCTAAAGTTGGCACGCGACTATTACGGCATCCTCGGAGTGGAGAAGGACGCTACGGACGCTGAGATTAAGAAGGCGTACCGAAAGCTGGCGCTCAAGTACCACCCAGACCGTAATCCGGGTGATGAAGAAGCTGCGGAGAAGTTCCGTGAGGCATCTGAGGCGAACGAGGTCCTGCTGGATCCTGAAAAGCGCCGGATTGTGGATATGGGAGGAGATCCTCTCAATCCGCAGGGCGGTATGCCAGGCGGAGGTTTCGGCGGTTTCGGTGGCGGCGGAGTCGGCGATATCTTCGAAGCATTCTTCGGCGGTGCCGGCGGTACCCGCCAGCGCCGCTCGCGTGTACAGCCAGGTGCAGATGCGCTGCTGCGTATTTCGCTGGGCCTCGATGAGGCATTCACCGGTGTCCGCAAGCCCATCACGGTGGACACCGCGGTGCTGTGTGAGCAGTGCGAGGGAACTGGCTCGAAGTCCAAATCCAAGCCGAAGATGTGTACCAGCTGTGATGGCACTGGCGAGATTCAGCAGGTCCAGCGTTCCTTCCTGGGCAATGTGATGACCTCGCGGCCGTGCCCGACTTGTGAGGGCACCGGCGAGATCATCCCCGATCCGTGTAACAACTGCGGTGGCGATGGCCGCGTCCGTGCTCGCCGTGATCTGACGGTCAACGTTCCGGCAGGTATCTCTGATGGCATGCGTATTCGCATGGCAGGGCAGGGCGAGGTCGGTCCGGGCGGTGGCCCGGCGGGTGACCTCTACGTGGAAGTTGCCATGGACCCGCACCCTGTATTCGAGCGTGAGGGCGATGATCTGCACTTTAACGTGCAGGTGCCCATGGCTGATGCCGCACTTGGTACCGAGTTTGAGGTCGACGACCTGCTCGGCGAACCAATGACCATCAAGGTTGATTCGGGCACCCAGCCGGCAGAGCAGATTCGTCTGTCGGGTAAGGGCATGCCGCATCTGCGCGGCGAGGGCAACGGCGACGTGGTCGCACACGTCGATGTCACGGTGCCGACGAAGCTGGACCGCAAGTCCCGCGAGCTGCTGGAGAAGCTACGCGAGCACCGCGATGATGATGCCAAGGTGGCAGACTCGAGTGAGCGCAACGGTTTCTTCTCCCGATTCCGCCGCCGTTAGAACACGCCATCCCCAAAGCCCCCTCCAGTGAGTGTGAAGCACACATGAGTTTGCCCGTATTCCTCGGTGAGTTCACCGAGCTGCCGCGCCCGGAAGAAATCATTCGAATCCTCGGGTCGGAGGCAAAGCACATCAGCGTTCGCAGGCTGAAGGAGGGCTCGGAGATTCTTCTTGCCAATGGTGCGGACAAGGTGGTGCGAGCACAGCTCATGCACGTAGACCCTCGTGAGGTCCACGTTCGTGTGGTTGCCGCTGAGGAACGTCCACGTCCGCGCCCGCACGTCACTGTGGTGCAGGCGCTGCCGAAGTCAGATCGTGCTGAGCTTGCGGTCGATATGATGACCGAGGCCGGGGTCGATGAGATTATCCCCTGGGCGGCCGTGAATTGTGTAGCCCGATGGCAGGGTACCGCGAAGGTCACTAAGGCCCGCACCAAGTGGCAGTCGACTGCGCGCGAGGCAGCCAAGCAGGCTCGTCGTGCATGGATTCCGCCGGTCGCGGACCTGCATAGCTCCGCCGATATTGAGCAACTCATCCGGGAAACCACATCAGCAGGTGGTGTGGCAGCAGTTTTGCACGAGGAGGAAACAGCTCCGTTCGTGGACTTCGCCGCGCAGGCAGCAAACGCTGACAAGGTTCTTTTCATCGTCGGCCCAGAAGGGGGAGTCAGTCCTGGGGAACTCGAGGCCTTCCGCGCCGCAGGTGCTAGCTCGGTAGTACTCGGCCCGACAGTTCTCCGCAGCGCCCTCGCGGGAGCTGCTGCTCTTTGCGCACTGGGCCCGTTGACAAAGCGCTGGGGCGGCGCACCCACGCCTGGTCAGTAGGATAGACGCATAATGACAAAGTATTCAGTAACTGCTCGTACCACGGCCGTCGTCGAGCTCGATGACAATCTCGCGCCGATTGTGGTCGGTCATGCGGATCAGAACCTACGTCTGCTGGAATCTCTGCTGGCAGCGGATATTCATGTCCGCGGCGGAGTTGTGACAATCAAGGGTGCTCCGGCGGATGTTTCGTTGGCTGTCCGCGCTTTCAAGGAGTTAGAGGCAATGGCCCGTCGTGGGCACGAGCTCTCCCCGGAGTCGGTGCGGCACGCGGTGGGCATTGTGGATCGCGGGGAGAAGTCCGCCAGCGAGGTGCTCGGTGGCGGCATCGTGACGCATCGTGGCAAGACCGTGCGTCCCAAGACTGAGGGACAAAAGAACTACGTCGATGCCATCGACCGCTATAACGTTGTTTTCGGTATCGGCCCCGCCGGTACGGGCAAGACCTTCCTGGCCATGGCCAAGGCTGTTGCTGCGCTGAAGAATAAGCAGGTCGAACGCATTATTCTGACTCGCCCCGCAGTGGAGGCCGGTGAAAACCTGGGCTTCCTGCCGGGTACTCTGCATGAGAAGATTGACCCCTACCTGCGCCCATTGCACGATGCGATGCGCGAAATGCTTGAGCCAGAGCTGATTCCAAAGCTGATGGAAACTGGGGTAGTGGAGGTCGCACCGCTGGCGTACATGCGCGGTCGTACCTTGAACAATGCGTTCATCATTCTCGACGAAGCACAGAACACTACTCCGGCGCAGATGAAAATGTTCCTCACCCGCCTGGGCTTCGGTTCGAAGATGGTCATCACCGGTGACGCCAGCCAGGTCGACCTGCCTCGGGGGCAGAAGTCCGGTCTAGCTGTCGCCCGTGAGGTGCTGCGCGGTGTGCCGGGAATCGCTTTTCCGGCGCTGGCGGCTGCGGATGTGGTGCGCAACCCGCTGGTAACCGCAATTGTCGAGGCCTACGATGACTACGATGCCTATAACGAAGGTATTGAACAGGGCGCCGAGTCCCCACAAAAGCGACAGTCCGCCACAAAGCGATAAAGGACGCTGAAATTACATGAGCATTGAAGTTTTCAACGAGTCCGGTCAGGGCGTCAATGAAGAGTCGCTTATCGACGTTGCCCGTTATGCGCTGGGCCGCCTGGACGTGCATCCGGCAGCCGAGCTGAGCATTCACATTGTCGACTTGAAGACGATCGAAGACCTCCATGTGCGCTGGCTGGATCTGCCGGGTCCGACAGATGTGATGAGCTTCCCGATGGATGAGCTCACTCCTGGCTCTGGCCGACCAGATGCAGCTAGCCCAGGGCCTGCAATGCTGGGCGACATTGTGTTGTGCCCGGAGTTTGCCGCGGGGCAGGCGGAGCGTGCAGGTCATCCGCTGAGCCACGAGTTGGTTCTGCTCACCGTGCACGGCGTACTGCACCTGTTGGGTTATGACCATGTCACGGCGGAGGAAGAGCGCCAGATGTTCTCCCTGCAGAATGGCCTGTTGGCGGATTGGTACGACGACATCGATCGTCGTGGCGTGAGCTTTTCCGAAAAACCAATTAACCCCAATGCGTTCCCGGAGCGTTCTAACGAGCGATGATCACTTTGATAATTGTCGCCGTTGTGGCGATGATCTGCGCTGGCGGACTTAACACAGTCGAAACTGCGGTCGCAGGGATTTCCCGTGCGCGCGTGGCCGAGCTGCAGCGTGACGAGGTCGCGGGTGCTAATGCGCTTCTCAAGGTCGTAGAAAATCGGGCTCGGCACGTCAATGTGCTGGTGATTTTGCGGACGCTGTGCGAGTCAATCGGTGCAGTGACGCTTGCGGCAGTTTGTCTTAAGCTTTTCGAGCCGGAGCGCTGGGCCATTGTGGCTGCAGTGGTGTTGCTGGCTCTGTTCACCTTCCTGGTCCTCGGGGTGTTTTCCCGCACCATGGGTCGGAAGAATCCGTACTCGATTTCCCTCGCCACCGCAGTCGTCCTGAGTTTTATGGCCAAGGTGTTGGGGCCACTGGAAAAGTTGCTGATTTGGTTCGGCAACATCATCACACCTGGTGGTGGCTTCCGCGATGGCCCGTTCGCCACTGAAGTCGAGTTGCGCGAGATGGTCGATATCGCCCAGGAGCGCGGCATTGTGGAGCACGATGAGCGCCGCATGATTCAGTCTGTGTTCGATCTCGCGGAAACGTCGGCACGCGTTGTTATGGTTCCGCGCCCAGAGATGGTGTGGATTGAGGCGGATAAGCACTGTGGTCAGGCAGTGGCCCTATGCGTGAAGTCGGGTCACTCGCGGCTGCCGGTGATTGGCGAGAGCGTTGAGGACATCGTCGGCGTCATTTACTTGAAGGACATTGTCCAGCAGACGTACTCGCGTACTGATGGTGGCCGCGGTGTTCGCGTCTCCGAGGTCATGCGTGACTGCGTTTTTGTGCCCGATTCCAAGCCACTGGATGACCTGCTCGATGAAATGCAGCGCACCCGCAATCACATCGCCATTCTCATCGACGAATATGGATCGGTCGCCGGTCTTATCTCTATTGAGGACATCCTCGAGGAGATTGTCGGTGAGATTGCCGACGAATACGACGAGGCCGAGCAGGCCCCCATCGAACCACTGGGGGATGCCTCCTACCGAGTGCAGGCGCGCCTCAGCTTGGGCGAGCTCATAGAGCTTTACGACGAAGCCCACGGGCGCCAACTCGTCTTCGATGACGAGGTCACCGATGAGGTGGATACGGTCTCCGGTCTGTTGGCATATGAGCTTGGACGTGTGCCACTGCCCGGTTCGTACGTAGAATATGCAGGACTGAAGTTTACCGCCGAGGGCTCGCGTGACCGTCGTGGTCGTATGCGGGTACGCACTGTGGTGGTGGAGCCGACTGCGGAGTTTTACTCCGAGGAAGAAGATACTGATGGGCAATCTTGATGACATGCTGGCCAATGCTGGACTTGGCGGAGATGCTGATGATTACAGTGCGCCGGAGGGCTTTCGCTCTGGGTTCGTTTCCATTGTGGGGCGTCCGAATACCGGTAAGTCCACGCTGACCAATTCCCTGGTGGGCGAGAAGATCGCTATTACCGCTAACCAGCCGGAAACCACGCGTCATCCAGTCCGAGGTGTAGTCCACCGCGAGAACTGTCAGATTGTTGTCGTGGATACGCCAGGTCTGCACAAGCCACGCACGCTGCTCGGTGAGCGCCTGAATGACATGGTTCAGGAGACCTATTCCGATGTGGACTTGGTAGCGATGGTCGTGCCTGCCGACGAGAAAATTGGCCCCGGTGACCGCTGGATTTACGAGAACGTCTCCAAAGGTTGCAAGAACATCATGGGCATTGTGTCCAAGGTGGATAAGGTCTCGCGCGATACCATTATTGAGCGCCTGATTGAGCTGCAGGAGTTGCTCGGTCCGGATGCCGAGCTTGTGCCACTGTCGTCGAAGTCTGGCGAGAACATCAACACGCTGATTGATGTCATGTCTTCCCAGTTGCCGGAGGGACCGCGCCTGTATCCGAAGGGTCACATCACCGATGAGGATTTGCACACCCGGATGGCGGAGCTCATTCGCGAGGCGGCCCTCGGCGGTCTGCGCGATGAGTTGCCGCACTCCGTGGCAGTCCAGATCGATGAGGTGCTGCCAAACCAGGACCGCGAAGGCGTCCTGGATGTCCACGCCGTTATCTATGTCGAGCGTTCGGGGCAGAAGTCCATCCTCATGGGACGCGACGGTCGACGCATGGGCACCACCATTCATAAGGCTCGTAAGGAACTCATTGCGCTGCTCGGTCAGAATGTTTACCTCGACCTGCGCGTGAAGGTGCTGAAGGACTGGCAGTCGGACCCGAAGCAGCTGGGCAAGTTGGGATTCTAAAAAATTGGTCGAGCCGTATCGCGACCGTGCGCTGGTCGTACGCCGCTACGACCTCGGAGAAGCCGACCGCATCATCGTCCTTTTCACCCGCGACCACGGCCTAGTCCGCGGTGTCGCCAAAGGCGTGCGGCGCGCGAAGAGCCGCTTCGGCTCCCGCCTGTCACCATTCGTCGACGTGGATGTCAACATCTACCCACGCCGAGGACTGTCCACTATCGCAGGCGCAGATACCGTGCGCACGTGGGCAGCACCGCTTGTCGACGACTATGCGCGCTACACCTGTGCGTGTGCAGTCCTGGACGTCGCCGAACGCATTGTCGGCGAGGAGCAAGTGCCGGCTCCCGAATTGTGGGATCTCACCACCCAATCGCTCGACGACGTTGCGGCCGGTCGCCATCGCCCCGATTTGTTGCTGACCTCCTACATCCTGCGAGCAATGGCGCAGGCAGGTTGGCAGCCAAGCCTCTTTGAATGCGCAGGCTGCGGCAAAGCCGGGCCTCACCACGCGTTTTCTCCCGCATTAGGTGGAGCAGTGTGCACTAACTGCCGGCCACCGGGTGCAGATACTCCGCCGACCGAGGTTCTGCATCTGATGTGGCAGCTTGCTCATGAGCAATGGGCGGGCATCGATACGTCGTCAAGCGAATTCGAGGGACGGATGGCGACGGCGCGTACCCTAACGGCGAAGTACCTGCAGTACTACCTGGGCCGCCGGGTGCCGGCGCTGGAACATGTGGATGCTTTTTGGCAGTAAACAGTAGCGGTGGGGCACAATAGGAAGCGTGTTGAATCCTCCTGTACCGCAGCAATTCGTGCCCAATCACATCGCGCTCGTGATGGACGGCAATGGTAGATGGGCCGAACAGCGTGGGCTCAAACGCACCGAGGGACACAAGCGTGGCGAGGCCGTGCTGATGGAGTGCGTCGATGCTTGTTTGGAGATGGGCGTCAAGCACCTGTCGGCTTACGCATTTTCCACTGAGAATTGGCGCCGTTCGGTCGATGAGGTCCGATTCCTCATGGGCTTTAATCGCGACGTGCTGCGCCGACGTCGTGATGAGCTGGATTCGAAGAACGTTCGCGTGCGTTGGGCAGGGCGTCGCCCGCGACTGTGGCGCTCGGTGATTAAGGAACTTGAGATTGCCGAGGAGCAGACGAAGGACAATGACGCGCTAACTCTGTATATGTGCGTCAACTACGGTGGTCGCGCTGAAATTGTTGATGCTGCTAGAGAGATTGCTCGTCAGGCAGCAGCGGGGGAGCTCAGCGAATATGACTTGACCGAGAAGTCTTTCGCACAGTTCCTGGATGAGCCGACTATGCCGGATGTTGATCTGTTCTTGCGTCCGTCGGGCGAGCAGCGCACGTCCAACTTCTTGATCTGGCAGTCCGCCTATGCGGAGATGGTCTATCAGGACAAGCTTTTCCCGGATTTCGGTCGGGATGACATGCGCGCCGCAGTGGTGGAGTACGCCAAGCGCGACCGTAGGTTCGGCAAGGCCTAGAGCCGGTATTTTTTGGGGCGGGAGGCCGGGCTACTTCTTCTGGCAGTCCCTGCACAGGCCGAAGACCTCAGCAGTGTGCCCGGTTAGATTAAAACCGTGCTCCTCCGCCAGGCTGTGAGCCCACTGCTCGACAGGGCCGCCGGCGACTTCAACGGTGCTGCCGCAATCGGTGCAGACCAGGTGATGATGGTGGTGGTCACCGCACAGCCGGTAGAGAGCCTCTCCGGAGGCATTGTGCAGAACATCGACAATGTCCATTTCTGCAAGGGACTGGAGCGTCCGATAGACCGTCGTCAAGCCGACCTTGTCCCCACGTTCCGTCAGCGACTTATGAATGTCAGCAGCGGAGCGAAAATTAGGAGCCTCACTCATAATCGACACGACGGCGCGGCGTTGGCGAGTACTGCGCTGGCCGATGCGGGTTGCGGCCGGCCGCGCGGAGGCGTGTGCCCCGGTGCTAGCGGGGGAGCCCGTACCACGTGGGTTTTCGCCAGAACTAACTTCGTGCATATCTTCGCCAGCCATGTAACCGACACTACCCGGTATCGGTTGGACAAGATGCGCTAGAGTATAGGGGAACTTTTAACTGGCCTGTTGAGGTTAGTACATTTTGCTTTTCATTATGTCGTTCGCCGCACGGAACGGGCTGAATTGTGTGCCCGGAAAAGGCGTGTGGTGTGCGATGCGAAGCCATTTATAAGGAGTGGTCTAGACCGTGGCACCTAAGTCAGTTGTCGATACCGTCGCCAACCTGTGTAAGCGCAGGGGGTTCGTTTACCCGTGTGGTGAAATTTACGGCGGTACCCGCTCGGCATGGGATTACGGTCCCCTGGGTGTGGAGCTGAAGGAAAACATCAAGCGCCAGTGGTGGAAGACCTTCGTCACCGGTCGTAAGGATGTCGTCGGCCTGGATTCCTCCATTATCCTGCCGCGCCAGGTCTGGGAAGCTTCCGGCCACGTCGCTACCTTTACCGACCCGCTGGTGGAGTCCCTGCACACCCACAAGCGTTACCGCGCCGACCACCTGCTGGAGGCCTACGAGGCCAAGCACGGTCACCCGCCGGCCAATGGTTTGGCAGACGTTCCGGACCCGGAGACCGGTCAGCCGGGCAACTGGACCGAGCCGCAGATGTTCTCCGGTCTGATGAAGACCTTCCTCGGCCCGGTCGACAATGAGCAGGGCCTGCACTACATGCGCCCGGAGACCGCTCAGGGTATCTTCGTAAACTTCAAGAACGTTATGACCACGGCTCGTATGAAGCCACCGTTCGGTATCGGCCAGACCGGTAAGGCATTCCGTAACGAGATCACCCCGGGCAACTTCATCTTCCGTACCCGCGAGTTCGAGCAGATGGAGATCGAGTACTTCGTCGCACCGAACGAGGCGGAAGAGAAGTTCGATGAGTGGGTCGACGCCTGCTGGAACTGGTTCATTGACCTGGGCGTTAACCCGGAGAACATGCGTCAGTTCGACGTTCCGAAGGACGAGCGCGCTCACTACTCTGCACGCACAATCGACTTCGAGTACCGTTTCCACTTCCAGGGCAACGAGTGGGGCGAGCTGATGGGTGTCGCCAACCGTACGGACTACGACCTCGGCTGCCACATCGAGCACTCCAAGGAAGACCTGCGTTACCACGACCAGGTCACCGGCGAAAAGTACGTTCCGTACGTCATTGAGCCGTCCTTCGGTCTGACCCGCGCCCTGATGGCCTTCCTGTGTGATGCCTACACCGAGGAAGAGGTGCCGAACGCAAAGGGCGGCACCGACACCCGTACTGTGCTGAAGCTGGACCCGCGTCTGTCGCCGGTTAAGGTTGCTGTTTTGCCGCTGTCGAAGAAGGACACCCTGACTCCGACTGCTGAGGCTGTCGCCGACAAGCTGCGCCAGTACTGGGCCGTCGATTACGACACCTCCGGTGCTATCGGCCGTCGTTACCGTCGCCAGGATGAGATCGGTACTCCGTTCTGTGTCACCGTTGACTTCGATACTCTCGAGGACAACGCTGTGACCGTCCGTGACCGCGACACCATGGAGCAGGAGCGCGTCAAGATTGACGAGCTGGAAGGCTACCTCGCAGCTCGCCTGGTGGGCTGCTAATGGCCGAAGAAGTTTTTTGGGAATCCTATAGTCTCGGCGACGGTTCTCGGGAAAAATCCGAGCAAACCTGGCCGATTCTGAAGGAACGCACCGAAGTCGGCACGTACATCCGTGATGAGCAGGGCGATCGCCTCAACACCCCGGAAGGGGAGTGGGTCATTGACGCCTCTGCTAATCACCGTGTTTCCGCCACGCTTCCCGACGGCCGCGTGTTCTCGACCGTTGCTGCTGACCGTGACAAGATTTCGCGAGCCAAGCAGCTTTCAGTGACCTTTGGGCCGGAGCGTCCTGAAGGCAAGCTGGTGTGCGAGGGATCGACGAACTACGTCATCGAGAATGCGAAGACCGGCGAGAAGTGGGGCCAGTTTACCGGTGCGTCCCGTGGCGTGCGCCACGCAGAGGTGCAGTTCGACACCGATGAGGGCCGTGCGCTGCCGGAAGAGGAGAAGATCTTCCTGGTCTACAGTGCTCGTCGAGTGCTGGAGTCCCGCATGGTTTCCTCTACCTGGATTCTCACTGTCTGCTTGCTCTTGCTGATTGCCTATATGATTTGGGTGTGGATCGTGTAGCAACTATTGCAGACGGCGTCGTTTACGACGAGTACAAAAAGACCCTGTCCGACGGCTGGAGCTGTCAGGACGGGGTCTTTAGTGCTTTCTGGATCACCTCGTCACAAGGGCGTGGCTGGCAGGTGAAAGCCCGCTTTTTTAGCACGAACGCGCTAGTGATGACGAATCCGGATGAGGGGGATTCTTTCGTCCTAAACAGAGAAGGACGGGGAATTCGCACGGTCTTCGACATCGAACGGCCAGGCTATGAGCTCGCCCGAATCGTCAGAGAGGACAGCCTAGGCCGAGGGGTATTTGGTGTCTATGCCCAGAAAGGAGACTTCCGGGGGAGTTTCGAAGACTGGCTGATTGCCGCCGCTCTGGCGACGTGGTCTGTGGATGGACCACGCCAGATGCGAATTTAGGCGGGAATCTAGAAGCCCATTGTGCTGCCGGAGCCGCCTGGTCGGCTCGAACCTCCGCCGAAACCGCCGAATCCGCCGATACTGCCACCAAAGCCGCTGTTGTTGCTGAGCATGCTGCCTAGCACCATGCCGGCGACCATCGAACCGTTGCTGCCGCCACCGCGGCGCTGATCCTGGTAGCGGCGGATGTCACGGCGGGCCAAGTCAGCGGCCTCAGCCGCGAGCTTGCGCGCACGACGTGCGTAGGCCAAAGCCTTTCGCGGATCGTCGTTGGCGAAGCCCTGAGCAGAGCCGTAAGCACGCTGCGCCTCTGCGAGGCGAGTGCGAGCCTCAGCGCCAACCACACGGCGGCGGGTAGCAATTAAGTCAGCCGCGGCGCGAATGTGATTGTCGGCATCCTGCATGCTGTGCTGCAAAGTAGCGGTAGCGCGGGCGAACGACGCGGCCTTATCTCGAGCGGAGTCGAGGGCTTCGTCGAGCAGCTCATCGGCATCGGTCAGTGCGGTCCAGGAACTCAGTGGATCCACTTCGGACTTATTGGCTGCCACACCGAGTGCTTCGCGGCCTGCTTCGATGGCTGCATTGAGACGCTCGCGGTTGATGTTGGCGCCTTGCGGTGCCGACATCAGGTGCGAGGCCTCATCGATTTCACCCCGGACCTCGGCGATAAGGGAAGCCAGCCCCGCGACTGCAGCGTGAATATCGCTATCGGCGTGTTCAATGGCCTCCAGAAGACTCTCTGCCTGTGTGAGCGCAAAGTCGGTGGCCGACAGTGCATCAATCAGACCACCTTGCTCACCGGCGGGTAGGTCCGCGATGCGGCGGGCCTCAGTCATTGACTGGTCAGCCTGATTCAGGTGCTCCGTGGCCATGTCGATATTGTCGGTCACAGAGCTGAGCATCTGCTCTTCGTAACGTGCGCGCAGACCGTCGAGAATTTCGCCGGCACGCGGCATACGTGAGCGCAGCTCGACGCTTCGCTGAGTGAGCTTTGAAATGGTCGCTTCAGCATTCATTAACTCCTGGCGGAGTTTCTGGAAGTTTGCGGCCTCGCCGTCGAGCTGGTCATCCGCAACACCACAGGTGGAGATAATCTCCAGTAGGACACTGCGGCGCTCGATTTCGTCGGTCACGGAGCCGTCGTCAAGCTGTTGGCGAAGTGCAAACGCGCGCTCGAGCGTGGACTGAGAGTGCTTCAGTGCGTTGTCGAAGCTGCGGATGCGTTCGGTGCCGAACTCAGCGCGAGCGAGGTCGAGCTCGGTGTTGGCCTTGCGAATGGACTCATCGGTACTGACAATCTCATCGTGCGCAAGAACATCGAGCGAGCTGGTGCTCAGCGAGTCCAGCGAAGAGACATCCCTGGGGTCGATGTTGCGGCCACGAGCGATCTCCTCCTCATCGCGCTTCTTCTTATTGCGACGGCCCACGGCCCAGGTGGCGCCACCGACAACGGCGGCACCACCGAGGCCGGCACCGAGCGCCCACCCACCGGCGGAGCCGCTGCCACCGCCTGCCTCGGCGATGGCAGCTTCACCCGCAGCTGCCCAGTTGTCATCCTCTAACAACTGCCCTTGAGCTGCCCTGTTGATGGCCTCCGCGTTGCGGGGGAAGGAGTCTCCGACGAAAGCGCCGAGGTTTCGGTCTTCCACAGCGACGACGATGACACCGCGGTTGTCGGCAGCTCCGAGGTGTTCCCAGGCCTGCTGTGCCCACTGCTGGCCCTGAATGCCGTCGAAGCTCTTGATATAAAACACCGAGAACAGGAGTCGCTTCTCTGTCTTGAGCTGCTGAATCTGCTCCTTTAAGCGAGCCTCTTCGCCGCTGCTCAGCACACCTGCGAGATCGTCCACGTCACCTGACACATCCGCCGGCGCCTCGGCGTGCGCCAGGGATGCTGACGGTGCGAGTGCCAGCAGCGAAGCAGGTGCGTGAACCGGTGGCTGTGCCGGTAGTGCGGCAGTAATTAGCGGCATGCTCAGGCCGAGGAAAGCACCCGATGCGGCAAGGTAAAGGGGGCGAAACACGCGATTCCTGTCAGACATATCTACAAGGATACGTAACAATAATTACGTGGCCGGTAAATTTTCGTATTCATCTTTTGAACTCGCTCGTATTGTCGAGGAGTCTCCGAAGCAGTCATTGCTGCCCGGGGTGCAGTCCTTGGAATCCCACCGGGCGGCGTTTGCGCGAGATCGCGCCCGCGTCCTGCACTCCGCAGCGCTGCGCAGGCTGGCTGACAAAACCCAGGTTGTGGGACCAGGAGAGGGTGATACTCCGCGCACGCGCCTGACTCACTCGCTGGAGGTCGCGCAGATTTCCCGTGGAATCGCCAGCGAGTTGGGTGCAGATGAGGATCTCGCAGAGCTGGCCGGCCTGACCCATGACATCGGGCATCCGCCGTATGGCCACAACGGCGAGCGTGCCCTCAACGAGATTGCCGCTGGTTGCGGCGGGTTCGAGGGCAACGCGCAGACGCTGCGTATTCTCACTCGCCTCGAGCCGAAGGTGCTCGATGGTACAGGTGAGCCCTGTGGACTCAATCTCACTCGGGCGGCGCTCGATGCGGCCTGTAAGTACCCGTGGACTCCAATCGGTCCCGATGGTCAGCTCCGCCACAAGTACGGCGCCTACCAGGAAGATGCCGCGATTCTGCAGTGGATTCGGCAGGGCGTTCCGCACGGCAAGCAGTGTCTTGAGGCGCAGATCATGGACTGGTCTGACGATGTCGCCTATTCCGTCCACGATGTCGAGGATGGCATCGTCTCTGGCCGCGTTGACCTGGGTGTTCTGTGGGACACGGTGGAACTGGCCGCGCTCGCTGACAAGGGCGCTGCCGCATTTGGTGGCGATCCAGCGGAGCTCGTCGAGGCTGCCGGGCGTCTTGCCAGCTTGCCGGTGGTATCAGCTGCGGCGTCCTATGATGGTTCGCTGCGCTCGCTGGTCGCGCTGAAACGGATGACCTCGGAGCTGGTCGGCCGTTTTGTCACTGCTTCCGTCGCGGGTACGCGTGCTGCCTCCGGGTCGACGCTTCCGCTCGGGCGTTACGACGCGGACCTCGCGGTGCCCAGCTCGATTCTGGCGGAGGTCACCATGCTGAAGACCATCGCCGTGCTGTATGTGATGGATCTTCCGCGTCATATTCGCCGTCAGGAGCGTGAGCGCGATCGTCTTTTCCGGGTGGCCGAGTATCTGCAGGAGGGTGCTCCGGGAACTCTTGATCCGATGTTCCAGTGGCTCTATTCCCGGGCGGAGAGTGACCAAGCGCGGCTGAGGGTTATCGTTGATCAGCTAGCGTCGATGACGGAGTCGCGTGTAGAGCGGCTTGATCGCCAGATTGCTGGTGTGGCTGCGGCGTGGGGATAGCGCTGTCGGCGATTACTATTTTTGCAGTATCCGCTGAAGGCTACTACTGAGGTCATCGGAAAGCGCCTTCGTAGTCTCTGCGTCGGGCTTTGCATGCATGTAATCGAGGGTTAGTCCATTTACGATAGCTGTGATGAGCCGGGCCGTCTGAGCTATATCTCCGGGGGCGTCGGCGGCGGACAGTGCTGAAATGAGACGGTCCTGGAATCTACTGAGTTCGGTCTGGTACTCCTGGGCCAGGACTTTGCGTGTTGATGCAGCGGCACCGAGGATAACCCACAGTGCTGCGTCTTCGCGCTGTATTGGGCCGATGGGGAGCAGTTCGAGCAGTGAGCGGTGGAGCTGTTCTAGTGGCGAGGTATTCGATTGAAAGCGTAGCGACGAGACTCTTTCATGCTGTCGTGCTGCCGAGCGCAGGAGTGCCCTGCTGAGTAGTTCGTCTTTCGTGCCCATAAAATACTGCACTGTTCCAGGGGCTACGCCCGCCTGTTGAGCCACTTTTCGAACGCTGACAACGTCGAATCCCTGGTTAACAATTACTTTGATTGCTGCATCGGAAATGGCTTTTTCTTGAGGTGACATCGTGCTCATGTCCTAAAACTCCTTTAGGGTTTCATTCACGCTACTTCCCGTACGACTGTATGATAGTTCACTATACGAATGTACGAGGGAGTGATGGAGATGGACTATCTTGTTCTTGTGGGGCTTGCGCTTCTTGACAGCCTCAGTGCTGGAACCCTGCTGATTCCAGTAGTGCTGCTAATCGTCTGGCGGCGGATGAGGGGCGCCGCATACGTTACTTATTTAGGGACAATTGTCTTGTCCTACTTTGCGGTTGGCATCGCGCTCTTTTTCGGCCTGCGTCAGGTTTTAGACGTAGTCTCAGGCATTGCATCCAACACCTGGTTCAGTTGGGTGATGATGGTTTTGGGTATTTTGTTAGCCGCTTACGGAATCCTGGCACCGAATCCCAAGAAACGGACCGTCGAAGAGGTAATTGAATCTCGGTCGGAGGACACGAAGAAAGGTTCTGCCGGTCTCCCTGCGATGGTGGGTTTAGCCTTAGCGGCAGCAGTTGTCGAGGTCGGTACGATGTTGCCGTACTTGGCGGCAATCGGAATCATTGAATCGATGGCAGTGCCTTTCGCAGTGCAATGGCTTATCCTCGCGCTCTACTGTGTAGTGATGATTTCGCCCGCAGTCATTGTTGGAGTGCTCTTCGCAGCCTTTGGGGATAAGGTCTACAACCGGGTAGTGAGCGTTATCCCCCGGTTGGAATATGAAACAAAGGTCACTGTTTTGTGGGTGGCAGCAATAATTGGCATCGTTCTTGTTGCCCGGAGCGCAAATCAACTCGGTTTTATCGGGTAGCACTGATTCCGCAGTAATACTTTGGCTCACTCCTCCGCGTCAGGAATTTCGCAGAAGCTCTCGTAGTGGTCGTCGGTGTAGTACCAGACATCCGGATCGTTTTCGGAACCGCCGCCGACAACGATGCGGCGTGCACCGCGGCTGGAATTACCCGGGGTGGTCACGGTGTATTCGCGGTAGTAGTCACCGCGCTCCTTCGGCAGGCGTCCCTCGTAGTTGCCGAAGTGCTTGCCGTCGTGCTGCGAATAGATGTGGTCCTGATCGGTCAGGATGCGGTCGATAACATCGTCGGCCTCCTGCGGCAGGGTATCTACTGCGCAGGTGGCACCCTTGGTGCCAGCCTTGTTGCTGCCCGAGTTGGGGCCAGGTTTAGGGCCTGGTTTCGCGCTGGAGGCAGTGGAATCCTGCGACCCCTGTGAGTTCTCGGATGCCGTAGAGTTCTGGTCTCCGCCATCGAGCCCGAAATAACTACCAGCCAGCACCAGGGCGGCAGCGCCTACGCCGCTCGCAATCTTCTTCCACTCAGCCATGGCTAGTATCTTTCCATATCTGTCGCCGCCGGCACGTTTTTGGGTTGAGCGCGGGCGGCTCGTCGGCAAGCGAAACCTCTACGGCGGAGTCGATTGGACGGGTTGGGTAAGGTTATTTTCATGGCTAGGGGAAGAATTCCGGACTCCGATATCGCGGCAATCCGCGAACGGACTCCGATTGAGGAGATCGTTGCAGAATACGTGAACCTCAAACCGGCTGGCGCGGATTCTCTGAAAGGGCTATCGCCTTTTAAAGACGAGCGCACGCCGTCGTTCCACGTACGCCCCAATCATGGCTACTACCACTGCTTTTCCACCGGCAAGGGCGGTGATGTATTCAGCTTCCTCATGGAGATGGAACACCTGTCTTTCCCGGAGGCTGTCGAAGCCTGTGCGGAGAAAATTGGCTTCCACATTAACTATGAGGGCGGCGGCACGGGCCGTCGCGAGGAACCGGGAACTCGCCAGCGTCTCATCGCCGCAAACCGCGAGGCACAGAAGTTCTACCGCGAACAGTTCTCCACTCCAGCGGCAGCGCCCGCGCGCGAGTTTCTGGAAAACCGCGGCTTCACCGCCGAGCACGCGGCCCAGTTCGGCTGTGGCTACTCGCCGGCCGGCTGGGACACTCTAACCAAGCACCTGCAGCGCCTGGGCTTTAGCTTCGAGGAGTTGGACAAGGCGGGTCTTTCCAAGATGGGGCGCATGGGGCCGATCGATCGTTTTCACCGTCGTCTCATGTGGCCGATCCGCAATATGTCCGGCGATGTCATCGGCTTTGGTGCCCGCAAGCTTTTCGACGATGACAATCTGGGCAAGTACATGAACACGCCCGAGACCATGCTGTACAAGAAGTCCAAGGTCCTCTTCGGCCTGGATCTGGCAAAGAAGGATATTGCCGCTGGTCATCAGGCTGTAATCGTGGAGGGCTACACTGACGTCATGGCCATGCACGCCTCAGGTGTGACCACGGCCGTCGCGTCCTGTGGTACCGCTTTCGGCGAGGAACACCTCCAGCTGCTGCGCCGTCTCATGCTCGACGACAACTTCTTCCGCGGCGAACTCATCTACACCTTCGACGGCGACGAGGCAGGGCAGAAGGCCGCCATGCGCGCCTTCGAGGGGGAGCAGAACTTCACCGGCCAGTCCTACGTCGCGGTCGCGCCGGACGGCATGGATCCGTGTGATCTGCGCCAGAAGAAGGGCGAGGCCGCAGTCCGCGATCTCGTTGCTTCACGACGGCCATTGATCGAATTTGTCCTCCGCACACTTCTGGCCGACTATGACCTGACCACCGCTAATGGCAGGGTCTCCGGGCTGCGCCGAGTGGTGCCTGTCCTGGCCCAGCTCAAGGACGCGGCGTTGCGCGATGAGTATGCCCGCGAAGTTGCCGGCTGGATTGGCTGGAATGATGAAGCCGAGCTGGTGCAGCGCGTCCGCGAGGAGGCCAGTCGGCCACAGAATGAAAAGCGCACTCCCTACCAGCGTCGCCAAGAAGAGGCCCGTGCCCGCGAAGAGGCAGAGGAAGCGCGGCGCCGGCGCAACCCGGCACTGCCGTATCCAAACCCGCGGGACCCTGTGCTCTATGCGCAGCGTGAGGCTCTCAAGTTGGCAATTCAAGAGCCCGCCACCACCGGCCCGGTATTCGATGCGCTCGCACCCGAGACCTTTGGGCATCCGACCTACCGGGCGGTATTCGATGCCATCATGGCTGCAGGTGGTGCCTGCGGGGAAGCGGCCACACAGCCACATAGCTGGGCGACCGCAATTATGGATCAGGCGTGGGAGGACGTCGTCAAGCATCTCGTGACTGAGCTGGGCGTGGAGCAAATCGCCGTCGACGCAGAGACGCTGCGCCCGTATGCGCAGGCGATTCTGGCGCGGTTGCAGGAGGTGTGGGTCGGTGACCAAATTGCACAGCTGAAGGCGATGCTCTCACGAATGCGCCCCTCAGACGACGAAACCGCCTACAACTCGCTGTTCGCGGACCTGCTCGCGATGGAGCAGTACCGCCGCGAACTGCAAGCAGAGGCGGTCAAGGTCGTGTTTGAGTAGCTAGTGGCTAGCGACTAGTAGCCGCGGCGAATCCACTCTTCCAAGTGCGGAGCCTCGCGGCCAATCGTCGTGTGGTCGCCATGACCCGTGCGGACAGTCGTTTCCGCAGGCAGAGTCAGCAGATTGTCGCGGATGGAGTTAATAATCGTGTCGAAATCCGAGTAGGACCGACCGGTCGCCCCCGGACCGCCGGAAAACAGCGTGTCACCAGAGAACAGCTCCGCGGCCTCCGGTACGTACAGACAGCACGAGCCAGGGGAGTGGCCCGGAGTGTTAATAATGACAACCTCCGTGCCCGCAATCTCCAGGCGCTGACCATGCGCGAGATCCTCGTGCGCCAGATCCGGCCAGGACTGCTCCCACAGCATCTGGTCGCCCGGGTGGACGAGCAGGGGAGCGTCGAGCTTCTCCTGCAGTTCAGGGGCCACAGTGATGTGGTCGTTGTGTGCGTGGGTGCACACGATGGCCTTTACCTTGCGACCATCCACCGCATCGATAATCGGCTGCGCCTCATGCGCCGCGTCGATGACAATGACCTCACGGTCATCGCCGAGCACCCATACGTTGTTGTCTACGTCCCACGTGCCACCATCGAGCGAGAACGTGCCCGACGTGAGAACGTGGTCAACCCTCAAATCCTTGTTCACAGCGTCACCACCGATCGCAGTACCTTACCGGCCTTCATAGTTTCGAAGGCCTCATCAACATCCTCAATGCCAATGCGCTCCGTCACGAAGCCCTCTAGTGGCAGGCGGTTCTGCAACGACAGATCCACCAGCATCGGGAAGTCGCGCTCTGGCAGGCAGTCGCCGTACCAGGACGACTTCAACGCACCACCGCGGCTAAACACATCCGCCAGCGGGATATCCAGCTCCATTGTCGGCGCCGGAACGCCGACCAGAACAACGCGTCCAGCCAGGTCACGGGCGTAGAACGCCTGCTTGTAGGTTTCCGGACGGCCGACCGCATCAATCACGACATCAGCACCGAAACCGTCGGTCAGCTCACGCACTCGCTTAACGACGGAATCCTCTTCCCCGGTGCCCTTATCGCTCTTAACCAGCTCCGCAGAGTTAATGGTCTCGGTCGCGCCGAATTCGCGGGCGGTATCCAGCTTCTCGTCCGAGATGTCGATGGCAATAATCTTGCTAGCGCCGGCCAGCTTGGCACCGGCGATAGCGGCCGTACCAACGCCACCGCAGCCGATGACGGCTACCGATTCACCGCGCTTGACCTCGCCGGTGTTAATAGCCGCACCGATGCCGGCCATGACGCCGCAGCCAAGCAGGCCGGCAACGGCCGGATCGGCTGCCGAATCGACCTTGGTGCACTGGCCCTCGTGGACGAGGGTGGCATCCGCAAAAGCGCCGATTCCAAGTGCTGGGGTGAGGACGGTGCCGTCGGCAAGCGTCATGGGCTTGGAGGCGTTGAAAGTGCTAAAGCAGTACTGTGGCTCACCGCGCTTGCAGGCGCGGCACTCGCCACAGACGGCGCGCCAATTGAGGACGACGAAATCGCCGACGGCAACATGCGTGACCTCTTCGCCAATCTCGGAGACCACGCCTGCGGCCTCGTGGCCGAGGAAGAACGGGTACTCGTCGGTGATATCGCCGTCGCGGTAAGCCAGGTCTGTATGGCAGACACCGCAGGCCTGGATGTCGACAATGACATCGTTCGGGCCCGGGAGCGGGATGTGGATATCAGTAAGTTCTACAGGTGCGCCTTTTTCGCGGGCGATAACGCCGCGCACAACGCGTGCGGTTTGCTCGGTGTTTTCGGTTCCGTTGGTTTGTTCAGACATAAGCCCTATCGTATGAACGCGGTATGAAAAGTGCATGATGGAAAGCATTTTCAGTACTGGTAGGAGCTTTGTGGGCGCTGTGTGAGGTTGCGTGGATTGTGTGGATTGCGTGGCTCTGAGAACTCACAACGGTGTCATGACGTGTGGGAAAAACGTCTAAATTGACCCTTGACCTGGCGATTTGTGAGTTTCAAGGGGGCTGGGTAAAGTATCTATCCGTCGCAAGGAACGGCATGGCCGAAGTTCGGTTTAGCGGGTTCTGTGCGATGGATATTCCTCCATAGCTCAATGGCAGAGCATTCGACTGTTAATCGAAGGGTTGCTGGTTCGAGTCCAGCTGGAGGAGCAATTAAGCCAGGTCAGAGAGTTTTTCTCTGGCCTGGTTTTCGTTTAAGAAGACGAAGAAGACAAAAACAGACAGAAAATAATCCAAGCCCTAGGAAAGTCGGAGAAGCGTGTCTGGGCGGTGCGTCGCCGGTGGGCACCTTTCGCTACTTACCCCAGTGCGAGTTACTGACTGCGTTTATGGCTGATGGCGTTGGGCCGATCGGAGTTACTGACTGCGTTTATGTCAAAAATGGCACGAAAAATGCCCTGAAAGTGTCATAAACTTACACAGTTTCACATTTGCAGCCCGTAAGTTTTCGGGTTGTCAGTTTCTCTCCTTACCCCACTTTATGCTCGGAGATCTTTGTTCTTGTGGGCGTGACTCGATTCTCCACCGGGGAGGGGAGATTCGGTCTTTCTGGAAGTTATCTCACGTAACCTGGGACGCATGAGGCTCGACAATATAACCCGCCCCTTGCTGGCGTCCTTTTTCGCCGCGGTCGCGTGGAGTGTTTTAGGTGGGCTAATCTTGCCGGAGCCCAATCTCGCCTACGACGAAGGAATTGCGTCGTGGATTGTGTCCATGTTGGTCTCAGTAATGCTGGTTGGAGCAATAGCCGTTTTCGCCGGTGATGGGTCGTTGGCTCGGGGGATGGCCAGCGCGCGGAGCATTGTCGCAGCAGCTACCGGTGCAGGAATTGCCGCGCTTGGCGATCTGGCATTCCTATTTCTCACCACGCCGCCCGATGGCCAGGACGGCCTAGCCGTCGCCTATGTCGTGTTCTTCTACATCCCGCTACTATTTCTTGGCGGATGGGCCGCCAGTGCCGCGATTAATCGGATGCGTAGGTGGTACCGGCAAGTGAAGAAAGAAAGAGAGACCTAGCTGGCGGCCGTGAGCTAGGCCTCTAACTTTGGAGTCGCCAGCGCCTGGTGCGTCAGGTTAAGGCCGACCATCGTAACCTGCCAGGCGCGGAGGGCGTTTTTTTGGGGGGGGCAGAGGCGATTGTCGACACCTTCATCGGACGTGAATCGGAATCGACAAATCGCCTAGCCCCAAGGGGTCGGATTCTTAGAACAGGCCAGTCGGGTTCTCGTCGTAAGAGACGAGCATGCACTTGGTCTCCTGGTAGTGCTCGAGCATCATCAAGTGATTCTCGCGGCCGATACCGGACTGCTTGTAACCGCCGAAGGCTGCGTGAGCAGGGTAGCTGTGGTAGTTATTCACCCATACGCGGCCAGCCTGGATACCGCGGGCAGCGCGGTAGGCGTTGTTCTGGTTGCGGCTCCACACGCCGGCGCCAAGACCGTAGATAGTGTCGTTGGCAATGTCGAGAGCCTCGTCTAGAGTCTTGAAGGTTGTCACGGCCAGGACCGGGCCGAAGATCTCCTCACGGAAGAAACGCATCGAGTTGTTGCCTTTAAAGATGGTCGGCTCGACGTAGTAGCCTCCCTCCAGCCCTTCGAGCTTGGCGACGTTGCCGCCGGTGAGAACCTCCGCGCCCTCCGTCGGCCCGGACTCCAAGTATCCGGAGATTTTGTCCAGCTGCTCCTGGGACGCCTGGGCACCCATCTGTACCGACGTATCCAGCGGGTTGCCGGTCTTAATCTGCTTGACGCGCTCGACCGCGAGCTTCAGGAACTCATCAGCGATGTCTTCGTGGACCAGGGCTCGCGACGGGCAGGTGCAGACCTCGCCCTGGTTCAGCGCGAACATGGCCAGGCCCTCGATGCACTTCTCACGGAACGCGTCGTCGGCATCCATGACGTCGGGGAAGAAGATGGATGGGGACTTGCCGCCGAGCTCCAGCGTGATTGGAATAATCTTGTCGGACACTGCCTTGTTGATTACCTGGCCAACGGCAGTCGATCCGGTGAACGCAATCTTGGAGATTCGGTCGCTTGCGGTCAGCGCAGCACCGGCTTCGGTGCCGAGGCCATTGACGATGTTGAGGACGCCGTCCGGAAGTAGATCGGCGATGATCTCGGTGAGCATGAGAATCGACGCGGGGGTCTGCTCTGCAGGCTTGAGCACGATGCAGTTGCCGGCGGCGAGGGCCGGGGCGATCTTCCATGCGGCCATCAGGAGGGGGAAGTTCCACGGGATGATCTGGCCGACGACGCCGAGTGGCTCGTGGAAGTGGTAGGCGACCGTGTTGTCGTCGATCTGCGAGATGCGCCCCTCCTGCGTGCGGGTGGCGCCGGCGAAGTAGCGGAAGTGGTCGATTGCGAGCGGGATGTCAGCGGCGAGGGTCTCGCGGATGGCCTTGCCGTTCTCCCAGGTCTCGGCGACGGCAATCTTCTCAAGGTTTTCCTCTATACGGTCCGCGATGCGGTGGAGGATCAGCGCCCGCTCGGCCGCAGGAACCGAGGCCCAGGAGTCCTTCGCTTTGTGTGCGGCGTCGAGGGCGAGCTCAATGTCTTTCTCGTTAGACCGCGGAACCCGGCAGAAAACCTCGCCCGTAACCGGGGTGGAGTTGTCCATGTATTGCCCGTCTACTGGAGGTGTCCACTTACCGCCGATGAAATTCTCGTACTGCTCCTTGTACGTGAAGATCGCATCGGGGGTGCCGGGGTTGGCGTAAACAGTCATGTAGACACGTCCTTTCGATAGGGAAACAACAAGCGTATGTGCCAACTTTAAATTGTGACTCGTGCCACAATCAACACTTATTTTTTCATCGACTTTGTGAGAGATGCGATTGCTGCCGACCCTAAATCTGCCCCGATGTCGCCGTGAGAAATTCCAAAATTGCCCGCACGCGGCGGTTTTCCTCACCGGGCTCCAGATGCAGCTTCATAAAAATGTTGGACACGTGTTTCGCCACTGCCGCCCCGGAAAGCACGAGGTCGTCGGCAATCTGCTTATTGGACTTGCCGCGTGCCATCAGCTCGAGCACTTCGCGCTCGCGCGCCGTTAAACTGGCTAGCCCCGATTTACCGGACTGCATCAATGCCGTCGCTACATCTGGGTCAATCACCACGCCACCACCGGCGACGACTTCGAGCGAACCCAAGAAGTCCAACACCTGGCCAACGCGGTCTTTGAGCAGATATCCAGTCCCGCCACTCGAGCTGCTGCCACTCGAGCCAACCCCAGTACCAACCCCAGTACCAACCCCAGCACTACCCCCAGCACCGCCCGGCGAGAACAACTCACGCGCATACGCCGGCGCCACATACTGCGACAGCACCATCACATTCAGCTGCGGATAGCGCTCGCGCAACTCGACCGCCGCCCGCAGGCCGTCATCGCTCATCTTTGGAGGCATGCGCACATCGGTTATCACCAGATCTGGCAGCTCGCCCGTGTCATCAAAACGGTCATCGATGTCCGCCACCAGGCCGTGGGCAGTGTCGACCATCGCAATCACTTCATGTCCACGCTTTTCGACGAGCCCCGCGACCCCCTCCCGCAGGAGTGCCGAGTCATCCGCAATGACAATTTTCATTTCTTCTCCGCACCTTTCATTTCCATGCCTTCCATTTATCCAATACCTGATTCCCAGCGGTTCAACATCAAAGGAATTCTGGCTATTACCTGCGTTGGCCCACCTTCGGGAGAGTGCATGGTCATCGCACCGTCGAAAGTGGCTAGACGCTCTTTCATACCCCGCAAACCGCGCCCCAATTTTGCGCCGCCAGGGCCTTGGTCCGTAATTGAAATATTCAGTGTTTGATCCGAGGTGAGCAGCACAGAAACAGGAGCGTTCGGTGCATATTTCGCCGCATTAGTCAGCACTTCTGCACAGAAAAAATACGCCGCGGCGAGCACACTTTCTTCCAATTCAGGCAGGGGATAGGGAGTGTGCACAACAACGTGAGGGCCGTATCCTTCAGCAATCTCTTCAACAGCCGCTTGCAGACCGCGATCGCGCAACACCTGCGGGTGAATTCCGTGGACTGTCCGCCGCAAAGCGCGTAATCCATCCTCCAAATGGCCGCGAGTTTCCGCGAGGAGCTGCATTAATTCCTCATTGCCAGTATTGGATGCCTCCAATTCTGCAAGTCCCAATTTCATTGAAGCTGCAACAATGTATTGCTGAGCTCCGTCGTGGAGGTCATTTTCAATGCGGCGACGTTCAATCTCGAAGGCTTCGGCAATTGTTCGTCGTGAAGCGGTAAGTTCGGCGATGCGAGCGGCGGCGGATTCCTCGTAGCTGCGTTTATGCGCTTTTTCGCGGCGGTTCGCGCCGATATATTTGCGGAAATAATCCTTCAGCTCCATAGTTTCCTATGGTACGAAAGCTCTGTCTACGGAGGAATTAATTTCCGGCATAGTAGACCTAGCACTACCGCAAAAGGAAAGTGGGCACGGTGTTGAAATCGCCTCCGTGCGAGTGAAATGAGTGCCATGACAGACAACAACAGCCCAAGAAACGCACGACTTTGTATTCGTGACATCACTAAGTCCTACAATTCAGCTCCCGTTCTCACCGGCATTTCGCTGACCATTGAGCCCGGCGAAACCGTGGCAGTCATGGGACCGTCAGGTTCTGGTAAGTCCACGCTGCTGCACTGCATGTCCGGCGTGTTGCTGCCGGACGACGGCGACGTCATCTTCGGTGACACAAAGATTAATTCGCTTTCTGATGCCGACCGCTCCGCCCTCCGCCTGCACGACTTCGGCTTCGTCTTCCAAGACGGCCAACTCCTCCCCGAACTGACCGCCCGGGAAAACGTTGCTCTGCCAATGATTCTGCAGGGCAAGAAGCGCTCGAAGTCACTCGCGCTTGCCGACGATGTCCTCAGCCGCCTGGGCCTAGAAGACCTAACGCGCCGTCGCCCAGGACAGATGTCCGGCGGCCAAGCACAGCGTGTAGCAATTGCCCGCGCGATGGCCGGCGAGCCAGGTGTCATCTTCGCCGATGAGCCGACTGGCGCGCTGGACCAGTCCACAGGCCATGAGGTCATGCAGCAGCTCACCGCGTTGGTGGAGCAGACTGGCACGACATTGGTGATGGTCACGCACGATGTGAAGGTGGCCGACTGGTGTCGTCGACGTGTGGAGATCCGCGATGGCCTGATTCACGACGACCGCATGCTGGCAGGAGCGGAGGTTACAAAGTGAGCACCGTAACTGAAGCACCAAAACCCCAGAGAATTCGTACCGGCGCACTAGCGGACTTGAGCACGCGGCTGCAGCGCGCCGGGCGTGAATCGCATTCGGGAAACGGCTGGTTGTCCGCACTGTCCGTGGTAGCTATGACCGTGAGTACCTGGTTGGCGTTGGTCGTCGTCGGTGGCACGGCGATGTTTTACCGCCGTTGGCAGGCTGAGCCACAGTTGCCGCCGAACCCAACGCCCGAGGATTACATGAATCAAGGTCAGGGCGAGATGTACCTGCAGTTGGCACTCGTGGCCTGTGTTTTTGTGATTCCGGCAATGGTTTCGCTCGTGGCACAGTCGGCGGTGCTTGGCGCTGCGGGACGTGAGCAGAGGTTGGCAACTCTGCGCTTAATTGGTCTCTCCAACGGGGCAATTACGCGCATGGTGATTATCGAAACCCTCGTATTGGCAGCTGTTGGGCTTGTGGTGGGCACGTTGTTGTCGGTGGCCACTGCGCCATTCTGGGCGATAATCAAGTTCGACAATGACTACCTGGATACCTGGGACATGTTGCTGCCCTGGTGGGGCTACCCGCTGGTTTGGGTAGCAGTGGTGCTACTCGCACTCTTTGCCGCTGTGGTCGGTTTGCGAAGGGTGATGATTTCACCACTCGGCGTTAGCCGCAAGGAAGTGCCCAAGTCGATGAAGGCATGGCGCATGATTGTGGCCGTTGTTATCGGTGCGATCGTCCTGTACGTGATTGCCAACTCCAATATCGCGGGTGGAACCGTCACTGCCACGCTTGGTGTCGCAGCGATGATGTACCTGATGGTCTGGGCAATTGGCCTGGTGGCGCCTTTCTTTATCCAGCTTGTTGCCCGCATCTCCAGCTTCTTCGGTACGTCAAGTGATTTTGTGGCGACGCGACGAGTAGCGACTAACGCTAAGGAATCGTGGCGTCGAGTAAGTTCCATGGCCTTCCTGTCTCTGCTGCTTGGCTACACAATGATGGTGCCTGGCGAAGACAAGATTGAAGAGGTTGCAGATGTCACGTTCGCGCACGATATTGCAACCGGTGTGACTATCACTTTCGTAATCGGTTTCATTCTGCTGCTGGTGTCAACGCTTCTGACTCAGGCCTCAGCCGTCTATGAAGAGGCATCGCTGACAAAGGCGCTGGACTTCATCGGGACGCCAATCAACTTCCACCGCACGGTCACTTTCAAGCAGACATTCTTTCCCATGCTTGCGACCAGTATCTTCGGCTTTGTCATGGGTGCGCTGTTGGGAGCCACCATGTTCGGACCGATTGCGAACGAAATCACGTTTGGTCAACGCTCCCTTGTTGTTGCGCTGGCGTATCTCGTGGGAGTTGTATCAGTTGGCGCTGTGACCTTGGCGGTTGATCCGCTTCGCCACAAGTTGCTGGGTCGCCAAATCCGTCACAACGACTAGTCACCATTGCAACGACTAGTCGCCATTAAAAGGGCAGTGGAGTGGCCGGGCAGTGGTGCTCGGTGCTCGGCCAGTTCCTTAGGGTTCAACTTGAGGATTAGAGCCTGTAACCAACTGTGGTTCATCTGATAACCAAGCATTCATCTCACAACCACGTAATTTCTACCTCTGACTTTTAGCCTGAGGGCATGCGTACCTACGTGCTTGATACCTCGGTCCTGCTGTCCGATCCCCACGCCACCAAGAAGTTCGATGAGCACCAAGTTGTGCTTCCGCTGGTCGTGGTGAGTGAATTGGAGGCCAAGCGCCACCACCCAGAGCTGGGGTGGTTCGCCCGAGAAGCGCTCCGTTTCCTCGAAGAGCTGCGTTACCGCTACGGCCACCTGGACCGGCCTGTGCCCGCCAATGATCTTGGCGGGTTTATGCATATTGAGCTCAACCACTCCGATCCCTCCATCCTTCCCGCAGGCTTCCGCACCGCCGAAAACGATCACCGTATTCTCGCTTGCGCCCTCAATCTTCAGCACGATGGCCATGATGTCGTGCTGGTCACCAAAGACATTCCGCTTCGCGTCAAGGCTGGTGCGGTCGGCTTGCCTGCCGACGATTACCGCGCCCAAGACGTCGTTCTGACTGGGTACTCAGGAATGGTGGAAGTGGACGTCGACCCGGAGGAAATTGATCGTCTCTTCGCCAATGGCTTCCTTGAGCTCGAGCAGGTTCAGGATCAGCCGCTGCACTGCGGTGTGCAGCTCAGCGCTGGTAGCCAGTCTGCGCTGGCACGGGTGAGCGCCCCGGGCGTCGTCAAGCTTGTGCGGGGCGATACGGAGGCGTTTGGCCTGAAGGGGCGGTCGGCGGAGCAGCGTGTGGCGCTTGACCTGCTGTTGGATGACTCGGTAGGGATTGTGTCCCTCGGTGGCCGAGCCGGTACGGGTAAGTCGGCGCTTGCGCTGTGCGCGGGACTGGAGTCGGTGCTGGAGCGCGGACTGCATCGCCGGATCGTGGTGTTCCGTCCGCTCTACGCGGTAGGTGGTCAGAACCTTGGCTACCTGCCAGGTAGCGAGGACGAAAAGATGAACCCGTGGGCGCAGGCTGTTTACGACACCCTGGAGGGATTGGTTTCAGACAACGTGATGGATGAGATTGCCTCGCGCGACATGCTGGAGGTACTGCCGCTGACTCACATTCGCGGTCGTAGCCTGCATGACAGCTTCGTGATTGTCGATGAGGCACAGTCGCTGGAGCGCAACGTACTGCTGACGGTGTTGTCGCGTCTTGGTAGCAATTCCCGGGTCATCCTTACGCACGACGTGGCGCAGCGTGACAACCTGCGCGTCGGCCGCCATGACGGTGTGCAGGCGGTGATTGAAAAACTCAAGGGCAACGAGCTTTTTGCACACATCACGCTGAAGCGCTCGGAGCGCTCGAAGATTGCGGAGCTCGTGACGGGGCTGCTCGATTAAGAGTAAGCTTGTGAGGCAGATACGTAGGAGCTGTTCCTGCGGTTACTTTCACTCGGATCGTTCGGCACGTACCTGCCGATGAAAGGTTTGTATTCACATGGCTACTGTGACTTTTGCTGATGCCACTCGCATTTACCCCGGTGCGACGAAGCCTTCTGTGGACAAGTTCAACTTGGAAATTGCCGATGGCGAGTTCCTGGTTCTGGTAGGCCCCTCCGGTTGTGGTAAGTCCACAACACTGCGCATGCTTGCCGGTCTGGAAGAGGTCAATGAGGGCAAGATTTTCATTGGTGATCGTGATGTGACCAATGTCTCGCCCAAGGATCGCGATATTGCGATGGTCTTCCAGAACTACGCCCTGTACCCGCATATGACGGTGCGCGAGAACATGGGCTTCGCGCTCAAGATTGCTGGTGTGGACAAGGACGAGATTGACCGTCGTGTCGAAGAAGCTGCGAAGACCCTGGATCTAACTCAGTTCCTGGACCGTAAGCCTAAGGCTCTGTCCGGTGGTCAGCGTCAGCGTGTGGCAATGGGGCGTGCGATTGTGCGCAAGCCGCAGGTGTTCCTGATGGACGAGCCGTTGTCGAACCTGGACGCGAAGCTGCGTGTTCAAACCCGTACTCAGATTGCGGCCATGCAGCGTCGGATGGGTGTGACCACCATGTATGTCACCCACGACCAGACTGAGGCGCTGACCATGGGCGACCGCATCGCGGTCATTAACTTCGGTGTTCTGCAGCAGGTCGGTACCCCGCGCGAACTCTACGAAACCCCGGCAAACGAATTCGTCGCGGGCTTCATTGGCTCGCCTGCGATGAACCTGGGCACGTTCAACGTCTCTAATGGTTACGCCACGTTGGGCGAGGCCAAGATTAAGCTGCCGGACGCCACACTTGCTGCAATCACGCCGGAGGATCAGAACCAGATTATCGTGGGCTTCCGTCCGGAGGCATTCGACCTGGTCGAGGGCCCGGGAGATGACGTCATTCCGGTGCAGGTTAACTTGGTCGAGGAATTGGGCTCCGATGCATTCATGTATGGCGATCTCGTCGGTGGCGGAGCATTGAGCTCCGGATCTTCCTCTAACCCGGACGAAGAGGAACACGGTCAGGTGGTTATTCGTACCGCCCCGCGCACCGCGCCGCAGTTGGGCTCGGTAGTTTACGGCAAGATTCGTCCGGGCATGCTGCACCTGTTCTCGAAGTCGACTGGTATGCGCCTTCCGGCCTAAACTCTTTCGTTTAGATGAAATGAGTAGCTGGTAGGGCAGTGGGACAGTAAGACAGTTTTAGGAGCCACCGTGTCGGAAACTATGAAAATAGCCGCGACAACGGTGGCTTCAAAGCTTTTGCGCCTTCCTTGGCATATACCTCTGGAACAGTGGCCAGACGATTTGTTAGCCGCCCTACCTCAGGGAATTTCGCGGCACATTGTTCGATTCGTCAACTTGGATGACCGCGTCATTGCAGTGAAAGAAATTGGTGAGTTCACTGCTCATCATGAGTATCGAATGCTGCGTGACCTGGTCAGGCTCGGTGCTCCATCGGTTCGCCCGCTTGCGGTCATTACTGGCCGCAAGGATCCAGATGGCGAACCGTTAACTGCGGCACTCGTCACAGAACATCTCGAGTATTCGCTGCCGTATCGTGCAGTTTTTTCTCAACAGGTCACCCGCGAAACTGTGGTCCGCCTGATTGACTCGCTGGTAGTCCTGCTAGTTCGGTTACATCTCCTTGGTTTTTACTGGGGCGACGTGTCACTGTCGAACACGTTGTTTCGTCGTGACGCAGACGCTTTCTCCGCCTACCTTGTCGACGCGGAAACGGGAGATTTGCAAGGCACACTCTCAGATTCCCGCAGGCTTTACGACGTTGACGTTGCCCATACCAACATCATCGGAGAGCTCATGGATCTGCAGGCCGGCGGATTCCTCGATCCTGAGTTGGACGTAATTGCGGTGGGTAGGCGCATTATTGAGCGTTATGAGGACCTGTGGCAAGAGCTGACGGGGGAAGAATCTATTGGTGTTGAGGAGCCTTGGCTTGTCGATGAGCGGATTCGCAGGCTCAACGACCTCGGTTTCGATGTTGGCGAGCTGAAAGTCACCAGTGATGGTGGCCGCGTTGTGTTCCGACCACGAGTGGTTGACGCAGGGCATCACCATAGGCAGTTAATGCGACTGACGGGGTTGGATGTTCAAGAACGGCAAGCGAGGCGGATGCTCAATAGTATGCAGACCTTTCGGTTGGCGGAAGGTCTTGAAGGGGTTCCGCTAGAGCAGGTTGCGCACCGATGGCTGCGTGAAGTTTTCGAGGCCACAATCCTGGCTGTGCCCGAGGGGCTGCGTGGAAGGCTGCAGGATGCGCAGGTTTTCCACGAGGTCTTGGAGCATCGCTGGTACATGGCAGAAAAACGCCGTGCGGATGTGCCGCTTCAAGAAGCGGTGCAGAGCTACGTAGACCGAGTGTTGCCCGGGCATCGCGACGAGTCCGTATATCTTCCGGCGAGCGATGAGGTCGAGTAGCTCTCTAGAAGCAGACTGTCGAGCGTACGATTATTTCAAAAGTGACAAGTAAACGACTCGCCAGGATATTATAAAAATATACATTCACGCCAAACAGGGGTGCTTTTGGTGGTCCGGTGGTTGTCGGGTCTGCGTGTGATTGTCGCGGCCAGGTGCTTACTTTGGTGCCGGTAGGCGGCTCTGTTCAGCGAAAACAGCTCGAAAACAGCTCAAATTCTAGGTGTGCTTTCGAGAGCTTTTGCTATTTTTCTCCTTTGCATTTGTTCACAGCTGGCTGAAGGCCAACCTAAATTGGTTTTGGTCAAGTAAGATTTTGGTGAGACCGAATACCCGCGTGGGTGGCGTCGAAGTTCGCATGAAAGGCTACTTCTAGCCGCAGGGCGGGATAATCCAATTAGGCCACGGCTGCTGGCAAATATTCGTCCGAATTGCTCGGAGGATGCCATTGAAGTGGCCTTTCTTCTCAAGGGAGAAAATATAGTGAAGAACTTCAAGCGCCTTTCAGCTCTGTGTGCAGCAGGCCTGATGGCAACCGCTGGTTTGGTTGCGTGCTCGAGTGATGATGCGGTTGCAGATGGTGGTGTCTACTTCCTTAACTTCAAGCCGGAGCAGGATGCCGCATATCAGAAGATTGCGAAGGCATACACTGACAAGACTGGTGTCCAGGTCAAGGTCGTTACTGCTGCTTCGAATTCCTATGAGCAAACTCTGAAGGCCGAGATTGGTAAAAAGGACGCGCCAACACTGTTCCAAGTCAATGGTCCGGCGGGCCTGCGTACTTGGCAGGAATACATGGCAGACATGTCTGACACTGAGATCGCACAAAACCTCAACGAGGGCATCGAGCCGCTGAAGGGCGAGGACGGCAAGGTATACGGCGTCCCGTTTGCAGTCGAGGGGTTTGGCCTGATCTATAACGAAGAGATCATGGACAAGTACTTCGCGCTGCCCGATGCCAAGGCCAAGAGCATCGACGAGATTAAGGCCTTCGGAAAGCTGAAGGAAGTTGCTGAGGACATGCAGGCCAAGAAGGACAAGCTGGGGATTTCCGGCACCTTCGCTTCCACCTCGCTTGCATCCGGTGAGGATTGGCGCTGGCAGACACACTTGGCCAACGGACCGGTTCATTATGAATTCGAGGACCTTGGCACCAAGGAAACCGCTGATGTGAAGTTCAAGTACAACAAGGAGTTCAAGAACCTCTTTGATCTGTACCTGAATAACTCCACTGTCGAAAAGACTCTGGCCCCGTCGAAGGCTGTGTCCGACTCGATGGCGGAATTCGCCCAGGGCAAGGCCGCTATGGTTCAGAATGGCAACTGGGCATGGTCCCAGATCAACGATGTCTCCGGCAACGTGGTCAAGCAGGACAAGATTAAGTTCATGCCTATGTACATGGGCCTGAAGGACGAGGATAAGACCGGCATCTCGGTTGGTACTGAGAACTACCTGACGGTCAACTCCAAGGCTTCGGAGGCTTCCCAAAAGGCAACGAAGGACTTCGTCAATTGGCTGTTCAACACCGATGAGGGCAAGAAGTACGTCGTCGAGGATCTCGGATTCATCGCTCCGTTCCAGAACTTCACTGAAGCCGACACTCCGAATGACCCGCTGGCCAAGGAAGTGGCCGCAGCAATTGAGAACGAGGACCTGACCACCATCCCGTGGGACTTCCAGTACTTCCCGTCGCAGCAGTTCAAGGATGATTTTGGCGCAGCGCTGGCGCAGTACGCTTCCGGAAAGATGCCGTGGGACAAGGTTGTCGAGACTTTCGCCGACAGCTGGAATGCGGAATCTCCGAACAATTAAATACCAGCAAATCAATGGTGATCCATTCCATCGGTGAGTGTGAAGCGAAAGCTTCTCGCGCATGAACAACCGACGGAATGAGTTCATCCAATGGCAAGGCGGAGCTCGGGGCTCGGTGACCTGTTAAACCGGTCTCGAGGCACCGGGCTCCGCCTTTAGCTTTAGGAGCGGTGTTGTAGATGCAAGCAACATTGAAAAAGTATTTCCCAATTTTCGTGCTACCCACGCTGATTGCCTTTGCAATCGCGTTCCTGGTGCCGTTCGTTATCGGTTTCTTCCTATCATTTACTGACTTCACAACCATCACTAATGCGCAGTGGGTTGGTATCGAGAACTACCAGAAGGCCTTTAGTGAGCGCGAGGGCTTCGTCGCCTCCTTCGGATTCACTCTCATGGTGGTTGTTGTTTCCATCATTACTGTGAACTTGTTCGCGTTCTGGATCGCATGGATTCTGACGCGCAAGCTGAAGGGCACGAACTTCTTCCGCACAGTCTTCTTCATGCCGAACCTTATCGGTGGCATCGTGCTCGGTTATACCTGGCAGTCGATGATTAACGCCGTGCTGGCATCGTACGGTACGACGATTGTGTCCGACTGGAAGTTCGGTTACGCCGGTCTGATCATCCTCATCAACTGGCAGCTGGTCGGTTACATGATGATTATCTATATTGCCGGTCTGCAGAATGTCCCACCGGAGCTCATCGAAGCTGCGGAGATTGATGGCGCCGGACGCTGGGAGATTCTGCGGCACGTTACTATCCCGATGGTCATGCCATCGATTACCATTTGCCTCTTCTTGACCCTGTCGAACACTTTCAAACTCTTCGATCAAAACTTGGCCCTGACCAATGGTGCGCCGGGTTCAGAGACAGAAATGGTTGCTCTGAACATCGTCAACACCATGTTCAACCGAATTGGTGTGGAGGGCGTTGGTCAAGCCAAGGCAGTAATTTTCGTCGTCGTGGTCGTAGCGATCGCGATGCTGCAGCTGCGTGCTACTCGCAGCAAGGAAGTGGAGGCATAAATGTCTGTCGACGCTGCAATGACCACTGAAACGGCCACCAAGCTCCCCAAGGCCAAGCCCGCTAAGCAGGACGAGGCCAAGGTGGGAGGCGTATCTAAGGTCATCATCTACGCGATTCTGGTGTTTTTGACCGTCGTGTTCTTGGGGCCAATCGCGTTCATTATCTTCAACTCGTTCAAGTCCAAGTTCGCAATTTCAGATAATCCCTTCCAGCTGCCACTAGGTGACATGTGGGTCGGGTTCGAAAACTACGCCGTCGGCCTGATGAAGGAGGGCTTCGGCTGGGCGATCGTGTGGTCCTTTGTCATCACG
Source organism: Corynebacterium sp. HMSC064E08 (assembly GCF_001811805.1). Taxonomy (NCBI): domain Bacteria; kingdom Bacillati; phylum Actinomycetota; class Actinomycetes; order Mycobacteriales; family Corynebacteriaceae; genus Corynebacterium; species Corynebacterium sp. HMSC064E08. The sequence goes on from NZ_KV806698.1 coordinate 274,211, forward strand.
ATCCTCTCGGTTATTGCGATTGTGTTCTTCTCTGCGATGACGGCTTACTACATCACGCGAGTGAAGACGTGGTGGACCTCGCTGCTGTATTACCTGTTTGTGTTCTCGATGGTCATCCCGTTCCAGATGGTGATGTTCCCGACCGTCAAGATCGCCGACATGCTGCATTTGAACAACCCAATCGGCATTGTGGTTCTCTACTTGGGCTTTGGCTCCGGCCTGTCGGTATTCATGTTTGCCGGCTTCATCAAGTCCATCCCGATTGACATCGAGGAAGCCGCGATGATTGATGGCGCATCTCCGATGCAGAACTACTTCCGCATCGTTTTGCCCATGCTCAAGCCGACTGCAGTGACAGTCGCCATTCTGAACGCGATGTGGGTTTGGAACGACTACCTGCTGCCGTACCTGGTCATCGGCTTGTCCACTAAGTACAAGACCATCCCGGTTGTCGTGCAGAGCTTCGTTGGTTCCAACGGTAACCGTGACCTTGGCGCGATGATGGCAATGCTGGTGCTCGCAATCATTCCGATTGTGATCTTCTACGTCGCCACCCAGAAGCACATTATCGAGGGTGTTGCTGCGGGTGCCGTTAAGGGATAGCTGCCTAAGCGTTAGCGCATAGGGCACCAAGCACCGTGTTTTACGAAAGCGAAAGCCTCAACCGCGTAGGTTGAGGCTTTCGTCTGTTAATCAGCCTTTATTAGGATATGAACCCGTGGATAGATTTTTCAGCACCGATACAAAGTTCTACGCAGCCTGGTCGCTGTTAGCAGACCTTGTAATCATCAACCTGCTGATGATCGTCGCATCCATCCCGATAGTCACTGCAGGCGCCGCAACTCGCGCTGGAGTAGTGGTCGCTCGCGATATGGTCCGGGACGAAGGCTCGAGGCCCGTCCGGCGCTTCTTGCGCGCACTGTTGGACAATTGGCGCACACCAACCGTGTGGTGGCTATTCACCGTGGTTCTCGCCAGTGGCATTGGCTATGAGTTTTACGTTATCTCCCGCGCGGACCTCGGCACTGTCGGCCTGATCTTCGCCGCAGGAGTTACCTCCGGGGCGCTAATCCTGCTGGGAATTACCGCGTGGGTCTACTCGCTGTGCTCGCTTTCCGACGGTCAGTCGTCGCTACGCCGAACCCTGGCAACGGCCACCAGCATGACCGTCAAAAACCTGCCGCGGACTGCGCTCGCAGTTTTGGCGCTTCTCATCGTGCCCGCGGCCATATTCTTTTTCCCGGCGAAAATCTACGCGATTGCTACCTATGTCTTCCTCATCGGGTACGCGTTGAGTTGGTACTTGGTGATGCTGGCGCTTGAGCCCGTTCTGCCAGACAATGCTGGGTAGGTTCTCCCGCTGGCCCCACTGGCCCGGCTGGCACTGACTTAATCGGTGCCAGCTCGCACACCAGGCTGTTGACAATTCTTAGCCCGCGTACTCTTTCACAGAGGGAAAATCCTCCGCCTCGACCATCTCCAGCAGTTTTTCGCGACGTGCAAAAGCGGAGCATGCGCCGACCGCCTGTACAGCTGCTGCGCCTGCTGCGGTGGCCAGGGGTACGGCGTCGTAAAGCGAGGTGCCCTTAGCCAGTTCCGCGGTGAGCGTGCCGACGAACGCATCACCGGAGCCAGTGCCGTCGACAATCTTCTCCTCTGGCAGCTTGAGCGCGGGGTGCTCGTAGATTGTCGGCTCGTCGTCGAGACCGTCGGAGTGCTGTGCGAAGAGACAGCCGTGGTCGCCGCGGAGCATGACGACGCTGGGGCAGTACTGCAGAAGCGCCTCGAGCTGTGCGCGGTAGTCGGTAGCGCGGATGCCCTCGGCGATGTCCAGGCGACGGATTGTTTCCCAGGCGCCCTTCATGTTGACGATCAGCGGATCTGCATGGTCAATCAGGGCAGGTGTAACGGTTACGACCGGATTGAGGTTCAGCACCAGTCGCGCGCTGTACATGGATGCGACGGACGCGATGGCCTCAGTTGCTTCCGGGAGGAGCTCGCCCTGCGCGAGCACGACATCCGCTGATGCGAACTCGTCGACGAAATCGGTGGGGTCCGTCAGTGCGTCGGCACCACGCTGGACAAAAATCACCGGGCGACCCTTGCGGTTCGTTGCGACGAAAGCGCTGCCGGTCGGCAAATCCCAGGAAGTCTGAATGGAGTGGACATCTACGCCGTGTGCGTTGAGTTCCTCGACCACGAAATCCGCTGCGCGGTCCTCGCCAACAGTTCCGGCCATGATTGCACGGACACCGTTATAAGCGATAGCAACGGCCTGGTTGGCGCCCTTACCGCCCAGCGAATTGGTGCCGTCATCAACGATGAGCGTGCCACCTTCTGCGGGGACACTATCGACCTGTACCAGGGTATCTAGGTGGATAGAGCCACATACAACAACGGTTGGATTCTCATTCAGGTCAGGAATCGGCTGCATAAAAATATAGGATAGTCGCGAATTCAAATCCGCGTTGGCTTCCCCGGTGTCCCGCCCACCAGAACGCGTGAATCGATGCCCTACAATCGATGGCTATGGCAAAACTGTACTTCCGCTACGGAACCATGAACAGCGGAAAATCCATCGAGGTCCTCCGCGTCGCGCACAACTACCGCGAGCGCGACATGCGACCGTTGATTGCCAAGCCGGCCGTCGATACATTGGCTGACGGCGACGTGCACTCCCGCATCGGAATCGCGGAACGCGCGCACCTCATTCACGACGGCGATGACCTCTCCTCGCTTGCCGACGGCCACGATTGCCTAATCATCGATGAAGCACAGTTTCTTACCCCTGGCCAGGTCGATCAGTTGCTGGGCATCACCCTGCGCGGTACCCCGGTGCTCTGCTACGGCCTGCGTACCGATTTTCGAACCCACGCCTTCCCGGGCTCCCGGCGATTGCTCGAAGTTGCCCACACCATTGAGGAAATCAAGACAATTTGCACCTGTGGGCAGAAAGCGATTTTTACTGCGCGGTTGAATCCGGACGGCAGCATTATTCTCGACGGCGAGACCGTGGAAATTGAGGCGCTCGAAGCGCCGAAGTACATCTCCCTATGTGCCAGCTGCTACAACCGGATGTCGGGTAAGTGGGCGTGAGGTGACTGGGGCGGGGCTTTCACGAAACCTCCTGACCAGTTATACCAGGTCTGCGGTTACGCCCTGGTTACACCGAGTTCCGCCTCTTGTCGCACGGCAATAGTCAATTAAATGCCGTGAACAGGCGCTCTGTCTTAGAATTCGGTGTCTGAAAAATCCGTCTCCGTCTCATCTTGCCTCTTGGCAAGCTCCACATTCCAACGTGCACGCTCGACAAGTTCGTCAAAGGTGAGCACCTCCGGTGACCTGAGGTTGGAGCGGAAACTTTCAAAGCTGCGGAACTTCGCGTCAATTCGGTTTCCATTAGCGCTGCATAAGTCGCTCATGGAGCCAATCACCAGAAACGAGCGTGGCTCGACCAAGTATGCACCGTCGCCAGTGTTGCCTCCCTCGTCGTCCCTCTCGGCAATCCATCCGGCGAGGCCCTCCTTGGCGGCTCGAACCGTTTCTTGGGCCTGGGCTATCGCGCCGGAGAACTCGCGGCTGATTGCGTAAACATCACTGCGGTATTGGTCCCGCGTCAGCAGAGGCGTGTTCGGGTGTTTAATCTCCGCTAGCGCCACTGAACGCAGTAGACCGTTGGACACTAAGAAGGCATCAGCGCGCTTACCGGAGGTGTGCAGGTTTGCTCCGCGAACTGTTTGCTCAAGTTTTCCCTCGTCCCAGGTAGTGTAGAGCCTGCCTCCGAGGCCAACTCCGAGGACCCATGGGTTAGCTTCGAGAAGGTTTTGCCACGCCTTCTCAGCGCCACCTGCCGCGGCTTTCGCTTCGGCAAACGCCTCGTCGTCATCGAGCCACGACTGCATAGTGTCAACGATGTCGCGACGATTCTTCAGTTCCTTAATCTCAGCGGCCGAGGTTTCGGTTTCCACGAGTGTCTGGATTGCCTCGGGGTCTTGTTCGTACAGCCGCTGAAGTTCGCTCTGGTCGTCGATGATGCGTGTGAGAACGTCATCGTCAACTCTGGAGGTTTTCTCGCCGGTAACGGGAATCGAATCGAGGCTGCGGATGAGGTCGATAAGTTTGTTCGAGCCTTCCCGGTTCAAGATGATGAGGTCATCGAGTTTCGGGTCGTTCGGGTCTTTCCTTTGCGCTTGAATTCGGATCTCCCGAACTACGCCAGGTTCCCGAACGACGTGGACTTTGAGCTGGCGACGCCTATATTCCATGTGTGCCGGAATTTCTGTCACTTCCGCCCTCTCCTGACCGGTAAGACCCAGCTCTGGGGTGTTCGTCTTCTCAAAAACCTTCCAGACGTATCGCGAGGGTTTGCCCTTGTCGCGGTTGGAGAAGTTTTCGAAGCTGCGCGACAAATATGTTCTGTGTTCCAGCCGGCCAAGGAAAAAGTCCACGTCGGTTGGCTCGGTAGAAACGAGTCTGGCGAAACCCTCTTCGTCAACATGGTGGTTCACGTCGCGGTCTTTCCTTCCCGCCGCGGTATACGGACAGAGAGTAACAGGTCGGGTTGCTTCCCGGGCGGCGGTGCCTAGTACAAGACGGCGCGACTATTCAACCGAGTCATCAGCAGGAAACTGCGGGTTTTTCTTCCTCTGGTAGGCAGCGGTGTCCACCGTTTCGATCACCGAGCGGGTTGCGTCCACGACGCGCAATGCGGTGACCATTTCGCGCAGATAGGCGGACTGCTTGTTCGTCCAGCCGAGCTCGGTGGCGTAGAAGTCGCCAAGCGAGTCGGAGTGGCCCTCGTTGAGTAAGTTCCAGGTGTCTAGGTCAATAAACTTCTCCGGCTCGATGGTCACCGTCAACACGCCCTCGCTGTAGGTGACATCGGTGACGACCTTGGCTCGGACAACGCCTGCTTCAGCGCGTTCGTTCAGCCAGTTTTGGACAATGGTGTCCGGGGCGGGAAAAGACATTGAGTGCTCCTTGGTTGAGTTGTGTTGGAGAGGGGACAGCACCGAGGTTAGCGACGGTTTCGACGTGGGGGCGAAATGCGTCAATCATATATTCTGCCAGGGTTGGAAATGTCTCAGGGCGAGAAAGTCGCTGCGTGTGGCGGTGTGAGCGACGGGGGCAGGTCGTGGCAGGAGGGAAATGACCTCTGTTTGTATAAACGCGGCCGCATGTTCCAAACTTTGAGTTCAATACTTCTCATCGTCGGTTTTCTTGGGGAATCGACTTACGCTGAACGAAACCGTCTGGTCAAAAGTCCAGGTTCGGGGTCGTTTGAACAAGTTTGAGCAGTGTGAAACCTGATGGGTTCTTTTTCGCCGAGAAGGCTTTATTGGAACAGGTTAGCGACGTGGAGAGATTGCCAAGAAGTCCGTGTCGTTGCTAGCAGCCGTAGTCATGGCGGGGCGCTGTCGTTGGGGTTGCCGGGTGCTCGGGCAGGCGGACTCGCGTACCACATTTACTTCGAGAAGCGGTCCGAGGTAGATGAACTGATTGCTCGGTCTGCATTTATGGTTGAGTATGAGAGCGACAGTTAGGATTTTGTAGTTTCCGACAATATGGCTTTTACGATTATGGCTGCCTTGCGGATCCTGTGTTCAACCAGAATTCGATAGTGAGAAACGTCGACTGGGGGAAATGGAGTCTTCACGTACCAGGGCAGAACCTATGAAACCAAGGATGATCTAGACGCGGAATCTGGAAGGTCCAGGGCCAGAAGTTTCATACCAGAAAACCTGACCATCACTGAAGTAGGAACGCCTGAGGGATGCAGGCCATGTCAAGGACAGGTTGCTAGTGCAGCGTTCAGGGGTGATTACGAGGGTGTGCAACAGGGAAACTACTTTGTGAAGGAGTCAGGCGGTAAAGAGGTGATTCGAGATGAGGTTTTCTCAACCATCCAGGACGATGAAAACTTAACCACCTATAGCGAAGCTTCCGTGGAATTTGACGATATTCTCTTTCCAAATCACCAAGATGGCACCGGGTTCATAGGGTGAATTGTCGGGCGTGTGTATCCGGCATTCTGATTCGAGGATGGGAAAATTGCTCTTCCGGACATGTTCGGCTCAGCGCTTTTTCTGCCGGTCACAGCCTTTAAGAACTGCAATATCCCCACCCTGTCCCCTCTGCAGTAACCGAAACGCCAGAACCGTCAATGACCACAGTTACGCTACCGGCGACAACCGTAACCCTCTCGTCCGACGTGACCACAACGATCACGCCTCCGGCGGCCACTGTTACTGAGATCCCAATCAAGTCGCGGAGACGACCATGCTCGCGTAGAAGACCGTTTCGAGCGGGTTTCGACCGCTATGATCAAAACAAGAAGGAGACCGTCAAGGGTTCGCCTGGGACCGTGACCAAGACCGAGCAGCAGGGGCCAACGACGGTGACCGCCATCCTGGGGAAAGACATCGAGACTGTGAAGGTTCCGGATGAGAAGACCGGTGTGGTCAAAGCCCAGCCGGGTGAGCCGACTACCGTCCGCGAGACTATAACGGAGATGCGGAAGCGCACTCGGATGTGCAGGCCGTCGTCGGAGAATCGGCCCAAACACTCCGGTCGTTGACACCCCTGCCCTTATCTAGGTGTTTAGGTGCCGGTGTCCATTAAAGTGGGCACTTTCCCGTTTCGTGCTGCGAGTCTGATGCCACTGGGTCATAATGAGCATGTCCCGCCCAACATCCCCCCCGAGGGTTGGGACATCCCCTAGTGGCCCCGCAGTTACAGCGCTAAACTCCCCCCCCCCTGAGCGCTTCTGCGGGGTCGCGTCTTTTCCTCCTCCTGCGCAGGGGGTCGTAAAATGACGCCAATGCGTTGCAAGTTGTGGCATCGTGTTAGTCTTTCGTCATGACAAACTATGGTCCCGACGAGGCCACCGGCCTCTACGACGTGAAGCGCCTTGCCGCGCTCTTGGGTGTGACTCCAGCGACCATTCGCACCATGCGTTCACGCAACCAGCTCCCCGTGGCAACGAGCGAGAACATTAATGGCGGCGCGGTCTGGGCACAAGAAATTGTCGACGCGTACTTCGCTCCTAAACGAAACAACGTCGCGGGGGTCGAACCGGACCCAGAGCTGCCCCAGGTCGTTGACCTGTTTTCTGGCTGCGGTGGGCTGTCTCTAGGCTTCCAGTTCGCGGGGTTCGACGTGATCCACGGCTTCGACAACTGGCAATGCGCCGTGGACACCTATACCGCCAACCTCGGCCACGACGGGACGCTGCTTGATTTGAGTGACGTGCAGGAGACCATTCGCGTGCTGAAGCCTACCTTCGAAGCCGCGGAGAACACGCCTGCGATTATCGGAGGCCCGCCGTGCCAAGACTTCTCCTCAGCCGGCAAGCGGGTAGAAGGCCAGCGTGCTGACCTCACCGAAAAGTACGCCTACGTCGTCTCGTACTTTGAGCCGCCGTTCTTCGTCATGGAGAACGTGGCACGAGCCAAGGGCGCGGGCGCGTACCAGCGGGCACTAGACACCCTGCGCGCCTCGGGGTACTTCGTGGATACCATTGTGCTTAACGCTGACCGTTGCGGTGTGCCACAGACGCGCAAGCGCCTCATTGCCGTTGGCTTCAAGGATGAGGCGAAGACCAAGCGCATTATGGAGCTCCTGGTCGAGAACCAGTCTGACACCCCCATGACGCTTCGAGACTACTTCGGTGACCGTCTGGGCACTGACCACTACTACCGCCACCCGCGCTCCTACGCGCGCCGCGGCGTGTTCTCCATTGACGAGCCGTCACCGACGGTACGAGGAGTCAACAGGCCTATTCCTGCCGGTTACCCAGGACATCCAGGAGACTCCGCCCCAGTGGCCCAGGCGAGACCCCTGACAACCGCTGAACGTGCGGAAATTCAGACGTTCCCGCCAGGGTTCACCTTCGTCGGCTCTCGCACCAATACGGAGCAAATGGTCGGCAACGCCGTGCCGGTGCGCCTCGCCAAGTTCATTGGTGACCAGATAGCGACCGCTTGGAAGGAAGACCTCTAGTCAGTCAGGTCAACGTCTGCGGGGTTGTCGCCCTGCTTGACGGCCTTTTCAACCTCAGCTTCGGCCTGCTCAAGCTGCCTGTTGATGATGTAGTGCGTCATTAACGCACCGTCGAGGCGGCGCTCCGGGGCGAGCACCTTAAACGCCTCGGGAGGCAAGATATTCTCCACCTCTGTGCGCTTGACCCGCGGCCGCTGGAAGTTGTCGCTGTCGAGCATCTCGGTGGCGCGCCTGGTAAACGACGCGGACTTGTCGGACTGGAGTCCGAAGTTGAGTTTTGTGGTGATGTCAACGAATTGCAGCGAGTGCTGGACTGAGTAGTCGTAGAGCGACTTCACTAGCCAGATCACCGAGCGGTACGGTCGGCTGATCTTCTTCGCTTTGTTCTTCGCAGTCTGGGTGAACACAGACAATAAGGCCATATCAGTGACGACGAATACGTCGAAAGCGTTCTCGTCTAGGCGAGGCGTTTGGCCTTCGGTGCGCCACTCGGCAATGACCACCAACGGGGTCTGCTCTTCGATGCCGTTTCGGATTATGTTCTCCGCGGCCTCGATCACCGCGTTTTTGTTTTCCATCATCACCCCAGCAGAAGACCAGTCGAGATCCTGCGGGGTACCCAGCGCATCGACAATGATCTGTCGCAAGGTGTCGCGCTGCTCAATGCCGTACGACCGGGCAATGGAAAACGCCAGCTGCTCGATAGAAGCCGGCCGGATAACCAGCTCGCACCATTGCTTCTCGCGCGGTTTGCGAGCCGAGCCGGATGTCGGAACAACAACCAGTTTGATTTCGAACGCGCTAGTGTCTTCACCCCCTACGTCCCTCACAACGACATCCGAACCGTTGGGCGTGACGTTGGTGTACTTCGCGTACTCGCTATACGTCGTTTCGAAATTCCACTCCGCGGTTTTCGGGTCGGAGCCGATGATGTCTTTCCAGGCGGTGTCGGTGTGCTGGGTGGTTATTGCGCCATCATCTGTGACCGCTGCGGACACGACCGGAATGGGAAGTTTCCTCTCACGGTCGATGTAGTTCGCCAGCGACAGCGGAAATGCGTTGGTGAAGATGTTCTTCCCCAAGAACTTCGGGTCGTCCGAGTCGTGGTTGGTACGCTCCATGCCGTAGAGCAGAGCCATGCGTTTCTCCTTGTCACAAAAAGTGGCACAACACCCATGAGTATGGCGTCGCAACTTCGAGGGTTGGGCGTAGGCAACCGGGGACAGGCCAGCATTGCACCTGAAATGGGGGAGGTGGGACAAGAAAAGCCATTTCGGGAGAAAGACTTCATGCCGAAATGCCGCTGAAACCAGTCGCTCACCCTAAGCTCATTTGAGTGGCTGCAATCGTGTCGTCTGTCCCTGGGCTCGACCCTGCGCATCTCGTGCGTGGGTCTCAGCGCCGCATTGCCGACCACAAAGAACAGTTGCATAGGGGCGTTTTTCAGGCGATGGTCGCCGCAGCGGGCTGCACGTACAGCGTCGAGAGCGTTGACCAGGGCAACGACATTGCGGTCCATCACCAGATCAACAGCGTTATTGACTCCCTGACCATCAACTTTCAGTTGAAATGCACCGAGGGGCCAATCACCCCGTCGGGAAACGTCGTGGTCAAGATGTCTGAGAAGCGATACGACGATATGCGCCACGAAGGTAAGAACGCCCCATTTCTCCTTGTCGCACAACACGTTGTAGACGACCAGGACAGGTGGGTGGACTTCTCTGGCAATGACAGCGTATTCGGAGTGAAAAACTATTGGCTGAATCTCACGGGTGCCAGCCCACGGAATGTATCGACTGGAGAAGTAGAAGTTCGCGTCCCGACCAGTCAGGTGCTGGACGATAATCAACTTATCCAGTTATTCGCCCAGGCCCGCAAGGGGGTGTTGAAGCAGTGAAGCCCAGCCTCGACGCTCTCACTATGGCGCTTTACGACTTGGGGTGGGTTGCCCACGACGGCGTGAATCCCAAGATGAAGCCCTGGACACCCGGTCGTGAAAGCAGCCTGCTTGCCCAGAATTTTGACCTGGAAGACATTGGCGTCCTCGTGCCTCAGGACGCGACGGCACCGGACTTCGACACTCTGATGGCGCACGCAATCAACGAACTCACTCGCTTCGCCGCGGTAGACGTTCAGGAGCACCTCCACGACGCAACGCTGAGGTTGGAGAAGTGCCTCGACAAATTCAGTGTCCACGCTCAAACTGACGAAGAGTTCGCCGGCATTGTTGAATTCGAACAAGGTGTAGACCTGTTCAAGGGCATGAAGAACATGCTCAAAACTGGTGCGAAGACCCAGGTCGAAATGCGTGCTAGGCACAACCACGCGGCGCACACAGCCGCGGAGAACTACCTCAACAACTGCTACCTGGGGCAGACCGAGGCTGCGAGCTTTATTGCGTCGGCTTACGTCCCGTACAAAAAGGCAGTCAAACTCAACAATGACACAAAAGAAAAAAAGGGTGCCGAGGTACAGGGGCGTGTTATCACCGAGACTCTTTTGGCCGCGCTCCAGGGAACCCGAGAAGTGCTTGATGAATACCTCATAAGGCCGGCTGACGAGGTCATCGACTTCGGGGTGAGTCAAGGGGTCTCTTGGGAGTTGCTCGAAGCCGTCCAACAGATCGTTGGCAAAGAGGAGTCCGAGGTGGCTGTCGAGTTCCTTTCCTTGGAACCGACGGGCGAGGTGTCCAAGCCAAGAACTTCCGAGGTCGTGTTCACCCCGGACCATAAGCGCGTTGCCGCACAGGCGAAGGAAGTTCTCGCTAAGGCTCCGCAGCGCCGTTCGGTGAGTATTTCTGGCGAGGTCATTGAATTGCGCCGGGTCCACGACGACCCCGACTCGCAACGTATCCGCCTACGTGCAACGGTGGATGGCAAGGTGCGTAATTTCGTCGCGCATCTCGGCCCGGAAGACTACGACAAGGCTCAACGTGCCCACAAGGACAGTGTGTTGCTCAATATCATGGGAACCGTCCTTCCGGGTGGCTTCGAAGAGGTCGAGAAAGTTATTGTGACGAACGCTCCGGTCGGTGGGGATAAGACACCTCCGCAGGAGCCTCAAACGGGCTTGTTTTAAGGGCGGACACGGTGCCGGGGTTATCGGTGACTCCTATAATTCCTCGACCAGTTCTAACGGTCACTGTTTCTATTTCTTAATCTGTGTCGCACAGGTCCTGCAAACCCGCAGCAACCAAACTTTTGACTAAACAATTCCGGGATTATACAAGAGACGTAGAAATTTTACGGCCTGTTGGCATGTCAACCATTCTGGACTCTACCATGGCTATTGTGTCGACCAAATAGCCCGAGCGTATTGGAAAGTTTTTTCTCAGGCCTCTACTTTTTTGCGTTTCACCACCATTTTTATTCATGAAAACGAACGCAAATCAGCACCCCCATCTACCTCTGCTCGTGCTCCAGCGGTGGAAAGTCGTATCCGGCCCACTCCGAGTGGCTTGTGGTCGGTCTTCGCGGCACGCTGTCGCGACCACATGTTCGCTGTGGCAGCCAACATTGGGCTGCTACCGGCAGAGTACTGCTGGCGCTTCCCGAGGAAGTCCACGCCTCCGCCGACCCCGCCGGGAGGTCGCAAGACCCGCGGCCGTGACGAGACTGGGGGCGACGCTTTCCTCAACGTGCCACCGCTTGCGGTGTAGTCCGACCAAGTCCACCGGCTGGTCCTCCATAACGAAGACCAGAACTCGTAGGCGAGTGCGGAAATTCGGCCTAAAATGGTGCCTAACCACAGAGAATGTCCCCTCCGAACGAGCGGGGCGGGTCTTTTTTGCGATTACGGCCGTTTTCCCGCGGCCGGCACGAGGTTCGGTAAAAGATTGGAATAGTTTCGTGAACCCCCCAGGACATTTAGTGCCCCCACCAGGGCTCGAACCTGGGACAAAAGGATTATGAGTCCTCTGCTCTAACCGACTGAGCTATAGGGGCAAGGCTCGGGCACTGCGAAGCGGCAATTAAGCGCTATTCATTAGCGCCCGAGACCTCATAGCATCATAGCAATCTGCCACTGCGTGGTGATAAAAGCCCTATAGCCAGCAGGTTCTGCTGCCATTGCGCGGATTCAATGAAGCCGTCCCTAGTTCTCAATGACCTCATCTCCCGGGCGCGATGAAGCAAAGCGTCTCCCGTGCTCAACGAACCAAAGCCCCGCGAAGTTACGACTTTCGGTTGATGAATCGGGCTTAGAGCATTCTTAAAATTAATCCTATGAGTACAAAACCTTCCTTGAGCAGCGCCGACGTCTCAGCCGACGCACAAACCGGTGCCACAGCGAAAGTGAAGGGCACCACCGCCACCGCAATTGCCAGCGATGAGCAAATCACCGAGTTTGCGGCGTCACCACAGCGCTGGTGGGGTTTGCTCGTGCTCGCGGTTGGTCTCGGCATGATTGTCCTCGATGGCACCATCGTTGGTGTCTCACTGCCGACCATCATTTCGGAGCTGAGTCTCGACATCGTGGGCGCGCAGTGGATCACCACAATCTACTCCGTCGTTTTCGCCGCACTACTCCTGACCTCTGGCCGCGCTGGCGACCGCTTCGGCCGTCGAACGCTTTTTCTCGTCGGTCTGGTCATCTTCACGGTCGGCTCCGTCGTGGCCGCACTTTCCACAGCCTTGGCGCCACTGGTCATTGCCCGCGTCATCCAAGGCATTGGCGGCGCGTGCATTCTGCCATCAACACTGTCCAGCGTGAACGCACTATTCCGTGATAAAGATCGTGCCACCGCATTCGGCATCTGGGGTGCGGTCATGTCTGGTGCTGCAGCAGTCGGCCCACTCCTGGGTGGCGTGCTTACGCAGTTTGCTGGTTGGGAAGCTATCTTCTGGGTCAACGTGCCTATCGCCGTCGTGCTTTTTGTCCTTGCGCTGCGCTGGGTGCCGAACACCGCAGGCGATACCAATGGCGCGGGTCGCTTCGATGTTCTTGGCCTGGTGTTGTCTGGAATTGGCTTTGGTGCCGTGGTCTTCGGCATCATTCAAGGCGCCAAGATAGGGTTTGCTTTTCCCTCCGCACCCGTCGTCACGCTCTTGGTTGGTGCGGTGGTGCTTGTCGCTTTCGTGCTGTGGGAAAACAGTCGTCGGAAGAACGCGGATCCTGCGCTGTTGGACGTGTCGATGTTCTCCTACGCCACGTTCAGCTGGGGGAATACCACGGCGATGCTTGTCGCGGTGGGTGAGTTCGCGCTGGTCTTCGTGCTGCCGCTCTACCTGGTGTCGGCGATTGGCTTATCGACGATCGCAACCGGCCTGGTCCTGGCAGCAATGGCTCTCGGTGCGTTCTTCGCAGGTGCCATGGCGCGTCATCTGGCAGCTCGGATTACCCCGGCCGGTGTGGTGATTATGGGCCTTGGTCTCGAGGTCTTTGGTTCGCTGCAGTTGGCGGCCGAAGAGCGCGTTGACCTGCCGCTGTGGCTGGTTGTGTTTGCATTGATTGTCTACGGTCTGGGTCTTGGTCTGGCATCGGCGCAGCTGACCTCGTTGGTGCTTGGTGATATTCCGGTGCGGCTGTCGGGGCAGGCATCGGCAACGCAGTCGACGATTCGGCAGATTGGTTCGGCGCTCGGTGCTGCGCTCGGTGGTATGGCGCTGACGATTGGGCTGGATCGTGAGATCGCGAAGCTGTCGCCGGGCCTGGAGCAGATGGGGCAGGGGCTGAAGGATTCCGCCGGCTCGATGCTGATTGGTCTGCGTGCGCAGGGTGCTCCCGACGGTGTGTTGGTGCCGCTGACAAATGCGTTTGCACATGCCACGCAGTTTGCGCTGTATTCCGCTGTCGGCGCGTTGACTATTGGCTTCCTCTGCTCGCTGAAGGTACTGCAGTTGCGCAGGCAGGCTGAGAATGCGCAAGCAAGCTGAGAAATCGAATTAAAGATTCGGAATATTCGGTCGTGAGCTTGTGTTGGAAATTGGTGTCACAACATCAATCGTGGCAGTCTTATCGTTTGTCTCTTAACCGGACTTGCTAGATAGAAATGACCAACATGAAAATGCTCACAAAGCGGCGTTGGCTCGATTACGGCCGAATCTCCACTTCCTCCTGTCGCTAAACACTTCGGGGCTTCCGCCTCGCTGCGCCTGTCTCTTCGAGGCTGAGCTCAGCGGCCTCGGATCCCGTCGCGCGCATTTGTCAGACGGCATAAGGCGCGGCACAAGTGTTTTCAGAGAAATAAAACTCCAGGAGGAAAAGTGAATAAATTTAAATGGGCGACCGGCTTCGGTGCCCAAGTTGTCTATGGCCTGATTATTGGTCTCATTTTGGGCTTCATGGCCCGCAGTACTGGCGATGACTCCTCGCTGCGCACAGCGCTCGACGAGGTCGGCAGTACCTACGTCACGCTGTTGAAGCTGCTCATCCCGCCGCTGGTGGTCACCGCGGTCGTAGTGTCGATTGCCAACCTGCGTCAGGTCGCAGGTGCAGCCAAGCTGGCTGTTTCGACACTGATTTGGTTTGCCATTACGTCCTTTGTATCGGTGGTCATCGCCATCGTGCTGGGCTTGGTCATCAAGCCGGGCGTTAACTCTGGCGTGGATGCTTCGGCAGCGCAAGAGCCGAGTTCCGTGGGCTCCTGGTGGGGATTCCTGCAGAGCATCGTCCCGCAGAACTTCCTCGGCCTTGGCGTGAAGATCAGCGAATCTGACGGTGCTGTATCCGGCTCGCTGAACTTCAACGTCCTGCAGCTGCTGGTGATCGCGATTGTCTTCGGCGTCGCCGCGGTGAAGGTTGGCCCGAAGGCTGAGCCATTCATCGAGTTTTCCGGCTCTCTTTTGACCATCGTGCAGAAGGTCCTGTGGTGGGTCATACGTCTGGCACCGATTGGTACCGCAGCCCTCATCGGCCACGCCGTCGCTGAGTATGGCTGGGAAGCGCTCGGCAGCCTGGGCAAGTTCGCCATTGCTATTTACGTTGGCCTGTTCCTGGTCATTGCAGTCGTGTACCCAGTCGTGCTGAAGATTCATGGCATTAGCCCAATCGACTTCTTCCGTCGCGTCTGGCCAGTGACCTCGCTCGGCTTCTTCACCCGTTCGTCTATGGGCGTCATGCCAGTCACTGAGCGCGTTGTCTCCCGTCGTCTGGCAGTGCCGGATGAGTACGCCTCCTTCGCCGTACCGCTGGGCGCCACCACGAAGATGGATGGTTGCGCCGCCATTTACCCGGCTATCGCGGCTATCTTCGTCTCGCAGTTCTACGGTGTGCCGTTGGACTTCACGGACTACTTGCTCATCATCTTCGTCTCCGTCATCGGTTCGGCTGCAACTGCTGGCACCACCGGCGCTACTGTCATGCTGACCCTGACTCTGTCGACCCTTGGCCTGCCACTCGCCGGTGTCGGCCTCCTGCTGGCTGTCGAGCCGATCGTGGATATGGGCCGCACTGCGGTGAACGTTACCGGTCAGGCCGTGGTCCCGTTGGTCGTCGCAAAGCGTGCGGGAATCTGGGATAAGGACGAGTGGGACGCCAGCGCCAACGCCGACCTGTCGCCAGCCGACGAGCCGGACGACGAGTCTGCAGACGCGCCTGCTGAGAAGTCCGATTCCGCCGAAAAGTCCGAGTCCGCCACGCTTGCGTAGTCTTGAGGACATGACTTCTTGGAAGCCCTCTGTTCTTGCGCAAATCGACCAGTGGCCAGCCGACACGGTCGCGGCTGCCGTGCGTGCCGACGATGGCAGTTGGCACACCCACGGTGATAGCGGTCGCGTTTTTGAGCTCGCTAGCGTGACCAAGCTACTGGCCGCTGTGGGAATGCTTGTGGCCGTCGAAGAGGGCGCGGTGGAGCTCGACCAAGAGCTCACGCCACCCGGTCACGGCGCGACTGTGCGTCACCTTCTGGCGCACGCCGGCGGAGTGGGGTTTGCCAGCCGTGAGCTGGAAAAAGAACCAGGGGAGCGGCGCATTTACTCCTCCGCGGGCTTTGACATCATCGCCGATGCCATCGCTGCGGAGGCAGAGATGCCGTTTAGTGAATACCTGCGCCAGGCCGTGTTTGAGCCGCTGGGGATGTCAGATTCCGTGCTGGATGGCTCGGCAGGGCATGGCGCGCGCAGCAGTGTCGCTAATCTCATGGCCTTCGTCGATGAGGTTCTCGCCCCGACTCTGCTGCATCCCGATACCGTGACCGAAGCGTTGACGGTGCAGTTCCCGGGCCTGAATGGTGTGGTGCCGGGCTATGGTATGCAACGTCCGGCCGATTGGGGCCTGGGCTTTGAGATCTTCGGGCACCCCGATTCCAAGCAGGGGCTGTGGTTTGGTGTTTCGATGCCCAAGGACGTCGCTGGCCACTTCGGGCAGGCGGGTACGTTCCTGTGGCTGCATCGTCCAACCGGGCGGGCGGCGATCGCCTTGACCGACCGAGCTTTCGGGGAGTGGGCAAAGCCGCTGTGGACTGATTTCAACGATGAACTATGGCGTGAACTGGAAGAACACGCTAAAGATTAAGGGGATATGAGCTAAGTCGGCGTCGCTTGCGGCGCCGATTTTTCGTCTCAGCGATAAATCACATCTGGGGGATTAAGGACAACTTGAGGGTTGCCAGCAGCCGTCTCGGAAATAACAATCATAAACACGTGCAACGCAAACCTCAGAAGTGTTGTTTTACCGCAGTGCTTTTTTCTGCAGTGTGGCAAGTGTCGTTGGATGAGTTCGTAGGGGAAGACGAATCTCGTCTTACACCAATTGACCGCAACTTTTCCGAGGACCTTCGTCTATGCGCACCCAACTTTCAGGCGTTCTGTGGATTCACAGCATGCCAGGGCCGCTGCAACCACACATCACGTGGGCGCTGGCCCGACTCAGCATGCCCGATGGCACGAAGCCACGCCGGGATATTTGGCGTGCGACCGACCAGGATGCCACTTTGTGCGCCGAGGTGCCTTTCACTGCAAGTGCTGACACCATCGCCACACTGGTGGACAACCTGGCTAGGTGGCCCCGCCTCTATTTCGAGCTGGCGCAAGACCCAGCCGTGGATGATGACGGCTCCGCCATCGATGGCATGCGCTACTGTCATACCCCGCAGCTGGGGACTTTCGCCGGACAGACCGATGCCGCCGGAAACATCGTGGTCAACGAGGATGCGCTGCGTTCCATCATGGCACGCGGCGGCGACATCGCAGGCGCCCTCGACGCGGCCATCGGCGGGCCGTGGGATCGCGTGTTAGAGCCGATGCGCATGATGACGGCAGGCTACGCCCCCGAAGAGTGCTTTACGACGTCCACCCCTGCCGGACCCGACAGTGCCAGCGGCAACTCGACCGCTGGCAACGCAGACCTCGGCGGGGTAGAGGCAGCTAACGTGCTGCAGCTCTACCCGCGCCGGGCGGCGATGTAGTCAACTACATCGCCAAGGGTCTTAAACGAGGGAATGTCCTCGTCCTCAATGCGGACTCCCAGCCCTTCCTCACAGCGGACGGCCAACTCTACGACGCTCAAGCGGTCAAAGCCGTAGTCGGTCAGCGGAGTGGGGAGCTCTAGGGACTCCACCTCGTCGTTAGCCATCTTTTTGACGATTGCCGCGACCTCTCCGTGAAGACCTGCGGGCAGGTCAGCGTCGGCGGAACCCTTCTTCGAGCCCGCGTTCGCTGCATTGAGAGAGGCATCGTCAGCGTCACCGGCTCCGGTGACCTGTGTGCCCAATAGGGCGCTGAGCTGATCTCCAAGGCTAGAGGTCATTATTCAGCGTCCTGAGCGGTTGCGGTTGGATCGGTAATCTGCAGCTCTTCGGCTGCTTCCTGGGCGACACTCTTGTCGAGCTTGCCAGCGCGTGCCAGTGCGGCCAGGGCCGCAACAGCGACTGACTCGCCGTCGGAGTTGAAGTAGCGGCGAGCGGCCGGACGGGTATCCGAGAAGCCGTAGCCGTCGGTGCCGAGGACGGTGTAGTCACCCGGAACCCACTTGCGAATCTGCTCCGGGACCGCACGCTGGAAATCAGTCACCGCGATGAACGGCCCATCGGTGTCGGACAGCTGGCGGGTAACGAAGGCGTCCTCGACCTCTTCAGCCGGGTTGTGCAGACGCTCAGTGTCACGCTCGTGTCCATCGCGAGCCAGCTCATTCCACGAGGTCACCGAGTAAATCGAGGAAGCCACACCGTAGTCTTCCAGGATGTCTGCGGCACGCAGCGCCTCCTGCATGCCAATGCCGGAAGCCAGCAGGTTGACATGCTTGTCGCCCTCAGCCTTGCGGAAGCGGTAGATACCGCCAAGCAGCCCTTCGACATCGAGGTCTTCCGGGACAGCCGGCTGCGAAGTCGGCTCATTGTAGATAGTCAGGTAGTAAATGACATCTTCGCCGCGCTCCGGACCATACATGCGGTCGATACCGTCGCAGACGATGTAAGCAATCTCGTAGCCGAATGCTGGGTCGTAGGAGACCACGGACGGGTTCGTAGCTGCCAGCAGCTGGGAGTGACCGTCCATGTGCTGCAGGCCTTCACCTGTCAGCGTCGTGCGACCGGCGGTAGCGCCGAGTAGGAAGCCGCGGGACATTTGGTCACCGGCAGCCCAGATGGAGTCAGCCGTGCGCTGGAAACCGAACATCGAGTAGAAGATGTAGAGCGGAATCATGGCCACGCCATGGGTGGCGTACGCCGAGCCGACAGCGGTAAACGACCCCACAGAGCCCGCCTCGGAAATGCCCTCGTGCAGAATCTGACCGTCCTTTGCTTCCTTGTAGGACAGCATCAGCTCATGGTCGACCGGGGTGTAGTTCTGGCCGTGCGGGTTGTAGATCTTCAGCGTCGGGAACCAGGAGTCCATGCCGAAGGTGCGGGCCTCATCAGGGATGATAGGCACGAAGCGGTCCTTGAGATCCTTATCGCGCATCAGGTCCCTGAAAACACGCACCGTCGCCATAGTGGTGGCGACCTTCTGCTTACCTGATCCCTTGAGCAGGTTCTTCAGGCTTTCTGGCTTTGGCACTGTCAGAGGTTCGTAGCTAGTGCGACGCTCTGGCACGAAACCGCCGAGTTCCTTGCGGCGCTCCAGCATGTACTGCACTTCCTCGGACTCTGGGCCCGGGTTGTAGTACGGCGGCAGGTATGGATCCTTCTCCAGCTCCTCGTCGGAGATCGGAATGCGCTGGTTATCGCGGAAAAGCTTCAGATCATCGAGCGTCAGCTTCTTCATCTGGTGGGTCGCGTTGCGGCCCTCGAAGTTATGGCCGAGGCCATAGCCCTTAACCGTGTGCGCCAGAATGACGGTCGGCTGATCCTTGGTCTCCAAGGCTTTCTTGTAGGCAGCGTAAATCTTGCGGTAGTCGTGGCCACCGCGACGGAGGTTCCAAATCTCCTCGTCGGTCATGTCCTCGACCAGCTTGGCAGTGCGCGGGTCACGGCCGAAGAAGTGCTCGCGCACCCAAGCGCCGTTGTTAGCCTTCAGCGTCTGGTAATCGCCATCGCAGAACTTATTCATCAGGTCGACTAGTGCGCCGTCCTTGTCCTTGGCGAAGAGCTCGTCCCACTCGCGGCCCCAAACGACCTTGATGACATTCCAACCAGCGCCGCGGAAGAACGACTCCAGCTCCTGGATGATGCTGGTGTTGCCGCGCACCGGACCGTCCAGGCGTTGCAGGTTGCAGTTAATGACGAATGTCAGGTTATCCAGGTTGTTCAACGCCGCATGCTGGATGGCGCCACGGGATTCCGGCTCGTCCATTTCGCCGTCACCGAGGAAGGCCCAAACGTGCTGCTGGGAGGTGTCCTTGATGCCGCGGTCATGCAGGTAGCGGTTGAAGCGTGCCTGGTAGATGGCGTTGAGTGGACCAAGGCCCATGGACACCGTCGGGAACTCCCAGAACTCCGGCATGCCATGCGGGTGCGGGTAGGAGGGAAGGCCATTGCCCTCGCCGAGGGAGACTTCCTGACGGAAACCGTCGAGGTCCTCTTCGGTCAGACGCCCCTCTAGGAATGCGCGGGCGTACATACCCGGCGAAGCGTGGCCCTGGAAGAAGACGTGGTCACCGCCGCCTGGGTGGTCTTTGCCGCGGAAGAAGTGGTTAAAGCCGACCTCGTAAAGCGGTGCGGCGCCCGCATAGGTGGAGATATGTCCGCCCACGCCGATACCCGGACGCTGTGCGCGATGGACCATAATTGCCGCATTCCAGCGGATCCACTTGCGGTAGCGGCGCTCAATGTCCTCATCGCCAGGGAATTCCGGCTCCATCTCAGTCGGGATGGTGTTGACGAGGTCTGTCGAAGTCAGTGGCGGTAGAGCTACGCGCTTTGCCGTGGCACGTTCCAGCAGCCGCAGCATGAGGAAGCGTGCACGCTCCGGACCTGCCTCTTCTAACAGGCCGTCGAGAGACTCAAGCCACTCCTTGGTCTCTTCAGGATCTGCATCCGTGAGATAGGAGGCGACCCCATCGCGAATAAGGGCAAAGTTTGACTCATCAGAGTGGGCTTGTGGCGTGCCTGACGATGTATCGGACATTGTGAGCTCCTTTCAGTCCCTGAAGGAAAGGCAAAGGTTATTTTTCTCCACTCTACGTCTGAATCGTTTGTTGTGCCCCTAGCCGTTTCTTGCACACGCTTTCACCGAACAATCCGCTCCGCTTTACGACGAACATTGCGAAGAACACTGCGAAAACTGCACCTTTTTGGGGAAATTCTTATTTTGCAGCTGTGAAAAATGTATTTGAGCGGTAAAATTTCCCCACATAGCTCGAAAAATCGAGCTGAATATTTTTTCTAGAGGAGGAAAAGGGAAGTGGTCAACGCCACAGGCGCTGCTCATGAATATGCGAGCAGGCTCGGCATCAAGGAAGGTCAGCTAGTCCAGGAGGTTGGCTGGGATACAGACTGTGACTCAGCAATCAGTGAGTCGGTCGAGAATTTCCTGGATGCAGACCTGCTCGACGAAGACACGGATGAGGTTGTCGACGTCGTATTGCTGTGGTGGCGTGAAGAAGACGGCGACTTGGTCGATGGTCTTGTGGATGCTTCCCGCCCTTTGGAGGATGAAGGCCGCGTTTGGCTGCTCACGCCAGGCGCTGGTCAGCCGGGCGCCATTGATCCTGGCGTGATTGATGAGTCCGCACAGCTTGCTGGTTTCTCCAATACCTCGGCGCTTCGTCTGGGGGATTGGCAGGGCAATTGCCTGGTGCAGCGCTCTAGCTAGCCGGTTCTAGCTGATTGGCTTTAGCTAATCAGCTAAATTTGGCCACTAGCTGAGCTGTTGCTGGGTAGGGCTGCCGTGAGGCGGGCTGTCGTCGTTGAGAAAGTCTGCTTAAATAAACTGGATAAACGCTGTGTGTAGTGCGAAATTGGCAATCTATGTTTGCCGTGTGTTAAAGTTTCGCAGCAGCGCGGCGATAGCTCAGCGGTAGAGCTCTGGTTTTACACACCAGCGGTCGGGGGTTCGAAACCCTCTCGCCGCACAGTCATAATCCGTCCGGATTCTCGTAATGGAGAAACCGGGCGGATTTTTGTTTGTGCTAAACTCCCGGTCTGTGCGTTTTACCAAATCGCTAGTAACCATCATTGTTGCCGGATCTCTACTTGCGGGCCCACAGGCCTACGCAATTGGAGGAGACGGTAAACCAGTAATCGACGCTGCCACCTGTAAGGCAATGGTCAAAGCCGCAAATGCAGGCGAGCCGGTGGAGGATCCATCGATTCTCCATCTCTCCGACAAGATGCCTTCCTACCTTGCCGACGGCACCCTGGACTACGTTGTTGCTCCAGACTTTCCGTACCGCGCGCAGCTGGACGCTGCTGCCCAAGAGTGGAATGAAAAGCTCGGTGGCAAGGTCGTGCTCCGGGAAGTGACCAAAGACAAAGCTGATTCGGATACCGTGAGCGTTCGCTACGTGCCTAAGCCGAACTCGCACGTTTTGGCTTCTGCATCGGAAATTAGTAAAGAAATGACGGTTTTCGTTACTTCCACACTCTATCCTGATGCAATTCGCAGCACGCTTGCACACGAGTTTGGGCACCTACTCGGTATCCGGCACACCTGTGATTACACCTTGATGGCTGCATCTTCGCACCGTCATCCGGCAGCACATGTCACTCCGCTCGATGTCGTAGCCGTTCTGCAGGGACAGTTCGATTAAATTGCGTATAAAAGCCAGAAGTCGACGCCTCTGGCGACGCGGTGCAGCCATCGCTGCAGGATATGCGCTTGACCGCATTTTCGCAGATCCCACCAATCACCATCCGGTGGCCCTCTACGGGCAGGCTGTCAGCAAGCTTGAGCGCCGAATCTACGCCGACTCCAAAGGGTGCGGTGTAGCTTTCACCACCATCGCCGTGGCCACACCGGTAGCGCTAACCGCTGCGGCCAGCACAGTTGCTCCGAGCCTCACGCTGGCTGCTGTCACGTGGGCGTCGCTTGGTGGCACCACTCTTCGCCGCACTGGTGAACGCATGGCCGACCGACTCACCTCCGGCGACATCAATGCCGCTCGTGCGCTAGTGCCGTGGCTGTGCTCGCGTGATCCGGAATCCCTCGACGCTGATGGCATCGCCCGAGCCACCGTTGAATCGCTCGCCGAAAACACCTCCGACGCCGTCACCGGCACTCTCATGTGGGGTGCCATTGCAGGAGCTCCTGGTGTGGTCGCTCATCGAGCGGCCAATACCCTCGACGCGATGGTGGGGTACCGCAACGCTCGCTATCGCCAGTTCGGGTGGGCTAGTGCACGGCTTGACGACGTCGCCGGGTTCCTCCCCGCGAGACTTACAGCTGTCGCAACTGTGGTTGCAGGTCCGGATCGTCGTCAAGCATTGGCAGCGTGGCGACGAGACGCCGGCAACCACCCAAGCCCGAACGCAGGCGTCGTGGAGGCGAGCGCTGCAGGCGCGCTGGGGCTGCAGCTGGGTGGTAAGACGGTGTATCCCAGCGGTGTGGAGATGCGCCCAGTGCTGGGCAGTGGTCGGAGACCTGCGGTGGCAGATGTTCGGCGTGCGGCTGAGCTGAGCAAGCGAGTGCAAAATATTGTTGCGCTCAGCTGTGCGGGAGCTGTGGTTGTGGCCGGATGCGTCCGGCACGCGAAGGCGCGAGCTGCGAGCTAGAAGCGTTCGTCGTATCGGTTGTCGCGGTAACCTGCGGCGCGGTGGCCAGTGTTGCCGTAGCGTTGCGCCATGCGCTGGCGGTGCAGCTCGGCGGCGCGATCCTCTTCGGACTTAGCCTGCGGAGGAGTGGGAGTGGTGGCATCGTCCGATTCGGGTGTTGCGTCCTCAGAGTCATCAGCGTCATCTACTGGTTCCGCGGCTTCGGCATCGCGGAGGTTCTTAGCCATCTCCTCTTGCTCCGCGCGGTCTCGTCTGCGCTCGACGATTTCAGCACGAATGAACCAGACGACGGCCAGCGGTACGAGAGCGCCGAAGAAGATCCACTGAATGCCGTAGGAGAGGTAGGGGCCGGACTCCAGAGTGGGCAGTGGAATGGCCTCGATGACGGCATCGGATTTGTCCGAGAGCTGAAGCCAATCGGGGTTGAGTTCGGTGTCGACTAGCTCGGACACTTCCTTGGTGTTGATTCCGTAGACCTGCGGCGGGGTGCCGGGGATTGGGGCGGTCTCGGCGGGAATCTCGTTTCGGCGGGTAAAGGCCGAGATAGTCAAGGTGCCCTTCGGGGCTGGCTCAACATTGGGGGTGCTGGAGTCTGTCGGGCGTACAAAGCCGCGGTTGACCAGGTAGTTTTCGCCATTGTTAGCGACGAAGACATCGAGTACCTGGACGGCGGGGGCTCCATTGACCGGACGGTTACGCAATAGCACGCGTGTATCCGGCAGGAAGGACCCGGTGGCGGTAACGCGACGCCATTCGTTGCCCTCGACGAATCCTTTGCCCTTGGGCATTAGCTCATTGACATCTACGGGGTCGAGCTCGAATGAGTGCTCAAGCTGCTGATTGCGATGCTGCGTCGCGGTGTTCTTACCCAACTGCCACGGAGCCAGAACAGTAAATGCGAGATAGGAAAACGCAATGGCGACAATGGCAGTGAGAACCCATCCAGGGGTCAGAAACTGGCGCACATTCTTAAACACATTCATTGAGCTTACCCGGTGGTGTGGATGGCACTAGAGCGGCTGGTGGTTGGCGGTGCGGAGATTGAGTGAACTTCGGGTAAAGTTGTTTGAGCGTATTTGACGGGGAATCTACCCGGGGATAGATGGAAAGAGAGGTGTCGTGGTGGGCACGCAAACAGCGAAATCTTCGCCTTCACGCCGCTTCAGCACAGTCTCGCGCCAGTTCATCAAGTTCGGTCTGGTCGGCGGCACAGGTGTGGTTGTCAACCTGATTGTCGTGATTATTGCCCGCAAGTTGGGCCTCAGTCTGGGCACCAATGAGCATGACGTGTTTATGAACCTGTTCGGAACGCGGTGGAATATCCGTTACTCCCACGTCTATGCAACTCTGGCGTTTGTCGTGGCTAACATCTGGAACTTCCAGCTCAACCGGTCCTGGACCTTCCGAACTGACAATCGCCCGAACTGGTTTAGGCAGTTCTTCCCGTTTTTATTTGCAGGTATCTCAGCGCTGATTGTGAACCTGGTTGTCATCACGCTGCTGACTAACCCCACCTCGCCGCTGGCACTGCCGGTGGATATTTTCGACGACTCCACCGGCTTTAGAAACCGCCTCTACTGGGCAAACCTTATCGGCGTTATTTTGGGCACGCCCGCTAACTTCATCTTGAATAAGATTTGGGCGTTTCGAAACCGGGGCAATGCCAGCAAAACAAAAGAAAAGGTTGTTTTGAAACCTTAGCGCTCAGAGGCCAGCGCCAGAGTCTCACGCAACC
Source organism: Corynebacterium sp. HMSC064E08 (assembly GCF_001811805.1). Classification (NCBI taxonomy): domain Bacteria; kingdom Bacillati; phylum Actinomycetota; class Actinomycetes; order Mycobacteriales; family Corynebacteriaceae; genus Corynebacterium; species Corynebacterium sp. HMSC064E08. Next base: position 298,972 of record NZ_KV806698.1, read on the forward strand.
ATGCGATGATTCCCGGCGTCGCGGCCTCAATTTCGTTTCGAGTGCGGACGAATCCCTCCGGACCTCCGTAGTAAGGATCGGCCACGACGGCCCCCTTCGGGGATGCCGGGTCGAAGGAACGCATCAGGCGAATCTTCTCTTTTGGCACGCCAGCGTGGAGTAGACCATTGATGTGCGATTCATCCATGGCGATGAAAAGCGTTGCATCCATGTGCTCATCGCCCAGCTGTGCCGCGGTGTGGTTCGGATCGTAGCCAGCATTTTCCAGCTCGGCTTGCGCTCGCTCGTCGGCGGGTTCGCCGACATGCCAGCCGCCGATTCCGCAGGAGGCGAGCAGGACATCGTCGGCAAGCGCATTGGCTTCAACCGCGTCACGGACGATGATTTCAGCCATGGGGGAGCGGCAGATATTTCCGGAGCAGACAAACACGACGTACACGGACTCAGTACGATGCGACGAGTTCATAAGCATAATAGGCAAAACCAAACTTCTCGGAAAATAAAAATAGGATTGTCACTAATCGTTGACGAGTCTTAAAGATACAACATTTCCCGCACAACACGATTCAGGTCCCCAGGCGAGGACGCCACCGCCGCAGCCGATGCCCACTCAGATTCCGAGCCGTAGCCCCATTTAACAGCGATAGCGGGGATACCGAACTGTGCGGCGCCCTCAAAATCATGGATGCGATCGCCAACCATTACGGCCGAACCACGCGGGCGCGCTGCTTCATCGGTTTCAATGCCCAACTCCTTGAGCGTGTACTCAATGACCTCAGTCTTTGTCTGTCGTGAGCCGTCGTCGCTGGCGGCGCCGATGAAGTCAAAGGCGTCGAGAAGCCCGAAATTGTCCAGGGTCTTGCGGGCGAAGTACTCGCCCTTGGAAGTCGCAGTGGCTAGTTGGACACCAGCTGCCCGCCAATCGCGCAGGAGCTCCGGCCAGCCGGGGAACATCTCGGCACGCTGCCAAGCACCGGCGTGTTGATGCTCCATATACACAGCGAAGGCTCGGTCGACTTGTTCGTCGGAAAGTCCGAGGGATGCGAGTGTCTCCACCATTGGCGGGCCGGGGATCGTGTTGATAAAGCTCTCGGGCGGAAGTGGGTGGTCAATTGCCTTCAATGCAAGGCGGAACCCATGTGCGATTGCGGGGAGAGAATCGGCGATGGTGCCGTCGACATCAATAAGGACAGTGGGGCGATGGCCAGTGGACATATTGTTCATCCTAAAAGGTCATTAGGCTGGATGGCATGTTAGACGACCCGCTGCGCTATCACGGCGATCAGGCCGCCCATGGCGCTGACCTGGACTTTGCCGTCAATGTTCACGGCACCACACCGCAGTGGCTGCAGGACTCGCTGGCCACGTCCCTCGGAGAAGTTGCCGCGTATCCGTCTGCGCAGCTCGATGCCGACGTCCGCGCTGCCATTGCCGCCAACCACAATCGCAGCGCCGACGAGGTACTGCTTCTCCACGGCGTCGCCGAGGGCTTTTCGCTCTTGCCACACCTGGGCTTGCCCGCCACCATTGTCCAGCCGCAGTTCACCGAACCTGAAGCCGCGTTCCACGCCGCGGGAGTCGGGGTGGATTCGCTGGTACTGCCGTCGCCGTACACGCTCACGCCTACGCTTGCCGACGTCCACGAGAACGCCTCCTTCCCGCATTCCCAGCAGCTTGACGGTCGGATGGTCATCATCGGCAATCCGACTAACCCCACCGGCGTTGCTCATTCAGCGGATGACCTGCGGGGGCTCGCCAGCCGTTGTGGGATCTTGGTCGTGGATGAGGCATTTATGGACGTCGCCGATGGTGAGATTATTCGGCGGTGCTCGTTAGCCGATTGCAGGCCGGGGGAAGCGAACAGCATCCCCGATAATGTCATCGTTTTCCGCAGCATGACTAAGACCTGGGCAATCGCAGGCCTGCGCTGTGGTTACGCACTGGGAACCCCTGAGCTCCTGGCGAAGTTGGGGCGACTGCGTCCGCACTGGCCACTGGGCACGCTGCAACTTACCGCTATGGCGGCAATCGCGCGTCGCGAGGCAGAGCTGTTGCCACAAATCCGCGCTGAGATTGGTCAGCAGCGCGAGGCTATGACACAGCTGTTAGTAGCCGCCGGCTGGCAGGTGTTGGATTCCAAGGCTCCCTTTGTGCTGGCACGCCCGGGGGTTGCCCTGAGCACGCATGATGGTCCGGGCGCTGCGGAGGTTGACGTCGTCAAGCACGAGCGTCTGCGACAGCGGCTCGCTGCGCGTGGAGTAGCCGTGCGGCGTTGCGACACCTTCGCCGGTTTGGACGGTTCGTGGTGGCGGCTGGCTGTGCGAGACGAGACAAGTGTGCGGCGGCTCATTGCGGAAGTAGCGGATTTGCTGTCGCAGAACTGATGGGTCGGGGCAGAGTTCACTACGCTGGAAGAGAAGCTGGAGAGAAATGCATGTTGAAGGGATGGATGTATGACGGACTCTGCGCAGACCCGTGTCGAGGGCAATAACACGGTGGTGACCGTTGCCGACGTGCGTGCGGCGATGGACGCGGCCTACCCGCCGGCACTGGCGGAGAGCTGGGATAAAGTTGGCCTGATCTGCGGTGACCCGCAGGATGAGGTGCGTCGCATCGCGTTGGCGCTGGACTGCACTGACGAGGTTGCAGATCGCGCGATTGCCTCCGGTGCTCAGATGCTCGTTGTGCACCATCCGCTGCTTCTGCGTGGTGTGAATTCCGTGGCGGCGGATACACCGAAGGGTCGGATTATTCATAAGCTGATTCGGGCAGGTGTGGCTCTCTTTGCAGCGCACACCAACGCTGACAGCGCCCGACCGGGTGTCAACGACCAGTTGGCCACGGTTCTCGGAGTTGAACCGGGTGCGCCGCTAGCTCCGCAGCCGGCTCCCGGCTTGGATACCTGGACAGTGAAGGTTCCGGCAGATCACGTCGATAAGGTCGCGCAAGCCATGTTTGAGGCGGGCGCGGGCACTATCGGCGACTACGACAGCTGTGCGTTTCGCATTAACGGCCGCGGCCAGTTCCGCCCGCTGAGCGGGGCGAATCCCTTCATCGGTGCCGAGGGGCAGATTGAGTATGTCGAGGAAGTACGCCTGGAGATGGTCGCGCCACGGTCCGTGCGCGCGGCGATTGTCAAGGCTCTCGTTGCAGCGCATCCGTATGAGGAGCCTGCCTTCGACATCGTGGACAATCAGGCCACCGGCTTGGATCCGCAGCAGGCTGTGGGCATTGGGCGAGTGGGCACGCTGGATACGCCGATGCCATTTAAGGAATTCGTCGCCCGTGTGGCTGAGCGCCTGCCTGCAACGGCATGGGGCGTGCGAGGCGCAGGCGATCCGGAGCGGATGATTCGCACGGTTGCCGTCGCATCTGGTTCAGGTGACTCTTTCCTGGACACTGTGGCAAAGATGGGCGTCGATGCGTTCGTTACCTCTGACCTGCGGCATCATCCTGTCGATGAGACACTGCGAACCGCGGACTTCTGCGTGGTGGACACGGCTCACTGGGCCAGCGAGTTCCCCTGGTGCTACCAGGCCGCAGAGATCCTGGCCGAGAGGCTCGGGGTCGCGACCGAGGTCCTTGAGGTGCGCACCGATCCCTGGACAGTGGCAGAATCGTCGACACAGGCAAGGAAGTGAAGACCATGAGGCTTAGTCCACAAATCCAAGTTGCGATGTTGGAAAAGGCGGAAAACCAAACTCTGTTGGATGGGCTCACCGCCCGCCAGAACGTTCTGCCCGAGCGTGCCGAGTTGCAGGAGCTGCGCAAAAAGCACAGCCGTCAGGCCAGTGAGGCAGCGCGCTCCAAGCTCAGCGCCTCCGATATCGGCCGCGATATTGCCAAGCTGGAATCGGACATCAACAAGCTGAAAGCCCGCGAAAAGGCTGATCGTCTGTCGCTCGGTGCCGCAGAAGACGCATCCACGCGCCGTGACCTCGAGCACGACCTGCGCTCCACCAAGCGCCGCCGCGAACGCGCTGAACAGGAACTCCAGCAGTACGAGCGCATGCAGGAGGCCTATCAGGTCGACGCTGAGCACGAATACGACGCCGACGAGGCGCACGATGACATCGTCGCCGCCAAGCAAAGGCTTAACGACGCCGAGGTTGACCTCATTGCGCGCATTTCCATCGCTGAGACCCGAATCGAGGAGGCTGACAAGCTTATTGATGGTTCGGCAGCCAAGCTTTACCGTCGTCTAGCGCTTGCTAATGGGATCCCCGTTGCACGCCTGAACGGACGCACCTGCGGTTCCTGCTTCATGGAGCTCGATGTAGGAACCGTGCATGAATTCACCACGCTTGCGCCGGAAGAAGTGACGTTTTGTCCTGAATGCGGCGCGATGATTGTGCGTGCGGAAACGCTGGGAGCGGTGAAAGGCAAGTAGATGAGCCAGGCTGCAGACAAGCGCGATAGCGCGCCGGGCTGGACGGGTGCGACTACGGATCCCACGCGGTTGGTGCTGCTGCGCCATGGGCAGTCGCCAATGTCGATTCGCCGGGAGTACTCGGGAAGTCGTTCGAACCCCGACCTGACAGAGGTGGGCAGGCAGCAAGCGGAAGCGGCAGCACGTCATCTGGCGGCGTTGGTCGATAGCGGCAGCATGAGTTTCTCGGCGATTGTGGCCTCTCCACAGCGTCGTGCACAGCAGACCGCAGAGGCGGCTGCCAAAGCGCTCGGGCTGGACATCCACGTTGAAGAGGATTTGCGCGAGACCGACTTTGGGCAGTGGGAGGGCATGACTTTCTCCGAGGCTCACAACGCCACCCCTGAGCTGCACAGTTCCTGGCTTGCGGATCCGGCCGTGGCGCCACCGGAGGGGGAGGATTTCCGCGCGGTCGATAGCCGAGTGAGCGCCGCGCGTGAGCGCATCGCTCAACAATTCGGTGCCTCGGATGTGCTGGTAGTCAGCCATGTCACGCCAATCAAGTCGCTGCTGCGCCAGGGGCTCGGCTGCGGCTTTGAAATCTTCACTCGCCTGCACTTGGACCTGGCCAGCCTCTCCATCGCGGAGTTCTACGCAGATGGGCCGACATCAGTGCGGCTGATTAACGACACCAGCTACCTGCGTGGTTAGCAGCCGAGCACGGCGGGTTATTTGAATTGCGGTTGTGGCGGGTACACTAACCATTCGAGCGAGCCGGCCGGGTGATCGCGGCAGTTAACGGAACCGGACGCCTCTTTTACAGAGTGTGTCCAGGCCGCTGTCGAGGAAAGTCCGGACTCCACTGGGCATGGTGGTTGCTAACAGCAACCCAGGGTGACCTGCGGGAATAGTGCCACAGAAAATAGACCGCCGGGCGCACAGCCGATGTCTTTGACGTAAAGCTGTGGAGATCCGGTGAGGGTGAAAAGGTGCGGTAAGAGCGCACCAGCGGGGCAAGTGATTGCACCGGCTAGGTAAACCCCACCAGGAGCAAGGCAAAATCGCGCATGCTTCGTCGTGCGCGTGCGCGAGTGTTTGAGGGCTGCCCGTCCGATACTCGCGGGTGTGCTGCTTCAGGCTGTCAGCAATGGCAGACCGAGATGGATGATCGCCACCCGGCGCTTTCCGAAAGGAGCGCCGAGGGACAGAATCCGGCTCATAGGCCGACTCGTTCACACAAGCTTTATTACTCGACCACCGCGCCGGCCGCAGTGTTCTCCACACGGATGGTCTCGGAACCGCCGTCGTTAAGCGCGGAGGCAATCCGATCGGCGTCGTCGACGTGGGACCACATCACCAGCGACGCACCCGGGCATGGCGCACAACGGGCAATCTTCTCGCAGTCAATGGTGTCGGTCAGCTCGGAAATCTGCCCCAGCACAGAGCTTGCCGACGGCGCGGAGCCACGCTCACTGACATCGCGCGAAACCCCTGCGATGGCTGCTTGAATATCGCTGTGACGGATGTGGCCGATGACTGCGCGGGCACGGTCGGAGGATGCGTCGGCTTCGTCAAGCCACTGAATGGCACGGCCGATGGTGGGGATGTCTTCGTCGTCCGGATGCACCTCGTGACGAGCACGCACCCAGTCCGCGACCCGCTCCTGTGAGTCGGGGAGGCTAGCGAGAGTCGGCACGCCAAAAGCGGCGCAGGCTTGCTGGAAGAACTCGTAGCGCTCCTCGTCGGGCGAACCGCCGGTGACATCGGGGGAGTAAGCGACAGTCAGCGCCAACGACTGCGGGAACGCCGTCTGCGTGACTGCCTCATCGGAGTGGTTGATGCACAGCAGGCTGTCCGGGCGGCTGCGCAGTGCCGTGGTGTAGGGGTACAGCGGCCACGACTGTCCCTTAATCTGCACCATGGTCTCGTGGATAGCGGTGGCAATACGCGTGCGGGTGGGCACATCATCGCGGTCGCCAAAACGCGCGTTGAGAGCCAGTGCGAGGGCACACTGAATTGCCGGAATTTCTCCAAAACCGCGACCTGGCGCGATAGTGGAGGCAATGGTGACCTTCAGGCCGTTGCTGTTGCGCGGAACGAGATGCAGCGAGTGTTGCAATGCGACAATGGCAGCCGCGACAGCGGTCGGCACCTGAGAAAAAGCGGCGGGGACGCTATCCGGGAAATCCATCTTGGTAGTTTCGCGCTTGTACACGACAATGAGCTGCTGCTCGTCGATTTCCTCGATACCGACCGCAGCATAGGCCGGAATGGCGGTGGCTAGGAGCATGCCGCCGGAGGACGCGCAGTCCTCACCCAACAGGTTGATGGAACCCGGGGCGTATGCAACTGAAGCATTTGAACCGACGGCATCGAAGACGTCGTTTACGACAGCGGGTGCGGCGGGCATGGGTGAAACCTCTCCAGAGATCGGACTCATAGTGCTGGTGTGCAGTGTTCGCGTTCAACGCTTGTGTTCTAAGGTGAACAATTCCGTCGATAATACCCGGGTCGGGGGACAGTGACAAACCTATATACTGGGATTTTATGTCGCCGCAGCGCACATGGCAGTCAAATGGTTGCCTCTCTGCAAGTTTGCTTATCTGTGGAGTTGGCGGTGGCAGAACCGCTTGATAACTCGACATGTTCTCGATGTGGAAGAGGAGAAAAATCGTGAGCGACAACAGCAGTAAGTGGTACTACCAGCCGTCGACGGGCACGGTGTTTCAGGGGAAGAAAACCGGTTGGGACGACCGAATGGGCCCCTACGATTCCGAAGAGGAAGCCCGCGCTGCCATGGAAAAAGTCGCCGAGCGCAACAAGGCGGCCGACGACTGGGATGAAGAAGATGACGACTGGGGCGTAGCTGAGAAATAAGGCTTTGCCTTTAGGCCTTCTTGCCCTTCTTAATCTTCTTTTCCATCTTGCGGAAGGCCTTGAAAACCTTTGCCACGGCATCGTCGTACTCAGTCAGGGCCTTCAGACCGTCGTAGTACTCCATCTGGTAAAGCACGCCGTAGCCGAACGTGTCCCTGCCCGCACGGGAGGCACGCTTCGCGCGAGCCAGCACGAAGTCGCGCGCAGTACAGGTGTCCTGGAAGTCACCGAGAACCGACTGCAGGTTCTTGCAGGCAGCATAGAGCTTCTCGGTCGGCAGGTCCGCGTTCTGAGCAGCTTCCGCGCTGTAGCGGAGCTTCTTCGCAGCCTTGCGGACATCGTGGTAACGCTCGTCCAAATCTGCCTCTGGAAGGTCAGCATCCTCTCGGCCATCGAGTACCAGGTTGTGGCGACGACGGAACTTCGAAAACGCGCTGCGCAGGTGATCGAGCAGCACCGCAGTGGTGTCGAGTTCCTTCGGGGCCGCTACCTTCTCCGGTGCGGCCTTGTCTGAGGTTGTGGAAGCTGCTGCATCGGCGGCTGCAGTATCAGCCTCAGCCGCGACCTCGGAACCAGCTGCCGACGTATCCTCGGAGTCTGCGTTCTCCGCTCCGTCGACAAGCGAATCATCCTTCTTCTTAGACTTCTTTTCCCCAGCCTCGGCCTCGTCCGCATTTGCGGCAATTGGCGGATTGGCGAGGAACTCATCGAGATCGTCGAGAAGTTGCAGGTACTCGCCGGAATTCAGCGCGAGAATAACGCGGTGATGGGCGCGCTCGTAGTCCTTCTGGACATCCTCGACAAGGTTCGCGCGCAGCTCCTCGCCCAAAGCGGCGCTTTCGCGATTGGCCAGCAGCTCTTCCCAGCGCATAGCGACGACCTCAGCGTCACGAGCCACGCCGAGAACACCCGCCAGCTGCTTGAGGTTGCTTTCCAGCTCAGCGACCTTATCGCCCACAACAATGCCGTGGAAGGTCTGCATGTGACTGCGTAGCTCACGAGTGGCGACGCGCATCTGATGCACCGAGTCAAACTCATCGCGGCGTACCTTCGGGTCGTACTCGACCATCTTGGCCACGTTAGCGGCCAGCGCATCGACCACAGTGCGCCCCGGAGTGCCCTTCGGCAGCTTCGCTGGAACCGGCGGCAGGGGAGCGGAGTCGATGGAGTCACCCAACGCCGTCGCCAACTTCGAAGGGCTTTCCGACGGCACGGCGCCAGCCACCTCAGCGACCTTGGACATCGCTGCCATTACGGCCTTACCGTCCGGGTGATTTGCCCAATCCCCGAGCAGCTCAATCTCCCACTCACGCCAGGTAGTGGTTTCGCCGCCATCGAGGAAGGAAGTCGCCGTGACGTGATCATCCGCAAACTCCGCCATGGGCGTGCCATCGAGGGCAAACACCGTGGTGACGTGGCGCTCATTGTCTACCTGCGCGATTGGTTGCAGCGGGTGATTGCGCACAATTGCGCGCACGGGAGCAAGCAACTCGGTAGGCACGATGTAGTCAGCATCGCGGCCTTCACCGTTAACAGAGCCCTCTTCCAGGCCGACGCCATATTCGAGGCGACCGCCGGTACCCGGCGCCTTCAGATGCCACCCCTCATCGGGGCCGCCCGTTCGGCGACGCAGAGTGTGCTTGGACCGGGTCAGACGCAGGTCCGCCGTGTCCAGGTAAATCGCGGAGAGATTTCGCACCTCAGTGGTGGTGGAGCCAACCTGTGGAACGAAATCGAACGATGGGGCTACCACTTCTGGGGTAGCTGAGAACTTAGATTCCACCTCCAACGCCGCAGTTGGAGTTTTGGACTTAGAACCAGACTTAGATGCCATAACCACTAATTCTACCCCCGAATCGAAGAGCTAACCCGAAAAGTTCTGCGCCTCAGTAGGGAACTCGCGGGAGTGCACCTGGTCGACATACTGCTTCGCTCCCTTGGTCAGCATCTCGCCGACCTCTTCGAACACCGAACTAAACGACGGCCTGCGGCCATCGGCCGGAACTGCAAAGGCATCCTGCCAGACGAGAACCTGGCCATCGCACTGGTTACCAGCGCCAATGCCACAGGTTGGGATGGATAGCTCGCGGGTAATCTCGGTGGCCAGATCCGCAGGCACCATCTCAAGGACCACGGCCGCGGCACCAGCATCGGCTACCGCATGGGCGTCGGCACGCAGCTGTTCCGCCCCCGCACCGCGCCCCTGTACCTTGAATCCGGACAGCGCGTTGACGGACTGCGGGGTGAAACCGATGTGCGCCATGACCGGAATGCCGGCGTTGACCAGCGCACGGATGCGCGGAGCGATACGAACGCCACCTTCGATCTTGATCATGTGTGCGCCGGTTTCGCGCATCATCTTCGCGGCGGACAGCACGGCCTGCTCATCGGAGGCCTCGTAAGTGCCGAAGGGTAGATCGGCAACAACAAGTGCGTTGCCAGCGCCCCGGACGACACCGCGCGCAAGCGGGATCATTTCTTCCAGCGAGATCTCGGTGGTGGTGTCGTAGCCGTAGACAACGTTTGCTGCAGAGTCGCCGACCAACAGCAGCTCGACACCGGCGGCGGAAAAAGCGCGCGCGGTGGAGTAGTCGTAGCAAGTCAGCATTGCCCAGGGGCGAGACTCAGCCTTCCATTCGGCCAGATTATTCAGACGAATCTTTTTTCCGCTCATGTCAATAGAGCATGCCATAGTCACCCGCAATTCGAGGCCACGAGGGCAGCGGTTATGACACGGGCGCGGCAGTTGGCTAGCCACGCCGGATGGTCAAAATGTGTACCGCGAATCCGGGCACCTGGGTAACGTTGGAAAGTATGAACAGTCAGCAGGAATTCGTCCTCCGCGCAATCGAAGAGCAAGATATCCGTTATATCCGCCTCTGGTTTACCGATATTTTGGGGTATCTGAAATCCGTTGCCGTCGCACCGGCTGAGCTCGAGGGTTCTTTCGAAGAGGGCATCGGTTTCGATGGCTCCGCGGTAGAGGGCTTTTCCCGCGTCTCCGAGGCTGACACCATTGCGCAGCCGGATCCCTCGACGTTCCAGGTCATGCCGCGCCTACATAAAGAAGACACAATCACGTCCGCGCGCATGTTCTGCGACATTGTCATGCCCGACGGGCAGCCGTCGTGGGCAGATCCACGCCAGGTGCTGCGCCGCCAGATTAAGGCGCTTGCCGACGAGGGCTTCCACGCGTTCATCCACCCGGAGATTGAGTTTTTCCTCGTAGAGAGTCTGGCTACTGATGGAAAGCCGCCGGTGCCAACGGACAATGGCGGTTACTTTGACCAGGCGGTCTACGACCGCGCACCGCGCTTTCGCCAAGAAGCGATCACGGTGTTGGAAGACATGGGAATCCCTGTGGAGTTCTCCCATCACGAAAACGCGCCGGGCCAGCAGGAAATCGATCTGCGCTACGCTGACCCGCTGACTATGGCGGATAACGTGATGTCTTTCCGCTACATCATTAAGCAGATTGCAATGAAAAATGGTGTGCAGGCGACATTCATGCCGAAACCTTTCCAGGATTTGCCGGGCAATGGCATGCACACTCATATTTCCCTCTTTGAAGGGGACACTAATGCATTCCACGACCCGGATGATGAAAACCAGCTCTCCGACACCGCAAAGGGTTTCATTGCCGGCATTCTGACTCACGCCAGCGAAATTTCCGCTGTGACCAATCAGTGGGTCAACTCCTACAAGCGCACGGCATTTGGCGATGAGGCTCCGACGTCCGCGACATGGGGCATGGCCAACCGCTCGGCTCTCGTGCGTGTGCCCATGTACTCACCGGGTAAGGCACATTCGCGCCGGGTGGAAATTCGTTCCTTGGACTCGGCCTGTAACCCGTATCTTGCTTACTCGGTGATTTTGGCCGCTGGTTTGAAGGGAATTAAGGAGGGTTACCAGCTTCCGGAGCAGGCAGAGGACAACATCTCCGAGTTGACCAAGCGGGAACGACGTGCGATGGGCTACCGCGATTTGCCGACATCCCTGGAGGTGGCGCTGCAGGAGATGGAACGCTCCGATCTGGTGGCCGATGCTCTCGGTGACCATGTCTACGAGTTCTTCCTGCTCAATAAGTGGCGCGAGTGGCGCGAGTTCCAGCGTCAGGTGACGCAGTGGGAGCTGCGCACAACTCTGGATTACTAGTTTCCCCGTACCGCCCCCCTTCCTTTTTCGTCTTTAATTTGTTTTTTTGGGTGACCAGTTTCAATGGTGATGAATCGACCTCGCACATCTCGCCAATCAGTGCCGCGGCCCGCAGCGCTGGGCTTGCGTAACGACGATCGGACGCGGGCTGACCTGGAAGATTTGGGGTGGTACAACGAGGAGTCCCTACATCTGTTGTGGGGTCTTGCCGGAGCCAGCGACCCCAAGCTGGCGCTTATGGCGCTAGTGCGGCTGAAAGGCGCTCTCGACGAGCTGGAGCAGCAGGGAAAGCTGGAGAACTGGGCCACCTGGTCCGGTCTCGATGAAGCCATGCGCGAGCAGGTGCCGCTACGTACGCGTATGTTTGCGCTGCTCGGCGGCTCGAGTGCACTGGGCGATCACCTGGTTGCACACCCAGAAAAGTGGGTTCTGCTCCAAGCTGAGTTTCCAACTGAGGCAGACATGTTCCGCGAGATGCTCTCCAGCGTCGGGGCTGTGCCCGAGGTCATCGAACTCACTGATGAGGCCAGTCTGGAAAAGCAGGAGGATCCCGAGTATCGCAACCCCGTCGTTGCGCCCGCCACGCTTGAAGGCCCCGGTTTGTACCGTGCGAAGCTAACCGGCCGTGAGGCCGAAGTTGCGATGCAGTGCGCCTACCGCGACTTGATCATGCGTATTGCGTGCTACGACTTGGCTGGCACGTACCCACGGGGTCCTCGCCGTCCGGGACAGCCACAAGTCCCATTCCGTCAGGTCTCGGAGGCGCTTAGCGATTTGGCGGATGCGGCGTTGACGGCTGCGCTCTCTGTCGCGGTGCAACAGGTCTTTCCTTCGTCGCCGGTCTCAACACGCCTGGCCGTAATCGCCATGGGTAAGTGCGGTGCGGAAGAGCTGAACTACATCTCCGATGTGGATGTCATATTCGTCGCAGAGCCGGCGGATGCCCGAGCCACCCGTTTGGCCAGCGAATTTATCCGGATTTCTTGTCACTGCTTCTTTGAGGTCGACGCGAATCTCCGCCCGGAGGGCAAGTCGGGTGCACTCGTACGCACCGTGGATTCCCACGTCGCCTACTACAAACGTTGGGCCGAAACCTGGGAGTTCCAGGCGTTACTGAAGGCGCGTCCGATGACGGGCGATGTCGAGCTGGGCCGTGAATACATCGATGCTCTGGCCCCGATGGTGTGGACCGCCTCTCAGCGGGAATCCTTCGTCGATGATGTTCAGCGCATGCGCGCCCGCGTGGTCCAAAACGTCCCCGAAGAGCTTCGCTACCGAGAGCTCAAACTCGGTCGCGGTGGTCTGCGGGATGTCGAGTTCGCGGTGCAGCTGCTGCAGCTGGTTCACGGTCGCTATGACGATAGCCTCCGCGTGCTGCCAACTGTGATGGCACTCGACGCACTTGTCGAGGCTGGCTATATCGGTCGCGAAGACGGTGCCGCGCTGATTAACGCCTACGAGTTCGTCCGTCTGCTGGAGCACCGCCTGCAGCTGCAAAAGATGCGGCGGACGCATTTGTTGCCTGCCGACGACGACACCGAAGCTCTTCAGTGGCTCGGTCGCGCCTCTGGCATCGTCGGTGAGGGCGGCACCGATGCCAGCAAACCGCTGGCCAAGCAGGTTCGACTGGCCAGCTCACAGATCCGCTCCCTGCACAACAAGCTTTTCTACCGTCCACTGCTGAACTCCGTGGTGGAGCAGGACATTGGAACCCTGCAGCTATCGGCCGATGCGGCAAAGCGCCAGCTGGCCGCGCTGGGCTATCAGTACCCGGATCGCGCCTACGAGCATCTTTCTGCGCTGGCGGCGGGCACCTCGCGCAAGTCGCGTATTCAGGCGATGCTGCTACCGACGCTGATGGAGTGGCTATCGTCGACGCCAGACCCCGACGCGGGTCTGCTCAATTATCGCAAGCTCTCTGAGAAGCTCCACGACGAAACGTGGTTCCTGCGTACGCTGCGCGATGAGGGCGTCGTCGGCCAACGGCTGATGCGTGTGCTCGGTTCTTCGCCGTACGCGTCTGATCTGATTATGAGTGCGCCGGACGTAATTAAACGGTTCGGCGACGGTGCATCTGGGCCGAAGCTTCTGAATACCGACTCCGATGCAGTCGGGCGTGCGCTGGTCGCAGCGGCTGCCCGACACAACAGTCCAGCTAAGGCCATTGGTGTGGCACGTGCGTTGCGCCGTGCAGAGCTCGCGCGAATTGCCTCCGCGGATCTTTTCGGACTGATGGATGTGCAAGAGGTCTGTCACTCTCTGTCGATGGTGTGGGACAACGTGCTCGAAGCTGCCCTGGCCGCCGAAATCCGTGCGTGGTCGCTGGAGCATCCTGACTCGGAGGTCCCGGGCGTTATCTCCGTAATCGGTATGGGGCGACTCGGCGGTGCTGAACTGGGCTACGGCTCCGATGCCGACGTGATGTTCATCTGTGAACCCCGCAAGGACGCCGATGGAGCGCCGCTTGTCGACGATTCCGAGGCGGTCAAGTGGGCAACCAGGATTTGTGACTCGTTGCGTCGTCGGCTGGCAAAGCCAAGCCAGGACCCGCCATTGGAGGTCGACGTGGACCTGCGCCCAGAAGGACGCTCGGGCCCGATTGTCAGGACCCTGGATTCCTATGTGACCTACTACGAGCGCTGGGGTGAAACCTGGGAGATTCAGGCACTGCTACGGGCTACCTGGATTGCCGGCGACAAAGACCTGGGCACCCGCTTCCTTAAGGCCATCGATCCGCTGAGGTACCCACAGGGCGGAGCTGATGCTAAGATGGTCCGCGATGTCCGTCGTATGAAGGCGCGTGTTGATTCCGAGCGGCTGCCTCGCGGAGCTGATCGGCGTACCCACACCAAACTCGGTTCCGGTGCACTGACCGATATTGAATGGACTGTGCAGCTGCTAACCATGCTGCATGCCCACGAGGTGCCGGAGTTGCACAACACGTCGACACTGGAGTGTCTGGAAGTGCTGAAAGACCGCGGAATTCTAGATGCGGAGGATACCGACGCACTTCGGGATGCCTGGTTGATGGCGACGAATGCTCGTAACGCGCTGGTGCTCACCCGTGGTAAGCGCACGGATCAGCTGCCACAGCCGGGGCGTCAGTTGACTCAGGTCGCCGGTGCGGCGGGGTGGGAGGCATCGGATTCCAACGGTTTTATTGAGCACTATTTGCGTCTAACTCGTCACTCCAGCCGTGTCGTCAATCGTGTGTTTTGGGGTGAGGAGAACCCCGACCACGAGTAGACCGGACAGAGGTCTGCCGAACTTCGATGAAAGGCTGAATATGTGGCAGCGGGGTGCAGCCTTTGTCTTAGCACGGCGACCGGGCATAATGGTGGGCTATGGAACGCAACGTCGATTACTCGGTACGCCCTAGGTATGAGGATTTCATCCTCAACCTCGATGGCACTGACCTGCGTTTTTTATTGAGCCGCACGTGCCCAGCAGCTGACACCTCAGCTGCTGGGCAAGAGGCGGTGGAATTGCTGATGTCACAGGATTCAGCGCATACAGCGCTGTCTTTTTGTGATCCCGATGTTCTCGATGTGGCTCACTTAGTTCATGTCCTGGAGGATTCCGCATCGCTGGATACCCTCACGGAAGTGGCTTATTGGGCATCGGATGCGGACGTGATGGCGCACGATACGCCGAAGGGTGTGGACCGCAAGCGTCGTCGCGTCGGCAAGCAGCAGCTTGAGCATGTGCTACGCCGTGGCCAGCGTCAGGGGCTCGTGTGGGAGGAGCCGGCGGGCGTGTGGCATGTGCCGCCGCATATTTCGGAGGTGTTCCCGGCGGAACCGAGCCTCAGCTTCCGCGTCGCCGACTTGGTGGCGAATATGCCAGCGGATGTGCTGAGTCGCCGTATGGAGCGCATGGGGCTGGAGCCGGATAACGCGCCGGGAGAGGGCACATCGCGAGCCCTGAACGCCAGCGATTTAACGGTGCGGAATGTGCAGGCTCGCCAGGTGGAGCACATTGCAGGCTTCCTCTGCGATCCGGTGAAGGTGCGGGCTCTGGTGATGACAGCTCCGGTGGATATTCGCAATGAGCTGCGCTGGATGGCAACCGACGAGAAGTACTTGCCCTCCCATATGTGGTCTGAACTACGTGCCGACGCGGTGCGCTGGGCCGAAGAGCGTCTGCTGCTGACTGTGCTAGAAGAACCGGCGATGCCGACATTTGAGCAAGAATCGGAAGCACGCAACGAATCGACAGTGGTTGCCCGCCTGGTGGGCGCAGTCGCGTTGGCGCTCAAGGGCGACATGTGGTCGATTCGTAAGCCGCATCCGACGGAGTCTTTCCCGGCAACGCTGGAGTCAAAGGAATTGACCGAAGCTTCGGTGGCTGCGGTGGCGTTTGCTTCGGCGTTTATGGATGCTGCGGGCAGCGGCGACGGGCGCCTGAAGGACCCGTTGCACATGTATGAGGAATCGAGCCTGCTGTGGATTCAGGACTTCGCAGCGTCAATAGGGGCGAGTGCTTTCGCGGCGCCCTGGATTGTGGAGATGCTGGTCAACGCGGGATTGATTCACGCTGACAGCGGGCATCCGACGCCGCGCGCACTGCAGTACTGGTACAACGCTGATGCCTCGACCCGATGGGCGTATCTCGCGGCGGGCTTCCTCGTTGGTCGCGGTCCGTGGCACGGCGAGTTTCCGTGGGTGACCATGGGTGTCGATGATCTGTCGCATGCCACCCTTGCCTACGGCTACCCGTATGCCGCGCGTGAAGTAGTGTCACTGGCCGCGCAGCTGGAGGAAGATCAGAAGTTCTATGGCTGCTGCGTCGAAGGGCATATGGCTTGGAATGTCGACAACCTCTGCGCTCGCAATGGCGCCGATGGGGAAGCGATGGTCGGTTGGCTGCTGGAGCAGGCCGGCATCTTGGGCATTCTCTATCATGGGCACGCCTCCTGGCAGGCCATGGCTATCATGTATGCCTTGCACGACATTTGGCTGACTGATCAGCACGTCGGTGCTCAGCGCATGGCCGAACTCATCGCTGAGTATGCCGCTGGCCAGGTGCCGACGGCGGAGGCAGTCCAGATTGCCCGCCTGTTCAAGGGTGCCGCACCTAACGAGCGCCTGGCTGCCACATTGGATGGCGTCGCCAGCAACCAGGTTGCCCTCGCGTTGGACTTCATCGGCGACCGCGAAACCTGCGCGGAAACCTCCCGCTGGATTATTTCCGAGGAGAGCCTGCGTCGCGCTTGCCTCGCGGTTGACGGCGACGTCGATGTCCTGTTTTCCCAGCTGGGGCCACTGGTCAATAGTTCTATGAAGCTGGTCATCTACGCCGAGCTAGTCCGCATTACCAAGACCGAGAAGCTGCAGGAAATGTATGAGCGTGAGGCCGTAGCACCAACGCCTTCGCTTGACGACGTCCCGGAGAACGCAGCCTCCGAAACTGACACCGGTGAGCGCGTTTCCCATGGTGCTCAGACCGATGGCAGCGAACGCACGGCGGATAGCGGCCGCGCAGACTCCTCTGGGCGATCGGAGGACTCGGATGACTCGGAGGGACTGGAAGGACCAGAGCAGCTTTCGCTGTTCTAGCCGCTCCGTCTCTCGACTTCCTGTAGTTCCTACTCCGTAGGTTCCAGCTCAAAACGGCTCTGCTGGGCGACAAAGCGTGCCGCCGCACGCTTTGCCACCAGCAGGCCAACGAAACCAATCACCCACACACCGACGACAGCCAACCAGCCAATGCGGAAGGTCTCCCAGGTGTAATTTCCATCGGGAGCTGCAATATCCAGCAGGAAGCCGA
Source organism: Corynebacterium sp. HMSC064E08 (assembly GCF_001811805.1). Classification (NCBI taxonomy): domain Bacteria; kingdom Bacillati; phylum Actinomycetota; class Actinomycetes; order Mycobacteriales; family Corynebacteriaceae; genus Corynebacterium; species Corynebacterium sp. HMSC064E08. Next base: position 316,142 of record NZ_KV806698.1, read on the forward strand.
CACCTTGTGCAGCGAGCATGGTGGCCACAAAACCGCCCATATTCGCCAACCCAGTGCCGGTGGCGAGTACCTTGCGATCGACCTCTTCGCGCACTGAGTCAAAGCCGAAGTTGGACATTGCACCAAGACCGGCCATTAGGATGTTGACTACGATAATTGCCCAGTACGCTGGTGGGTTGCTCGGTGCCAGGAACACAATCCAGACGGCCATGTTGATAAACGCGATTGCGACAACAACCTTGATACGGTCGCGGCCGGTGCGTGCCGAGACCATGCCCATCAACGGCCCGGCGATAATTACTGACAGCGTGTTAACGACCAGCACCACACTGGCCTCGGAGGGCTTAAGACCCATACCTAGCATCATCAGAGGCATGCCCCACAGCAATGTGAAGATGCACTGATGCATCAAACCAGTCCAGTGAGTGAAGAAACCCTGCCAGCACACCGGGTGAGTGGTCACAATCTTCAGAGTCTGGCCGATAGTTAGTTTCTCATCGGCTGCGGCAGAGGCTCCGCCATCGGCAGCCGTTTTCGCGGCCTTCTCGGCGGCGCGGCGTTTACGAAGTGACATCTTGGCTGTGGAGGAGTTCTCCGGGACGTCGGCAAGCGCGATCATGCCTACGATAGCGATGAGAAGACCCGCGGTGCTCAGCGACAAGAACGCGGGCACCCACCCCGCGGCGTGCAGAATCGCGAGGAACGGGACCGCAGAGATGAACTGGCCGAGCTGGCCAAGACCAGCCGTGAGCTGCGTGAACAGCGGAGTGACGCGCAGTGGGAACCACGCGGGAAGCAGCCGCATAGCACCGAGGAATGCCGTGGCATCGCCGGCGCCGATGAACACACGAGCAATGACAGCCAGCGGATACGATGTCGTGAACGCAATGATGACCTGGCCCAGTGCCATGATCAGTGCGCCCACGACCATCGTTTTCTTGGCGCCGACGCGGTCAATGATGATGCCCGTCGGAATCTGCGCCAGGGCGTAGACGCCAACCTGCACGGCGGTGAACAGCGCGAGTTGGGAGGCGTTGATATGGAAGCGATCGAGCGCCTCGACGCCAGCGACACCCATGGAGGTGCGGCCGACGATGGCAACGATGTAGGTAATCAGCGCCGCCAGCCAGACGGCAATCGCGCGACCAGTGACATGCTCGCGCGGGTCCTTTGCCACTGCGGTGGCGAGCTGATCTGTTGATGAAATCTGATCTTTACCGTTACGCTGCTTTACCACTCGCCACATTGTAGACCCCATCAACCAACCGGCCTGAAGAGGGGTCGCACCGGGGTCTAGATGGCCCCGATCATGCCTGCGGCAAACTACCTTTGTGCCTTAGCCAGAACTTCCTTCACGAAGTCCGCGACCACCAGCCGTGAGACCTTGAAATCAATTACGGCAACGGAAGCCTCATCGGAGTTGGAAACGTCATGGAAGTAGGCGTCGAGTTGGGTAAAGTCCTCAGGTTTGCCGACACTGAAACCGTGAGCGCCATAGGCACGTCCGACTGCGGCGAAGTCGTAGTCGGCAATCTCCATGGACGAGGTGTCCAACCCGACATCGCCAAACTGGTGCAGCTCCGCGCCATAGGCAGCATCGTTAATGAACACCACGCAACCGCCACGACCACGCCGCAGCTGCTCAATCGCCGCAGGTAAATCCGCAATACCCATCGTGCCGCCCCCGTCACCGGCGACTAGCACGCAATAGTCCTCGGGCCGTGCTGCCGCGAGGCCGACAAGTGACCCCATGCCCAAACCAATTGACTGAATCGCCGTGCCCACAATCACTTGCTGCTGCGGACCAGGCACATCGAGATATTTCGGAACCCACCCCAGGAAATGGCCACCGTCGGTACACACAGCGCGCTCATTGGGCAGGATACGATTCAGATACTGCAGGCACGCCCGCGGATCCAACCGGCCATCCGCGCACGTCAGTGATTCGACCTCCGCTGTCGTCGGCAGTGTCTTCAACTCCGCACGCCATATGCTTGACGACGCCCCCCGGGACTTCTCCAGCTGCTCTGCCAGTACGGGCAGAAGTTCCTCCAACTTAGCCAATAGCGGTGTCACCGACGGCTGAGCAGCGGGATGGGGCTCGTCGACAACCTGGATAATCTTCGCGTCCGGTGCAAACATGTTGCCGCCACGGTTTTGGAAAGCGTTGAAGCTTGCTCCTAGGAACAGCACCACATCGGCCTGTCGAGCTAGCTCCACCTGCCACGCATGCGCAAAACCGCCCACGGTGCCAATCTGCCACGGACTGGAAAGCACATGACGAGCCATCGCTGAGTGCATAAACAGTGCCCCTGCACTGTCCCCGATGCGACGGACTAGGTCTGCGGTATCAGAGAGCAACACACCTCTACCAGCAATAATGAGTGGGCGACGGGCAGTCTGCAGTTCCTCAGCCAGCGACGCGACAGTTGACTCCAACCATTCTGGTCGGCCGGTGTGCAGATGCTCCTGATTAGCAGACTTTGTTTCAGACGCAGATGCCGTTATCGGTGCTTCTTGGATGTCATAGGGGAGCAGCAGCACGACAGGCTGCCGAGAGCTCAGTGCGTGCTGGACCGCAAAGTTTGCGTCGTCAAGCGCGGACTCGGGAGTGGCGGTGCGATGACAGACGTCGAGGGCGTCGAGGAGCGCCGCCTGATTGAGGTCAAAGGGACGTGGGCGTTCCGGGTGCGTGCCGACGACAAAAATTAGCGGAATACGGGCTACTCGAGCCTCGGCCAGAGTGGTTAGCGCATTGGTGAATCCTGCGCCGCAAGTGGCGGTCGCGATAGCAAGCCCACCGCCTGCGCGGTGGAAGGCATCGGCGGCCCCGACAGCAGCCGATTCGTGTCGGACGGAGGAGTAGCCGAATCCCGATTCAGTAAGGGCTGACGTGAAGTGGGAGTTCGCGTTGCCGATGAGACCGAAGCAGTGGTCGCAGTGCTGGGCCAGTGTGTCGGCCAGCGCCCGCGAGACCGTGGTGGTCTTTTGGGAACCTTCCAGCGGGGAAGATGCGGGCGCGTGGGGCATAGGACGGCTATTAACTCGAGTGAAACTCATGTGAACAATTGTGAGGTAATCACGGGGGTAATAACAGCCCTATAGCCCAAGATAATGCCGTTTGCCCTTAAAAAAGAGGGCACTATTCCACATCGCTGCTGCGCGGATGGGGGGGGGAGGTTGGGCTATGCCCGGTTTTAAGCCACGTTGTCGTCGATGAACTTCTTCACCACATCGACATCATTCGGCAGCTCGGTAACGCGGCGCGGGGCATTCATGATGTCCGCGAAACGCTCCGGGCAGTCCGGCTCGCGTCCGGTGGCCTCCAGGATGGTCTCGGAGAACTTTACCGGCAGAGCGGTCTCCAGGCAGACAATTGGGGTGGATACCTGGTCTACCAGGCCGCGGGCGACGTGGATGCCGTCAGCGGTGTGCGGATCGACCATGACCTCTAGGCGGTCCCAGCAGTCCTTGATGGTCTCGACGCGGTCAGCGTGAGTCGAGCGACCGGAGAGGAAACCGTACTGGGCAGAAGCTTCCGGGAAGATCGGATCAGCAGTAAGAGAGAAGCCGCCCTCCTTGACCTTGACACCAAAGAGGTCTGCAGTGCGCTCAGCATCGCGCCCCAGCAGATCGAAGATGAAACGCTCGAAGTTAGACGCGCGGGAGATATCCATCGATGGGGAAGAGGTAGCCTGAGTCTCCGCAGCGCTGCGCACGCGGTAGGCACCCGTGCGGAAGAACTCATCCAAGACATCGTTTTCATTGGTAGCCACAATCAGGCGGTCAATTGGCACACCCATCTGGCGCGCAATATGGCCGGCGCAAATATCACCGAAGTTGCCGGTCGGCACACTGAAGCTGACCTTCTGCGCGTTGTTCGCCTCAGCACCGTTGCCGCCAGTGACACGAATCCACGAGGAGACGTAGTACACGATCTGAGCCATCAGGCGAGCCCAGTTGATGGAGTTGACTGCGCCAATGTGGCGGCTGGCCTTGTACTCCAAGTCACCGGAGACCGCCTTAACGATGTCCTGGCAATCGTCGAAGACACCGTCGAGGGCGACGTTGTGAATGTTGGCATCCTGCAGACCAAACATCTGAGCCTGCTGGAACGCGGTCATTCGACCAGCCGGAGTTAGCATGAACACGCTGATTCCCTCACGGCCGCGCATTGCATACTCGGCCGAGGAACCCGTGTCACCAGAGGTGGCGCCGAGGATGTTCAGGGTCTCGCCACGACGAGCCAGCTCATACTCGAAGAACTCACCGAGCAGCTGCATCGCCATATCCTTGAATGCCGCTGTGGGGCCCATGGACAAGTGACCGATGTAGAGCTGATCTTCCAGCTTCGTCACCGGCACAATATCCGGATCGGAGAACTTCGGGTAGGTGTACGCCCGTGCACAGATACCGCGCAAATCCTCCAGTGGAATGTCGTCCACAAAAAGGCTGACGACCTCTGCAGCCAAGGCTGCGTAACCGTCGTCGACAAGCACGGAGCGCCAACGCGTCAAAGTGGCATCGTCAACCTGTGGGTACTCGACCGGCAGGTAGAGGCCACCGTCGTTAGCGAGACCTCCCAGGAGAATGTCTGAGAACTTGTGCGGCGTGCGCTCTGGGTCGCGAGTCGAAATGAAGTCCAAGGCGGGCCCCTTACATGTATGCCAACACCCGCCGCATCGGCCCATAAGAAGGCCTTTTGAAAGATTGCGACGGGGTTGACCGGTGGATGTTTTCTTTAATTTTTACATATGCACCGAAGCCAGTTAGGCCTCGGTTGTGGAAGATGCGGAATTGGTCTCTTCAGCGTCGAAGCTGAGCTCTTCGGAACGGTCGATGACATCATCCTTGGCAAAGCGGTTAACAATCATGGCAATTGCACCGTCACCAGTGACATTACATGCGGTACCGAAGGAGTCGATGGCGATGTAGGCGGCAATCATCAAAGCGACCTGCTCCTGATCGAAGCCGAGCATGGACTGCAGCACTCCGACCGCGGCCATAATTGCGCCACCCGGAACGCCCGGAGCCGCGATCATGGTGATACCCAAAGTGAGAATGAAGCCGATGGCCATGCCCGGCGAAAGCGGCTTGTCCGCCATAAACATCACAGCAAACGCGAACAGGGTGATCTTCATCATCGAACCGGCCAGGTGGATGGTCGCGCACAGCGGCACGGTAAAGCCTGCGACCTTCTCCGAGACACCATTCTTCAGCGCGGCCTTGTAAGTCACCGGAATGGTAGCGGCCGAGGAGGAGGTACCGAGTGCGGTGGCGTAAGCCGGCAGCATGTTCTTCAGGGACGTCCACGGGCTGCGGCCAGCGATGGCGCCAGCGATGGAGAACTGGATTGCCAACAGGAGCACGGTGCCGATGACTGCCAGCAGCAGCACCTTGAAGAACATCGACAGCGTCGTGGTCAGGTTGCCGTTCATGCCCATAGACAGGAACATGCCGAAGATGTAAATCGGCAGCAGTGGGATGATAAATGCCGAGATGATCTTCATAATCACGTCGCGCAGCTGCGTCGCACCGCGGTAGAGCGAGTCCGACTTCACGGTGGTCATCGCCACACCGACCGTGAAAGCCAGCAGCAGGGCGGTCATGACGTCAAACGGTGGTGGCATCTCTACATTGAAGAAGCTCTCCAGCGCGCCCTCATCAATATCCACCGATGTGCCGGCCTGATCAGCGCCGAGCAGCCAAGGGTAGAGCCCCTGGGTGGCGGCGTAGGCCAATAGACCCGAAAACACCGTCGAGCCGTAGGCGATAGCAGTGGTAATACCCAGCCACTTTCCGGCGCCGCGGCCCAGGCTAGCAATCGCCGGCGTGATGAGGGCAAAAATCAGCACCGGGATAAAGAAGCCCAGGAAGTTACCAAAGAGGCCATTGAAAGTGACAAAAATTCGAGCCAGCCAGTCCGGGAAGAAAAAGCTGCAGACAATGCCCAGAATAATCGCGACAATAACGCGGAAAAGGAGCGTTTGCGTAAAACGCATTCGGGTACTCATAGTCAATCCTTGTTCGGATGGAATTTACTTCTCTAGCGTGCGGTATTTACGTTATGCAACGCAAATAACCGGGTGTGGTTTTACGCCTTTTCGGCTACCTCTTCTGCAACGGTCTCGTCGGCAAGCACACTCGCCGGGCGATTTGCGCGCTGCTTTCGCGTGACGACGTCAATTGCGTATCCGATCACCGTCGCTGCCAGAGTCGGCAGGAACCATCCGAACTCGATGCTCTGACCAGGTACGAGACTGAGGAAGTCCGCCAAAGCAGAACCACCGACACCCAAACCGGAGAGTACTGAGATACCCGACCAGATGGTGGCAACCCAGACGCCCAGGCGGTAGGTGTAATGCAGCTTGAAGGAGTAGGAAATGACCGGGTCGAGAAGAGTCAGTGCAATCAGAGTGATAGCCGGCGGGTAAATAAAGGTGATGATCGGCGCGGCAATCGCCAGTACCTGAGACAGCCCCTGTGTTGCCATTACGAAGGACATGACCGTGAAGATAATGGCCCAGGCCTTGTAACTGATGCCCGGAAGCAGCAGGTTGAAGAACTCACTGGTGGCGGCAATTAGGCCGACAGCCGTGGTCATACATGCGAGCAGAACGATGAGGCCGAAGACAATCTGTCCGACCTGGCCCATGGCCAGCTTGGAAGCCTCTGCGAGAATGCCCGAGCCGTTATCGAAGGAGGCGGCATTCGGCAGCACCTGGCCGACATAGCCCAGACCCAAGTAGATGATGGCGAGCAAAATGCCGGCGAACAGTCCTGCGGTCATGGTTCCGCGAACCATGCGCTTGCCTTCTGGGACACCGCTGACGCGCAGGGCGGAAATCACAATAATGCCGAATGCCAGGCCGGCGATGGAGTCCATGGTGAGGTAGCCCTCGACCAGGCCGGAGGCAAATGGGGTAGAGGAGTACTTCTCAATTGGCGCAGCCGGAGCGGCATCGAATTTGAATGCCGACATTCCAACCAATACAACCAAGAGAATCAGCAAAGCCGGGGTGAGAATCTTGCCCAGTTTGGACACAATTTCATTCGGATTCCACGCAAGTGCTAAGGCGATACCGAAGAAAACAAAGTAGAAGGCCGCAGCGACGGCCAGTGAATCACTGCCGAAAATCGGCTGGACACCGGTTTCGTACGACACGGCACCGGTACGCGGCAGAGCGTAGAAAGCACCGATGGAAAGGTATGCGATTACCGGGAAGCCCAGGGAAAAGATGCGGCCCGCGCGGAACGCTAGGTCACGCAGGTTGTTGCCTGAAATGGCGATGGCGATGATGGCCAGAACTGGCAACGCCACACCGGTGAGCAGGAAGCCGGTGATTGAGGGGCCAAAATTGGTACCGGAATCCACTCCGAGCTTCGGCGGGAAGATGAGGTTGCCCGCGCCGAAGAACATCGAAAACAGCATGAGAGCTGTAACAACGATAATGGAAGCGAAAGACTTCGGGGACTCCACTCCGCTCGACTTGGTCATGAGAATTGTGTTCTTTCTAAATTAGTGTCGCCCGTAAGGTCAAGGGCGATGCTGCAAGCTGCTGTGGCGATGCCATTGTTGCCGGTGCTGCGGTGGCGCAAACGCCCGTTACAGCAGCGCAATTGCAGTTCGTGTGCCCATGTAGATGAAAGGCCACGATGTCGAAAACTGACACTCTTAATGTGAAATTGTGAATTTTCACGGGCTGGGTGGAGCCTGATGCGTGAATTAAGTTGCGGCTTGTATGATCCGTCTTTATTTGAATTATTAAGGGGCTTCGACGGCGTTGGTGGTGCCGACGAAGGCACTCTATTTATCCTAATGGGGCGTTCGAGAGAGGGAAAATCAAGAAATTTCCCAGAAAATTTGCTGCCTGTGATGGGGCAGCGAACATAAGAGAAAGAGCCTGGCGCACACGTTTACGCTGACAGCGTGTGTACGCCAGGCTTAGTGCTAATTCCGTCGCTCTACAGCAGATCCTTCACCTTCGGATCCACCAGCGCGGTCACTGCGGCCTTCGCATCGGCCGCAGTTTCGGCATCGACAGCGTATGCTGCCATCTGCTGGCAGGTAGCGCGGTCGTGGAGGCGGAGAGCGGCGCGGACGGCCGGCACCTTCTTGGAAGCCATGGACAGCGAGCTCACGCCGAGGCCCACCAGGACCAGTGCCAGCAGCGGGTCACCGCCGGCTTCACCGCAGACACTAATGGGCTTGCCGGTAGCATTGCCGCCCTTGCATGCGGACTTAATCATTTGCAGCACAGCCGGCTGCCATGGAGATAGGAGATCCGCCAGAGCCCCCTGCATACGGTCGGCCGCCATAGTGTACTGCGACAAGTCGTTAGTACCAATGGAGGCAAAGTCCACAATGGACAGCAGCTGCTTCGCACGAATCGCTGCTGCGGGGACCTCAATCATGATGCCGACCTTCGGCAGGCCACGCTCACGCGCTTTGTCCGCAAACCACTTTGTTTCTTCGACCGTTGCGATCATCGGAGCCATAACCCGTAGGTCAGCCTTGCGCCCGGTGGCGTCAAACGCAGCGGCGAGTGCATCCAGCTGCGTATCCAGCAAATCTTCCCGAGCCTGCGACAGGCGCAGTCCGCGGCGACCCAGCGCCGGGTTTTCTTCCTCGCCTAGGTCGGCAAAGCTCAGCGGCTTATCCGCACCCGCATCCAGCGTGCGCACAACCACGCGTCGCTCACCGAATGCCTTCAGCACACGAGTGTAGGTTTCCGTTTGTTCCTCCAAACTCGGAGCCTTGTCGCGGTCGAGGAAAAGGAACTCAGTACGGAACAGGCCGGTGCCCTCATTATCTTGCGCTGCTGCAGACTCACCATCTTCCGCCGTACCAATGTTGGCCAGCAGATTCACGGGGTACCCATCAGCGGTCTTGCCTGCGCCCACAGACTGCGCCAGGGCTGCTTCCCGGCGTCGAGCGCGCTCTTCCAACGCGGCGACCTCATCGGCGGTCGGATTCGCAATCACCTCACCGGCGCCGCCGTCAATGGCGACGAAGGTTCCGGCCTCAAGCTCCATGACGCCCTTCGCCTTAACGACGGCTGGAATGCCCAGCTGTGCTGCGAGGATAGCCGTGTGACTGGTCGGCCCGCCACCAGCGGTGGCAATGCCTACGACCAACTCGGGGTCAAGACCCACGGTTTCGGCGGGCGCGAGATCGTCGGCAAGCAGAATAGTTGGGGTGGAGACATCCGGGACGCCCGGTTTTGGCAGGCCACGCAGCTCGCAAATTGTGCGGTCGCGAACATCGTAGAGGTCGGTGACACGTTCAGCCATGTAGCCACCGAGACTGGTTAGGAGCTGCGCGTAGTCCTCAACGGCATCGTGAACGGCCTGGGTGACGCCGGAGCCTGCCTTGAGTTTCTTCACCACGGCCTTGGCGAGCGCCCTATCGGAAGCCAGTTGCGCAGTGGCCTCCAGAATCGGACGTGCCTGCGGGCTGGAGTGCTCAGCCTGCTTCTTCAGCGACTCTGCGACGTTGGCCATCGCCGCGCGGACGCGCTCACCATCGGCGATGGGATCGGTCGACGACGGTTCTTGAGTGTCAACTCCCGGAGCGGGGAGTACCTTTACTACTTCAGCGCTGGCCGTACCGGTCGAGACACCGATGCCATAGATGACAGTGTGCTGCTCGTTCATTGCTTCCGATCTCCTTTTCGGGACCTCTGCGGGGATACTCGTCGGTCGTGGTGTGCCGTGGTGTTATCCAGGAGCGTTCTAGCTGGGCTTACTCGGCATCCAGGTCGCGTTCGAGCATGGCTGCAAGCTCGTCCAGAGCTGCAGCTGCGGAGTCGTCCTCGCAGCTCAGCGTGACTTCGTCGCCGTGCTTAGCGCCGAGGGTCATGACCTCCAGGATCGAGGCGGCATCGGCCTCTTCGTCGTCAAGGGAAATGACAATGTCGTAGTCGTACTCAGCAGCAGCTTGAGTGAACAGGGAAGCCGGGCGAGCGTGCAGGCCTACGGAGGAACCGATGGTAGCGGTACGAGTAATCATGGTTGAATCCTTTCGGGTCGAATATGTGAAATTTTCTGACTCAGGCACAGTGCCTGTACATCCCACCGCGGGTGCGCCGCCCGCTGGTGCTTGCTTAGCATCAACGTCGCGCACGCTCCGGGAAACCCTGGAGGCGGTGGGAGATACAGCCGCTGCCTGCACAATGCGTGCAATGTGCAGGGTGAGGTAGGAAACTTCGTCTTCCGTCAACCCCGACCCCAGACGCAGTTCAATGACTGCGGAGATACGCTGTGCGCAGCGAAACGCCTCTGGGGCGGAGTCACGGATGGCCTGGCCAATAGCGGAGGAGTGATCTTTCAACTGCTCATGCTTGGCAATCCGGACGAACAGGTAGCGCAGGTGTGTGATGAAGCGCCCCACATTGACAGTCTCTGGCTCCAGCGTGATGCCAAAATCACTTTCAATGATTGTGAGCAGCTGCTGCAGGACGCCCGTCATGGTGTAGGTGAAGCTCAAATCACCCGTAGAAAAACCAGCATTGACCAGGTGCAACGTAATAGCCACTGCTTCGGAACGGGGCAATGGTGCTATACGACGGTCATTGAGAGCGCGATTGATATGCGACAAAATCGCCTGCGCCTGCGCGTATTCTTCACTATAAAGTTGGCTGACCTCCGCGAGCAGCGGGTAATCGGCTCGCTGCCCGTTAGCTGCCCTCATGATGGCGAAACCAATGTGATCGGCTAACGCCACAAGGAGGGAAGCGTTCTTCGTCATCGATTCCGGCAGGCCGGCTGCGGTTACCGCATCGGTCACAAGAGTCATGTGAGCCAGCGGAATTTCTGTGAGCATCGTGGCAATATGGTCCGGATCACGGCCTTCCGCTGGGACAAAGATGCGAACAACTTTGCTCGAATCAACCGGCTGCCCCGGGCGGGCCTTGAAGCCAATGCCGCGGCCGGTGATGATTTTCTCGCCGGTCGCGTCCTTGGCCAGGACCACGTTGTTATTGAATACTCTCAGGATTTCCATGTCGGTAACCGTGAACTCCTCCATAAGTTGAGGGATTTCAGGCCGGTATGCCTTCTAGAAATCAATTATGGCTGAACTTCGATGACCGTGTCGCCGGCTTGGACGGAGATGCCGGTGACCGGGGAAACCTTGGTCAGCTTCTTGGTATTGGTGATGGTCATCAGTGTCGTGGTTGGGTAGCCAGCTTCCTTGACCTTGTCGAAATCGACTTCGGCAAGAACATCGCCGGCCTCGACGTGCTGCTTCTTGGAAACCTGGACATCGAAGCCTTCACCGGCCATCTTGACCGTGTCGATACCGACGTGGACGAGTACCTCTACACCGTCATCGGTCTTAATACCGAAGGCGTGACCGGTCTTTGCCACAGTCATCAACGTGCCCGATACGGGTGCGACCACGGTAGAACTGGTCGGCTTGATACCGACACCGTCACCGAGAGCACCGGAGGCAAAGACCGCGTCGCCGGCCTCGGCAAGGCTGACAACCTCACCGGCAACCGGGGCCTGCACCTGTACAGGCTTGGTATCAACGGCAGTTGCGACACCACCGGCGCCAGCTGCCGCAGCAGCCGGTGCGGCAGCCTCGGCGTTGGTACCAGCGTCACCGGAAGCCTCAGCTGGAGCCGAATCGGAGCCACTGGTGGCAGCGTGTGGGGTGGCGTCGCTGGGTTCGTCGTCAAGCTCTGCGGCGCGTGCGGCCTCGGCCTCAGCCTTCTCTTCCGGCGTGCGGTAGTCGGTGAGAATGATGGCGAACATGGCGACGAAGAATGCCACGGCGACGGAAATCAGGTAGACCCACATCGGTTTGAACACGACAGTGGTGATGAGGGAGGTGAAGACGAAGGCGTTGGTTGTCACACCACCGAACGGAGCCGACAGGATGGCGATAGTCAGACCGCCGGCGAAACAGCCGAGCAGCATGCGTGGGTAGATCCGCTTGAAGCGCAGGTGAATACCGTAGAGGGACGGCTCGGAGATACCACCGAAGAGACCGGCAGCGAGTGCACCCGTTGCAGTTTGGCGCATCTGAGTGTCGTGGTCGCGCATGGAAAGAACCAGCACACCGGCAGTTGCTCCGAAGCAGGCGAAGTTCCAGGCACCCATCGGGCCTTGGATGAAGTCGTAGCCGAGAGTCTGGATATTGACCAGCATCAGCGCATTCAGTGGCCAGTGCAGGCCAAGCGGTACGAGGAACGGGTAGAGCATCGGGATGAGAATTGCGAACACAAACGGTGCGTTCGAGTTCATCCATGCCAGGCCGGAGCCGATGCCGTTACCAAGCCAGATGCCCAGCGGGCCGATGAGGAAGGCCGTTAGCGGAATCATGATCAGCATGGAGATAAACGGCACGAAGACCATCTGCACATTCTCCGGGAAGATCTTCTTCAAACCGTGGTAGACCACTGCCAGGATGGCGACCATGATCAGCGGTACAAAGACCTGTCCGCCGTAGTCATTGAGCTGCATTGGCAGGCCGAAGATGTTGGCGGTGAAAGTTTCGGTACCGAGTTCCTCGTTGACTGTCTTGATGGTGTCCGAGAAGCGATCGGTATCCTGCAGACTCATAAACTCCGGCGTCATTAGGGCAGCCATGATGGCTGCGCCCAGCCATGGATCTACCCGCAGCTTCTTCGCTGCGTTGTAGGCGACCATGATTGGCAGGAAGTAGAAGACGCTGCGCCACATGGCATCGACGAAAATCCAGGTGGCGGACTTATCCTCAGCGCGGAAGTCGACGATGTTCAGGCCGTCGAGTACAGCCGCAATCGCGATAATCAGCGATGCACCCAACAGCACGCCCAGGATTGGGCGGAACGAATCGGAGAGGTACTCGAAGAAGTTGTCCAACCAGGAGTACTTGCCGCGTGCCTTCGAGCGAGCTTCTGCCTTAACGTCTGCGTCGGACTTAGTGGCGACTGCGCCGGCGCCCTTCATTTCCGGTAGATGCTTAATTGCCGTGTACATCGATTCGACGCCACCGCCACAGATGACCTGGTAGCGGTTATCGCCCTGGTGAACGACACCGAGTACGCCCGGCACCTTGTCAATCTTGTCCTCGTTAATCTTGGAGACATCACCGAGTTCAAAACGCAGACGCGTCGCACAGTGCGTCATGCTTGTGATGTTTCCGGGTCCACCGAGGTTTTCAACTATTGCCCTCGCGCTGGAATCTTTTGACGACCCCATCGTGACCTTCCTTCACAGTAAGCAGGGCCGTTAAACGCAAAAAGACCCGAGGCACCACAAACTGTGAGCCTCAGGTCTTGCCTCAAAAGAGTAACAACCCTGGGTTGATATCTATTAACTTCGACCCTACTCCGCTTTACATAGTTTTGACAAGGTAGTAATTCAAGCTCAAATTTCATATTTGGGGATAGCCTGGATTGTCTGTGGACAACCGCATGCAACCTATTTCGCGCTCAGTGCGGAAGTCGTAAGGTGGCAGCTATGAGGATTGGAGTTTTAGGTGTAGGAGCTGTCGGCGGCTGGTTTGGCGGTCGCCTCGTGCAAGCGGGTTATGATGTCGTCTTTCTCGCCCGCGGCGAGACCCTGACACGTCTTCGTGAGGTGGGGCTCACGCTTATCGACGAGCACGGGGAACGCAGCATTATCCCCGTCAAAGCAGCCGACAATTGGGGTGAACTCACTGCCGATGGCGTCGACGTCGATGTTGTGATTGCGGCAACCAAGGCGCTGCCGGGCAACGATCCTTTCCCGCAAGTTCCGGCTGGTGCAGCAGTGGTGACCACCCATAACTCGGTGGAAATCCCTTATTTGGCAGCGGGGCGGTTCGGTGAGGACAAGGTGTTCCCGGGTGTTATCCGCGGTTTCTTTATCCACACTGGCCCGGCAGAAGTCACCTTCCGACCAGGACCGATGAGCCTGAACATCGGCACATTCGATGACTCCACTAATGACCTGGTCGGGGCAGTTATCGAGGCATTGCACATGGCTGGGCTCGGTGGCGAACAGCTCCCGGATATCTGGGTCGATATCTGGGCAAAAGCGATGTTCGTGGCTAACCTCGGTGCCCTAGGTGCCCTGGCTGATAGTCCGATTGGTTACTTGCGTTCGGAAATGCGCGACAGCTTGACGCGGATGTTTGAAGAAACCGAGGCAGTCGGTCGAGCCTGCGGCGTTGCGCTGCCAGAGGACATCGTGTCGCGGACCTTGGCCTTTACTGATGCTCAAGGGTACGACAACACCTCGTCGATGCAGCGCGACTACACCGCGGGACTTACCAATGAGCTCGATGCCCAGATTGGCGCAATCCGCCGGATGGGGCAGAAGGCGAAAGTGGAAACGCCGACGCTGGATCTGGTGTATGGCGCTCTGGTTGGGCGTCAACACAAGCATAAGAATTAAGAGCTGCGGTGCTCAGCTAAGTCAAACCGGAATTGGGGGATTGGAAAGACTGATGAAAATTGGATCGGACTACACGGAAAACAATGGGCTCATCATCGGTGAGGATGGATTGGCTCGACCGGCATGGGCTGCTCACAGTGAGCTGCTGAGAGAGTACTACGACACCGAGTGGGGGATGCCGGTGCGCGATGAGCAAGGACTATTCGAACGGCTCAGCCTGGAGGTATTTCAGGCGGGGTTGTCGTGGGAGACAGTGCTGAAGAAGCGGCCCGCGTTTCAGGAAGCCTTCGCGAACTTCGACCCCGATGCGGTTGCTGATTTCGATGACGAAGATGTCGAAAGATTGATGAATGATGAACGAATCATTCGGAATCACAGGAAGATTACCGCGGTAATCAATAACGCCGCGGCGACGATTGCTCTGCGTGAAAACGGCGGCTTAGCCGAGTTGATGTGGTCGTTTAAACCGGAGAAGTCTCCCGAGCCACGTTCAATCGAAGAGGTGCCCAGCTACTCCGAGGAGTCCAAGGCGCTTGCCAAGGCATTGAAGAAAGCTGGTTTTAAGTTCGTAGGCCCCACCACGGTCTTTGCATCAATGGCTGCCGTGGGGATTGTCGATATCAACATTGTTGGCGCACATCGGCGCGGTGCCTCTGGCGTTTTTGGCTAGGGGAAAGGGGGATTTAACTAGCTAGGGGGAAAGAAAAAGAGCGTGCCACCCGGCACGCTCAAAATCTTTCGGTTCGTGTAGAACTACTTGTTCTCGTAGGAGTCGGAGTAGTTCTGGCCGTCCTCAGAGGTCCACTTCATGGTGTCCTTAGTGAACGGCTGCTCCCAGCCGTTTTCAATCTCCGACTCCGGTGCGGTCGGCAGACCAATCTCGTTTTCCAGTGCACCGTTGGCAACCCAGGTCTCGCGAATCTTACCGATCAGCGGCTGTGCACCGTTGGTCTCCGGGGACTCAACGAAGGTGACGTTCTCGTATTCAGCGGCAACTGCGTCGCCGACCTTCTTAGCGGACTTGAACTCGCCAGCCTCAGCATCGTACGGGGAGGTGAAGGAAGAAGCTGCCTCGGTGATGGACTCAGGCAGGTCAGCCTCTGCCACATCCTCGCCAGCAGCGTCGCCCAGACCCAGACCGTTCATAGCCTCGCCGGCCTTGTCCTTAGCGCCATCAGCAGCCTCGCCGGCCTTGTCCTTAGCGCCATCAGCTGCGTCGCCGGCCTTGTCCTTAGCGCCGTCCATAGCGTCGCCAGCCTTATCAGTGGCGTCGGTTGCTACCTGGCCAGCCTGATCCTTGGCGTTGTTAGCAGCATCCTTTGCATCATCGGAAGAACATGCAGCCAGGCCGCCGAGTAGGGCGGCGGAGCCAACGATTGCGGTAGCGATACGGGTCATCTTCTTGTTCTGCATTTCAAAACCACTTTCTTGAGAGCTAACTAAGTTACCTATTCAATTATTGGCATCTTCCACTATTTGTCCGAATTAAATTCAAAGAGAAATTGACAATTCTTTTGAATATCGGACATTCGAAGATGGTGTGGCTTCAAAGCCGTACAGAAAGAACACTAGGTAATTCTGGGGCCTGTGCAAGTCAAATGGCGCGAGTCTGTGCACTCTATGCTCTATTTGTTACCGAATTTGCGTGATTGCGAAATTGGAATAGTGCTGGTGAGGGCGTTGCGAGTAACGGAAAGGTATCAATCTTATTAAGCTTGACGTTTATTGCTTATTTTCTTTCTCTGCGTGGTTGGAGCCGCGGGCATCGTCGTCAAGCGTGTACTCGCCATCTGGCAGGACGAACCAGGCTAAGAGGTAAAGAGCTAGGAATCCAGCGCCAATCTTCCAGCCAATCATCGATCCAACGCAGGGAAGGATGATGTAGACCATTCGTGTGAAAGTGATATCCCAGCCTTGGCTTTCCGCGATTCCTGCGAGGACGCCACCGAGGAGGCGGTCATTACGCGAGCGGTAAATTTTCTTGGTGGACTTTTCGGGAGCGGCGTCGCTCATTAGATAAAAACTCCAAGGTATGGCTATTTAAGTATATTTCGGTAGATCGCGCTTATACGTAAGTTTCCTTCGGCATGATGATCCATGCTGCGAGATAGAGAAGAAACTGCGGACCAGGCATCAGGAAAGACGCGACAAATATAACGCGCAGCAAAGTCGCATCCCAGTTGAAATACTCAGCGAACCCACCGAGCACACCGGCAACCATTTTGTTATTGGTGGAACGGGTCAGTGACTTGTTGTTCATAACAATCAAGGGTAGCCCCAATCCGTTTAGTTCGCAGTGGTGCTAGCTCTACTAAATGTGCCGACTAAAAACAGCGTGTCCCAGCTAAAAACACCGCTACCCCAATACGGTTAGGTGGGGTAGCGGTGTGGGCGTCGTTAAGCGAGCTTTACGGGGCGAATGCTAGCAGTCGTAGTAGAGCTCGAACTCCTGCGTCGTCGGGCGCAGACGTGCCGGCATAATCTCCTGATCGAACTTGTAGCGGATATGCGCGTCGATGAGATCCTGTGTGAAGACATCGCCGGCGAGCAGGAACTCGTGGTCCTCCTCCAGCGCCTTCAGCGCACCCTCCAGCGAATGCGGGACGGTAGGGACGTCCTTGAGTTCCTCTGGTGGCAGCTCGTAGAGGTCCTTGTCAATCGGCTTGCCAGGCTCGATGCGGTTCTTGATGCCGTCGAGACCAGCCATCATTGCGGCGGTGAAAGCCAAGTACGGGTTGCCCGACGGGTCCGGAGCGCGGAACTCGATGCGCTTGGCCTTCGGGTTTGCGCCGGTAATCGGGATTCGGATGGCGGCCGAGCGGTTCTCCTGGCTGTAGACCAAGTTGACGGGAGCCTCGAATCCCGGAACCAGGCGGTGGTAGCTGTTCATCGTCGGGTTGGTGAAAGCCAGGACTGCACCGGCGTGCTTCAGGATGCCGCCAATGTAGTAGCGCGCCATGTCGGACAGGCCACCGTAACCGTTTTCATCGTGGAATAGTGGCTTGCCATCCTTCCACAGTGACTGGTGGATGTGCATACCAGAGCCGCCATCGCCGGCCAACGGCTTCGGCATGAAGGTAGCGGACTTCTGGTTGAACTTGGCGGTGTTCTTCACCACGTACTTGAAAGTCTGCATGTCATCGGCGGCGTGCAGCAGGGTATTGAAACGATAGTTAATCTCCTGCTGACCGCCGGAGCCCATCTCGTGGTGGGAGCGCTCAACATGGAAGCCAACATCCTGCAGGTGCTCGCCGATTTCGTCACGGAGATCCTGCATGTGGTCATACGGAGCAGTAGGGAAGTAGCCGCCCTTGGTGCGCACCTTGTGGCCGAGGTTGCGCGATCCGTCCGGGTTTACCTTCACACCGGAGTTCCACCAGCCCTCAACCGAGTCCACCTCGTGGAATGACTTGTTTGAACTGGAGTCGTAGCGGACGGAGTCGAAGATGTAGAACTCTGCCTCAGCGCCAAAATTACAGGTATCGGCGAAGCCCAGTTCGTTCAGGTAGTTCTCGGCCTTACGGGCAATATTGCGCGGGTCGCGGCTAAATGGCTCGCGGGTGTGCGGGTCATGGACGAAGAACTTCATGTTCAGCGTCTTCGACTTGCGGAACGGGTCGATGAAAGCCGTGTCCAGGTCGGGCAGCAGCATCATGTCGGAGTTATCCACCGAGGTGTAACCCGCAATGGACGATCCGTCGAAGGCGAGGCCCTCGTAGGCTGAGTCCTCATCAAACTCGGATACCGGAACGGTTAGGTGCTGTTCGATGCCGGGAACGTCGGTGAACTGGACGTCTACCCAGCGAATGTCATTGTCCCGGATGTATCGTTGGATTCCTTCCGGAGTTGTCTGGTCACTGCTGGGTTTGAACTTACCCATTGGTAAAACTCGCCTACTTCGCGTCTAGCTTGTTGAGCTTACTAATCGTGTTATCGAACTTGCTGGTCACTATTACTTCAGCAGCGGAACATCCCACAGGTTCAGCTTGGTGCCGATGCCCTTTGCCAGGGCGTTGTCGTAGACATCGGTGGCCCAGGCGACGTCCTCGACTGGCATGCCTCCGATGGAGTAGCAGAAGATCTGCTCGTCGTTCTGGCGACCCGGGGCCTTACCGGAAGCGATATCGCCAATGTTGACAAGCTTCTCGGCGGGAAGAGTGCCCTCTTCCTTCATGTCCCACCAGCGGTTACCCGGAATACCGAGCAAGCGCTCATAGGTCACGTCTGGGCCGTTCTCGTTGAACCACTCTTCGTACAGGCCGGTGTAGTCAACGACGAGGTTGCAGTCGTCGGAACGCACGAAGTCGTCGTCGAGGCGTGCAGCGGCCGGCATGAGCAGCAGCGCGCCGGGCTTCAGGTACTCCTTCTTGAAGTACGGGAAACCGGACGGGCCATCGGAGGAAGTCGAGGTGCCGGCGATGAGGATGTCGGAGTCGCGGATGGCCTCTTCTTCGGTCTCGACGATACGGACCTCTTCCAGCTGCGGGAACTCGTTCTTAATCCAATCGACAGCCTTCTGAGTCGAGGCCTGGGAGCGACCCTTGACCTTGACCTTCTTAATGCTCGGACGCTGCGACATGGCAGAGCCGAGAATGGTGCGGCTCATAACACCCGGGCCAATGATGCCAACGACCTCGGCGTCTTCGACGGCCAGGTGCTTGACGCCGACACCCGGAACAGCGCCGGTGCGGTATGCCGACAGGAGGTTTGCCGACATGACAGCCTTCGGCGCACCCGTAATTGCATCGTTGAGAATGAACAGGTGGATCGAACGTGGCAGGTCGTTCTGGCGGTTATCGGCATTGGAGCCGTACCACTTCACACCTGCGCCGTTGAAGCGACCACCGAGGTAAGCGGGCATTGCCATGAAACGACGGTCAGGGCCATTTGCCGGCATACCCTCATGGATTGGGTTATCCGGGAAGTTGATCTGGGCACCGTGGGAGTTAGCGGAAGCGCCGGCCATCCGGTAGTCGCCGTCAGCCAGCAGAATCAGGGTTTCTTCCATGGTCTCAACACACTCGGCGAAATCCGTGACACCAGCTTCAACCATGTCCGGTTCGCTGAGGTAGAGAAAATCAATGCGAGTTGAGTTTTCTGGGTTGGCAGCGTTTTCGTTAGTCAAGAATGCTCAAATCCTTCTTAATGTTCATCGGCCACCCTATGCGGCGGCTGGGCTTAAGTTATTCCAGATGCATGCTCTCCAGAATCAATCAAAACGCCTCGGCGCGGGCTCTCGAGGCGCCATTTCCGAGGGGTATGTCGTACTACCATACGGAAAAACCACAGCGTAGGGGGCGTTTACGCAGTTTTCAGCACGACATTCCCGCTTTACGACGGTCACAGCGACAGAGCCCAATTTCCGTCAATAAGTTGCCCGTAATAACTACTTCGACATGCACAATTGATACTTTTTGAGAACGATTACA
Organism: Corynebacterium sp. HMSC064E08; assembly: GCF_001811805.1. Classification (NCBI taxonomy): domain Bacteria; kingdom Bacillati; phylum Actinomycetota; class Actinomycetes; order Mycobacteriales; family Corynebacteriaceae; genus Corynebacterium; species Corynebacterium sp. HMSC064E08. The sequence goes on from NZ_KV806698.1 coordinate 335,941, forward strand.
GATGAGTGAATTATCCTCCCACGCATCAATGTTTATGAACTTTGTCACATGTCATTAATCTGCGACACATTTCTGGTTCAACGGGCGTGATTGCCTGGCACCTTACCTTCGCAGCATGCCCCATCCGCTCTTGGTGGCCGCCCATCCCTGCCCTCGCATCCGCCCCTTGCATTGTCCCTAGCGCCGCCCTCGCACTTATGGCCAATTTTCTGGCACCTATCGATGATTTTCCTTCACTTGTCGACGATTTTTCGTCACTTATCGACGGCTGTCCGGCACTTATGCGCACGGTATCCTCCCCACCCTGTCACTTGTCGATGCGCTGTTCACTTATGGCCACGCTATAGCGCATCGACAAGTGAGTATTGCATCGATAAGACTGGGGCGGAGAGTGTGCAACTCTACTCGTGCAGGAGTCGCGGCCCTTTTGTGGTGGTGTATGACCCTGTTCAGGGGAGTGGCCCGGAACCGCGCACAAATTCGTGCTCACATACGCGCGCGTATGCGGGCCCAGGCGCCCGCAGCCAGCATGACCGCAACGAAAAACCGCCTGGCCACATTAACTGTGGTCAGGCGGCATCTAACAAGCTCGTTGGGCGGCCACTAGGAGCAATGGGGGCTGCTCGCTGTGGCCGTCGTGAAGCGAAAACTTTAGCAGTCGTAGTACATTTCGTATTCCTGCGGAGTCGGGCGCAGGCGAACCGGCTCGATCTCGTTTTCGTACTTGTAGTCGATGTAGGTCTGGATGAGGTCCTCGGTGAAGACATCGCCCTCGAGCAGGAACTCGTGGTCGTTGCGCAGGGCCTCGAGTGCGGCCTCGAGAGAGGTCGGAGCCTGCGGGATGTCGGCGGCTTCCTCCGGCGGGAGCTCGTAGAGATCCTTGTCGACCGGAGCGTGCGGCTCGATGCGGTTCTTCACGCCGTCCAGTCCGGCCATCATCATGGCAGCGAAGCCAAGGTACGGGTTGCCCGACGGGTCCGGGGCGCGGAACTCGATGCGCTTTGCCTTCGGGTTGGAGCCGGTGATCGGAATGCGAACAGCGGCAGAGCGATTGCGCTGCGAGTAGACCAGGTTAATCGGAGCCTCGAAGCCCTTGACCAGGCGGTGGTAGGAGTTCAGGGTCGGGTTGGTGAAGGCCAGTACCGCACCTGCGTGGTGCAGGATGCCGCCGATGTACCAGCGAGCGATGTCCGACAGGCCTGCGTAACCGGCCTCATCGTGGAACAGCGGCTTGCCGTCCTTCCATAGCGACTGGTGAGCGTGCATGCCCGAGCCGTTGTCGCCAGCCAGCGGCTTCGGCATAAAGGTGACGGACTTGCCCTCTTCCCAGGCGGTGTTCTTGATGATGTACTTGAAGGTTTGCAGGTCGTCTGCAGCGTGCAACATCGTGTTGAACTTGTAGTTGATCTCCTGCTGGCCACCAGTGCCGACCTCGTGGTGGGCGCGCTCCAGGTCGAAGCCGGCGTCAGCGAGCTTCAGGCACATCTTGTCGCGCAGGTCCTGGTAGTGGTCGTACGGAGCGGTAGGGAAGTAGCCGCCCTTCAGACGGGTCTTGTAACCCAGGTTTGCAGAGCCGTCCGGGTTCTGGTCCCTGCCGCGGTTCCACCAGCCTTCGATGGAATCAACTTCGTAGAAGCCGCGGTTGGTGTCGGTCTCGAACTTGACGTTGTCGAAGATGTAAAACTCCGCCTCAGCGCCGAAGAAACAGGTGTCGGCGATGCCGGTAGAGATGAGGTATTCCTCCGCCTTCTTCGCGACGTTACGTGGGTCGCGGGAGAACGGCTCGAGGGTAAACGGATCGTGGACGAAGAACTTTACGTTCAGAGTCTTTGCCTTGCGGAACGGGTCAATGCGCGCAGTGCTCAGGTCGGGCAGCAGTGCCATGTCGGACTCGTCGATGGAAGTGAAACCACGAATCGAGGAACCGTCGAATGCCAGGCCTTCGGCCATCGCGTCCTCGTCAAATGCGGATGCCGGGATGGTGAAGTGCTGCTCGATGCCGGGAACATCCGTGAAGCGGACGTCTACGAACTCGACGCCCTCTTCCTTGATATACGCGACTACTTCCTCGGGAGTTTTGAAGGACATGTGCGGTCTCCTTAGTTGGCCTTGTTTAGTACGCAGCAGGGAATTCTTGCACGCTGTTTCGTGCACCTGCCGCGCTGTCAAGGACTGGCCGGTTGACGCCTTCAAGCTTAACGAACCACGCATTCATTCTGGAATTAGAACCACGAATTTCTGGCATGGCGCGTGAGGAATTCGCCAATACGGAATGGGTTACGCAAATAGGGAGCGGGTTATCTATTTGTGGAAACAAGGCAATACCCTGCGCATTCATGTCACACACGCTTTACGACGCGCCTTTAGCTCCCATGCTGATAAGAAAATGGAAAAGGCGACGCAACATCGCCCCCGGATTACCCCCGCACGCGCTGAATGGCTGTCCCAGCCCGTGATTTGATAGCCGGATTGCTGCATTAGACTATGAACCCATGGAAGAAAAGCACAGTTGGTTAGATGGCCCTCAGATTCCGGGAGAGTTCGATAATCCGGACAAGCTCTCGGACTATCCCGGCCAGGCATTGGGTCTTGCCCCCGATGGCCCAGGATCGCAAGCGACGTTGATGCGTCGCGTCGGCGGCATTCTCATTGACTGGATTATTTCCTTGATGATTGCCGGCGCTTTTTCGATGTTCTTCGGCCCGAGCGAGGCGCAGATTGACCAGTTCGGGGATTCGTTTATCGCCTGGCAGTCATTCCTTGCGACCTATTCGCCAGTTGTCTTCCTCATTATTGGCACGGTGTCGGTTTGGCTGTTCGCCCGCACTCCGGGCCAGTGGATGATGAAGATGGGTGTCGCTCGCGTGGACAAGCCCGGCGAGCGAGTTGGCTTTGTTCGTGCCTTCTTCCGCAGCTTGCTTACTCTTTTCTTGCTGCCGCCAGCAATCACCGACTCGGATATGCGCGGCATGCACGACCGTGCCACTGGCACGGCCGTCATTTTGGGTTAGCGCTATAGCACCAACACGACCAGGACCTGGGCGAGAATAATCTTCATGATCATTGCCATTGGATACACCGTTGTGTATCCCATTGCCGGCAACTCGTTCTTGGCCTGGTCGTTGACGTATGAGAGCACTGCCGGGTGAGTCTGCAAGCCCGAGAGGATACCCGCAGTTTGGCCGAATGGAATCTTCAGCACACGGTGACCGACAATGAGGGTCAATAGTGCGGAGCTAAACGCGATGATGGCGGCAAGACCCAGAACTGTCAGTGATGCCGGGTCAGACAACGCAGCTTGGAATCCCTTACCAGCAGTGGTGCCGATACCAGCCAGGAACAGTGCTAGACCCATGGTGCGGAACGCCAGGTTGGCCGAGTAGGGGATAGGCCAAACCAACGGGCCAGTGCGACCGACAGCACCCAGGATCAGCGCCACAACCAGTGGGCCACCAGCAGATCCCAGGGCTAACGAGCTGCCGCCCGGAAGCGGAATCTTGATGAGACCCACCAAGACACCCAGCGTAAGCCCAAGGGTGAGCGGCAAGAGGTTGACGTCGGAAAGCTTCTTGTAGGAGTCGCCGAAGAACTTTGTTGCGTCCTTGATTTTCTCTGGCGGTGCAACTACGCGGACGCGATCACCAAGCTCTAGGCGCATGTTTGGTTCCGCGACGATGTCGTGGTCGCCGCGGCGGATACGCGTAATGATCATACCGTCCATGCGAGTCTGAAGCTCCGCGATGGGTACGCCAACCACGTCAGATGCAGAGACGAAGATGCGGCGGAAGTCCAGGCGGCCGTCGTGTGTCGGATCGCCTGGCATAAGCTCGCCAAGGTGCTCGGCGGCACGAGCAATTTCTTCCTCTGTACCGACGACGGAAATAATATCGCCGACGGAGACAGTGTCACCCGGTGATGGGATGTAGAGGTGGCCCTTGTACTCAATGCGTGAAACCGTAATGTCCAAACCGAACTTCGACGGAAGGTCAGTGATGGAAGGCAGGTCGTCCTTGAGGATCTTGATGTCCCGAGTATGCAGCGGAAGCGCGGCGACACCTGCGTCAATAGCTTCCTGGTCGTGATCGACACGGAAGACCTTCGACATAATACCGATAGAGGCAATCACTGCCAGCACGCCGATTGGGTAGGCCAGGGAGTAACCAATCACCGGCATATCGTGCGCAGCGGCCAGCTCGCCCTTATCCGAAATGAGGCTAGGAAGAGCATCGACGATTGCTGCCATAGCCGGGGTGTTGGTCAGGGCGCCTGTGAAGGCGCCTGCGCCTTCCACCGGATCGATAGGCAAAAACTTGATCAGCAGGAAAGACTCGATGGTGACAACTGCGAGCACACCAATGCCGAACAGGTTGTGCTTGATGCCGCGCGAGCGTAACGAGCTGAAGAACTCGGGGCCCGCCTCCAGCCCGATGGTGTAGACGAATAATGCCAGGCCCACGATGTAAATCAACGGGGAGATTTGAATTTCCGGCTCAATAGTCGCGAGGATAAGGCCGACGAAGAGGACGGCAGCCACGCCAAGCTTGAAGCCGAAGATCTTGATCTGGCCAATTGCCAGGCCAAGAAACAAAATCACTAGAAGCGCTAAGAGTTCATTTTCAGCCAAGAGTTGCACATATCCCATGGTGGCACAACTAGCAGTAATCTTCATTAAGCATTGTTTCCAGCAAGGATATGACCTTTGCTGACAGCGTGATAAGTGAGAGCAATCACTTCAACAAGACATCAATAACTGTGTTTGAAGTCATGGCTTTAGTCTTCGTTTTAAAGCTTTAGAGCACAAAAAAGGGGCTCGAAAGCCCCTTTTTCTGCTTCAACCTAGATTGCCCCTCGGCGGGTTGCCCGAGCAACCGACCCTGGTGAAACCTAGCTAAAACCTCTAGTGCTTCTTGCCGCGATTGGCGGCACGGCGCGCACGACGGTTCATGCCGGCCTGTGGGTTAGCGCCCTTCGGCATTGGACCCTTGGGCATGTTCGCGCGCGCATCGCGAATACGGTCCATCGACTGGATGCGCTCATTCAGAGCGTTGGCCTGATCCTTATTCAGGTTGCGCGGCAAACGCATGAGTTCGCGCTGCAGCTTCTTCGGCGGGACCTGGCCCTCGTCGCTACCAGCAATCATGTCGTAAATCGGAGCTTCGCCCGCAATGCGTGCCAGCGACTTCTTCTCACGAGCAATCATCTGCTTGACGCGGTTCGGATCACCTTCACCGACCAGCACAACACCGGCGTTACCAATAACACGGTGAATAGCATCCATGTGCTGATTAGCGACAACACCAGTCTTGACGTGCCAGACATAGCCAACGCCCTGACGCATATTGTCCAGCGTCCACGCCGCAGCGCCGGCCTGGCCTTCCGCCTCTGTGTAGAAGGACGCCTCAAGACGCTTAGAGAAGATGTACATCGCGACCATAAAGCCGATCGAGATACCAATAATCGTCAGAACCCAGGGCCAGACTCCACCAATGAGCAGACCAAGCAGTAACAGCAGGATAATTGGACCGAAGAAGCCCAGTGCCATGTAAGGCACGAGCTTGTTGTCCCGCGAGCGCTGCAGCTTAAACGCCTGCCACATCTGGCTACGAGTCTGCTTACGCTGAGCGCGCTTGGCGGCGCGGTTCGCCTTCTTCATTTCTTTCGCATCATTGGTCGCCATAATCACCAACTTTAGGGCATGCGATGTAGTTTTAGGCAATAGACCGCGCCGTAGCGCCGTTTCGCTTTACGACGGCGCTGCGGCCGTCGGCCTCTAGGAAGCCGGAATAGTCGAAGTGACTGGCGTATCCTCCGATGCGCCATAGCGGTCGAGCAGAGTCGAGGCTTCCTGAAGCGCGAGGTTGTTGTCGTTGTCGTCGGCAAGCGCGGACAGATGCGCCGGCAGTTCCTGACCGCGGTGCGCCAGTGCGCGGGCGTAGAGCCGTCCAGCGCGGTAGGAAGAGCGGACCAGCGGGCCGGACATGACGCCGGCAAAGCCCATCTCTTCAGCGGTCTTGGAGAGCTTGACGAACTCCTCCGGCTTAACCCAACGTTCAATTGGATGGTGCAGTGGAGTGGGGCGGAGGTATTGAGTAATCGTCAGAATATCGCAGCCGGCATCGTGCAAATCCTGCATAGCGGAGATGATCTCGTCATAGGTTTCGCCCATGCCCAGGATGAGGTTGGACTTGGTAACCAGTCCAGCTTCGCGAGCGCGAGTGATGAGTTCCAAGGAACGCTCGTAGCGGAATGCGGGGCGGATGCGCTTGAAGATACGAGGCACCGTCTCCACGTTGTGGGCGAAAACCTCAGGCTTGGCATCGAAGACCTGCTGTGCTGCAGATTCGTCGCCACGGAAGTCATCGACAAGGAGCTCGACTCCGGTATTCGGGTTGAGTTCGTGGATCTGGCGGCAGGTCTCAGCGTAGAGCCAGGATGCACCGTCGGGCAGATCGTCGCGGGCGACACCGGTGATAGTGGCGTAACGAAGACCCATCTCGCGGACGGATTCCGCAACACGACGCGGCTCATCCTTATCCAATGGGTCGGGCTTGGCTGAGTTAATCTGGCAGAAGTCGCAGCGGCGGGTGCACTTATCGCCGCCGATGAGGAAGGTGGCCTCGCGGTCTTCCCAACATTCGTGAATGTTCGGGCAGCCAGCCTCCTGACAGACCGTGTGCAAAGAGGCACCCGAGACACGGTTTTTCATGTCCTTGTAGCTGGGGCCCGGACGAACCTGGTTGCGAATCCACCGGGGCTTGTTCTCGATAGGGGTCTCGGCATTTCGTGCCTCGACGCGCAGTAACTTACGTCCTTCTGGCTTAACAGTCACAGTTTCATCCTACTCTTTTGTTGATGAGTACTCGAATATGCCGGTGGTGGAGTTGTGCTTCACCCGGTGTGGCAGGTCCTTCGTGGGGTCGGGCGCGGAGCCGAAGGAATGGTCGGCAACGGTCAAACGGCCTTCCAAAGCATCTTGCAAATCTGCCAGAAGCGGCTCTGTCATCTCTGACACGCTAACATTTCGGTCAAGCTCCCGGGATAGGGCGGTCACTCCAGCATCGGAGATGCCACACGGGATGATGTAGTTGTAGAACTCCATAGAGTTGTCGCAGTTCAGACTGAGTCCGTGCATGGTTACACCATGGGTCACGCGGATTCCCAGTGCCGCAATCTTTCGGTCGCTCAGTCCGTTTGATGCGGGAACCCATACCCCCGAGCGGCCATCGATGCGGCCAGCAGCCGCGATGCCGGCTCGGCGAACGGTTTGAATGAGGGCTTCTTCCAGTCTGCGGACGTAGTCCACCACATCGACCGGCTGAGCGAGCTTGATGATGGGATACATCACAAGCTGGCCCGGGCCGTGCCAGGTGATGCGGCCACCGCGGTCGACATCGACGACCGGCAACCCATTGGTAGGACGGTCCTCCGGCTGGGTGCGCTTTCCTGCTGTGTAAAGACTCGGGTGCTCAAGCACGAGAACCTGATCTGGAATTAGGTCTTTCGCACGCTTGGCAGCAAGGTCTGCCTGTAGGTGCCAGGTCTCTTCGTAGTCGACAAGGCCGAGATGTTGAATCTCGATGTCGGAGCTTGATTCCCGAATGGATTTATCTGCGCGAGTAAAAGGTTTTCTTGGGGCAGTCATGGTGGCCTATAGGATACGCCGAAATTCTGTAGGCCTCAGATTACTTGTTACTTGGATAGCGCCAAACTTACTTGGATAGCGCCAGACGTAAAAATACCCCGGTGGTCACTAGAAAGTGACCGCTGGGGTAAAAGTGGCGTGCTTTTGTGGGCTTAACCGAAGACGACGCGGAGGATGGAAACGGTGATTGCCGAGATACCTGCAGCGGCCGGAAGGGTAATAACCCAGGCCAAACCAATCGGCTTCATCAGGTTCCAGTTAGCGGCACGGTTAACGATACCGACACCGAGAACGGCACCAATCAGAATGTGGGTGGAGGAAACCGGCAGACCCAGCAGGGAAGCAATCATAACGACCACAGCAGCGGAAAGCTCTGCGGCAAAACCCGATGCTGGGTGGATCTCAGTCAGGCCGGATCCGACGGTCTTGATAACGAAGCGGCCGATAAACCACAGACCGGAGATGAGAGCGACACCCATGGTGGTCATGACTGCCAGCGGGACGCCGGACTCGGAAGAGATCTCGTTGGTACGGAGAACATCCAGAATTGCCACGAACGGGCCAAGCGCGTTAGCGATGTCGTTCGAGCCGTGGGAGAAAGCGAACGCAGCAGCGGTGAAGACCTGCATCCAGCTGAACAGCAGGAAGGTGGAACGATCCAAATCCTGACGCTTCAAAGTACGCGCGAAGATGTAAACGGCAAGCCACACTGCGGTGGCGATCATGCCCATAATCAGGAAGTTGTCCAGGCTGGAAAGCCCTAGGTGAAGGTTCTTCAGACCCTTGAACAGCATCATCGCGGAGATGACAATAGAGCCCAGGGCTGCTAGACCCGGAACCCAAGCTTCCAGCGCACGGTGAGCGCGGACATCATCAACCTTGGATTCGATGTGGACGAGCTTGCGGAAGTACTCAGACTCCAGGTCATCCGGAGTCCAGTCGTTGTCACGCATCGTCGTCGCGTCGCGAAGCATCGCGTTGGTGTACGAGATCTGATCGTGCTCAGGGAGCTTTTCGAAGTCGTCGCGGTGCTGCGCCTTGAGGTCCGCCTTTTCCTGGTGGATGGCCTGCAGCTGCTTGGAAGCCTTGTCGTTGTAGACGAGAATCGAGTTCTTAATGCCGCCGAACAGGAGGAACGCGACCAAACCGCCGAGGAGCGGAGAGAGGACCCAGGAAACGGCGATCTGACCAATCTGATCCCACTGGACCATGCTCCAGCCACCCTTGCCGGTGATGAAACCGACCGTCAGTGCGGCACCGACGATACCGCCGACGATGGAGTGGGTAGTGGAGACTGGCCAACCCATGCGGGTGGCAACGAGGAGCCACACTGCCGCGCCGAGAAGCGCGGACATCATGATGAAGGCGAACTCCATCGGGTCCAAACCGTGGATTGCGTTCAGGTCCACAATGCCGGAACGGACGGTGTCAGTAACCTCGCCACCAGCGAGGACGGCGCCCGAAACCTCAAAGACTGAAGCGACAACAAGCGCCTGCTTCATGCTCAGGGTGCCGGCACCGACTGAAGTACCGAAGGAGTTAGCAACGTCGTTACCGCCGATGTTGAACGCCATGAAGACGGCGAACGCGATGGTAATCAGAAGGATTGCCGTATTTGCCTGCGGGCCCACAAAGTCATAAGCCCAGAAGACAAAAATTACGATGTTGATTGCGAGAAGCCCGCCGAAGAAGAGGTGCCACCACTTATCTGAGGAGCTCGATTGCTCAGATGATGTGGTCCCGGTCGACGAACTAGTATTCGCTGGAGCCGAGGACATGCTCCACCTTTCTAAGTTACGTACAGAGAGCAAAAATAGGCACGCCAAAGAAGCCCGCTGTCTAATGATTTCTTAGATTGGTAAAGGCTAATTGCTAACTAGGTGACGGCGAGGTTAACAAATAATGAATTTAATTATCGCTATCTTCAGCTCTCGTCGGTGTAGCTGAAAGCGATAGCCGGAACTGTGTGCGGGGGTGTGTGGTGTTCTCGCATTTCGGCAGGACAAAAAGTATGCGCATTTGCTACTTGCAGCTTTGCTTTCGGTTCGACCCTCCCGCTGTCTGCTAATGGCTTAACGGCGCAATAACAGCACGTTAATTCTTTGTGCCGATGGAGCCTTTGCTAGCTATGTGTGGCTACGTGAAATCTGAGCACTAGCCAAGAATAGGGGGCCTGCGCATTTGAAGGAATCGCTGATTAGGTTCAACTGCGGGACGAATGCGGCAAAAGAAATACCCGCGTCAGCCGCAAAGTGCGACTAACGCGGGCAGGGAAGAGGTAGAACCTCCTGCTAGCAAGCCAGCTAGCTTCCCGCGGCGCTACTACCCCAGGACGGGAGCAAGCTGCTTAGAGCTGCAAATCCGATTCGAAGTTAGCAACCTCGAGGCGATCAACAACGGTCGTCATGAAGCGACCTGCATCAGCGCCGTCAATCAGGCGGTGATCGTAGGTAATTGGCAGGAAGACCATGGCGCGAATACCAATGGCATCTGCCTCATTCTCGGTGACGACTACTGCGCGCTTCTTAATCGCGCCGGTGCCGACCATTGCGGCCTGCGGCGGAACCAGAATCGGAGTGTCGGTCAGAGCGCCCTCGGAGCCGATGTTGGTAATGGTGAAGGTGCCGCCGGACAGGTCGTTCGGGGTCAGCTTGTTGTTGCGAGCGCGGTCTGCGATGTCCGCAATAGCAGCAGCCAGCTCCGGCAGGGACATATCCTGAGCGTTGTGGATGACCGGGGAGAGCAAACCACGCTCGGTATCGACAGCGATACCCAGGTTGACCTGCTCGTGGTAGGTAATCTCCTTGGTCTCTTCGTTCCAGGAAGCGTTGACGTTCGGGTGGCTGACCAGAGCCTCAACGATTGCCTTTGCAAAGAATGGCAGGAAGGTCAGCTTTGCGCCGTGCTTCTTCTCGAACTCAGCCTTCTTAGTAGCGCGCAAATCCCAGATGGCAGTCATATCGGCCTCGTGGACCTGGGTCAGCTGTGCGGAAGTCTGCAGAGACTCGAGGGTCTTGGCAGCGGTGATCTCGCGGATGCGGTTGACACGCTGGGTGGTGCCGCGCAGCTCAGCGAGCTCAGGGCGAACGCCCTTGGTGGACCAGTTGGAGCCGGACTCAGCAGTAGTCTCCTGGCCGCCCTCGGCAGCGCGCAGAACATCCTGCTTACGAATGCGGCCGCCGATTCCAGAGCCCTCGACCTTAGTCAGGTCAACGCCGTGCTTGTCAGCCAGCTTGCGGACCAGCGGGGTGACGTAAGGAACGTCCTTGTTAGCGGAAGGCTTGGATTCAGCCTTCGGAGCCTCAGCCTTCGGAGTCTCCTTCTTCGGCTCTTCCTTCTTCGGCTCCGGCTTGGATTCAGCCTTTGGAGCTTCCTTCTTCGGTGCAGCCTTCTTTGGCTGGCCACTGCCAACGCGAGCGATGACCTCGCCGACGTCAACGGTGTCGTCTTCGTCGTAGAGGACCTCGAGCAGGGTGCCTGCGACCGGGGAAGGAATTTCGGTGTCGACCTTGTCGGTGGAAACCTCGAGCAACGGTTCGTCGACCTCGACGGTGTCGCCGACCTTCTTCAGCCAGGTGGTGATGGTGCCTTCGGTGACGGATTCGCCGAGCTCCGGCATCTCAACGTCAGTAGCGTCGCCAGCGTCAACGTCAGTGGAGTCTTCCTCAGTCTCCTCGTTAGCCTTTACTGGCTCCTCGTCCTTCTCGACTGCGGCAGATGCCTCCTCGGCCTCTTCCTTGGCGGCCGGAGCAGCGTCTGCATCGCCAACGCGAGCGATGACTTCGCCGACGTCAACGGTGTCGTCTTCGTCGTAGA
>NZ_KV806698.1:347498-555435 GCF_001811805.1 Corynebacterium sp. HMSC064E08
CGACCTCGACGGTGTCGCCGACCTTCTTCAGCCAAGTGGTAATCGTGCCTTCGGTGACGGACTCGCCGAGCTCCGGCATCTCAACATCAGTAGCGGAACCGGAGGCAGCCTTCGGTGCTTCCTTCTTTGGCTCTTCAGCGTCTTCCTTCGGAGCCTCTTCCTCGGTCTCCTCAGCGGAATCGTCAGTGCCTTCCGGCTCTTCGCCCGGCTCGCCGACCTTTGCGATGACCTCGCCAACATCGACGGTGTCGTCTTCTTCAAAGAGAATCTCGGTGAGAACACCGGCGACCGGAGATGGAATTTCGGTGTCGACCTTGTCGGTGGAAACCTCGAGCAACGGTTCGTCGACCTCGACGGTGTCGCCGACCTTCTTCAGCCAGGTGGTAATGGTGCCTTCGGTAACTGATTCACCGAGCTCCGGCATCTCAATAGAGGTCGCCATGTTTGTGCACTCCTCGAAAAGTTAAGAAATCTCGTTTTAAGACGGTTATTACAAATTAGCTTACAGGTTGAAAACTCTGCTTGCCCCGTGGGCTGCGCCCGCTTTCGACTGGTGCTTGGAATAGCTCATTCCAGCCATGATTCCAGCCGGGCGGGACGCAGTCGGATGACCGGCTACTTCGTTGCCAAATCCTCAATCACAGAGAACATCGTCCGAACCGGAACACCAGTGCCCCGCTTCGGGGTATAACCATACTCCCCGGTGGTGTTGAAGGCCGGACCGGCAACGTCGATGTGAACCCATTCAACATCCTCGCCAACGAATTCGCGCAGGTATGCAGCTGCAACGCTCATGCCACCAAAGCGAGAGTTCGTGACATTCCGCAGGTCAGCTACCGGCGACTTCAGGGCCTCTGCTAGCTCAACTGGAATCGGCATTGCCCAACCATTTTCACCAATGCTCTGAGACAGCTCTGCAACACGGTCACGGAACTCGTCGTTACCCAGGATGCCCGGGGTACGCTCGCCAAGAGCGACTAGCTGCGCACCGGTCAGGGTAGCGGTGTCAATCAGGTGAGTCGGCTTGTCTTCGCAGGCGCGGACAATGGCGTCTGCGAGTACGAGGCGGCCCTCAGCGTCGGTATTCAGAATCTCAATGGTCTTACCGCCGTACTGCGTAATGACATCGCCCGGACGGTACGCCTTACCACCCGGCATGTTCTCCGCCATTGGAACAGTTGCGGTCACCGGGGTGGATACGCCTAGGCGAGCAGCCAGGACGACTGTGGCAATAACAGCCGCAGCGCCGCCCATATCGGAGATCATGTTCTCCATGCTGGCGCCCGGCTTCAGCGAAATACCGCCGGTATCAAAGGTGATGCCCTTACCGACCAGTCCCAGCGAATTCTCTGCCGACTCATCGCCCTTCCAAATCAGGCGCACCAGGCGCGGCCCGCGCGAGGATCCACCACCCACGGCATTGAGGCCTCCGAAACCGCCGGCGCGCAGAGCGTCGTCGTCAAGCACCTCGACCTCGAGCCCCGCGTCACGGCCTAGCGCTGCAGCAGCGTCAGCAAACGTCTCGGGGTAGAGGTGCGACGATGCTGTATTGACGAAGTCACGCGCGGTGGCAACGGCATCCACAATCGCTGCAGCGCGCTTTACGACGTCGTCATCAGCGCCCAACACAACCACCTTCTGGGTGGCCTCGTTGCTTTCTTCGTCGCTCTTCTGACCGGAGTAAGCGTAAGCGCCCAGCGCAAAGCCCTCGGCTGCAGCCTGCGGATCGATGGCGCCGAGAGTGTTAAAGACCACCTTGGCCTTGGTCATACGGCGCGCAGCGGCGCCGCAGGCACGGCGGATGTCCTCGGCATCCAGATCCTCAGAACCCACGCCAACGCCCGTGACACTGTCGACATCCAGGCCAGCAGGAGCCGGGATGGTGGTCACGGACTCGGCCTTAGCGCTGGCGGAGACTGCCTCAAAGGAGGCGAGCAGCTGCTCTGCAACCGAACCGATGGCCTCGGGTGCGACCAGCTCGAGGCCATCCTCGCCGTCGATAAGCGCGACGAGAACCGCGTCGGCGTCCGCGGGCAGAGAGTTGTCGGCAGCGATGACCACGCGAGTGCCGATAGCCGGCAGGTAATTGGACAAAACAGCGGCGTTGCGAGAGGCGCCGAGCTGTGCCGAATCATTGTTAGCGGGGACTGACATGTAGTTGCATCTCCTTGTAGTCGTACTATGTGGTACACCACCGTATCCCTATTTGCCGGTTCGTGTCCTTCACCCCTGGACAGCGGACTGACGAGCCAGCGCCACGACTATTGGAATGTACCCGCGCCTAGTGCCCGCGACGCTGACATTGCCCTGACTAACACGGTCTTTCGGGGGCGAGTATTGATACGACTCGATCCTCGACGGTTTAGGATGAAAGACATGTCTGCTTTGGAATTTGCAATCGAACGTAACCCGAATCCACTCTCTGATGCCGAGCGCGAGGAGATTTTGGCCAACCCTGGTTTCGGTAAGCACTTCACCGACCACATGGTCCGAATTGACTGGACTGCAGACAAAGGCTGGCATGGCGCCAAGCTGCAGGCATACGGTTCGATTGAAATGCAGCCGTCTTCTTCGGTCCTGCATTACGGGCAGTCGATTTTTGAGGGACTGAAGGCGTATCGCATGCCGGATGGTTCCATTGTTACTTTCCGCCCGGAGCAGAACGCTCGTCGCTTCCAGCGCTCCGCTGACCGCATTGCAATGCCGCAGCTGCCGGAGGAGACCTTCCTCGAGGCAATCCGCCTGCTGGTTGAAGCCGATGCAGCATGGGTGCCGCCAGCTGGTGGCGAAGAATCCCTGTACCTGCGTCCAATCATGTTCTCCACCGAGAGCACCCTGGGCGTGCACCCGTCGAACTCTTACACCTTCCTGCTCATCGCTTCACCTGCCGGCGCGTACTTCTCCGGTGGCATTAACCCGGTGACCGTGTGGATCTCCCACGAGTACGTGCGTGCCGCGCCGGGCGGCACCGGTGCTGCGAAGTTCGCAGGTAACTATGCAGCTTCGCTGGCGGCTCAGCAGCAGGCAGAGGAAAAGGGCTGCGACCAGGTTGTGTGGCTGGACGCTGTCGAGCGCAAGTACATCGAGGAGATGGGCGGCATGAACCTGGCGTTCATCTACCCGGATGAGAATGCTGACGCTGGTGTTCGGCTGGTGACTCCAGAGCTGTCTGGTTCGCTGCTGCCGGGCATTACTCGGGCATCGCTGCTGCAGGCTGCTCAGGATCTGGGCATGAATGTCGAGGAGCGTCGCATTTCCACCGAGGAGTGGAAGGATGATGCCACTTCCGGTGTCATGAGCGAGGCGTTCGCCTGCGGTACCGCTGCAGTCATCACCCCGGTCGGTTTTGTGAAGTCCGCTGAGGACGAGTTCGAGATTAACGGCGGCGAGACCGGTGAGTGGACCATGAAGCTGCGCGAGCGGCTGACCGGTATCCAGCACGGCGAGGTTGAGGATACCCACGGTTGGATTTACAAGCTCGTTGAGGCTTAGTTTCGGCGTAGGTCGGCTAAGAAAAATTTAATAGTGGTTACTAGAATTAGTACTTTCGCAGCCCCTGTTTAGTATTCGCTGGTCAGGGGCTGCGTTTTTGCTTTGCTGGCTCTCCAACGGCTGTGCGATTTTCTCATGGTTCATGAATTGTTCAGACGGCATTTGTTTAGCCGTTAAAAACACCTCTAGCGTGACCGGGGTCACTGTGAAAAACTACCAACACGATTGATTTTTGTAGTTGGGAAAACAGTTTGAGGCGCTGTGATGGTGATAGTTCAAGACTTTTTTAAAGATAGTTTTTCGTCAAGTAGTTCAAAGCGCCTAAGGGTAACCATCGTTGTCACTCTGTTGTTGGCTGCGTGGACGATTGGGTTTAGTGCGATTCCGGCTCCGGTGGCGGCAGCCCAAGATTCGCCTTCGCCGTCCGGGGTGGAACAGCCCGCTCCTACGGGCGAAGGTGGTACGGGCGAAGCAAAAGCAGAGCTAATCATGGATCTGTCTGGTTCGATGCTTGCCGACGACGCCGGAGGCACCCGCCTCGATGCGGCAAAGCGCGCATCCACGGAGCTGATTGACTCCCTCCCGGATGATGCGCTGCTTGGCATGCTGGTTTATGGCCAGCGCGAATCCAGTGATGAATCCAACCGCGAACGTGGTTGCCAGGACATCGAGGTGCTGTCGCCTGTCCAAAAGGTCGACAAAGAAGGCCTGAAGAGCAGGATTGCCGGGTTGGAAGCTCAGGGCTATACGCCGATCGGCAATGCACTGCGTAAGGCGGCTGATGAGCTTGGCCCAGACGGTGAGCGGTCAATTATTTTGGTCTCTGACGGTATCGACACCTGCGCGCCGCCACCGGTGTGTGAGGTTGCGAAGGAACTGGCAGGGCAGGGTGTTGGCCTGACGATTCACACAGTGGGCTTCAAGGTCGATGAAGAAGCTCGCGCTGAGCTGGAGTGTGTTGCGCAGGTATCCGGTGGACAGAGCATGACTGCGGACGATGCTACCCAGCTTGCAGACCACATGAAGTTCTTGACTCAGCGATCAGTGCAGGGCTACGAAACCACGGGTACTCCTTTCGAGTTCTCCGAGACTAAGGAAGGCGCGAAATGGCTCGGCGAGGGCAAGTACCAGACGACGCTGGTGCCAGAGGTTGCCCAGCACGATCGCACCCCGCTCTACTACCGAATCGCAGTGCCGAAGGGACACAACGCGATTGTTACCTCAAAGGTGTTAGCGAATATCGATGCTGAGGGTAAGGGCCAGCAGGATGTCCGAACTGAAGTTGACGAAATCATCAATGAAACTGGCGGAAAATGCCAGGACGACGGTCGTATGGGGTCGCTGACTGGTGCCGAAGCTAGTGCCGATTCGTGGACTCCAACTTCGGCTGATGCAAGCATTCTTGCATGGGATAGTGACCGCATCGAATCCAGTTGCGATCAAACCAAGTGGCTCGTCGCAAACAACGTGTGGGTCTATGACGGTGATTCAGTAGCGGACTATCGTGATGAACCGGTGAAGGTCGAGGTTAGCGTCCAGTTTGAGCCAGTGCTGAAGAAGCAGGATGCTGACAAGCTACATGAAGGACGGTCTTCCTCGACTGGGGACAAAGCCTACAAAAAGGCCACTTTTGGAGAGGCCAAGCCCGTAAACGGTGGCAATAACGCAGCCCAAGCGCCGGAAGTTAAATCTGGGGATACCATCTCTGACACAATCGTGCCCGGTGAACAGAAGTTCTACAAGATTCCTGTCGAGTGGGGTCAGCGACCAGTGCTCGCAGCCCGCACTGGAAATTCGGAGCGCGACAATGCCGATTCCATGGGAGTTGCGCTGTTGAATCCATTCGAGGTTTCCGTGGCGGATGGAACAATGCACTTTTATCAGGATTCCGAGGACCTGAACTTGTCAACAGATCGTCCGGTCGAATACAACAACCGAGAATCTAATGTTGGAGGACGACCTGTAGCCAACGCGGGCTACTACTACGCGACTGTCCGAATGGCTAACTATCGCCCGGATGAAGAGGTCAGTGGCATCGATCAGCCGTTCCAGCTCGCATTCCTCCTGGACAACAAGCCAACTAAGGGGCCTGACTGGCGACCGACTGACAAGAACGGCCCGACTCCATCCGATAAGCCGATTCTGGCCAAGGGAGAGTCGGAACAGGAAACGTCAAAGGACTCGTCAGAAGATGCGTCGAAGGAATCTGACTCCTCGGATACGGATTCTCAGGCATCCGCATCCTCGTCGGACATGGAAGACGGGGGCATGAGCCCGCTGGTTATTGGCACCGTTGTGGCAGTGGTCGCCGTGTTTATCGGCATCGCAGGCGCGATTGTCTACCAGAACAAGAAGCGCAAGGAGTAGACAAACCGTAAGCTCAGGAAGCTCCTGAGCAGGGGGGGAGGGGAAGGCAGCAAAAGTGTGTCCGCTTGGCGTATCGCTGGTGGGCACATTTTTTGCTGCGTAGCCACGAAAACTGACAACTCCAAGAACTATGGGCTGCAGATGTGAAACTGTGTGAGTTTATGACACTTTCAGGCCATTTTTTTGACCATTTTTGACATAAACGCAGTCAGTAACTCGCATTGGCCCGCCGTCGCTAACATAACCGCAGTCACTAGCCCCCACTGAACCCAAACCCCACTGAACCCAAACCCCACTGAACTCAAACCTGGGAGTGTCACCCCAACAAAGAAAAGCGCGTCCCGTGCATCGCTGCGGCGGGACGCGCTTTTTTAATTAGCTGGGAGGCTAGAAGGTGTGCTCGTTCTTGGCGCCCCGGCAAACGGTCGGCGCAAAATAATTTGGGCGAGCCCCGAAACGAGCCTCCTGTACTCCGCCTTCCCGGCGGTGTGCCCTCAGAATACGTCCGCGTCAAAGCGACCGTCAATAGTTCTTTTTAAAGAAAACCCCAACGGGGGCAATGCGCGCATTTTCCCTGCTAGAACCCTATGGCAAGTGCCACGGCACAGACAGCGCACGCTATCTCAATGACTGCACCAAACACGTCGCCGTTGACTCCGCCAAACCTCTTCACGCAATGCCGCGTCAGCAGCAGTGTAACGCCAAAGCTCAGTGCACAAGCGACTACGCCCACGAGCCCAACCACCCAGCCCGACACAGCGAGCAGCAGTATCCACCAGCAGGTCACCGTGACTGTGGACTGAGTACCGGCAGTCAGAGAGCCGAAGCCGCTGTTCGAAAAAGGCGGAAAGCCGCGCCAGCAGGCAGTCGTTGCTGCCGCGCGAGAGGCTACAAAAGGCAAGCACAGCGCAACCACACCAGGCCACATCTGACCAGCAGACCACTGCGACAGCACACTAGCCACAATCACGGCAAAAGCAGTCGTCGTCGTCAACATCGTCAGCACGATGGAGCCCACGCCCATTGGGCCGGTGCTCGGATCGCGCAGCACCTCCCGCGCCCCCTCCGGCGGCTTATACGAGCCGAGGGCATCCGCCACATCCGCCAGCCCATCCAGGTGCATCGCGCGGGTCAACATCTGTGCCGCCACCATAATCAGGGCTCCGCCGAGGATCGGGGTGACGTCGTAAAGCGTGGGCGTGCGTGACGACGACGTTGCGAACAGCGCCGCCGTGATGAGAACTGCACCCGCGGCAGGAACGAGCCCAGCTACTGGCAGTGCGGCGATGGCGCGACGGCCGGTGATGCGGTCGAACACGCTCGCGCCTTTGAAGGGCAGGATGGTGAGCCAGGACAGGGCAGTGGTGATGGCCTCAGCGACGGCATTGCCGTGAGCAGAGGGATCGCCGTCGAGGTTGTCCTGGCGAGACGGGCCGGCTTTGTCGGACAAGTCGATTAGTCCTTGGTGCTTACGCCTGCGTCGGCGAAAGTAGCCATGTTGCGCAGGACCGATACGCCGGACTTGACCAGCGGTAGGGCAGCGACGGCGCCGGAGCCTTCGCCAAGACGCATCCCGTATTCGAGAAGTGGTTCCTTATCCAGGTGTCGAAGGGCAAGCGCGTGCGCGGGCTCTGCCGACTTGTGGCCGGCGACCCACCAATCGCGGGCGCCCGGAGCGAGCTGGTCAGCCAGCAGAGCAGCGGATGTGACAACCACTCCGTCCAAAATCACAGGAGTGCGACGAACCGCTGCTTGCGCCAAGAACGCGGCCATCACGGTCATATCCGGCGAGGAAATACGACGGAGCACCTCAACCGGGTCATTGCGCAGGCGACGCACGCGGAACATGGCATCGCGTACGGCAGCGACCTTGAGCTTCCACCCCTCGTCATCAATGCCAGTGCCTCGGCCGACGACGACCACCGGTTCGGAGTTGGTCACGGCACCAATCAGCGCCGCGGCTGGAGTGGTGTTTCCGATGCCCAGGTCGCCGGCAATGAGCAGGTCAGCGCCTTCATCAACGGCGGCGTCGGCAATCGCGATGCCCGTGCGGATGGCCTTATCGACCTCCTCCTCGCTCATCGCATCCTCGCGGTCAATAGAACCACAGCTGCGACGGATACGGTATGGACCTTCGGCATCGTGGTCGAGGGAAATGTCCACACCGGTAACAGTGGCTCCCGCGATGTCAGCGATAGCGTTCACGCCGGCACCCTTTGCCTCGATATTGGCAAGCATCTGAATAGACACCTCGGACGGGTACGCGGACACCCCGCCCTGGGCAACACCGTGGTCACCAGCGAAGACATAAACACGACAATCGTCCAGGTCACGCGGAGGGCATTCTCCCTGACACGCCGAAATCCAAATGCCGAGTTCTTCCAACCGGCCAAGTGAGCCTGCGGGTTTAGTCAACTGCTCATGGCGCGCGCGGGCGGCCTGTTCAGTCTCTTCGTCAGGGCGTGCTACCGGTCCAAAATAATCCGCGTTCATACTCTCAAACGCTACCCGAAAACGATTTGTCTACCGACCATTGGTGCACAGTTATTCGCATTGCTAGGCAGACCGTCATAGGGGAAGCGGCGTGGAGTGAATCTAGTTCGCCGCCTTGACTTCCATGGGGCAGCCAGCCACAACTAGGACAACACGATCACAGACAGCTGCGAGCTGTTGGTTGAGAAGGCCAATTTCATCACGGAAAAGCCGCCCTGAGCGGTGTTCGGGAATGACACCGAAGCCCACTTCGGGCGACACAATGAACAGGTCGGAATCTGCGGGGAAGTTGCGCACGGCGTCGACAAGCGAGTGCGTCCACGGCGAGACGCTGCCCCTCGGCGCCTCCCACAGCCCCTGCGCGTCGATGATGTGCGTCAGCCAGGTGCCGACATCGTCCAGCAGCATGCGCCGCTCCGGCGACGCGAGAGCTTCCACCGCATCGACGTCATCAACCGTGTGCCAGGCCACTCCGTGCTCTTTTGCCTGTGCTTGACGACGAATGCGGTGCTCCTCAACCCTGGAGTGAAAATCGCTATCACCGGGCCAGGGCCGTGCTGTTGCGATGTAGTGCAACACCGTTGAGGCTGCAGCATCTGAGGCACCGCCGGTTGAGGCTGCGGCGGTGGCCAGCAGCTCGTGCTCAGCCCATGAGGACTTGCCTGAGCGGGCGCCACCGAGAACCAGAGTGCGCATGGCAGATGAGGCTACTTGATCTCGTCGCCGATGTTGACCTGCGGACGCGGAGTACGCAGACGACGCGGCTGAGAAGCGCGGGAGTAAGCGTAGAAGCCCAGTCCCCAGGCCCCTTCGGTGGTCTTCGGGAAGCGCTCGCGCGTCAGCTTGATGGCACGGCGGCCGATGTAGATGCCCTCGATGATCAGGGCAATGATGAGAACCATAGCGATGAGAGATGCGATGTTGGCCAGCTTCGGCAGGGAAGTGCCAATCATCATAATCAGCAGCAGAATCAGCGCGAACGGGAGGAACACGTTAGCGAGGAAGCGACGGGAATCAACCCAGTCGCGGACAAACTTGCGCTCAGCGCCCTGGTCGCGTGGCAGCATGTAGCGCGGATCGCCGGCGGCCATGCGCTCGTCGGCAATGCGACGCTGCTCACGTCGCTCTGCTCGCTCGCGTGCCTTGGCGGCCTTGAGCTCTTCCTTGGACATGGAAGCCTTGAGCTCCTTGCGGCGCTGGCGAGCTTCCTTAGCGGTCAGCGGCGCCTCGACCGGGCCACGGCGGATGCCGCGTTCGCGCTCAACCTCGTTGCGCTTCGGAGTGGGGCGCCCCTTCTTGGGAGTAAAAGCACCGCTGTGCTTCTTCTCGGGCTGCTGAGACTCCGAAGCGGTGCCCTTGGCCCCGCTGGATGCGGTCGCGTCGGTGGCTACGTCTCCGGCGTTGGTTGCGTCAGCGTTAGCTGCCTCAGCTGCCTTGGACTTTTTGTCATTCTTTTTCCACGGTAGATTCACGACCCCAGATTATAAGGTCTTCAAGGTGCTTCCCTAATTAGGTTGCAGGTTGAGGGGCAGGGGCGGGGCAAGGGCGAGGTTTTGGGGATGACCGCCGCAGGGGCAGGCGGGAAGAGTGCGCTTGTGGCGTGGGAAGCCGTGGTGTGGTTGCGATGTGGCGGCAAAAAGAGACTTCCGAAAAAGAGAAAGAAAAAGAGAACCCAGAATTGGGAATTAAAGACTGGTCGGTAAGGTTGTGATAAATAATGACGTAGCCGACCTTGGGGTCGACTCGCATACTTAAACACTTCAACAAGGAGGACACGCGCTATGACTACTGCTCAGAGCACTGGCGTTACCCTGACCGAAGCTGCGGCTGCCAAGGCAAAGGCACTTCTGGACCAAGAAGGTGCCACCGACCTGGCACTGCGTATTTCCGTGGCTCCGGGCGGCTGTGCCGGCCTGCGCTACCAGCTCTACTTCGATGACCGCAGCCTCGACGGCGATGTCGCCGAAGTTTTCGGTGGCGTCAAGCTGGTCGTTGATCGCCAGTCGGTTCCGTACCTGTCCGGTGCCACCATCGACTTTGCTGACACCATTGAACAGCAGGGCTTCACAATCGATAACCCGAATGCCACTGGCTCCTGCGCTTGCGGTGACTCCTTCAACTAAGTCATTAGCTGAGCAGAGCTGTCAGCAGACGCTGTGAAAAGCGTCGGATAGTAAAAAGGCTCGGACCTCACTCTTGTTAACTGAGTGAGGTCCGAGCCTTTTCTATTGGTTGCCCCAGCGATGGTGACAGCCTGCCGGGGCAGGATGGGGCTGAATCGCGGGGACCGTCGTAAAGCGAGCTAGAGCTCGACGGGGTAGTCGCGCTGCTCGATGTCCGGAGTAATGCGGTCTTCGATGAAGATGCCGTGCCAGACCATGAAGGCCAGGATGGTCCAGAGGCGGCGGGAGTGGTCGCGCTCGGTTGGGTGGTGCTCGGCGAGCATCTTGAGCACGGCGTCCTTATTAATGAACTCTTCGGTCT
This sequence comes from Corynebacterium sp. HMSC064E08, assembly GCF_001811805.1. Lineage (NCBI taxonomy): Bacteria > Bacillati > Actinomycetota > Actinomycetes > Mycobacteriales > Corynebacteriaceae > Corynebacterium > Corynebacterium sp. HMSC064E08. Next base: position 358,335 of record NZ_KV806698.1, read on the forward strand.
GGGACTCGCGGATGATGTCCTCGGCCCAGCCGTGCAACTCGTCGCCTGCCAGCCAGTGGCGAATCGGCACCGGGAAGCCCAATTTGCGGCGGTTGAGCACGTGCTCCGGAACAATCTGCTCCATGGCGCGACGCAGTGCGTACTTGGTGGTGCCGTGAGAAACACGCATGTCCACCGGCAGCGTCTGTGCAACGTCGAAGACCACACGGTCGAGGAACGGCACGCGCAGCTCCAGGGAGTTAGCCATGGTGATCTTGTCCGCCTTGACCAGAATGTCGCCACGCAACCAGGTGAACAGATCCAAGTGCTGCATCCGAGTCACCGGGTCCCAGCCTTCAGACTGCGCGTAAATCGGCGCAGTGACATCGCTGTGGTCCCATTCCTTCTTGGCCCACGGCAGCACTTCCTGCAGCTGCTCAAAGTTAAAGGAACGAGCATTGCCGTAGTAGCGCTGTTCCAGCGGGGTAGTGCCTCGCTGCAGGAGCGACTTGCCGCGCATGCCCTCTGGCAGAGCTTCGCCGACCTTAGCCAGACCGCGCAGCAGGGGAGATGGAACCTTGTCGAACGGCTTCAGCGACAGCGGCTCCTTATAAATGGTGTAACCACCAAAGAGCTCGTCTGCGCCCTCACCGGACAGTACGACCTTAACGTGCTTACGAGCCTCTGCGGCCACGAAGTACAGCGGCACCAGTGCAGGGTCAGCTACCGGGTCATCGAGGTACCACATAATCTTCGGAATCGCCCCGGCGAACTCCTCCGGCGAGACGACCTTCACAATGTGCTCGACGCCAATGGCGGCGGCGGACTCGGCAGCCACATCGACCTCGGAGAAGCCCTCGCGCTCGAAGCCAGTGGTAAACGTCAGCAGGTTCGGGTTGTGGCGCTTAGCCAAAGTTGCAATCGCAGTGGAGTCGATACCGCCCGACAGGAACGAGCCCACCGTGACGTCGGCACGCATATGCTTCTCGACGCTGTCTTCCAGCGCACGGGCAATGCGGTCAAAAACGTCCTGCTCAGCGCCCTTAGCGACTGGCTGAATCGGGAAACTAGGCTTGAAGTAGCGGGTCTGCTTAACTTCGCCACCAGGCGTAACGATGGCAGTGCAGCCCGACTCCAGGCGGACGATGTCAGTGTGCAGAGACTCCGGTTCCGGCACGTACTGCAGGTCGACGTAGTGCTCCAGTGCACGCTTATTCAGCTTCTTCGCATCGATGCCCATCTCCGGCGCGGCCTCGAGCAGGGACTTCTTCTCAGAACCGAAAATCGTGCCGCGCTCGGTGGTGGCGTAGTAGAGAGGCTTAATGCCAAACGGATCGCGCGCCAGGAAAAGCTTGCGCTCGACGCTGTCCCAAATAGCAATGCCGAACATGCCGCGCAAGTGCTTTACGACGTCGGCTCCCCAGTGGTGGAACCCAACGACGATAGGTTCGCCATCGCCGGAGGTATTAAAGGCGTAACCTTCCTTCTCCAGCTGCTCGCGAAGTTCGACGAAATTGTAGATTTCGCCGTTGAAGGTCATGGAGTACCGATTCGGCTGATTTTCTGGTCCCCACTGCAGCGGCTGGTGGCTGTGAGCAATATCAATAATGGATAGGCGGTTGAAGCCGAAAACTGCGTCCTCATCGTGCCACGTGCCTGCATCGTCAGGACCGCGGTGCCGCATGCAGGGCAGAGCCCTTTCGACAACGGGAACGAGCTCCGCTGCGTCAGAATTTGCAGTCAGGATTCCGAGAAGACCACACATGCTTCGTGCGCGCACCTTTCACTTAGTGTCACTTAGTGGATTTTGACGGCTTCGTAGCTAGAGGCTCAGCGCGACTGACTGTCGTCTGAACCGGTGGCCATGAAGAACCGCCGCGTGGCTGAGTAGTTGGGTTGAACCCCAGATTGGCGCCACATAGAAATGCTGCACCTACTTTAATGCCTTTTGGGGAAAAGGGAGAATGTCTTAGCTCGCCGTGTCTGGCCTCGGCGCGGGGTTATGCGGAACGGTGTGGGCGTCAGCTCGTGGCGCAAACACTAAAAAATTCATAGACTTGGGAGCGGCAACAGGGTGTAACTGGTGAGAATGCCACCCCCGATAGGCGGGTCTTTCTCAGTATTTTATTAGGGCAGATATACTCAAAGGCACCCCACAGCCATATTTATTGTGGAGAAAGCTTAAGAATCGACTACTCTGCTTGGGTAGGACGAAACCTTAATCGGTTATCGAAAATTGTGTGGATCAGGAAGGCAGACACACGTGAATCAGCGTAGAAAGTTCGGAGTCGCCCGTAAGCTCGGCGTCCTCGGCGTTGCCGCCGGTAGCGCAGCCTTGCTTGCCGGCTGTGATGTTAATCCTCCGGAGAACGGCTTCTTCAAGCTGCTCCGCTTTGGTTGGCCGGAAGGTGTTACCCCGGAAGCGCAGTCCATGGGTAACTTCTGGGTTTGGACCTGGGTTGCAGCTTGGATTATCGGCATCATTGTTTGGGGTTTCACCTTTTACTCGATGGCAAACTTCACAGCTAAGAAGGCTGAGAAGAAGGGCAAGGGCGAGTTCCCGCGCCAGACTGCATACAACGTTCCGGTTGAGTTGTCTCTGACTATTCTGCCGATTCTGATCGTGATGGCTCTGTTCTTCTTCACCGTTCAGACTCAGGACAAGGTGACTGCCCTGGATAAGGATCCGGAGGTCACTGTCGACGTCACTGGTTTCCAGTGGAACTGGAAGTTCGGTTACGCCAACATTTCCGCTGACCTGATGGGCGGCGAGGAATACAACGGCCGTATTGAGAAGCCGGCTGATGAGCAGTTCTTCACCGAGGGCGGCCACGAGGTTCCGTCCGCTGAGGATCGCGCAAAGCAGAAGGAGTACCCGGTTCACGGTCGCTCCAAGGAGAGCCTCGACTACCTCCACTATGACGAGATTGAGACCCTCGGTACCACCGAAGAGGTTCCGGTCCTCGTTGTTCCGGAAGACACTGCAATCCAGTTCGACCTCGCGTCCGCTGACGTGATTCACTCCTTCTGGGTTCCGGAGTTCCTCTTCAAGCGTGACGTGTTCCCGCACCCGGAGGCCAACAAGTCCAACCGTATCTTCCAGATTGAGAAGATCGACTCGGAGAAGATGGCTAACCGCCCGGAGGACAACCCGAGCGACAAGGTCAAGAACGCATTCGTCGGCCGTTGTGCTGAGATGTGTGGTACCTACCACGCAATGATGAACTTCGAGATTCGTGCTGTCTCCCGCGAGGCATTCACCGAGTACATCAAGTTCCGCCAGGAGAACCCAGAAGCTACTAACGCTGATGCTCTGAAGCACATCGGTGAGCCGGCATTCGCAGTCTCCACTTCGCCGTTCAACTCTGGTCGTGTCGACACCCGCGACATGGGTGACCGTGGTGCTAACACCATTGACCTGAACGCGACCGCCAAGTAAACCCAGCAAGATTCTTACCTAAAGGAAGTTCTCAAATGAAGTCTGCAGCAAAGCTCTTCTACGGACTTACCGTGTTCCTGGGGGTCATGGCTGTCGTCTACATCTTCGGCACTCAGTACCTTCAGGACACCGGTAACGTCATCAACGAAAGCCATGGTCGCCTCGAGTGGGCTGGCGCAACCGGCCTGGTCCTCGCAGCTCTGATGACTCTGATGCTCGGTGGATACTTCCACTTCACTGAGCGCCGCTCCGACATCACCCCGGCTGACTTCGAAGAGGCAGAGATTGCCGACGGTGCAGGTACCCTCGGTTTCTTCTCCGCTAGCTCGATTTGGCCATTCGTGATGACCATGGGCATCCTGCTCATGGGCTACGGCATCGCATTCATGGCCTACTGGCTGATTGTCCTTGGCGCGGTAATCCTGATCGTCTCCAGCACCAAGCTCAACACTCAGTACATCACTCCGCCGGAGAAGCACTAGTCCGAGTGTAATCAGACTGAACCACAGTCGTAGATAACCGAAAAGTCTCTCCCACTAACAATGGCGTTAGTGGGAGAGACTTTTTTGTTTGGGTGAGTGGGAGGGGATTTCTAACTGGTGTTACCTCGCCGGTTAGGATCTGTAGTTAATATATGATTCCGCATCAAGCGAATTCGACGGGTTTCTGCCCCTTAGGTAGTTCGATGACCTCACCGTCAGTCACCTGCAGATGACGCGCTTCGAGCGAGTTGATCATGCGGTGATCGTGGGTAATCACAATAATTGTGCCCTCTGCAGATGCGATCGCGTCTTGGACCTGCTCGATCAGATCTACACTCAGATGGTTCGTAGGCTCATCGAGCAGCAAGATCTCCGGCGGATTGGCTACGACCAACGCTAACGCCACCCGGCGCTGCTGGCCGATGGAGAGGCTTCCTACCGGTCGATTGGCATCCTCAGGGCTAAGCAATCCAAAGTCGTCGAGAGGCACGCGGGCATTGGGCGCAAGGTCGTACAACTCACGGGCGGACTTCTTTGGGTTTTCCCAGTCTTGTTCCTGAGCCAGCATGGCTACTCGACAGTTCTCGCCGATACGCACCTCGCCAGCCTGCGTCTCAACTTGCCCCATGATCGTCTTAAACAAAGTAGATTTGCCGGCCCCATTAGGGCCGGTGATCACGACCTTGTCGCCGGGACGAATAGTCAGTGAACCAACCCGAATTCGATCTGGGACGACCACACCGCGCATCTTGACGTGAAAATCTTCATCGCTGCCCGAAGCAGCGCGCTTGGTCGGTAGGGGTGCGGTCAACGGGGCATCAAAGCCCAGTAGTGCCGGTGGACGCTCCACACCTTCCTCAATGAGTTCCTCCAGCCGCTGCTTAGCCGAACGCACGCGGCGGGCGATTTGCCGCTCTACACGACCGCCACGGCGGTCATAAGCCATCTTGTTATTGTCCGTCATTTCTCGACCCGGTGAGACCTCACGAGCGCCATTCTCGATGGTGTCTTCCAACCGATTGCGTTCATGCTCCTCCGAGCGCCACTGGTGCTCCCATAGCTCACGCTGGTGGCGACGGTGCTTCGCGTAGTCGGAGTAATTACCACGGAACAGCCCAATACCAGGGCGCCCCGGCACCAAGTCTCCAATTACAGTACAAACGGCATCCAGGAAGTCGCGGTCATGTGTTGCCACCACAACCACTCCAGGGTGGTTCTGGATGGTGTCAATCACGAGCTGGCGACCGCGTTCATCGAGATGGTTGGTGGGCTCGTCGAGAAGCAAAATCTCTGGCTTTCGGATGAGCGTAATCGCGAGCCCCAGCCGCGCCCGCTGCCCGCCGGAAATCTCCGTGGTTAGTTGCTCTGTCAGGGGAGCGCCGTCCGGAGCAGTACCGGTCAGGCCGAGATGATCGAGCACAATCTCCGCACTATGTTCGGCGTTCCAGTCATCGTGAGCCATGACGTCCGAGAAGGCCTTCGAATACGCCTTCTCTGCCGCCTCAGACTCATCTGGGGTCTTTGCTAAGGCCATCGCCTCAGCTGCCTCTTCTAACTCCGCTAAACGACGTTTCGAGGGCCCGAGGGCCTCATCGATAAGCATTTGCACCGTGGAGTCGAAAGGAGCTTCCAGCTCCTGAGAGCCGAGCACACGCGTGCCAATATGAGTCACCGTACCGCTCGTGGGCCGACGACGACCCGATAGTAGCCAAAGAAGAGTGGACTTGCCGGCTCCGTTGTCTCCAACCAGACCGAGGACATCGCCGTCGGAAAGCGTGAGCGAGACATCGCGCAGAACAGGCGTGGCCTCGTAGTCGAAATTGACACCGTTGGCGACAAGCTGTGTGGCGTTGTTCGAAAGATCGGTGGTGGGGGAGGGACTGGTAGACATATGTCCATTTTAGTACTGGTAAACAGCAGATTTGGTATCCGACATATGTTGGGTCAAGGCGAGGTCGGAAGAATCTGGGTAACAAAAACCACCCCGGTCGACATCCGAAGTGGATGCGGACCGGGGTGGTCTTATTTGAGCGCAGTAGAAAACCTACCGCGGAGTTTTACTGCTCGAGCTGGCGACGCTCTTCAGCGTTCTGAGCTTCGAGGTCACGGAACATCTGAGCCTGCTGCTCGTGGTTCTCGTGCTCGATACGAGCTGCCTCTTCGGCAAGCTCCGGGGAGTCCGGGCTGAAGAAGCTACCGCGACCCGGGCTACCAGCGGCGCCCAGTTCGTTCATGGTCTTCGGGACGTAAGCACCCTGGTACTCGAGCGGAACGGCGTGGCCGTGCTCGTCGACCGGACCCAGTGGCTGGTGGACCTCGATGAAGGAACCATCAGGCAGCTGGTTGATGATGCCCGTCTCGATGCCGTGCTCCAGGACAGCGCGGTCAGAGCGCTGCAGGCCGATGCAGATTCGGTAAGTGACGAAGTAAGCGATCGGAGGCAGGATGATCAGACCGATACGGCCAACCCAGGTCATCACGTTCAGCGAAATCTGGAAGTGGTATGCGATCAGGTCGTTACCACCGGACAGAGTCAGCAGGGTGTAGAAGACCAGAGCCATGGCACCCAGGCCGGAGCGAACCGGTACGTCGCGCGGACGCTGCAGCAGGTTGTGGTGGGCGTTGTCGCCGGTGATCTTCGCCTCGATGAACGGGTAAGCGAAGAGCAGGACAACCAGAACACCACAGAGCAGGGCGACCCAGAAGACTGCCGGGATCGTGTAAGAGCCCAAGTAGAGCTCCCACGGCGGCATGACACGGGCAGCACCGTCAGTCCACAGCATGTAGATATCCGGCTGGGAACCAGCGGAAACCTGCGCCGGGTTGTACGGGCCAAGGTTCCAAATTGCGTTGATCTGGAAGATACCAGCGAATAGCGCCAGGAAGCCGAACGTAATCAGGCCGAAGGAAACGGACTTGACTGCGAAGATCGGGAGAATACGAACGCCGACGACGTTGTTCTCGGTACGACCTGCGCCAGGGAACTGGGTGTGCTTCTGGTACCAGACCAGAGCCAGGTGAGCGGCAATCAGACCCAGCAGCAGGGCCGGGAGAATCAGCACGTGTGCAATGTACAGGCGCGGGATAATCATGTCACCCGGGAAGTCGCCGTTGAACATCATCCAGTGCAGCCAGGTGCCGATAATCGGCAGACCGATGATGATTGCGGACATAATACGCAGACCAACACCGGAAAGCAGGTCGTCCGGCAGGGAGTAACCCATGAAGCCCTCTGCCACGGACAGCAGCAGGAGGATGGAACCGATGACCCAGTTAGCCTCACGCGGCTTGCGGAATGCGCCGGTGAAGAAGATGCGGAACATGTGCGCCATGATGGACACGGCGAACAGCAGAGCACCCCAGTGGTGAATCTGGCGAATGAACAGGCCACCGCGAACCTCGAAGGAGATCTGCAGGGCGGTCTCGTAGGCGCGAGACATCTCGACACCGTTGAGCGGCGCGTAGGCACCGTCGTAAATGACCTTCGACATCGACGGGTCGAAGAACAGAGTCAGGTAAACACCCGAGAAGAGCAGGACTACGAAGGAGTAGAGTGCAATCTCGCCCAGCAGGAAGGACCAGTGGGTAGGGAATACCTTATTGAGCTGCTTACGCATGCCGCCAGACAGGGTGTAGCGGTCATCCATATTCTTAGCAGCGGTTGCTAGTTTCGTTGGATTACTCATGACTGACGCTCCCAGAATGCCGGACCGACGGGCTCAATGAAGTTGCCCTCTGCGTACATGTAGCCTTCTTCGTCAACGCTGATCGGCAGCTCTGGAAGAGCGCGAGCAGCTGGACCGAAGACCGGCTTGCCGTAGTGCAGTGCATCGAACTGCGACTGGTGGCATGGGCAGAGAATACGGTTCGTCTGCTGTTCGTACAGAGAAGTCGGGCAACCGATGTGTGTACAAATCTTCGAGTAGGCGAAGTAGTCGCCGTAGTGGAAGTCTTCCTGACCCTTGCGCAGGATTGCCTTTTCAGCGTCCTGGGAACGCAGACGGATCAGCATGACCGAGTTGCGGGAGCCGTGAATCGAGTGCATGTGTGCCTCGTAGACATCAGCATCCTTGGAGTACTTGTCGCCGTCGTTGACGTCCTCCTCCGGAAGAGGGAAGACGGTCTCCATGGAACCTGCGGACAGGTCCTCTGGGCGGAGGCGAACCAGGCGGGAAACGCCCTTAGTGGTGTAGCCGTGTACGCCCTCTTCAGCGATAGCGCCGGTGTCGCGACCCAGGTAAACCTTGTGGCCCTTCTCGACGAGAGTCCAGCCGGTGGTCCACAGGGTGCCGTCACCAGTGACGTCAACGTCGTGGCGTGGCTTCCACGGGTTCTTAATCATGCCGCCAAGCGGAAGGATCATGCCGATACCAGCCAGGACGGCGCCGGTACCAAGGAGGCCCTTGATAGCGGAGCGACGACCCAGGGTGGAGGTCTGCCAAGAATCGTTCAGCAGGGCAACGATGGTCTTCTGGTCGACCTCTTCGGACGGACCATCGTGGCGGCGCTGAACCGAAATTTCTTCCGGAATGAAGCGCTTGGTGAACTTAACTGCACCAATACCCAGGGTGACGATGCAGCCACCGATGGTGATACCCAGCAGCGGGGTGTACATGGTGTACAGCCACAGACCCTCTTCGCCGTGACCCTTGTAGTGCCACGGGTAGAACAGGTAGATGGCGATGAATGCCAGGCCAAGAATGACCGACAGTGCCAGCCAGATGGTGACACCACGAGCCGCGCGCTTTTCAGCCGGGTCGTTGGCAATCGGGAAGCGTTCCTTGCGGTAAGCAATGGTCACGTCATCGAGTTCAGCACCCAGACGAGCGAGATCCGCATTGCTCATCTTCGACAGCTCTTCGGAGCTGTACTTCTTGTTTTCGTTATTACTCATCGGCGGGATCCAATCCAAAGAGCGGCCGCTACGAGAGCGACAATGCCTACAATCCACATGACAAGGCCCTCAGCAACTGGGCCGATGCCACCAATGCCCCAACCACCCGGGGTCGGAGTTTCCTTGGCGTTCTTGATGTAGGCGATGATGTCCTTCTTCTCGTCAGCAGACAGCTGGCGGTCAGAGAACTTCGGCATATTCTGCGGGCCGGTCAGCATGGCCTGATAGATTTCCTGCTCATTTGCAGGATCCAGGACCGGTGCGTACTTACCGCTGGACAGTGCGCCGCCACGACCGGTGAAGTTGTGGCAGGATGCACAGTTCAGGCGGAACAGCTCGGAACCGCGAGCAACGTCAGCCTTGTCAAGCTCACCGTTCGGGCCGGCGTTCTTACCGCGCAGCGACTCCATAGCGATGGAGCCGTCCTCGTCGCGGACGATGCCGGCGCCGCCACCATTAGCCTGGACGTAGGCTGCGATAGCCAGCGTCTGCTCTTCGGAGTAACGCGGGGTCTTACGTGCTGCCTGAGCCTCGTTGCGGAGCATCGGCATACGACCGGAGTGAACCTGGAAGTAAACCGAGCCTTCGCCGACGCCAATCAGCGACTTGCCGCGGTCCTTAACGCCCTGAAGGTTGGCGCCGTGACAAGTAATACAAGCAACGTCGTAAAGCTCCTTGCCCTGCTGAATCATTGCGGCTTCATCCTGCTGAGCAGTAGCCGTCTGTGCATCAGGGGTCAGAGCATTAGCGAGGAAGCCCGCGCCGGTGAGGGCGAGAGCCATAGCCATAATGCCGGAGGCAGTACGGCGCATCTTGCGGCGGCCCTTTGACTTCGGGGCCGCAGCCAAGGACGTGGTGTCCTTGGTTTCGGAGGTAGTGTTTTCCATCTTTTTCCCTTTAAGACTGTTCGTGGAAAGTGGATGGGCTGTAGGCCGTACTAAACAAAGGACGGCCAATACGGCCTACTGGATGAAGTAGATGGTGATGAACAGGCCAATCCACACGACGTCGACGAAGTGCCAGTAGTACGAGACCACGATGGCAGCAGTGGCCTGTGCCGGGGTGAACTTCGCCTTGGAGGTACGGATAAGCACCACAACGAAAGCCAGCACACCCGCGAGGACGTGGGCTGCGTGGAATCCGGTGGTGATGAAGAAGACCGAACCGTAAATGGAGTTCTGAATGGTCAGACCGTGGCTAACCAGGGTGAAGTACTCGTAAGCCTGGCCGACGAGGAAGATTGCACCCAGGGCGGTAGACAGTGCGTACCACTTACGGAGTGCGAAAACGTCGCCACGCTCGGCCGCGAACACGCCCCACTGGGCAGTGAACGAAGACGACACTAGGATCACGGTGATCAATAGTGCGTACGGGACATTGAGGTGGCCGGTACCCCAATCCCACGAATCGCCCTGGCCGTTCGCGCGTGACACGAAGTACATCGCGAACAGACCGGCGAAGAACATTAATTCCTGAGACAGGAACACAATCGTGCCGACACTGACCATATTCGGTCGGTTCAGTGTCGCAGCACGACGTGGTGCTGTCATACCTTGATTTTCAACTGCGCTCGTCACAACTAACAGTATGTACTGTTCTTAAGGAGTAGTCACGTTGCAACCCCCGTTTTTGTATAAAAATTCCTAAAATCCCAGGTCGCGAGGAAAGGTTTCTGAGAATTTCACTAATTTTTCCCCGGTTGGGAACTTTCCGGTGTCTTTATCCGACGCGGGTGAATTCGAGGGTTTTGTTGTGCCGAGGTGCGTGGTGTCCATCCCCCTGGACTGCCAAGTTCGCCTCCGGTGAACCTGGGTTAGCGATACTGCGGCATCGGCTGTCGGTTAGTTTATCGCAGGTTCGGCTCTGTTTAATATCGTATTTTTCCAGTTGCCCCAATGGGGGTGAGATTTTCGGTGAACGCAAAAGGTGGACCTGGTGATGCGCTGGATATATGGGGGAGGTATCTTGTCTTATTACGTACAGCACGGTGGGATTTTTTCAACAGCCCTGTGATGTGGTGCGCCTGGTGGGCGGGATAGCCAGCAGAACCTAGGTGCAGTTGTATTAATAAAGTACGAATACAGACTCGACTATCTAGTGGAAGGGAGTGGCGATGAGCGAGATCGGCGATAAGAGGGCGGTCGAAAACTGGCGCCATGTTCTCTCCACGATTGGCGCTGGCCGCGAAGTTTCCGGTGAGGGTATTCGATTCGCCATGGATCAGATCATGTCTGGTGCTTCCGGAGACGTGCAGACCGCAACGTTTGCTTTCGGTCTCCTCGCCAAGGGGATTACGGCTGCCGAGCTCGATGCTGCGGCTGAGGGTATGCTTTCATTTGCCCGCCCAGTTCATGATCCACAGCTCGCCGGTGTTATTGAGCGCGGTGCAGTCGATATCGTCGGCACCGGTGGTGATGGCGCAAATACCGTCAACATCTCCACGATGTCCATGATTGTTATCGCGGCCAGCGGTGTGCCGGTGCTCAAGCACGGTAACCGCGCGGCTTCCTCGAAGTCGGGCGGAGCTGACATGCTGGAGGCCTTTGGCATCGACATTGAGAACGGTCTCGTTACTTCTCCGGAACATCCGGATTTCTACGTGCGCTTCCTCTTTGCCGCTCGCTTTCATCCGGCCATGCGCTTCGCTGGACCGGTGCGTAAGGAGCTAGCGGTTCCGACAGTCTTCAACCTGTTGGGGCCGCTGACGAATCCAGCACGCCCGCAGGCGAGCTTGATTGGCTGTGCCTTCGAAGATCAGATGGAGACGATGGCGGACACCTTCGCCCGCCGTGGTCAGCGCGCGCTGGTGGTTCGCGGAAGCGATGGCCTCGACGAGATTACCGTTACTGGCCCCACCAAGGTCTTTATTGTGGAAAACGGTGGAGTTGCCGAAGATGTCATCGATCCACATGACTATGGCATGGAGTACTCCGAAATTGACGCGCTGCGTGGCGGTGACCCTGCTTACAACGCTGATGTTGCACGTCGCATTTGGGCTGGCGAGCTCGAAGGCCCGATTCGCGATGCAGTCATCCTTAACTCCGCCGCCGCAATCGCCATTTCGCGTGGTCTGAGTGGCCGTCCACTAAAGGAAGCTATGGCCGACTCCATTGAAGAGGTCAAGGAAACGCTCCAGTCGGGGCTGTGCTTGGACATCCTTACCGCGGCGATGAAGGGTTAAGGTTCGCGTCGCGCTTCACGACGTGCTTGCTGCGCGTCAATTGCCCACTGGAGGTATTTTCCTGCGCCCAGCCTAGGGTAGGAAAACTCGCCTCCGGTGGGCTTTATTCGTACCTCCGGGCGCTGCAGCCATTTCCAGATAATACTGAGTTCATCAATTGATGCTCCTTTATATAAGGAGTCATCTGGAGTGACTGTTTGGGCCGAACTCACCATGAGGTCGATGATGTAGTTCATATCCGCGCCACGTGGTGCGGTGCAGGCGCCGGCCAACCTGCCGTAGCGAATTTCCGCTAGGTGCCAGCCTCCATTGCCATCGGGGAAAGCGGCTTGCAGAGATGGGATGGCGGCAAGCATGCTCAGGCGCTGCTGCTTGTCCAAGCTGATAATGAACTCCGCAGTGCGGTCACGCTGCACTGCCGCGCGTTGGAAGCGGTGTGCTTCGGCAAGTGCTGATATCTCTGCAATCATGTCTGCGATCTCGTTGGAACCGGTGGTAGAGATCTGGGTGGTTGTTATCGCAAAGTCGTCGTTAAGCGCAGAGAACCTGTCGCGGATGGCGGTAGCGGTGTCGCGCGTGCGGAAAGGACCTAGGCCGCGGGCGTCGGTGACTGTCCGGCTAATCTTGGCAGGCCGACCGGGGCTAGTGGGGACGATGTACCAGCCGCGGGTTGGTTCGGTGCGTTGTCGGTTGTAGGGCGGACGGAGTGCAGAGATCAGACGGGCCTCGCGGATTTCTGCAGCGAAGCCGTGCGGGCACTCGATGATCTCGACGCGTTCGGCTAGAGAGACCATTTCCGTAATCTTGCGACGAGAATCAGTGCCGTTGAAATACTGCAGAAGTCTACGTCGCAAATCGAGAGCTGTACCTATATATAAGGGGTCGTCATTTCTTGACCGAAAAACATAGACACCAGGGGTGTGCGGAGCTCCATCGGCAAGGTGCCGTTTAGCACGAACCTCTGGAGCGACGGTGGGCGAGTAGTGCACTAGCTCGGACGCTGTTTGTACTTCATCGCCAGCTAGTCTCTCCATGAGGTAGTGAAGGACGTCGACGGTTGCGATTGCGTCGTCAAGCGCCCGGTGGGTAGGGCGATTCGGAGAACCGACGTACCGTGCGAGCTGTGAGAGCTTGAAACTGCCAACTTGTGAGCGGTCGAGGACGCGACGCGCCAACGTGAGAGTGTCTACGACACTGGGGCTCGGCCAATCTAGGCCCAAATCTGTGCAAGCCTGGCGGAGGAATCCAATATCGAACTTGGCATTATGCGCAACCCAGACGCTTCCCCGGGCAAATTCGAGGAACTGAGTAATAACTGTGCCGAGCTGTGGAGCAGTTTCAACATCGGCGGTAGTGATGCCGGTCAGAGATGTGATGTGGTCGGGGATCTCCATGCCGGGGTCGATGAAGCTGGAAAAGGTGCCAATCGTCTTACCGCCACGGGTTTTGATGGCCCCAATTTCAATGATGTGGTCGTTCTTGGCCTTCAGTCCAGTCGTTTCTAGGTCTACGACGACAAAGGTGGTGTTGAAAAGAGAATCATCGACGGTGCCTTCGAGAGGGAAGTGCTGTTGTCCTGAATCCACATCAATAATCCTATTCTGAGCGCTCCTAGCGGTGTTAAAACTGTGAAACTTGAGCAAATTGAGTCGCTACAAGTTGAAGTGTGACATAAAACACGTTTTGAGCCCGCGATAAAAATGTGTCGACTTTAAGGCATTGAGTGTAAAGTTCTCGGCGGACTTCAAAATGCCAGGTAGTGACGCGTTTATCAAACTGTTACTATTCCGCTATAGGGGGAGTGTCTAGTTGTAACAGCTTGGTAACGGTTTAGTTCTATCGATGGTAACAACCGGGCCTCGAGCGGTTTTCTGGGCAAACGGCTAGACAAAACTTGATGCCATTTCGTAACCTTATCGAGACATTGAAACGGGGCCACTGAGTTGGTGCCGGTCATTGATAAGAAAACACAGAGCCTTATCGAAGGTCCTGAGGGTCTAAGTAGTGAGAGCCTCAGGAGATTCGAGCCGGGGACCCACCTCGAACCATGGGGTGAATCCCAAAGGGAAATCCCGGAGGGTAGGAAGTCTTCCATTCTTCCGAACCCGTCAGCTAACCCGGTCGGCTAAACAGGAAGATTTTGGAGTTTCAAAACAATGGGCAAGCACCACCGCCGTTCTAACTTTGCACGCAACGCAGTCGCATTTGGCGCAACTGTCGCCGGCGTTACCGCTCTCGCAGTTCCGACCGCTAACGCTAACCCGCTGAACGACATCCAGGGCGCACTGAACGGCTTCGATACCCCGCAGGTTGCAGGTATGCAGGATGTTGTTGGCAAGTTCAACGACATCGCAGGTGAGGTTACCTCCGGCAGCGTTGCAAACGTTGCAGCACCGTCCACTGGTTCGGCTATCGTCTCCGCTGCACGTTCCAAGATCGGTTCCCCGTACGTGTGGGGCGCTACCGGTCCGAACTCTTTCGACTGCTCCGGTCTGACCTCCTGGGCATACCAGCAGGTCGGTAAGTCGATCCCACGTACCTCCCAGGCGCAGGCTTCCCAGGGTACCGCGGTCTCCAGCCCGGCGCTGGGTGACATCGTTTCCTTCTACTCTGGCGCTACCCACGTCGGCATCTTCTCCGGCAACGGCAACGTGATTCACGCTCCGCAGTCCGGCGATGTCGTCAAGGAAGCTCCGATGAACTACATGCCGGTTCACAACTTCGTCCGCTTCTAATCTGTTTGAACGGATGACAACCTGCGGGGCCTTGATGCCCCGCAGAGCCTTGGCTCTCTTTTGAGTGAGGGGGCACTGAGGCGAGCGCCCGGGTGCTGACGCTATGCGCGTCGTAAAGCACTATAGGGGTGCTCGCCTCATTTTTGTTTTTCTACTGCGGTTACGCAATGCGTGGAGTCGAAGGGCCATCCTGGTTACTCCCTTTGGATACCCCTTTGTGCTGGCGGTTTGTCGGTGTGTTGTTCCGCGGCAAGGCTGCTACAATTTGCTCGAATGCGTCAAGTGGTTTGATGTTTTGTTTTTCGGGGAAGAAATTTGAATACACAACTTGAAAAGGGTTTGGATTTGTCGCGTCACCGTGTCTCTCGTCGTCGCCACAACTCTCGTCGCGGTGTAGTCGGGCTTACGGTCGTGACTGGGCTAACCTTTGGCGCCGTAGGTTTGGCGCCGATTGCGTCTGCACAGGATGAACAGCCAGCCCCGGATCTGGCTACTGCAGACGGCATTATTGCAGAGCTGGAGAGGATTTCTCGGGATACCGAAGCGGTTTCTGAGGAAGTTACCGAGCTGGATTCCCAGGTTCAGGCCAAGGAAGAGGAACTCCGGCACGCCGAGGGGGAGCTGAAGCACTCTGAGGATCAGGTTCTCCGAGCACAGGATGACCTCAAGGCGCTCTCTGGTGAGATTTCTTACTTCGCGAAGAAGCGGATGCGTGGTGAAATCGTCGACCCATTGTCGGCCGCCCTGGGATCTGCCAGTGCTCAGGACGCTATCGACCGTGCCGGTTACATCAACAAGATGTTCCGCGACAACGATGAAGTCGTCAGCCGTGCGGTGCAAGCCCGCAAGGATGCTGAGGATGGTAAGGCCAATGCGCTGCGTCTGCAGGGCGATATTCGCAAGCAGCTCGATGACCTGGCTAAGCGTCGCGATGATTTGGACAAGCGCAGCGCCGAATTTGATGAGCGCGCCGAGCATGTCAAGTCCATGGTTGATTCGCTGAGCCCCGAACAGCGGGAAATCTGGATTTCCAAGAACAACCCAATTACCGAAGGGCTGGATAAACTGCTCGGATCTTCCGCCGCAGTTGATGCCGCGATGTCGAAGCTGGGTTCCCCGTACTCGTGGGGAGCTGCTGGGCCCTCCGCATTCGACTGCTCCGGTCTGATGTACTGGGCGTACCAGCAGATTGGTAAGTCCATTCCGCGTACTTCGCAGGCACAGCTCGCCGGTGGTACCCCGGTAAGCCGTGACCAACTACAGCCAGGTGACATCATCGGTTACTACCCGGGCATCACCCACGTAGGCATGTACATTGGCAACGGTCAGATTGTCCATGCTTCCGACTACGGCATTCCAGTCCAGGTCGTTTCCATCGACCAAGGTGGCCCGTACCAAGGCGCTGTCCGCTTCTAACTAGCGGCAGGTGGCCTCGCGTCCTTTTAGTCAAGGTAGATAAACTCGGCTCCATGTCTGCGCGCGTACTGCTCATTACGAATGACTTCCCGCCTCGCGATGGTGGAATCGAGTCCTACCTGCGTGATTTCTGTGCTCGTTTGGATCCGGAGAACCTCGTAGTCCTCGCGTCCTCGCGAGCTCCTAAAGAAAAGCTCCGCGCCTACGACGAGTCGCTACCGTACCGTGTTTATCGCATGCGTGATTCCGTGCTGCTGCCACTGCCGCACGTAGCTCGTCGCGCCGCTCAGATTATTCGCACCGAACGCATTGACACCGTCTGGTTTGGTGCAGCCGCGCCACTTGGTTTGCTTGCCGACGCATGCCGTCGCGCAGGTGCCACCCGCATCGTTGCTACCACTCACGGACATGAAGTGGGCTGGTCGATGCTGCCTTTGGCCCGCCAGATGCTGGGGCGCATTGGTAAGAGCTCCGATGTTGTGACCTATATTTCCCGCTACACCCGTGGTCGATTTGCGGCAGCCTTTGGTCCGCAAACAGCATTTGAACGCCTGCCTTCCGGTGTCGATATCGAGCGATTCTCCCCGGACCCCGAGGCTGGGCAGAAGATTCGTCAGCACCACGGAATTGGTGAATCCCAGCCGCTTATCGTCTGTATTTCTCGGCTAGTCCGCCGAAAAGGGCAGGATATGCTGATTCGCAGCATGCCTAAGGTTCTTGAGCAGCACCCGGATGCCAGATTGCTGATCGTCGGCGTTGGTCCGTTGAACCGAGAATTGGAAAAGCTGGCAGTAAAGCTCGGGGTCTCCGAGCAGGTTATTTTTGCCGGCAAGGTCTCTTATGATGACCTCCCCGCCTATTACAATGCGGCCAGCATTTTTGCCATGCCCGCCCGAACTCGCGGACGTGGCCTCGATGTAGAAGGCCTCGGCATTGTCTACTTGGAAGCACAGGCCTGCGGTGTCCCTGTCATAGCTGGCAAGTCCGGTGGTGCTCCGGAGACCGTTATCGATGGCGAAACTGGCATCGTTGTCGACGGAGCCTCGAAGCGCAGCGTCGCCACCGGGCTGGTTGAGATTTTGGATGATCCGGAGCGCGCGGCGGCGATGGGAGCCTGTGGTCGGGAGCATGTTGTGCAGTCGTGGACCTGGGAGGTCATGGCTGCTCGGGCTCGCCGAATTCTCCGAACCTGCGCAATCCCTTTATAATCAACTGTTATGTCCACCGATATTCCGATTCATCCGAGCTCAGACGAGTCCGACGCCGCTGATCGCCCGGCTATCGGTTTTGATATTGGTGGAACAAACCTGCGCGCTGCAGTGGTCAGCGCTGATGGGCAGGTGTTGTATCGAGTTCAGACCAGTTCTGATGGCAGTGTGGATGCCATTGAACGTGGCATTGTCCAGACATCCGAGCGCTTGGTTGAACGCTTTCCAGATGTCAGCGCCATCGGTTTAGCTGTAGCTGGTTTTTTGGATTCTGACCGCCAGACGGTTCGTTTTGCCCCGCATCTGCCGTGGCGCGATGCGAACGTCGTCAAGCGTTTATCCTTGCTTCTCCCATGTCCGCTGCAGCTTGAGCACGATGCCAACTCGGCCGCCTGGGGTGAGTATCGCTTTGGTGCGGCTCGCGGTGCGGATAATTGGGTGCTGTTTGCGCTGGGTACGGGAATCGGCGGCGCGATGATGCAGGGTGGTGAGATTTACCGTGGCGCGTACGGCACGGCGCCGGAATTCGGCCACCTCACCGTTGTGCCGGATGGTCGTCCCTGCTCCTGCGGAAAGCGTGGTTGCTTGGAGCGTTACTGCTCGGGTACGGCGTTGGTTACCACCGCTCAGGAACTCTCTGAATCCGGTCGCTACTTCTCGCGGCTTACCGACGGACTCGTGGCCGGCTCGGTAACTGGTACCGATGTCGTCTCGGCTGCTCGCCAGGGGGATGAATTGGCTCTAGCTGCGATTGATGACTTTGCTACCTGGCTGGGGCGTGGCCTGTCGATGGTGGGCGATGTCTTTGATCCGGAATTGATTGTTATCGGTGGCGGTGTTGCCTCGGCGTCTGATCTATACCTGGACAAGGCCAAGGCCGAGTTTGCCCGCAATCTCACCGGTACTGGCTATCGTCCGGTAGCGGATGTGCGGGTCGCTGAACTAGGTGCGGATGCTGGGTTGATCGGTGCGGCGGATATTGCGCGCAGCGTTGTGGCTGCCGAGGGTGCGGCATCGTCGTAAAGCGTCAATTGGGGAATGTAGGGGAATTCGCCCGCGAAAAGGTGGGGGAATGGCTGCGGAGATGGATCGTCGGACCACCTGAACCTGTATAGTTTTAAACTGTGAATAATCGCTGGTACAAGTTCTTTAAGTACATCCTCATTGGCCCTTGGCTGCGGATCTATAATCGCCCGTACTACATCGGTGGTGAGAAGATTCCTCAGGAAGGTCCAGCGCTGATGGCGTCGAACCACCTTGCTGTGATGGATCACTTTTTCTTCCCACTGGTCTGCCGTCGTCAGCTGACGTTCCTGGCGAAGGCGGAGTACTTCACCACGCCGGGCTTTGTCGGCGGTATCCAGAAGTTCTTCTTCTCCTCGGTGGGGCAGGTGCCGATTGACCGTACCTCTGGTGATGCAGCTCGCGATGCGCTGAACGCCGGCTTGAAGGTGCTGTCACGCGGTGACCTGCTGGGCATTTCCTTGGAAGGCACCCGTAGTCCGGATGGTCGACTGTACCGCGGTAAAACCGGTGCGGCACGTGTCGCGCTGGAGGCCGGTGTGCCGGTGTTCCCAATGGCGATGATTGATACGGAGAAGGCCAACCCGATTGGTTCGTGGATTCCTCGTCCGGTGAAGGTCGGCACGATTATCGGCGATCCGATTGATCCGTCGGAGTACAAAGCCAAGTACAGCGATGAGTATGAAGCGGCCAGGGCACTGACGGATGACCTGATTAAGGAAATTCAGAAGCTTTCTGGTCAGGAATATGTCGATGCTTATGCGACTGATGTGAAGAAGTCCTTGGAGGCCGGCACCGGCTATCCAGCGGGAACCGAGCCGGGTGGAGAGCTGACCACTCCGGCTCCGGGGCCGAAGCCGACCCCTCGTCGCTGGTTCCGACGCGCTCGCTAGAATAATTAGGCGCAGATAGTTTTCGCGACAGTGGGGCTGCACACTTCCTATGGCGATTCGGTGCATGGGTAAGATTTGCTCGGTAGGGCTCCACGGTCTTTTGGTCGCGAGGTAGCCGACGCGAGGCCGAGGCTGGAGAGGATTCCACACCGTGCGTTATTTTTATGACACCGAGTTTATTGAAGACGGCAAGACTATTGATCTTGTCTCCATCGGTGTCGTAGCTGAGGATGGCCGCGAGTACTACGCGGTGTCTACCGAGTTCAATGAGAGCAAAGCCGGGCCGTGGGTTCGGACCAATGTGCTCAATCAGCTGCCCAACCCCTCATCTCCGCTGTGGAAGAACCGGGACACAATCCGCGAGGAACTGCTGGCATTTTTCACCGAACCCGGTACAGGCAGCCCAGAACTGTGGGCCTGGGTAGGCGCCTACGACCACATTGCGTTGGTGCAGCTTTGGGGTGATATGACCAAGCTGCCGCAGTTTATGCCGCGCTATACCCGTGAACTCAAGCAGTACTGGGAGATGGCGGGCAAGCCACGGTTGCCAAAACAGACTGCAGGTAAGCACGACGCGCTGGCAGATGCCCAGCACAATCTGCTGAAGTTTCAAAAGATTGCCCAGAAGTTGCCGCTTGATTAAGCGGCGGAGTTCGAATATTTGGTGACCTGACTAACACCCTTCTGGCAGGGGCATTACAATGAACTTCTGTGAGTTGGACTATTGATCTCCCTGTAGATGACCTGCCCGATCTGCCACCGCTTCCCGGCGACATGGCTGAGCGTTTTGCTGATGTCGTATCCCGCCAAGCCCTACAGCAGCCAAGCTGGGATGCCCGCGCCGCTGCAAATGTGCGTCGCATTCTCGAATCGGTGCCGCCAATTGTGGTCGCGCCTGAGGTTCGTAAGCTTCGTCAGGAGCTTGCCGACGTCGCTAATGGTAAGGCCTTCCTGTTGCAGGGCGGTGATTGTGCGGAGACCTTTGAGTCCAATACTGAGCCGCACATTCGCGCCAATGTGAAGACCTTGCTGCAGATGGCCGTTGTGCTGACCTACGGCGCATCCACCCCGGTCGTAAAGATGGCTCGTATCGCTGGTCAGTACGCCAAGCCGCGCTCGAAGGATATCGACGGCGACGGTTTGCTTAGCTACCGCGGTGACATGGTCAACGGCGTTGAGCCGACCGAAGAAGCTCGAGTTCACGACCCAGCTCGAATGGTGCGTGCTTACGCCAATGCCTCTGCGGCGATGAACCTGGTACGTGCACTGACAGGTTCGGGCACCGCTGACCTGCACCGTCTGCACGAGTGGAACCGTGAGTTCGTCAGCAACTCGCCGGCTGGCGCCCGCTACGAGGACCTGGCACGCGAGATTGATCACGCACTGCAGTTCATGGCTGCCTGTGGTGTTGCGGACTCGAACCTGCAGACCGCGCAGATTTACTGCTCGCATGAGGCGCTGGTTGTTGACTACGAGCGCGCTATGCTGCGCCTTTCTGAAAACGATGGCAGCCAGGAGCTGTTCAATCTCTCCGCGCATCAGCTGTGGATTGGTGAGCGCACCCGTGGCATTGAGGACTTCCACATCAACCTGGCTGCCATGATTGGCAACCCCGTCGGTGTGAAGATTGGCCCGACCACCACGCCGGAGGAGGCTGTCGCTTACGCCGACAAGCTCGACCCGTTCTTCCAGCCTGGTCGCCTGACCCTGACTTCGCGTCTGGGCAATGACAAGGTTCGCTCCGTGCTGCCTCCCATCGTTGAGGCTGTGGAAGCTTCTGGTCACAAGGTCATTTGGCAGTGCGACCCGATGCATGGCAACACTTACTCGGCCTCCAATGGGTACAAGACCCGCCACTTCGACCGCATCGTCGACGAGGTTCAGGGCTTCTTCGAGGTGCACCGCTCGATCGGTTCACACCCGGGCGGTATCCACGTGGAGCTGACCGGCGAAGATGTCACTGAGTGCCTCGGTGGCGCGCAGGACATTTCCGATGTCGACCTGCCAGGCCGTTACGCATCCGCCTGTGACCCGCGTTTGAACACTCAGCAGTCGCTGGAGCTGGCCTTCCTGGTTGCCGAGATGCTGCGCAACTAGTTGCAACCAGCTCAGCTAGGTACAACTAGCCCAGCTGGTGCAGCGCCGCGTTCAGTGGAGCGTTGCACTTTTTACAGAGTGCTGACCGAAATGCTGTCACCCGCCGTGGCCTTAGCGCCTGGTCGGGGTGACTGCAATACGATGCGATCGTCCTCGTTCGCAGAGCCGCCGATGTCGAGCTGAAGATGCTGTTTCTCCGCTTCACGACGTGCCTGCGCAACAGTTTTACCCAGCAGCTGCGGAACCTTCACTGCTCTGGACACCGTCAGCGTGACAGTCGCATCATTGGGGTTAACCAGACGACCTGCACTCGGTGAGACTGCGTCGACACGGCCGTAGTCGCGCGAGGAGGAGGACGCGTCCTTTACTTCGCTTACCTCAATGCCCTCGCGCTGCAGAATTTGGCGAGCAGTATCCTCCGACTTGCCCACGACATTGGGCACTTCGATGCCGTTGTTAATGGTCAACGTCACAGAACTACCGCGTTCGAGGCCAGTGCCTTCCTCAGGAGACACGGAAAGAACCTCTTCTGGCTCAGCAGAGGAGGAGAACTCTGCCGCTACCTCCCGGACTTCCAGCCCGGCCTTGCTCAACAGCTCACGAGCTTCATCCTCTTGAAGCCCCACGATTTTTGGCACCTTCACTGGTGCTGGCCCCTTGGAGTAATGCACAGTCACAACTGAGCCAACTTCGACGGTCTGTCCTGGAGCAGGAACCGCATACACCAAGCCGCCGGTGGGAACATCATCGGAAAAGACGGGGTCTCCGACCTCTTCTTTCAACGTCCGCTTAGCTAGGGCAGCGCTGAACACTTCCTTTGAGTGGTTCGCGGGATATGCAGGCACAGTCGGGCGGCCGAGACTGACCAGTACGCGAACATCATCACCGCGAACAACCCGCGCTCCAGCCAGGGGGTCCGAGCCAATAATCTGCGACACTGCGACATCGTTGTCGTAGCGCTCATCAACCACCGGTTCAAAGCCCGCCTCACTGATTGCGGTCATCGCCTGTGGTTGCGACAGCCCAGTGATAGAGGGCACTTCGCCGTAACGGCCAGAGCCCAGCCACCATGCGCCAAGCCCCATGCCCAACGTGGCAACCAGGGCGATAATCAGCCACAATGCACATCCACGGCGCGTCCGCTGTCGGGTAGCTCGACGGCTCTTCGGCGTCTGAGTCTGAGCAGATCGCGGCTGCGGATGCTGTGGGTGCTGTGGGCCCTGAGTGTCCGGCGGCAGCGGATATTCCGGAGCGCCTGGAACGTCGGCTGGTACGAGAGCTCCACCAGACGGCTCCGGGGATTCCCAGCCAGGGGGGTTGTACTCGTCATAGCGATCGAAAGTGCGTGTCCGCCCCGCATCCGGGTCGTCGAAATCATCGAAAACGTTTGGTGGTCCCGGTGGTCGGGAAGAAACGGGGCTACCGGGTGCGTCCGTCGAGAAGCCATAGCCGTCGTGACCGAAGCGCTCGGGTGCCGTCTCTGCGGTGCCGTGTCTGTCATCGAAATGGTCGTTGCCCGGTCGGTGGAAGTCCTCTGTGAGCCCCTCCATGGCGGCAGCGTTGGCGGCTGCTGAATTGACGGGCGACGGCACGCGGAATGGTGGCAGCGCGAGTTTGTCCGCAATGTCTTCGAGTGCGTCACCGAATTCCTCGGCCGTCTCAAACCGATCCTCCGGCCTGCGGGAACAAGCGCGGGCGACCAACTCGTCGAACTCCTCGGGAACGCCGTCGATGAACTCCGAGGGTGGCGGGACATCTTCGTTCAATCGCTTCATGGCAACGCCGAGCGAAGAATCGGCGATGAATGGCGTGGTGCCGGTAAGCAGCTCAAAGAGCAAAATACCCGCCGCATACACATCGGATGCAGGGGAGATGGATTCACCCGTGACCTGCTCCGGAGCCAGATAAGCGACGGTGCCGACGATGACCGAGTTAGAGGTCACCTTGGCATCAGCGGCCGCGCGCACTAGACCGAAGTCCGCCAGCTTCACTCGCCCGTCCGAGGCAATCAGCACATTTTCCGGCTTGATATCTCGGTGCACCATGCCGCGGGAATGCGCCACCGATAGGGCGCGTAGAACTGAGCGCATCACGACGGCAGCTGCATGCGGAGGCATCGGACCGCGCTGACGGAGCAGTTCGCGGAGGGTCCCACCGTCGACGAATTCCATAATGAGGAAAACATGCCCCGCCGGGTCCGTGCCCTGGTCGTAGACGTTGACGAGCGACTCGTCATTGAGGTGCGCGACCGCGCGGGCCTCACGTTCGAAGCGGATGCGGAAAGACTCGTCGTCGACAAAACGCGGATCCATGACCTTTGCGGCCACCCTGCGATCGAGCCGCAAATCGGTGGCGCAGTACACGGTGCTCATGCCACCGTGTGCGATGGTGGCTCCGATGCGGTAGCGACCATCGAGAATCTGCCCCTCGACAAGCTGCGACATAAACCAGCCTTCCCTGTTCCAATCAGTTGCTTCTAATAAGTATATGGGGACGTACCTACTGCAAGGCCAACGCGCTAAAGTGACCAGTGTGAGAAAGATTCCAACTTGCCACGATGTCCTGAGCGCCGACGAACCCACTCTTGCGCTGCCCGATGCCGCTGACCTCATTGGCGTCACCGTCACCCGAATTCACGCGTTGCTGCAGGAGGGTCGCCTTATTGCAGTCCACCGCGACGGCATTGCACAAATTCCCGCCCGCTTCTTTGAAGATGATGAGGTCGCGCGTTTTGTACCTGGCGCACTCGCATTGCTTGCCGACGGCGGCTACACGCGAGAAGAAACGCTGGAGTGGCTATTCACCGAAGATGAATCTCTGCCTGGACGTCCGGTGGACGCCCTGCACGGTCACCTTGCACGCGAAGTAATGCGCCGCGCACAGGCTATGGCGTTGTAAAGACCCGGACGGCGTCCTACGCCCGCCGTCCTACGCCCGCGATAGCTCCTGTCGTAATCGCCCGGCCACTGCTGTGAAAAGCAGCGGGAGGGCGATTTTTGCTTTTCGAGCGCGTCCCACTTGAGCGCGTTGCGCAAAGACGTTGTAGTTCATGCGCTCAATTTCGCCGAGAATGTCTGAGTAGAGAATCTCCGCGGCACGGATAGCCTGACGCCCTGGCACCTCTAACATGTCCACGCCGCTGCTGGCTTCGGCATAGAGTGCGCGGTTGCGAGCGATGAAGAAGGCCAATGCCTGACGTACCGCCGGGGTCGCCTGTCCCGTGGCGGCACAGTAGCCGATCTCCTCGGTACCCACTCCGAAGGCCTCCCACTCATTCAGTGGTAGGTAAATACGGCCACGGCGAAAATCCTCGGCGATGTCGCGGAGGAAATTCGTCACCTGAAAGGCTTTTCCCAGGAGCTCTGCGTAGGGAGTGGCTTCCTCACGGGAGACCCCTGTGCGGGTGCCTAGGATGGGCATCATCTCAAGGCCGATGACTGCTGCGGAGCCCCACATATACGAGTCGAGTTGCTCCCATGTTTCAAAATGCGCAATGTGGCACGATGTGTCGGGCACGTCCATCAACATGGAGTGAACAAAGTCCGCAGAGAGCTGTGGATCGATGTCGTAGTCGCGAAAAGTCTGTGCGGCCGCCGAGATGACGGCACGGTCGCGGTCGCGGTGGACGTCGTCAAGCGAACCGATGACGACAGCTGAGTGGAAAAGCTCGCTTAAACGTGTGACTGTGGCTTCGATGTGCGTGGGGGAGCGGTCGGCGTCGGCGGGGCAGTCGACGTAGTCATCGACGATGCGTGCCCAGGCGTAGAGAGACCACACCGCACGCTGTTGGCGGGGTGTCAATAGTCGCGTGGCCAGGGAATACGTGCGACCGTGGGAGGCCATAATATCGCGGCAGAGCTCGTAGGACTGTGGCAGCGCGATTGTCGAGAGAGGCTGTGGGGTGGGCATGGACAACTATGCGACCTCGGTCGACCGCGACAGGGGCGCCACCGTGGAATCCGTGTCTGCGGCGGTTTTATCGTCGCGCCACGGGTACTTCCAGCTGAATTTTCCAGTGGTCAGCCAGCCGACGGCCAGCCAGCCGAGAACGGTAATGATAACCATCCAGGGCACGTCGTAAAAGCGGTGATTGCCGCCGCCGGCGAAGGACAGCGACAGGATGAATGTGAACAACACGGTGCCTTGAACCACCCATCGTGGCGGGCGAATCGTTCCCATGGGAGTCAATAAGCTGGCGTAGTACCAGGGAAGTGCCACGGCATTAAATACGCAGGCCACCACGTAAGCGGCAATCATGCCAGCGACATTGTTACGAGGGGTGGCTCGGAAGTAGAACCAGGAAATCACGAGCCCCACCAGCATGATGATAGAGGAGACCACGCGTGTGTGGCTGACGATGACGTTGAAACCGATGTCGTCGTTGAACCACGCCATGACGCCCGAGATCACACCAGCGACCGCTGACGGTGCTGCCAGGGGGTTAATCACCTTGGTATTGCCACTGATCTCGGAAATCCAGCCCCAGCTCGAGCCGGTCAGCCACGTCACCACTGCAAGCGTGCCGACGCAAACTGCGACCAACACGATGCCCACACCGGCAATCGCCGGAATCTTGCGCAGCATCTCTTGAACCGTGGCGATGGGCTCGCGCCTGGTCAACACAATCCACACGACGAAGGGCAGCGCCAGGACAGCGGTGGCTTTCAGCGCGACGCCAATTCCGATGAGGACAGCAGCGACCAGGCCGCCCCGCATGTGCTCCATGTGCAGTGCGGCGACTAGTGCCAGGCTGACCAATCCGACCATCAGTGCCTCGTTGTGCATACCCGCAATCAGATGCAGTAGCACCAGTGGATTGAGCACACCGAGCCACTGTGCGAAAGCCGGATTTGCTCCAAGCTCCCGGGCGATTCGCGGGATCGACCAGACAATGGCGGCGAAGCCCAGCAGACACACAATGCGGTAGAGAATCACGCCGACGGTGATGTTGTCGCCGACAATCCGCGTGATGACCTCGCCAATTCCCAGATGCAGCGGGCCATACGGGGTGGTGGTATTCCGCCAATCTGCGGATACCTCCAGCAGCATCGGCCCTGGATTAGCTGCAGCTCCCTCGGTGTAGGGATCAAACCCATCGCGGACCATCGCGCCCTGCATGAGATACGAATAGACATCGCGAGAGAACAGCGGTGCGGCCAGCGCGAGGGGAATTGCCCAGGCCATCAGGATTGAATTGAACCGACGCAACGTGGACTCATCGCCGCCAGCGTTCGCTGGAACCGCAGCGTCTGCTGCGTCGCCAGCATGGGCAGAACCGGCCACAATGTCCCGGATGGTCCCCTTCGAGAACAGCAGTTCCCGCCCGATGCGCAGCCACGAGATAAGCAGCAGGGCGATACCTACCCAAATCACAATCTCACAGAAAATCTGACCGTGACCGTAGGTGATCCAGTCGAGTCCCAGAGCGTGGACAAGGCCGCCACGGTAGCGATTCGCACCGGAACCGTAGGAGCCCAGAGCAATGAGGATGCCACCGTAGACACCCAGCTGAGCACTCCGCGATAAATTCATGTCAACCTAAACAATCGATACATTGCTGATGCATTAATCCTAGTTGGTCAGTGACCACCGGCAGACATCCGGGAGACATTCATGAGCTAAGGCGTTTCAAACCGCTGTGCCGCAAGTCGTCCCGAAATCATGACCGTCGGCACGCCAACCCCCGGCACCGTCGTCGATCCCGCCAGCGTCAGATTCTTTGGCATCTTCGGAGAGAAGTTGCGGGGACGGAACGGCCCCGTCTGTCGGAACAGATGCGCCAGCCCAAACGGCGAGCCAACGCCCATGTCGCGTTCTTGCCACTGCTGAGGGGTATCGATCCGACCGACTCGCCACTTCGTAGAAATCCCGGTCAGTCCGCGCCGCTCCAGCTCAGCGGTTATTTTCGCAACGTAGTCCCCACCGATTCGCGACCAGATTAGATTGGCCGACTGCAAGTTGGGGCACGGCGCGAGCACACTGACGGGCTCCCACTGCACGCCGTTCGCATCTGTGACAATACGCTCCGGCGCGCTCACCGCAGGCCGGGTGACCAGCAATGATGGGTCCGACATTAGCTTTCCATGGCGCGGTGACGAGATCTCTTCAAAGGTCTCGTTCCACTTTTCGCCAAACGAAATCAGGTGATGCCGCTTCGGCCAGGTCGCAGTCTCCAAAACCGGCATCAGTCCGTGCGCCACCACCGCCGATGGGGAAAATCGAACTGGGAACAGCCGTCGCGCTCCCGGCCGCTTTACGACGCTCCGAAGGCCTCGCCGCTTCGATAAGCTACCAGCGGCAGAGGTATTCGCGTCGTGAAGCCAGCTCTGCACCACAGGTAAATCGGTCGTAGCGATGACGGCATCGGTGGGACGCTCGCCAGTTGCCGTGGTGATGGCGGAGACAAAGCCTGCCTCGTCGACTTTCAGCCCAGTGACATCAACGCCGAAGTCGATGGTTCCGCCAGCTCGACGGACGGCCTCGGCGAGCAACTCGCTGACGGCGCCTATACCCGAACCAAATGCGGGGGAGTGCGGATAGTAAACCCCCATCGAGGTATCCATGTGGGAAATGCAGCCGTAGACCGCACGGGCCTTAGCGGGAGGCACACCTGCGTAAAGCGCCTGGAAGCTGAAAACGCGAGCGAGATCATTATCTCCGAGGAAGGCACGAATCTTAGGTTCGAGGGCGCCGAAGGCACCGAGTCGGAAGAGCGTAGTGAGGTCGCGAAGCGCGCCGGGCCCGGTGAATAGGTCCGTAACGCGGTCAAAGCTGCGGGACATGAAGTTGTCGAAGCAGGCATTGAAGAGAGTTTGCAGCCACGTGCGAAGTTTGCGGTAACCGGCGACGGTGGAGTCAGAGGCACCGAAGCGCGCGAGTTCATCGGCCATCATGTCTTCGTTGGAAAACACGTCGAGTCCGCCGCGGGTGGCAAATTCCGCACGGTAGGTGGGCGTGATTGGGGAGGCCGAAAAACCCGGGTCGATATCGCGCGCGTAGAGGCCGACGGCGGCGAGGGCATCGTCGACAAGCGAGGGCATGGTCCATACAGTTGCGCCAGTGTCGAAGACTGCGGTGAGCGATTGCCCGTCGATATCGACTGTGATGGGTTCACTGGCGCAGCGTCCGCCGACGAAACTTCCCCGCTCGACAACGGTGACATCGTAGCCATCGGCGATGGCGTAGAGCGCGGCGGTAAGTCCGGACAGGCCTGCGCCGATGATGGTCAGTCGTGGTTTGGAGCCCTTATGAGGACGAGTGACCGCACGTCGCAGACGCGGGGAATTAATGGGGGCACGAGTGGGGGAAGCAGCGGGCATGACTACGCAACACCTGGTCTAATGCTGACGAGCGGTGGCGCGAACGCCCATAGCAATGAGGTTCTCGCGCGACGTTGCAGGCAGGTCGGCATTCTCGATAGTGGAGAAAGCGCGGCTGGTCAGGCGGTCAATTTCACGTTCGACGGCATCGGCAGCGCCGGAATCAGCGATGAGATTTCGTAGCTCATCAATATCTGCAGCAGACGAGACCGCTCCCAGGCGTTCATCGATAAAGCGGGCCTTTTCAGGTGCGGAATCGCGGTAGAGGCTCAAAGCCTGGCCGACCAGGACGGTTCGCTTGCCCTCGCGGAGGTCATCGCCGGCAGGCTTGCCCGTGACTTCGGGATCGCCGAAAACACCCAGCTGATCGTCGCGGAGCTGGAATGCCACACCGATATCGCGGCCGAAGCTGCGGTAGGCCTCAACCAATTCCGCTGGGGCGCCGGCAATCGCAGCACCAATGTGGAGCGGCCGCTCGATGGTGTAGGCGGCGGTCTTGAACAGATTGATTTTCTCAGCGGTCTCGACACGACTGTCCCGGCTGGCTTCGGCCGTGATATCGAGCAGTTGGCCGCCAAGTACTTCAGTGCGCATCGCCCGCCAGGGGACAAGTGCGCGGGTTAGCGCCTCCGAGCTGAGGCCTGAAGAGTGCATCATGTCATCAGCCCAGGTCAGAGCAACATCGCCAATGAGGATTGCGGCCGAAATACCGAAGCGGTCGGCGGCTCCATTCCAGCTATTGGCCTCGTGCTTGGCCTCGAATACCTTGTGGATAGTCGGTGCGCCACGGCGCGTATCAGCGTCATCGATGATGTCGTCATGAATGAGTGCACAGGCTTGAATGAGTTCCAGGGCGCTCACCGCGTTCATCACAGCCTGGGAATCCTCTGCTGGGGAGAAACGGCCTTCGAGGCCGCCTGCTCCCAACCACCCCTGCCAGGCGAAGGCTGGACGCACGCGCTTGCCCCCATTGAGGACGAAGGAGTGGAGCGAATCTATGGCCTCGGTGTATACCGCATCGACCGATGCGACATCGTCGCCACGGCTTTTGAGGTAGTTCTCCAGCGTTTTGGTAACAGTAGCTGGTACTTCGCGGGGCTGTAGCGCGGCCAAATCCAGTTCTTCGCTCATGTGAGCCTCTCGTCGATGACGGGTAATGCTGACTCAAGAATAGGACACCGCTTAGTATGAGTGACTATGTCCTCAACAATGCCACCGTCGCCAGGCCGCCAAGTGACAATCCGCCAGGCGCTTTCAATGCCGAGCGCGGGCAGTATTCCCTTCTCGGTCGAGTTCATGCCCCCGCGTGACGACGCGGCCGAGGAACGTCTTCTCCGAGCAGCTGAGGCTTTCCATGATCTTGGTGCCTCCTTTGCATCCGTGACCTACGGCGCCGGTGGTTCTAGCCGCGACCGCACCCTGCGAATCGCCCAGCGCGTTTCGAGGCAGCCGCTGACAACGCTTGTGCACCTGACATTGGTAGAGCACACTGTCGACGAGCTGCGGGAAATCCTGCGCTCTTATCTCAGCGCGGGGCTGACGAATCTGCTCGTTCTGCGTGGTGACCCACCGGGAGAACCGCTTGGCCCTTGGGTGGAGACCGAGGGCGGTCTGCACTACGCCAGCGAACTGATTGAGCTGATTAAGGCCGAGCCGGAGTTCGAGAAATTTGAAATCGGCATTGCGTCGTTCCCGGAGGGACACTACCGCTCGCCGGATTTGGACCATGACACGCAGTACACGCTGGCCAAGCTGCGCGCGGGAGCCGAATACTCGATTACGCAGATGTTCTTCGATATTGAGCACTACTTACGCCTTCGAGACCGCCTGGTGGAAGCCGACCCAGTGCACGGTGCCAAGCCCATCATTCCGGGGCTGATGCCGATTACATCGCTGCGCTCAGTGCGCAGGCAGGTTGAGCTCTCCGGGGCACAGTTGCCATCCGATTTGGAGGAACGCCTGATTAAGGCAGCAGATGGTGACGAGCAGGCCAATAAAGATGAGATTCGCAAGATTGGTATCGAGTTTTCGACCAACATGGCAGAGCGGCTCATCGCCGAAGGCGTGCCGGGGCTGCACTTTATGACTATGAACTTCGCTCGCGCCTCCCAGGAAGTTTTGCACAACCTCGGCATGGCGCCCGAATGGGGCACCGGCCAGGATATGCTGCGCGGCGGTTTTTAATTGCTAAAAGTCCTGCATGTCGCGAACTCTTCGCGCCCACAGGACACCTAGCACTGAGGCTAGGACACCGGCGGCTGTGGTCACACCGGCAAATAATAGGAATTGATTCCGCTTGGTGGATCCAGCCGGCGACGAAGCCCATACATTATGGTTCTCGCCACTGGCGAGCTGCCATTCCACCTTGTTCGGTTCGGTCTGGCGGCCATTGGAGTCAGTAACCTGCTCCGGGAACGCGACGACGAAATCAACCTTCGCGCCGGGCAGGTGAGTCAAATCCATGTGGCCGTTCATCGAAATCTTGCCGCCACCGGTACGGTCTAGGTCGATGTCTACGCGATCGTCGGAAAGCTGTCGGAGCGTATCGGTGAGTTCAATGAAGTGCAGCTCGTTGAACGAGACTTCCATCTTTCCTGTGGAGGAGTCGATTACTCCCTGCGAGACGCGGTCGGAGAGATCTTCCGGTACTTGCCACTGCTCAAATTGGGAACGGACTTCCTCCGTGGGTGTTACGTGAATTGTGCCCGAGACCCTGTCGTCGCCGGAAATGGTAATGCCAGCCTGTGCGTCAAAGCAGCCGCTGAGCGGCAAGATAGCGGCAATTCCGGCTATTGCGGTGGCAATGCGCAGAGGCGAAAGCCGTCGACGTGGTGTGGAAGGTTCACTCGGTGATGATGTCACGGGGAAGATCTACTCCTAGAACTGCGAAGGGACGGGAGTCCCCTGTGAAATAAAAGTTCCTTAAAACATCCTTGAAACCAAATTGGCGGTAGAGCTGCCATGCCCTATTGGCCTCATTCGGGTATTCCGGGGTTGACAACAGAACTCGCGTCTCTGGGCGGGAATCGACCAACTCGCGGAGCAGTCGTTTACCGAGTCCCCGCCCCTGAAAGCTGGGGTGTATGTGAATCTCAGACAGTTCGGCGTAGTTGCCCAAGAGCTTGACGACGTCCGGTAGCGAGCGCCCGTCCATGAGCAGTCCATCTCTTACCTGGCGATACCACCAGTGCGTGTCCAATCCTGTACGGCAGTAGCCGATGCCGACCAACCTGCAGCGCGGGTCGCGGAGAGCCTGGGCAGGGGAGAGCTCTTTGGGGTGAGCTATGGCTGCAGCAGCCATGAAGCCGGGTTGAGTGGTTTGCTTCTGCCATTCGTGGAGACGACCGGGCAAGATCGCGGGGTTGTACTGCATCGCGGTGATGTAGAGAGCCACTGCTTCTTGCAGGCGGAGATTGAAGTCTCCTGCTGTCATCGGAACCACGCTGTATTTCACAGTGACCAGATTAGCGACTTGGACGAACTTAGTTGTGAGATTACTGCAATAACATTGAGTCGAACAGGTGTGCGAAAGTGTGCATGGCGTAGTCCGGGCTTGGGGATAGATTGCAGTCAATCCCGCTAAGGAGAAGCGGAAAATCCGTGCTCATGTGAATGCTGTGTGAAAGGAGAAGCAGGGTGGTGGCAAGGTCGAACGTGGTGGAGTTTAGGGCGATTTCGCAGTCGGGTTCGGTCGCCCCGGTCGGTGTCTCAAGGCAATCGCTGGAGCTGCTGGGGCGGGCAGAGGCTCTGCTAGCGAATGCTCGGAATGCCAGCTCTGATGAGATGTTGGAGCTTTCCTACTGTGCGGCGCTGCGTTGCGCAGGCGCGCTGTTGAATCGCGACGATGCGTCGGTGGCTGGGGGTTCTGGCTCGGGCGCTCGTTCGGGCTCGGCAGTTAAGCGTCGTCGTTCGGCAACACAGAGTGCCTGGTTGCGTTTGAAAAAAGAGCAGCCTGAATTTGATAGCTGGGTCACCAAGTTCGAGCAGTTCACCGCACTGCGTGAGGAAGTCCGGTTGGGTATTTCGCGTCGCATTGACTCGCAGCGGGCGCAGGAGCTGTGGGATTTAAGTTGTGCATTCTTGGGGGCTGTTCGGACTGAGCTGGGTATTCTGCCCGCGGCTGCATAAGCCGGTGGGGGGGCGTGCTAAAGCGTTGCTTTCCTAAATAAATGGGGGATTGTTCGGATTCATGGAACAATAGAGGTGAGTCGCCCGTTGAAGGGGTAAGAATGAAGCTAACGGACGCCGCGTTAGCAGCAGGTGGCCTGTGATTAACTTTGCTGTATCGGCATTGTTGGTTGAGGGTCAAGGCTCGCCAGTATCGCGGTGGGCAATGCTCAAGTAGGCGATGGAGGAATTGTGGGACTATCTGAGCACGAACAGCGGATGCTCGACGAAATCGAGTCTGCACTCTACGCTGAGGATCCTAAATTTAGTTCGACGATGGCCGGAAATGCGTTCAGCTTTCCGGAGGAAAACAGCGCACCTCGTGGGTTTTCCATCCAGGTTTTTGCGCTCATGCTCCTCGGTCTGCTGATGTTGATTGGCGGCGTCGCTCTTTTCTCTGTGAGCAATTGGTTCATTGTGTTATCGGTTGCCGGCTTTGGCCTTATGTTCGGTTCCGGCGTTTGGGCTCTGACCGGCGCCGGTAAGCAGGAGAAGGCTAGTTCTGCTTCGGGGCTGAGCTTTGGAAAGTCTAAGTCCGGGGCGGCAAAGAGTCGTCGAGGGACCTCGGGTAGCCGTGGCTCCTCTGGTGATTCCACGTTGGAATCGCGTTTCCGTGGCCGCTTCGAGGGGCGTTAGGGGATAAGCCTCAAGAATTAACAAGTGAGGGCAAGCCAGCGATGGCTTGCTCTCACTTTTTTGTTTTTCTAGACGTGAATCGTCTCCACAAGATCTCACCCACTTTGCCCCACCCCGAGTCCCCACTTTCCCCCACTTAGCTATTGGGGTGAGGGAATTCTTATCTGCGGTCGTTGTTGGTATTTCTGAAAAGTTTGGCTCTGGCGACACAAAATTGCAGGTCAACGCGCTAATTCTGGCGATCAGGTTGAATCTGGATAGTTTCTAGCAGGTAGGTGGTGGGTAGTGGGGCGTAAACTGCTTTCTGTTAACAATGTGGTTGGTGTGGCGTCGTTGTCGGTGTGGTCGCGGGTGGGTGCCCCACTTTTTATTCGCACTTTAATTGTCGAGAGGATTCTTTAAAATCCCAGGTCAATTGGGTTAAAATGGATATCCTGGCGGTGGGGTTGCGCTGATGCTGTGACTATTTTTCTCCTTCTTGTGTTGATAGTGGCAGATAGTGGGGTAAAGTGGGGCGTGATGTTGATTGAGGTTGGTCAACATTGCAGAAGTGAATATCCGATTTGCGCTTAAGGTTTGGCGAGATTTTGACACTGCGGGAAAGCGCAGCCCTCTGGCTCTGCTTGAAGGCAACGCCTAAATCCCTGAATTCGGTAAGCGTTTGTGCGTTGACATTGAGGTTGACACGGGGATGGGAGGCCAGTGACGCATGTTTCTGGGCACCTATACGCCGAAGCTTGATGACAAAGGGCGCCTGACGTTGCCAGCGAAGTTCCGTGAGGATCTCGCAGGTGGCCTGATGGTCACTAAAGGGCAGGATCATTCTCTGGCGGTGTATCCGAAAGAGGAGTTCGTCAAATTAGCTCAGCGGGCTACTAAGGCCTCTCGTACGAATGCCAAGGCGCGAGCTTTCATCCGAAATCTTGCGGCGAGCACCGATGAGCAGCGTCCTGATGGCTCGGGGCGAATCACGTTATCGATGGATCACCGTCGGTACGCGAATCTCTCCAAGGAGTGCGTGGTTATCGGCTCTATTGACTTTCTGGAGATCTGGGACAAAGAGTCCTGGGAGGCCTACCAGGCGGAGCATGAAGCTGATTTCTCCGAAGGTGAGGATGACTCGCTGTTCGGCGTTTTATAAACCGCTTGGAATAACCGAAAAGAGGGAATGTCCGCATGGACTCTGCCTGATAGCCCCTGGTGTACTTCCCCGATACCAGGTTCTGTCAGGCGGGGCCCTGTGAACATCCCCGCTTTTTGTTTTAAGCACCGATAGCAGCATTCCCAGTAGTGCTCATGAGGTGCGGTCTGGTTGCTGGCGCGGCACTCGTCGTTAAGCAAACCGGGAATACACTCGATAGATTCTCTGACCAGTGCGAACATACCCGGTGAGGAGGGGAAATGAACGGATCGGTACCTGCGGATGATCGCAAGTCCGGCGAGTTTGGTCATGTCCCCGTTTTGCTTCATCGAGTGACTGATTTGTTGCGCCCGGGCATCGAGGCACTGGGTGACGATGCAGTAGTTGTCGACGGCACTCTTGGTGCCGGTGGACACACGGAATACCTGTTGGAGCAGTTCCCGAAGCTCTGCGTTGTTGGACTCGATCGCGATGACAATGCATTGCGAGGGGCAGAACAACGTCTCGCGCGCTTCGGTGATCGCTTTGTAGCCTTCCGTGTGCGTTTCGATTCGCTCGCCGAGGTGCTCAGTGGTGAGATTCCTGCAGCCGCTGGTGGAAGTGGCGCGGAGGACATTCTCGCCCGCGCCGCTGAGAAGGGCATTGCAGGTGCGCTTTTCGATCTCGGTGTTTCCTCGATGCAGCTTGACCAAGTCAATCGTGGATTCGCCTACCGAGTCGACGCCCCACTGGACATGCGCATGGATGCAAGCCAGGGGATTACCGCAGCGGATGTGCTCAATACCTATTCGCACGGTGATATCGCGCGCATCCTATCGACTTACGGCGACGAGCGCTTCGCCGGCAAGATCGCCTCGGCAGTCCTGCGTGAGCGGGAGAAGGAACCGTTTACGACCTCCGGTCGTCTGGTCGAGCTGCTCTACGAAACCATTCCGGCGGCATCTCGCCGCAAGGGCGGACACCCGGCCAAGCGTACGTTTCAGGCTCTTCGTATCGAGGTAAATCGTGAGCTTGAAGCTCTGGAAAATGTACTGCCACAGGTCTGCGATGCACTCGCAGTCGATGGACGTGCAGTGTTCATGAGCTACCAGAGTCTGGAAGACCGCATCGTCAAGAAGGACTTTGCGGAGCGCGTGAAGTCGACAACCCCACCGGGGCTCCCGATGGAGCTTCCGGGGCATGAACCGCACTTTGCTCTCATCACGAGAGGTGCGGAGAAGGCGTCGGCAAGCGAGATAGAAGACAACCCCCGAGCCGCACCGGTGAGAGTTCGCTGTATCGAGCGGATTCGAGCCGATTGACCCAAACCTTTCAACCGCACCAAACGCACCCTTAACGATCTAAGTACTGGGAGAACTTTCGAGCATGGCAACGACAATCACGGAGCACGCCCCCACCCGGCGCACCTCCCGCGGCGCATCTGCAACCGTCGCCGGTGCCAAGACGAAGACTCGTCAGCGCGGTCGCAGCGCCCGCACGAAACAGGATCTTTATCAGCGCCGGCGGTTTGGGCGCACAGGTTCTCAGCAGGTCATCTCGGTGCGTGGGCGTCGCGTTACGACGTCCTCGAGGGATAACCACAAGTTTGCCGGTGCGGCCGTGATGGTCATTCTCGTCGTTGCCGGAATCGTGGCGGCGATGTGGCTGTCGGGTATTTCGACCTCGACATCCTTGCAGCTGGATGCTGCGCAGACCAAGGAAAAGGAGCTGCGTAACCAGCTGGAGGTGCTCGAGCGGGATGTTGCTTACATGAAGTCAACCGGTGCTATCGCGCA
This sequence comes from Corynebacterium sp. HMSC064E08, assembly GCF_001811805.1. NCBI lineage: Bacteria > Bacillati > Actinomycetota > Actinomycetes > Mycobacteriales > Corynebacteriaceae > Corynebacterium > Corynebacterium sp. HMSC064E08. The sequence goes on from NZ_KV806698.1 coordinate 394,720, forward strand.
GCGTGCTGTGGAAGAGGGCATGGTCAATCCGGAGCAGCCTGCCGTTTTGACGACCGATCCGGAAGGCAAGGTCGTGGAAGTGCGACCGGGCGATGAGAAGCAGCAGAAGATTGTCGACCTCAATAACGAGTCGCCGAATATTCCGCATGCGCCGTCGTCGAACCCGAAGGACACCGAGAATGTTCCGGGGATGCAGGCACCGGCCATTGAGGAAGCGCACCCACGTCCGAACGGGTTGCCGGCAACCGCTCCGTATGCGCCGCAGAACCATGAGCCCGCACCAGCACCTGCGCCGGCTCCGGCACCCGCGCCTGAGGCTGAAGCGCCAGCGCCAGCCCCAGAAGCGCCAGCCGCGGCGCCGGAAGCACCGGAAGCTCCGGCACCCGAGCCAGCTCCAGCACCGTAGGAACTTAGAAAACAAACTGGGCCAAACTGGCCAACTGCCCGATATTCTGGCGGTTCCACTGTTTCTGGTCATGCGACTGTAGACTAATTAATTCAGTACTCGCGATGGCAGGGAATACCGCCTAACGTTATCGCGCGCGGGAGAATCGACTTAGTAGAAAGCACTAGCGCATGATTCGATCTGAAGACGACTACCCCAACCGTGGAGGGGGGTATGACTTCGGCGAACGTGCTTACCGAATTACATCCCGTGAGCGCAGAGGCCAAAGTCGCGTTCGGGATGGTCAGCGCAGCCGGGGGCTCGATGCTAATACCAACCGAAGCGTGCCCCCGCGCGAAAAAATGCGCATTAGTAATAAGGACTTCATCCGGCGTCGCAACTGGCTGCAGTTTATAGGCGCTATCGCAGTTGTAGTGCTGGTCTCCCGTTTGGCTTGGGTGCAGCTCGTCGCAGGTCCTGACCTGTCGGCGGCGGCACAGAATCAGCGCACGGTGGAAGTTGTTGATGCAGCTCGGCGCGGTGCGATTCTCGATCGTAACGGAGCTCAGCTTGCCTTCACTATGGAGGCACGCAGTATTACCGTTCACCCGAACACTTTGCGCAAGTGGATTGGGGACGCCCATAAGCAGCGCCCGGATGATGTCGCTACCTACGATGAACGCCTCGAGCAGATCGCCAAGGATTTGCCGAAGCTACTCGACGTGGCCGACATCGACGCGGAGAAGTCGGGAAGCAGTCGCCGTCGTCAAGCGGAACCCGAAACCGAGGAGAACTCGGTGATGAGCGCGCCGTCCCGGGTGAGCTCGAAGGACATTCTGGAGAAGCTGCGCAATGAGGACAGCACCTATGAGGTACTCGTGCGTAATGTCGACCCGGACAAGGCCGCTGCCATCGTGGAAAAGTATCCAGAACTGGTGGCGGAGCGTCAGGATATTCGCCAGTACCCGAATGGGGCGACGGCGGCGAACGTCATCGGCAAGATTGGCATGGATGGCGTCGGCCAGTTCGGCTTTGAAGCCTCTCGTGATGCCACTTTGCAGGGTATTAACGGTGGCAAGACCATTGATATTGCCTCTAACGGTGTGGCAATCCCGGGATCCACGCGCGATGTCCACGCAGCTGTGGACGGTACGACTTACGAGCTGACCCTGGACCTAGACATGCAGTACTTTGTCCAGCAGCAGGTCAACCAGGCGAAGGCCAACTCGGGAGCGAAGGATGCGTCGGCAGTCGTGCTCGACGCGAAGACCGGCGAAGTGCTTGCAATGGCGCAGGCGGACACGGCTAACCCGAATAAGGATATGGGGGCCGAGCTCGAAGAGGGGCGCACTATCGGAAACTCCGCTGTATCGAACCCATTTGAGCCGGGCTCTGTAGCAAAGATTATTACCGCAGCGGCCGCTATCGAAGACGGCAAGACCACACCGGATGAGGTTCTGCAGGTTCCGGGCACGATTGATATGGCGGGTGTCACCGTGCGCGATGCATGGGAGCACGGCACGGAAGCTTTCACGACGACCGGTGTATTCGGCAAGTCCTCCAATGTCGGCACCCTAATGCTGGCAGAGCGTTTGGGTCAGGACCGCTTCGCTGAGATGCTGCATCTCTTCGGGCTGGGGCAGTCCACGGGTATCGAGTTGCCCAGTGAATCTTCCGGCTTGGTGCCGCAGCGTCCGCAGTGGTCCGGCGGTACATTTGCGAACCTGCCCATTGGTCAGGGTATGGCCATGACACTGCTGCAGATGACAGGAGTTTTCCAGGCAATCGCCAACGATGGCGAGCGCATCCCGCCGCGTATGATTCGTTCGACAATTTCCCCGGACGGCACGAAGACGGCAACAGAGCGCCCGGAAACAGTGCGTGTGGTTAGCCCGGAGACCGCCCAAACTGTGCGCGCCATGTTTGAAGGCGTTATGCAGTCTGATCCCACGGGGCAGCAGTCGGGTACCGCTGCCGGAAATAGTATTGAGGGGTATTCGCTCACAGGCAAGACAGGTACGGCGCAGAAGGTTGACCCCGACACCGGCGCGTACTCGAATTCCAAGTACTACATCACGTTTGCAGGCATCGCGCCTGCCGACGATCCCCGTTTTGTCATTGGCATCATGCTTGACGAACCCCAGCGTGGTGTTCATGGTGACGGCGGTCAGTCAGCAGCCCCACTGTTTAAGGACATCGCCGCTTGGGCGCTTAACCGCTACAACGTACCGCCGTCGCCACCCCGCGAAGGCAAGTTGTTGCTGCAGCAGTAACGAGGTCACCACCACAATGAAGTTACCGCGACAGCACTAATACACAGACTTTTATTACTTTGGTTTCTGCAAAGTGAATCTCTTGAATTTTTCCAATTTGTTGTACACCAACGACTGACTTGAAAGAGGGAACAGCCAATGACCGCCACCCTTGCGAAATTGTGTAACCTCGCGCATGGCCGACTTGACGGCATTACCGAATCCGCGGCGGCAGGAGCGGATATCGCCGCGATCGAACTCAACGCTGCCGAAGTGCCTGAAGGTGGAATGTTTGCTGCCGTCCCAGGTACTCGCACGCACGGTGCGCGCTACGCGCAGCAGTCGGCTGCTACAGCGATCCTGACTGATGAGGAAGGTCTGAAAATCCTGCGGGAAGCAGGGGAGACGCGCCCAGTCCTGGTTGTCGACGATGTCCGGGGCGTCATGGGGCACGTTGCTGCAGAAATATACGATCACCCCTCGGATTCACTGACCATCATTGGGGTTACCGGCACCTCTGGCAAGACCACCACGACCTACATGCTGGAGGGCGCGCTGCTGGCAGCTGGCTGCTCGACAGGCATCATTGGTACTACCGGCACGCGCATCAATGGCCGTGCCGTTCCGTCGAGCCTGACTACCCCAGAGGCTCCGGCCCTCCAGCGCCTGTTCCACCAGATGCTCTCCGAAGGTGTGACGCACGTTGTCATGGAGGTTTCTTCTCACGCACTGTCGTTGGGGCGTGTAGACGGAGTCAGTTTCGACGTCGGCTGTTTCCTCAACCTCTCGCAGGATCACCTGGACTTCCACAAGACCTTGGAAGAGTATTTCCAAGCCAAGGCCAAGCTCTTTGATCCGGCAGGTCCGACACATGCACCGAAGGCTGTCGTGTGCATCGACGACGACTGGGGTGTCCGCATGGCAGATATCGCTGCCGGCGACCCGGATGTCCAAGTCACCACTGTCCATACTCAGCATCGCGTAACCGACAAGACGCCAGCTGCCGAGGTCTTTGCAGAATGGCACGCCGCTGCAGCCACTGTCGCCACCAACGGTGTCCAACATGTGGAGCTAACGCGAAACAACACTGACACAGTTGAGGTGGAAGTTCCTCTGCCGGGTGCTTTCAACGTTGCCAATGCCGCAGTCGCATGGGCTGTGCTCGATGCGATTGGGCATGCCAATGACGCGGCCAAGAGCGGCCTGGCGCAGGTGCGTGTGCCAGGCCGCATGGAGCGCATCGACCGCGGACAGGACTTCCTGGCTGTGGTGGACTATGCCCACAAGCCAGCCGCAGTAGCTGAAGTGTTGGCCACCTTGCGTGCACAGACCGAAGGTCGCGTGCTGGTTGTCGTCGGCGCCGGTGGCGACCGCGATAGCGCCAAGCGTCCAATTATGGGAGCTGAGGCTGCATGCGGTGCCGATGTCGTCATCATCACCGATGACAATCCACGCTCCGAGGTGCCCTCTGAAATCCGTGCGGCCGTGGTCGCCGGTGCGAAGGAAGCCGTTGCCAGCGGCAAGGCCAGTTCTGACACGGTTGTTGAGGAAATCGGCGATCGCGGCCAGGCAATTCGCCGTGTCGTCGAGCTCGCCCACAGCGGCGACAGCATCGTGGTGGCAGGCAAGGGACACGAAACCGGCCAGGATATCGGTGGCGTGATTCACCCGTTCGATGACCGTGAACAGCTGGCCGAAGCACTCACACAGCGACTGGAGGGATCCGCTGATTGAGATTGCTGAAATCGCTGAGGAAGCGCACCACCTGACATGCCTACCGCGAACCATTCGCGGTAGGCGAATAAAATCAAGAAATCATCCTTTACTAGGCGCCTGGAACTCTAACCAACAAGGACTATAGACATCATGATTGCCCTGACCGCCGCGGAAATCGCTCACATCGTGGGAGGTGAACTCGCCCACGTCAATGATGACGCCACAGTGACTCAGCCCGCAGAATTCGATTCCCGAAAGATTCGCGAAGGCTCGCTCTTCCTCGCCCTGCCGGGCGCGCGTGTCGACGGCCACGACTTCATCGATCAGGCTGTAGCAGCTGGAGCGACGATGGCACTGGCGGCACGAGATGTTGGGCAACCTGCGGTCGTCGTCAAGCCCCTTGGTAAGCAGGACTCCAATGCCGACGCATTTGCACACGATCCGGATGGTTCCGGGGCGGCGGTGCTGGAAGCGCTTGGTAAGTTGGCGCGTTACGTCGTCGACGAGTTGAAGAAGGATCAGCTGCATGTTGTCGGTGTGACGGGTTCGGCGGGAAAGACGTCGACGAAGGACATGATGGCGACGCTGCTGCGTACCGACGGTCCGACGGTGGCGCCGAAGGGGTCCTTTAACAACGAAATTGGGCATCCGTATACGGTGCTGCAGTGCACTCCGGAGACGAAGTACCTGGTTGCGGAGATGAGCGCACGCGGAATTGGGCATGTGGCCCACCTGGCGCGCATTGCGCCACCGACCATTGGTGCGGTGCTCAATGTTGGCACGGCGCACCTTGGTGAGTTTGGCTCGCGCGAGGCAATCGCGCAGGCTAAGGGCGAGCTCGTGGAAGCGCTGCCGGCTGCGGAGCAGGGCGGTGTGGCCGTACTCAATGCCGACGATGACTACGTCACTGGCATGGCTCCGCGTACCCAGGCGAAGGTGGTGTTCTTCTCTGCCGATGAGAACTCCGAACGCCACGCAACCGCGGATTACCGCGCCACGAATGTGCAGCTCGATGATTTTGCTCGTGCATCTTTTGACCTGCATGTACCGGATGGGCGTACATTCCCGATCCAACTGCAGGTCTATGGTGCGCACCAAGTGGCCAATGCCCTGGCGGCGATTGCGGTGGCAGTGGAGTCCGGTATTGATGCTGAGCAGGTCGCAAAGGCGATGGCTGCGCATGTGGCAGCGTCAGAGCGGCGCATGGATGTCCAGCAGCTCACTGGCAATATCGTCGTAATTAACGACTCCTATAATGCCAACCCTGATTCGATGCGTGCGGGGATTGACGCTCTGGCACGTACAGCAGCTGGCCCAACGCACCAGGACGCCTCATCGTGGGCCGTGCTGGGACAGATGGGTGAGCTTGGTGATTCCGCTGAAGATGAGCACTCGTCGCTTGGCGAGTACCTTGTGGGCCGCGGCATCGATCGACTAATTGCAGTCGGAGAGAGTTCTAATGTGCATGCCCTGGCCGACAAAGCGGAAGAGTTGGGGTTAAATACTTCTAGGGTGCCGGATACATCCACTGCCGCGGATTTGGTGGCGGCCGAGGTGCGTCCGGACGATGTGGTGTTAGTCAAGGCCTCCTATGCGGACGGTATGTGGCGGGTCGCGGACTCGCTGGCTGCCAAGGTTGGGACTACGCCCGAAGGTGAAAGCGGAGAGGAAAAGTAAGTGATTCAACTTATTCTCAGTGGTGCGATTGCATTTCTGGTGAGTGTCTTTTTAACACCAGTGCTTATTCGCAAATTCTCTGCTGAAGGTCTTGGCCAGGAGATCCGTGAAGAAGGGCCGAAGAGCCACCTGCGCAAGCGGGGAACTCCGACTATGGGCGGCATCGCCATCATCGCCGCAATCGTCGCTGGCTATTTCCTCTCACACCTCGTTACGTATATCCAGACTGGCGTGGGGCCGTCCGCCTCCGGTCTGTTGGTGATGTTCCTTGTTCTGGCGATGGGCGCATTGGGTTTTGCCGATGACTTCATCAAACTCTACAAAGGACGCAACCTGGGGCTGAACAAGACAGCGAAGCTGGTTGGGCAGCTGGCGGCAGCGCTGATTTTCGGCGTGCTGCTGCTGCAGTTCCCGGATGCGTCTGGCTTGACTCCCGGTTCGACGAGCTTGTCGCTGATTCGAGATATTCCGTTCCTGAATCTGGCACCGGGACCGGTGTGGTTCGGCATGATTGTCTTCCTGGTATTTGTCTTCATCGTCATTGCCGCATGGACGAATGCCGTCAATCTCACTGATGGCCTTGACGGTCTGGCCGCTGGCGCCACCGCGCTGCTGCTGGCCACTTACACGCTCATTTCCTTCTGGCAGTTCCGTAACTCCTGCGAGGCTTCGTTGGGTAGCGGTTGCTACAACGTCCGAGATCCACTGGATATCGCCGTTATTTCCGTCGCGGGTCTGGGCGCCTGCTTGGGCTTCCTGTGGTGGAATGCAGCGCCGGCAAAGATCTTCATGGGAGATACCGGTTCGTTGGCTCTTGGCGGTTTGGTAGCGGGTCTGTCATTTGTCACCAAGACTGAGCTGCTGATGGTTATCATTGGCTTCATCTTCGTGATGGAAGTTGCTTCCGTGGCAATCCAGATCGCGGTTTTCCAGACGACTGGCAAGCGCGTATTCCGCATGGCTCCTCTCCATCACCACTTCGAAAACGGAGGTTGGGCGGAGACAACTGTTGTCGTTCGCTTCTGGCTACTCGCAGGCATTTTCAACATGATTGGCGCAGCCATCTTCTACAGTGACTGGCTCTCTCAGGTAGGCGTATTTCAATGATTAACTCACCAGACCCGACCAACCTCACCGATATCCGAAATCTCGACTTAGTCGCTACGGTGCGCTCTGGTCGAGTTCTGGTGGCAGGAACCGGAGTTTCCGGTCGCGGTGCCATTGCGATGCTCAAGGACATCGGCTGTCCGGAAGTTGTCGTCGTGGACGACTCCGCGCTCGGCGCACTGGTTGCCGCTGACTTTTCGGTTCGGCATGTCACAACCGCAGACGCTCGCGACGAGCTTGCCGACGCGGTTGCGATCGTGACCTCCCCGGGGTGGCGTCCGACCAGTCCGCTGTTCGGCGCCGCCGCTGAGGCCGGTGTCCCGGTATTCGGTGATGTGGCGCTGGCTTTCGCCGGCGACTGTGCCCAGCTGTGGGGTCCGAAACGGACCTGGTTGGTAGTCACCGGCACTAACGGCAAGACCACAACCACCTCCATGCTGGCCGCCATGCTCGGGGAACAGGGCGCACCTGTGGGCAACATTGGTGTGGCCCTGTACGACGCACTGACTGCTGAGCCTCGTATCGAGGTGTTGGCCGCAGAGCTGTCCAGCTTCCAGCTGCACTGGGCTCCAAACATTCGCCCAGATGCGGGAGTACTGCTGAACCTGGCGGAAGACCACATCGACTGGCACGGTTCTTACGAAAACTACGGTCTGGACAAGACCCGTGCGCTGCGCGGTACTGTCGCAATCTACGGTGCGGATGACGCAGATGTCGTCGAGCACGTGGAAAAGATGCTGAAAAACGACGAGCTCGGCAACTCCGTCGTGGGCTTTACCGATGGTCCCCCGGAGGCACACCAGGTCGGAGTTCGCGACGGCATGATTGTCGACCGTGCTTTTGGCGGCGGCGATGCCGCAGCTGACGACTCTGGTCCGGGCATTGTCATCGCACCGGTAGCGGGAATTTCTCCTCCCGGCCGGGCAGGTGTTCTCGACGCGGTGGCCGCCACTGCGATGGCGCGCAGTATCGGTACCTCACCGGAGCAAATTGCAGCGGCATTGGAGACTTTCGAAGTTCGCGCACACCGCGGTCAGATTGTCCATAAGGCAAATGATGTCGTGTGGATTGATGACTCCAAGGCCACCAACCCCCACGCTGCCGACGCTGCACTGTCCGGTCATGAGCGTGTCGTTTGGATCGTCGGTGGCCAGCTCAAGGGCGCGGAAATCTCGCCGCTAGTGGCGAAGCATGCTCACCGCCTGCAGGCCGCCGTGGTTCTGGGCGTCGATAGGCAACTAGTCAGCGATGCGCTCTCCCGCATCGCACCTGCTGTGCCGGTCGTTGTCATTGATGACACCGACAAGGTCGATGCCATGGCAAAGGTCTGTATGGCAGCTAGTGAATATGCCAACCCTGGGGATGTGGTGCTGTTGGCACCAGCTGCCGCCAGCTTGGACATGTACTCCGGTATGGCTGAACGTGGCGACTTGTTCGCGCAATGGGCGCAGAAGGTGACGTCAACTGATGGATAACTCCCGCAAGGCTCGTAATTTAAGCGCTAGCGCCGCGACGGCACAAAAGGGGACGAAGGCTACCAGTTCACAGCGGCCCTCGTCGTCAAGCTCTAGTGCTCGAGAGCGGCCGGCGTGGGTGGAGCGTTTTAACGACTGGAAGTCGCGTCCGCTGTTCGACTACCACCTACTGATGATTATCGTCGCGCTGCTGACGTCAATCGGACTGGTGATGGTGCTGTCGGCATCCATGGCCAGCGCGGGTAATGACTCGGGCAGCGTGTGGTCGGTGTTCATCCGTCAGCTGGTCATGGTGGTGGCGGGTCTCATCTCCATGTGGATCGTGCTGCGAATGCGGGTGGAATTGATTCGCTCGCTATCGACAGCAGCGCTGATTTTGTCCTTTGTGCTGCTGGTTTTGGTGATTATCCCTGGTATCGGCATCGGCCTGGAGGAAACCGGTGCGCGTTCGTGGCTGAGTATTGGTGGTATCACCATGCAGCCATCAGAAATCGCGAAGATTGCGCTGGCACTGTGGGGTTCGAAGCTGCTGGCTGAAAAGGTCCGCACCGCTGTGTCCTATACCGATTTGTTCGGGCTGTTCGGTGCGGTCAGCTTCGTGATATTGGCACTGGTGATGCTGCAGCGTGACCTCGGCATGGTTGCTTCCATGGCGTTCGTCGTGGTGGCGTTGGCGTGGTTTGCTGGCCTGCCGCGAGTATTCATCACCGGGCTGCTTGCCGCTGCGGCTTTCGCCCTGGTGATTTTTACCGTCACCGCGGGTTTCCGTTCGGCGCGAATCAGGGTCTACTTGGACTCGCTGCTCGGTAACTTCAACGATGTGCAGGGAGATGCCTATCAGTCCTACCAAGGCTTTCTTTCGCTTGCCGACGGATCTCTCACCGGTGTCGGTCTTGGTCAGTCGAGCGCGAAGTGGGGATACCTACCGGAGGCGAAAAATGACTTCATTTTCGCCATTATCGGTGAGGAGACTGGTTTCCTCGGCGCGCTGATGGTTATTTTGCTCTACGCAGCGCTCGGCTGGGTGGGACTTCGTATCGCCGGTCGTCAGAACGATCCGTTTCTCCGTCTGCTCGCGGGCACGATTACTGCTGCAACCGTGGTGCAGGCTTTCATCAACATCGGCTACGTCGTTGGTGCGTTGCCAGTGACTGGTCTGCAGCTGCCGCTGATTTCCGCTGGTGGTACATCGGCGATGGTGACGTTGTTCTCGATGGGTCTGCTGGCCACATGTGCCCGCCACGAATCGGAGGCAGTCTCTGCAATGCAGACTTCGGGGCGTCCGGGGCTGGACAGGTTCCTGGGTATTCCGGAACCAATCCCGTATGACGAATCGCGTCGCCACGCGCCGAAGGTGCGTGCCCATCGCGATCCGCAACGCTTTGGTCCACCCGTGGTGACCAGTGGAGCGCGTACTCCACGTGGCGAGGGGGCGCAGGTGCGGGAAACCTACAGTGGCCGAGCTGACCGACCCAACCGGGCCGGCCGTAGTGGAGGCAGCCGCAGTGGCCGAGGTGCCACCCCGCAGCGTGGCTCCCGAACCTCCGGCAGCTCCGGAAACTCGGGCAGCGTTCGTGGCCGCGAAGTGGATTATTCCCCTCGTAGTGACGACGGACGGACGCGGGGTTTTACAGCGAGGTCGCCGCGGACTGGACGGTCACAGGGCTCCTGGTCGTCGGCAAGCTCAGGCCGGGGCAGTAGGATTCGGGGCGAAGGTCGTGGCGGACAGTCGCGTTCGCGCCAGCGCCCGGGCCGAAACAATAGGAACGGCGGTTCAGCACCGCGGAGGAGGAATCGATAACACCATGGCAGACAAGAATCTGGGCGCAGCCGCTGGGGCGAAAGGCGCTTCGGAGTCTGAGCAGTTTCTCAAGGAAGATGGCTCTGCTCCGACCATTGTGGTGGCCGGCGGTGGTACGGCTGGCCATATCGAACCTGCACTGGCAGTAGCGGATGCGATTTTGAAACTGCAGCCGGATGCCCGCGTCATTGCACTCGGTACGAATCGGGGGTTGGAGTCAACCCTCGTACCGGCGCGAGGCTATGACCTGGAGCTGATTCCGCCAGTGCCGGTGCCGCGCAAGCCGACTGCGGATTTGTTCAAGCTGCCTCTCAACGTCGCTCGTGCGGTGCGTGAGACCCGCAAGGTTTTCAAGCGCATTGACGCTGATGCGGTCATCGGCTTTGGTGGCTACGTATCGGCACCGGCCTACATGGCGTGCCGTGCGGGGAAGAAGATTCCGTTCCTGGTTCACGAGGCCAACGCCCGTGCGGGCCTGGCCAATAAGCTCGGTGTCGCACTCGGGGGCGTCGGTTTGGCTGCCGTGACTGGCTCTGGCCTGAAGGCCGAGGTTGTTGGCAATCCCGTGCGTGCCAGTCTCGCGGCGTTGGACCGCGACGCCAAGCGTGCCGAAGCCCGCGAGTTCTTTGGTTTACCGCAGGAGGGTCCGGTGCTCTTTGTCACCGGTGGTTCGCAGGGGGCACGTTCCATCAACGAAGCTGTTACCGGTGCAGCCGCAGAGCTCGCCAACGCCGGTGTATCTGTACTGCATGCCTACGGCAAGAAGAATCACGTCGAGGTCGAGTCCATCCGCGAGGACGCCCCCTATGTCGCTGTGCCGTACATCGACCGGATGGATCTGGCATACTCCGCCGCTGACCTGATTTTGTGCCGTTCCGGTGCGATGACGGTGGCTGAAGTCTCAGCTGTCGGCTTGCCTGCGGTGTACGTTCCGCTGCCACACGGAAATGGGGAACAGGCGCTCAACGCCACCGATGTCATCGATGCTGGTGGCGGTATTCTCATCGCCGACGAGTCGCTGACTGCGGCATCAGTTTCGGATATCGTGATTCCGCTGGTCACGTCCCCAGAAAAGCTTGCCGACGGGCGCCGCGCCCTGGCCAACATTGGACATGGTAACGCTGCGGAGAACATCGCCCGTCGGGTGCTGTCTGCGGCTGTGAACTCTAAGAAGTAAAGCGAGCATAAACATGAACGTTAATTTCGATGACTTTCAGCCGGTAACGGGAGAGCTGCCCGCAAGTGTCCACATGATTGGCATTGGCGGTGCCGGTATGTCCGGTATCGCTCGCATCCTGTTGGCGCGTGGCATTCGTGTTACCGGTTCCGATGTCAAGGAGTCCCGCGCGGTGGTGGGACTGCGTGCGATGGGAGCCACCATCGCCATTGGGCATGACCGTGCGAATCTTGAGCTTGCTGGCGAGGGAGAGCTGCCGGACGCAGTGGTCATTTCCTTCGCAGCTATTCCGAAGACGAATCCGGAGCTAGCCGGTGCACATGAGCTGGACATTCCGGTGCTCAAGCGCTCCGATGTGTTAGCGCTGTTGATGCAGGACTCCAAGGCTCTCCTGATCGCCGGTACTCACGGCAAGACCTCGACTACGTCGATGACCGTCGCCGCTTTGCAGGCAGCTGGTTTGGATCCGTCTTTTGCCGTTGGCGGTCTGATGAGCAAGGCCGGTGTCAATGCTCACCAGGGCAGTGGCGATGTCTTTGTTGCTGAGGCCGATGAGTCGGATGCCTCGCTGTTGACCTACCAGCCGGAAGTGGCCGTAATTACCAACATCGAGCCCGATCACCTTGACTTTTTCGGTGACGACGAGACCTACTGCGCCGTCTTTGACGCTTTTGCAGAGCGCATTAAGGATGGCGGTCATCTGGTCATCTGTGCTGAGGATCCGCATGCGGCCGCATTGGGCGAGCGCGCGGTGGAGCGCGGCATTAACGTGCTGGCTTATGGTGGGGAAGAAGCCTTGGCTAAACACCCGACGCTGCCGGTCGGTGCCGTTTTGCACGGCTGGACTCCCGTCGGTGGTGGTGCCCGCGTGGAGGCCACTGTTGGCTCGACATCGGTGAGGTTTGAACTGCATCAGCCCGGCCGTCACATGGCGCTCAACGCGCTGGCCGCAATGGTTGGTGGCGACTGCGTCGGGGCAGATTTGGGGCGTATGGCGCGCGGTCTCGGTGAATTCACCGGTGTCCGTCGCCGCTTTGACTACCACGGCAGTATCGGCGAGGGGCCATTTGTTGGCGCTCGTATCTACGACGACTACGCGCATCACCCGACCGAGGTCTCCGCAGTTCTCGGCGCAGCTCGGGAGTTGGTCACCGAGGCCGGTCATGGCAAGGTCATCGCTGTGTTCCAGCCTCACTTGTACTCGCGTACTCGCAACTTTGCCGACGAGTTCGCTGCCGCCCTGTCTCTGGCGGACAAGGCCGTATTGCTCGATGTCTTCGGCGCCCGCGAGGAGCCACTGCCGGGCGTCGACGGCGCGCTCATTGCCAACAAAATGACCATCCCTGTGACGTATGAGCCGCATTTCACCAGCGTCCCGGCTCGCGTTCGCGAAATCGCCGAACCGGACGATGTCATTCTGACCATCGGCGCTGGCTCTGTGACGATGCTTGCCGACGAAATCGTGCGCGAGCTCAGCGGAGACAACGACGAACAGGTGGAGTCGTAGCACTGTGAAAACCAGCCGAAAGCAATCTCAGCAGACCGACGGTGCAGGCCGGGGCACAACAGCGTCGCGGCGTCGGCGTTCAGCGCGCGCCCCGCGACGCGGCTGGCTCATCGGCGGTGGCCTGGTCGCGATTATCGCCATCGTTGCAGCGGTGGTGTGGTTTTCGCCGTGGCTGGTTGTGAAAAACATCGATGTTGAGGGCGTCGTCCACGGGGATAAAGACGCGATTGTCGAGGCCAGTGGTATCTCCGAGAATCAAAAGCTCATTCGCTTGGACACGGATGCCTCAGCGCGCTCCGTGGCGGGGCAGCCGTGGGTCGATAGCGTGACGGTCAGTCGTTCGTGGCCGCAGGGCGTGACTATTTCGGTACGGGAATTCACCCCGGTGGTGTTTGTCCGTGCCACTGACGGAGAGCATCTGTTTTCCGCAAATGGTCAGGAGTTCGTCACGGCAGCCCCGCCGCCGGGTGTCATCGAGGTTGTTGATGCACCTCGTGTGGATGAGCCAACAGACGGCAAAGTTGACCCCGAACCGCGCGTTATCAAGGCGGTTTTGAACGTCGTCAAGGCGTTGCCGGAGCCCGTCGTACACCGTGTGGAGCGGATTAGCGCGCCTTCCGAGGCAGAAATCAAGCTATTTCTGACCGATGGATACGAGGTGTACTTCGGGTCCTCGGATAATGCGGCAGAAAAGGCACGCGCGACGGAGATTGTGCTGAACCGTGGCGAGAAGATTTGGAATGTCTCCAACCCCCGACTACCCGCTGCTAAGGGAGAGTAGAGAATGGTGGTGTCTGGAGTGATTTCTGTGGCTAAACACTATCCCTCAAGTGCAGGTTTAAGGTAGCGACACGCGCTAAAAGGTCGCTGAATTATTTGCAGTTTTCGACCACAATGGGGTCAACAGCTTTTCGGCCATGATGCACTTCTTCCGTGCGGTGTCATGGAGAGCTGTACTGCCCGGCGGTGCCAATGCTGTCGTGCGGCCCATGTGCAACGTGGCTAGATGAAATTTTTAGGACCTATAGGAAAGGGCGAGAAACGCGCAATGACCTCCCCGAATAACTACCTCGCCGTTATCAAAGTCGTCGGTGTCGGCGGCGGTGGCGTCAATGCTGTCAACCGCATGATCGAGGAGGGGCTGAAGGGTGTCGAATTTATCGCAGTCAACACCGACTCGCAGGCCCTGATGTTCTCCGACGCTGATGTCAAGCTCGACATTGGGCGTGAGGCAACTCGTGGCCTGGGAGCTGGCGCTAACCCCGAGGTTGGCCGCACTTCCGCGGAAGACCACAAGGACGAGATTGAAGAGACCCTCAAGGGCGCCGACATGGTCTTCGTTACCGCAGGTGAGGGCGGTGGAACCGGTACCGGTGCAGCTCCGGTTGTCGCGAGCATCGCCAAGAAGTCCGGTGCCCTGACCGTCGGCGTGGTAACCAAGCCGTTCGACTTTGAGGGCAAGCGCCGTGCGCGCCAGGCCGCCGAGGGCATTGAAACCCTCAAGGAGGTCTGTGACACCCTTATCACCATTCCGAACCAGCGTCTGCTGCAGATTGGTGAACAGGATCTGTCCATGATGGACGCGTTCCGCTTTGCTGACGAGATTCTTTACAACGGTGTCCAGGGTATTACCGACCTGATTACCATTCCGGGCATGATTAACGTCGACTTCGCCGACGTCCGCTCGGTAATGGCTGAGGCTGGCTCGGCTCTGATGGGCGTTGGCTCCGCGCGCGGCGACGACCGTGTGATGAACGCCGCTACTCAGGCAATTAACTCCCCGCTGCTGGAGTCCACCATGGATGGTGCACAGGGTGTGCTTATTTCCGTCGCCGGTGGCTCCGACCTCGGCTTGATGGAGGTCAATGCCGCCGCGTCCATCGTGGAGGAAAAGGCTGACCCGGATGCCAACATCATCTTCGGTACCATTATCGACGACAACCTCGGTGACGAAGTTCGCGTCACTGTGATTGCTACCGGTTTTGAGCAGGGTAACGGAAACCCGCTGGACAAGCCAGCCGCAGGTGCCGCTGCACGTCCGGCTACACAGGATGCCGAGGCGCGTCCGGCCGCTGAGCAGGCACCGCGACAGGGCAGCGCACTGCCGGGCGGTGACAACCTCGGCGCTCCGGCCCCGCGTGCGGAGGAAGAGCGCCCGGTCGCACAGCCGCGCGAGCGTGAGGATCGCGACCGCTTTGTCCCGCGCACCAACCCGAACAGCGGTGGTCTGTTCACCGATAACCCGACACCGCGTACGCAGGAAAACCGCAACTACCGTGGTGCTCACCGCGATGACCGCGACGACCGTCGTGGCGGCTACCAGGCTTCCAGTGACCTGCCGGAGTGGGGCTTCTAAGAAATCATGACTGAATCCCGCCGCAGCCGAAAAATTCTGACGAATCGGCGCGGCGGGTTTTCGCTGCCACCATATGATTCCTTCAATCTTGGAGATCATGTCGGCGATGACCCGTCCGCAGTCGAACGCAACCGCCAGCGCTTGGCCGATTCTCTGGGAATCGACCGTGCCTGCTTCGTCTACATGGAGCAGCTTCACACCAACACGGTCACCGTCGTCAACGAACCACAAACTGAGCCTGTCTCGGCTACCGACGCCATCGTCACGACCACGCCTGGTCTCGCGCTGGTAGTGCTCGTTGCCGATTGCGTTCCCGTCTTGCTTTCCGACGATTATGCGGGTGTCGCCGCTGCGGTACACGCAGGGCGGACCGGTGCCCGCAACGGAATCGTTCGTAAATCTGTCGAGAAGATGATTGAGCTCGGTGCCACGCCCGAGAATATCCATGCGCTTCTCGGTGCGGCGGCTTCTGGCCACAATTACGAGGTGCCTGAGTCGATGGCCGATGACGTCGATAAGCATTTGCCCGGAGCGAAGATGAGAACGAAGCAGGGGACTGCCGGTGTCGACGTGCGCGCCGGCCTGATGCGTCAGCTCTATGACCTCGGTGTACGGCATGTCAATGTCGAGCCCAGCTGCACTATTGAAAATGAGCAGTACTTTTCCTACCGGCGGGAGGGGAAGACTGGCCGTCAGGCGGGCATCGTAATCCTGCCTGAGCAGGGCTAAGTTTCAAAGTTGTAATTTTGGCGCGCCAAATTTGCGCGTGTCTATGCGATATTGCCAACCCAGCCGGTAGGTTGTGGGTAGCACAGACTTAAATTCGCACACTAAGAAGGACGTAGCAGAAGATGGCTGATTTCTTCCGTGGGGTTTCAAATTTTTTCGGTCTTACCCCGACTGATGACGCGGCTTACGACGAGCACTACGACGAGTTTGACCGCCGTGACGAGGAGCGTTTTGATGACTCCTATGCCGACTCGCGTCGTGCGGAGCGCCACCGCTACGAGCTGCGCGAAGAGGCTCCACGTGAGACTGCAAGTGTGAACTCCCGCGAGGAGGACTACCGCTACGGCAACCTGCACTCCGTTGCTGAGACCAAGGAACCGGAGCAGGTCTTCATCAAGCCGGAAAGTGGTTTCCAGGACAAGTACTCCAAGGCTCCGGACATCGGTTCGCACTTCCGCGACGGTGACATTGTCACCTTCGATCTGAGTGAGCTTGACCCATCTGAGGCTAAGCGCTACGTCGACTTCGTTGCTGGACTGGTTTTCGGTCTGCGCGGCCGGATCAAGGCTGACGGCTCCGTGTTCACCCTGTACCCGCATGGCTGCGATGTCAACGAGGGCCAGTTCGACCGGATGTCCGGCTAGTCAGCCGGCTCGCATGGCTTGTTAGTGTTTCGTATTTCGATTAATTAGCTAGACTGTTTATTCGTGTCTTCACTACTGCTAGTTCTGCTAATCCTGCTGAAGCTTTTCACCTATCTGCTGTTGGCTCGCATTGTGATTGAAATGATTCAGTCATTTTCTCGCTCTTGGCGACCAGGCAGGGTGTTTTCGTCGATTGGCGAAGTTGTTTTTGTCATTACCGACCCGCCGGTGAAGCTGTTGCGCCGACTCATCCCGCCTATGCCGATGGGCAACGTGATGGTGGACATGTCTGTGCTTGTTTTGTTCTTCATCCTTATGATTCTGCGAATGGTGCTGCAGGTAGCCCTCGGCGCGGTGGCGTAAATATCGCTAACTGTTTGCTTGGGATCCACAATGTGGATTTCGGTGGAGCTGTGTTGTTTTGACTGTCCCGAATGCGATGTTCTCGGGCATTGAATTGCCGCCGGGGGTGTTAATCGGGGGCAACAACAGGAACCCGTTGGGGAATGTAATCCCCAATGGGTTTTTATTGTGTCGGGGGTAAAGTTCTGTGGCTAAAGGTGCAGGGTAAGGGCGAGGTTTAACGTTTTACTAGAACTTTGCCATTGGTTAGAACGTGGGGGATAGAGTCCTGCCCAAAATAAATGGGGTGAGGACTGTGACTAGAGCAGGTAGGATTGGCCGGGTAAACAGTACTACTGGAAATAATTCTCTTAAGATTTCTTAAGAACTGTCCGCTCAAAGTGTTAGGGGAACTCACCATGCCGTTGACTCCGGCTGATGTGCATAATGTGGCTTTCAGCAAGCCTCCGATTGGCAAGCGTGGTTACAACGAGGACGAGGTCGATCAGTTCCTCGACCTCGTAGAGGACGCACTGGGTGAGCTCCAGGATGAAAACGCTGAGCTGCGCCAGCGGGTTGAGGACCTTGAGGGTCAGCTAGAGCAGGGTGGCGGCGCAGACTACGCTGCTTCCGGTGCTGCCGCTGCGGCGCCGGCTGTCGATGAGGACAAGCTGCGCAAGGAAATTGAGCAGGAGCTGCGCGCTGAGTACAACGAGCGCCTGAGCGCTCAGCAGCAGGAGATTGAGGCTCACTACCAGGATCGTCTGGATGCTCTTGAGAAGCGTGCTTCTGAGGCAGAGGCTTCTGCACAGCAGGCTTCCTCCGCAGCTGCGGAGCAGCCGCAGGCAGTTGCAGCAAGCACCGGCACCGAGTCGCAGGAAGTTAGCCTCCGCGCTGCTCGTATCCTGCAGGCTGCTCAGGACACCGCTGATCGCGTCACCACTGACGCCGACGCTGAGGCCAACAAGCTTGTCACCGAGGCTCGTGAAAACGCTGAGCGCACCGTGGCAGAGGCCAATGAAGAGGCCGAGCGCACTATCACCAACGCTCGCAATGAGGCAGAAGCAACTTTGGCTGATGCCAAGGAGCGCAGTGAGCAGCTGTTGGCTGATGCCCGCAACGAGTCTGAGTCGACCCTCACTGACGCTCGCCAGCGCAGCGAGCAGATGATCAGCGACGCAGACGCTCGCTCTAACGCCACCATCACCGCAGCGCAGCAGAAGGCAACCGCGCTGCAGGACGATGCAGAGCGCAAGCACCACGAGATCATGACCACCGTCAAGGAGCAGCAGACCGCTCTGGAGGGGCGCATCGAGGAGCTGCACATCTTCGAGCGCGAGTACCGCACCCGCCTGAAGACCTTCCTGGAGTCCCAGCTCGACGACCTGAACTCTCGCGAGTCGGCTGCCCCGGCCGACGGCTACAACAACTAATTACGTAGCCAACACGTAGAAAACCACCACGCTCGGCTCCCCAGGGAGGGGAGGCAGAGCGCGGTGGGTTTTGCTATCTTTCCCTGCGAACCAATCGCATTCTTTGTTCCGGTCAGGGTTGTAGTAGTTGCCTGAGACACTGCTATACTGACACCCATACGCGCAATGAGCCGGCCATCACCGGGGAGCGTTTCGGAAGAACAGTCCAGTAGAAAATGGGCTCAGTAGAACCGAACGGTTTGGCACCGTTACAAAGCCTTATTAAATAAGCGGGCTATCGCGTGAAACCGCATGGTTCTTGTTCGCAAGAACCGTCGTAAAGCGTGATGCCAAGCGGGGTGGTACCGCGCGAGACTCCTTTTCAGCGTCACCAGTAACAACGCTGAAGGGGCTAGGCATGCGTCCCCGTGGTGAGTATTAATGATGTTCGACCACGGAAGTGACGTAGAAACGGTGTCTAATTCGAACGATGTAAATGCCTCTGCTGAGGCCACTCCGGCAGGTGGCGCGTATCCGCGCACTGCTGACTTTGGTAAGTACACCTCGAGCCCGAAGTTCCCGGAGCTGGAGGAAAAGGTCCTGGAGTACTGGGGCAAGGACAGCACTTTCCAGGCCTCTATCGATCAGCGTGATGGTGCTGACGAATACGTCTTTTATGATGGCCCGCCGTTCGCCAACGGTCTACCGCACTACGGTCACCTGCTGACTGGTTACGTCAAGGACATCGTCCCTCGTTACAAGACCATGCGTGGCTACCAGGTTGGTCGCGTCTTCGGCTGGGACTGCCATGGTCTGCCGGCTGAGCTGGAGGCAGAGAAGCAGCTCGGTATTAAGGACAAGGGCCAGATCGAGGAAATGGGTCTGGCTAACTTCAACAAGTACTGCGCTGAGTCGGTGTTGCGGTACGCGGGCGAGTGGAAGGAATATGTCACTCGTCAAGCGCGTTGGGTTGATTTCGACGGCGGATACAAGACCATGGACATGAGTTACATGGAGTCCGTGATCTGGGCCTTCAAGGAGCTCTACAACAAGGGCCTGGTCTACCAGGGATTCCGCGTGCTGCCGTACTCCTGGGCAGAGCACACCCCGTTGTCCAACCAGGAGACCCGCCTGGATGACTCCTACAAGATGCGGCAGGACCCGACCCTGACCGTGACCTTCCCGTTCACCGGCGCCAAGGCAGGCTCGGCAGCGGAGAAGACGCTGGCGGACAACCCGGTGCTCGCTGACACTGCGGCTATCGCTTGGACCACCACGCCGTGGACGCTGCCGTCCAACCTTGGTCTGGCCGTGAACCCGAAGGTCACCTACGCCGTAGTTAAGGTCGGCGAGGATTCCTCCGTGCCGGAGTTTGCAGGTAAGACCTTCCTGCTGGCAGAAGCGCTGATTGGTGCCTACGCCAAGGAATTGGGCAAGGAACACGAGGTCGTGGCTACCTTCGCTGGTGCTGACCTGGAAGGCCTGACCTATCAGCCGATCTTCGACTACTTCGCAAATCACCCGAACGCTTTCCAGATTATGGTGGCCGACTATGTCACCACCGAGGACGGTACTGGTGTGGTCCACCAGGCGCCGGCCTTCGGTGAAGACGATATGAACACCTGTAATGAATACGGCATTGATGTCATCATTCCGGTGGACATGGACGGTAAGTTCACTTCGCAGGTGCCGGAGTACCAGGGCAAGTTGGTCTTTGACGCCAATAAGGACATCATCCGTGACCTGAAGGCCGCTGGCCGCGTCGTCCAGCACCGCACCATCGAGCACTCCTACCCGCACTCCTGGCGTTCGGGCGAGCCGCTGATCTACATGGCACTGCCGAGCTGGTTTGTGTCCGTTACCAAGATTCGCGAGCGCATGGTGGAGCTCAACCACAACGAGATTGAGTGGATGCCGGAGCACGTCCGCGACGGTCAGTTCGGCAAGTGGCTCGAGGGCGCACGTGACTGGAACATCTCCCGTACCCGCTACTGGGGTTCCCCTATTCCAGTGTGGGTTTCCGACAACGACGAGTACCCGCGTGTCGACGTCTACGGTTCCCTCGATGAGCTGGAGGCGGACTTCGGCGTTCGCCCGACCACACTGCACCGCCCGGAGATTGACGAGCTGGTGCGCCCGAACCCGGACGACCCGACCGGTAAGTCCATGATGCGCCGCGTCCCGGATGTCCTGGATGTCTGGTTCGACTCCGGTTCCATGCCGTTTGCGCAGTTCCACTACCCGTTCGAGAACAAGGAGTGGTTCGAGTCCCACGCACCGGCCGACTTCATTGTGGAGTACATCGGCCAGTCCCGCGGCTGGTTCTACCTGCTTCACGTCCTGTCGGTTGCACTGTTTGACCGCCCGGCGTTCAAGAAGGTCGTCGCCCACGGCATCGTGCTGGGCGATGACGGCAACAAGATGAGTAAGTCCAAGCGCAACTACCCGGACGTCAACGAGGTCTTCGACCGCGACGGCTCCGACGCCATGCGCTGGTTCCTCATGTCCAGCCCGATCCTGCGCGGCGGCAACCTAATCGTCACCGAACAAGGCATTCGCGAGGGCGTGCGCCAGGCGCTGCTGCCGATGTGGAACGCATACTCGTTCCTGCAGCTCTACGCCTCCAAGCCGGCCGAGTGGTCGGTGGACTCCGACAACATCCTGGACAAGTACATCCTGGCCAAGCTTGCAGCAACCGTCCGTGCTGTTACTGAGTGCCTGGACAACACTGACATTGCTTCTGCCACCGATGAGGTCCGTCAGTTCTGTGACGCACTGACCAACTGGTACGTGCGCCGCTCCCGCGACCGCTTCTGGGCCGGCGATGTCAAGCACCCAGAGGCCTTCAATACCTTGTACACGGTGCTGGAGGTTCTCACCCGCGTGGCTGCTCCGCTGCTGCCGATGGCCACCGAGGTCATCTGGCGCTCGCTCACTGGCGGCCGCTCGGTGCACCTGGAGGATTGGCCGGACGTCGACAAGCTGCCGACCGATGACGAACTCGTTGAGTCCATGGATATTGTCCGCAATGTCTGCTCGGCAACATCGCGCATCCGCAAGGCCAACCAGCTGCGTAACCGCCTGCCGCTGAAGAAGCTGACCCTGGCATTCCCGGATGCCGAGCGTCTGCGTGAGTACACCGACATCGTTTCCTCCGAGGTCAACGTCGACAAGGTGGAGTTCACCTCCGACGTGGACTCGGTGGGACGATTCGAGGTCTCCGTCAACGCTCGCGTGGCCGGTCCGCGCCTGGGTAAGGACGTCCAGAAGGTCATTAAGGCTGTGAAGTCTGGCAACTATGAGGTTGTCGACGGCACGGTTGTCGCCGATGGTATTCCGCTGCAGGAGGGTGAGTACACCCGCAACCTGGTCGCGATCTCGCCAGATTCCACCGCTGAGGTCGACGGCGTCAATGGCCTGGTTGTGCTCGACACTGAGCTCGACGAGGACCTGGAGTCCCGCGGTTGGGCTGCTGACCGTATCCGCGGTCTGCAGGATGCCCGCAAGAACGCTGGCCTTGAGGTCACCGACCGCATTTCGGTGAAGTTGCAGGTGCCGGCCGAGCGTGAGGAGTGGGCCAACCGCCACGCTGACCTCATCGCCCGCGAGGTTCTCGCAACCGCTTTCGAGGTCGTCGCTGGCGGAGAGTCCCTGAGCTACGACGTGGCGGACGGCTGCTCGGCGGATATTGCCAAGCAGTAGGGGAGAGTAATCTCTATGCCGACTTCCGGGCGGTGGGTTCTGCACATCGACATGGACGCGTTCTTCGCGTCCGTCGAGCAGCTCACTCGCCCGACTCTGCGCGGGCGGCCAGTTCTAGTCGGCGGACTGGGCGGTCGAGGTGTGGTCGCCGGTGCCTCCTATGAGGCCCGCGCGTACGGCGCGCACTCGGCTATGCCGATGGCTCGCGCACGTCGTCTCATGCCACCGACCGCAGTGACGGTCAGTGCGCGCAAGGGCATCTACGGGCCGGTGTCGCGCCGCGTGTTCTCTGTAATCCGCGAGCGCGTGCCCGTGGTCGAGCAGCTTAGCGTCGACGAGGCTTTCATGGAACCCGAAGAGCTTCAGGGAGCCTCGAAGGAGCAGGTCATTGCCTGGGCGGAGCAGCTGCGGGCAGATATCCGGCGGGAGACCGGCTTGGCCTCGTCGATAGGCGCGGGCGCGGGCAAGCAGTTCGCGAAAATTGCGTCAGGCCTGGCGAAACCCGATGGCGTGTACGTGCTGGACCCCGCACGCAATCACGAGCTACTACGCCCATTGCCGGTAGAGAAGCTCTGGGGCATTGGTCCTGTCACCGCTGCAAAATTGCACACGCTGGGTGTGGAGACGATCGGTGATTTTGCCGCCATGTCCCAGCGCGATGTCGAGGTTTCGCTGACATCTAAAACCGGTGTGATGCTGTGGCAGCTGGCGCAGGGGACGGACGATCGGCCGGTTAAGGAGCGAGATGTCGCCAAGTCTGTATCGGCGGAGTACACCTATCCTGAGGATTTGGAGTCGCAGGCCCAGCTCCACGCCGCCGTCGATCGCGCGGGTGAGTCCGCTTTTCGACGGCTCAAAAAAGATGGCCGTGGTGCCCGCACCATCACTTGCAAGGTGCGTCTGTCTGACCTGAGCATCCATACCCGATCTGAGACGCTCGCCTACGCCACACAGGATTTCGACACCCTCATGGCAGTGGCGCACCGAATCGCGTTCACGCCCGCGGAGGTCGGCCCAGTGCGACTGGTGGGCGTCGGTTTCTCCGGGCTGGATTCGCACATACAAGAAGTCCTGTTTCCTGAGCTCGACCGCGCTATCACCGTCGAAGATCGAGTGCCAGCACCTGCGCTTTCCGACGCTCCCGCCGGCCTGGTCGAGCTATCTGGAACCGGTGCGTTGCCGACCGTTCGGCTTTCCGACTCCAAGTGGGCACCCACCTCGGACGTACACCACAGCGAGTATGGACATGGTTGGGTGCAGGGTTCGGGGCACGGGATTGTGACTGTCCGCTTTGAAAGCCGCACCAGTGGCCCCGGGCGCATGATCACGCTGAAGGAGGACGACCCGGAGCTGCGTCCGTGCTCCGCGGTGTGCAGTTTGGACTGGCCGGAGTGGCTGGCATCCGACGAAGCAGCAGCTCTCGACTTGCCGCAACCTGAGCGGGAAAGCGAAGACGATCTCGGCCCCGACGCGGATGCTTGATATGGCTGACTGCCTCAGTGCCGTTCGCGGCTCTCTGTTTATGCGCTGTCCGTAAACTGGGGCACTATGACTACCGCATCCCGCATTGCAGAGCTCGAGGCAGCTCGCCGCGCCTCGTTGCGCAACACCGATCGAGATCCGAATCCGTCGACCACACTTCCCGACGACGGTCTGGATAACCGCCAGCGCATGTTGAACGGTCAGTGGTATATCGCCGATCATCCGGAATCACAGGCTCTGAACGTGCGAATTGGCCAGGTGGCCGCTGAATTTGAGGTCGCATTCCGCGAAGACCAGCAGGCAGCACAGCAAGTGCTAGCACCGGCACTGGGGTCTTTCGGAGAGAGCAGCACCGTTCGCCCGCCGATCTACCTGGACTACGGCGATAACATCCACATCGGCGACAACGTTTTCATCAACTTTGGGCTCACCGCACTTGACGTGGTGAAGGTGTCAATCTGCGACTATGCGCAGCTCGGGCCCAACGTACAGCTGCTTCCACCAGTACACCCACTGGGAGCTGAGGCCCGCGCCGCTTATCTAGAGTCTGGAGATGAAATCATCATCGGACGCAATGCCTGGATCGGTGGCGGAGCCATCATCCTGGGCGGTGTTCACGTCGGCGACAATTCTGTGGTCGCCGCGGGTGCCGTGGTGACTAAGGACGTTCCCGCGGGCGTAGTTGTGGCTGGAAACCCGGCGAAAATCATCCGCATCATCGAGGCGTGAATTAGAACAGCGTCTGCGGATGCACATTCGCAGCCAGCGCGGCGGCGAGAATGATGCGCGCCTGCGGTGCATGCACGCAACCAGCGCTAATCACACCGTGCCGAGCCAGCGTCGCACCGCCACCGGCACCGCCGTAGGCGCCGTGGACATCACCGCGCGGAACGCGCGTTGCCATCACGACGGTCACATCAGCCGCAATGGCCCGGTCAATGGCAGCGGCAAACTCATCGGAGACATTGCCCGACCCCAGGCCCTCTACGACAATGCCGCGTGCACCGGCGGCGACTGCCGAATCCAGCAGTGATCCATCTGCACCCAAGTAGGCGGGGATAATCTCTACCTTCGAGCCCGCCAAAGCCGCCAGAGGCAGCGGATCTGGACGAACCGGCTCCTCCGGTGCATTAGTGGCAAAAGCCAAAGGATCGGTTGTGTGCCACTTCGTCGCACCTCGTACCGGCAAGACTGCGTGGCCAAAGACAATAAGAACGCCAATTCCCTGCGCAGAGGCATCGGAAGCAATGGTCACGGCCTCAAAGAGGTTCCCCGGTCCGTCGGTTTCCGGATGATCATAGGGAAGTTGTGCACCAGTAAAGACAACCGGACGCGAGTCAGCATGGAAAATATCGGCAGCCATGGCCGTTTCCTCCATCGTGTCCGTGCCATGAGTTACGACGACACCGTCCACGGAGTCGTCGTCAAGCACTTCGTGAATAGTGGCGAGAATACGGTCAACGTCGGTGAACGCGAGATTCGACGAGTCCAGCATCCCGAGCTCACGAACCTCCAGCTCTAACATGCCCTCTGGATAACGCTGCGCGACCGCTGCGACAAGCTCCGTGCCCGAGATGGTCGGGGTTAGCGCACCGCTGTGATCCGTGGTGCAGGCGATGGTGCCGCCGGTGGTGATGACAACGATTCGGCGAGGGGAGGCCGTGCTAGACGAGGCCGAGCTAGCCGGGGAATGATCCTGAGTCGACATGTCCACCATCTTACCCAGGCGTTGTTTTGGCCTTGTGTAGGATTATGGAAGGCGTGAAGCCAGCGAATCTTCATGCAGATTTTATTGGAGTAGTGCACATATGAAAGTCCCCTGCAACCAGCGCGTTAGCGGAATGCGTTGGCGCACAGCGCGTGGTGTGACAGTAGCGGCAATGGTCTCGGTCAGCGCACTTGGGCTCGCTGCCTGCGGTGGTGGCAATACTGCAGCGCCGACGACTGAATCGAAGACATCCAGCTCGGCGGAACCCGTCATCATGCTGCCGACGCGCGCAGAGCTTAACGACGTCCTCGCACGCCTTATCAACCCCGATTTACCTATCGAGGAAAAGGCGCTGACCATCGAGGACGGCGATACTGCCGGCGATTTCTTCGACATTGTCACCAATAGTGCCAATGAGCAGGAAATCAGCTTTGATGTCATTGATCCGATCACGCCCGGCTTCACGACGAAGCAGGCCGTAGCCGGCGTCAATATCCTCCGCCCGGAGGAAGATCCGATGCTCGTGGATCAGGTGGACTTCATTTACAGGGATGGCCGTTGGATGCTGAGCAAGGAATGGGCCTGCAACCTGGCATCGACGCTTGATCCGGAGCACAAGCCGGGGTTCTGTCTCGCGCCGGGCGAAACCCCTCCGCCGCCGCCTGAGCCGGAGGAAGAAGCCCCAGTTGAAGAGGCTCCGGTCGAGGAGGCCCCAGCACCGGTCGAGGAGCCAGCCCCGGCTCCGGCGCCCGAACCACCCGCTGAGGAAGTTCCGCCACCCGCGCCTGAACCGCCGGCTGAGGAGGTCCCGCCACCGCCAGCTCCGGCTCCGGCGGAGGACGCGCCTCCTCCGCCTCCACCGGCTTAGGTGCCGTTGGCCCAGGCATCACAGCCTAGCCCGGTCGGGTGCACTGGGGCAGACAAAAGAAAGTGTCTAGGTTTATGACAGTTCCGCCCATTTTTTGGGAAGAAAAGTGACATAAACCTAGACACTTTCTCGTCTTCTAACCTTGCGCTGGCTAGAGCTATTTCTTCTGGGCTCTGGGCTACTTCTTCGACCCGCTGCCGTCCTTAAACTCCAGCCCGCGGTGCGTCTGCTGAGTGATGCGCACATCGGAGTTGCCGTCGCCGTAGGTCACGGAGGTCACAAAGTCGATGTTGCCCTTCATCGGAAGCGGCTTAGTCAGGTCGATGGTGACGCGGTCGGCAAGCATGTCAGTCGTGGCCTCGACAACCTTCAGTGCACCCTCGCCGCCAGTGTCCAACTCGGTGACGGTCGGCACCTGCTTGACATCGACCTTCAAATTAACAATGTCGCCCGCACGGCTGAGCAGGGTATAGGTCACCTTCTGCGTCATCGTGGTCTGGCCTTCGACCTCGCTTTCGACCGTCCAGGTTGCATCCTTTCCGATGTCCTCGGAAGGGAAGATGATAGGTACGGAATGCAGCTGCTGCAGCGCCATCTCCACACCAGCTCGAGCGGTGTCGGTCGCCTTCTCCGGCGCTCCCAGTTTGAGTTCCTTGACCTCACCAGTGGCTGTTGTTGACCAATCAGAGATAAAGCCCTGTGCGGTCGCGATATCCTCATTCAGCTCATCGTTGGAGCCGTGGGGTTTACCCACCTCTGACGTCACCACACGAGTATCGTTATCGCTGGTAACAGTACTGGTCAGGGGGATTTCCAGGCGGGTGTCCGGGAACGTCTGGTCGCTATCGGCGTTTCCGCCACGCTGCGCGAAGCCCTGCGTCACCGCCACGGTCGACTCCTGCTCTGCACCGTCGTCCTTCCAGCGCACGCTCGCCAGCTCACCGCTACCAGCACTGGTCAATTCGACCTTGGGTTGTGCAACGTCCACGGGTTGTGTTTTCACCGAGCTTTCCGACGAGCACGCGGCCAGTGACACCACAGTGGTAGCGGCAACAACAGCGGTGCCGACCCTCGCCAGCAGGCCACGCTTGGTGTGACCAGGTTGGTCGCTGCGGCTAGGTCGACGGAACCACGAGGAGGTGGTGTCTCCTGCACGTCGTAAAGCAGAGGAGGCCGGAACAAACTGAGATTGGAAACGTCGAGTCACACCGGTTAGCGTACCGGTTTCGTGGTGGATAGGAACCACCCGGGCGGTGTCAGTTGGCTGAATATGGGTTTGTTAGGCCATTATGGGACAGTGACTAAGAAGGAAACGAGGACATATTTCCCGCGGCGGGGGATTCTCGCTGCGGTTATTGTGTCAGTTGCGATCATTGATCAGCTGACCAAGATTATTGCTTTGAAGACTCTCGATGGCCGTCCTGCGGTGCAGGTCATTGGCGATCTCTTCGAGTTGCGGCTCGTTTTTAACCCCGGTGCAGCCTTTTCCTTTGGCACGAACGCCACCTGGGTTTTTACCACGTTGCAGCTGGTTTACATCCTGGCTGTGATGTGCTTTTCCCATTGGTTGCGCAGTCCTATATCGGCGACTGCGGCGGGGCTTATTGCTGGTGGTGCGCTGGGAAACCTCATCGATAGGCTGTTTCGGGAGCCCGGTTTCTACGTCGGCCACGTCGTCGATCTCCTGTCGGTTAAGGGTTTTGCCGTATTTAATATCGCGGACTCCGCGATTACAGTGGGCGTTATTATCCTCGTTATCTGGATGGTTTTTTCCAAGGAGCCGGATCTCTTCGCTGATCAGATTGCGATGGAGAAGAAATCTTCCCAGACGGATCAGAAGCAGTCGGCGGAGGGAGGACAGCAGTGAACGACAATGCAGTAAATACCGGTGCAGCACTCGGGGGAGCGCACCAGCCCGACCGAGAAACCCGGCAGATGCCCGTTCCACCGGGCTTGGCCGGTATGCGGGTAGACGCCGGTGTGGCTAAGTTGCTGGGACTCTCGCGCACAGCGGTGGCTGATTTGGCAGCGGCTGGGGACATCACGGTCGATGGCGTGAGCGTTGGTAAGTCCGACCGATTGGAAGAAAACGCTTTCCTCTCAGTGTTGTTGCCGCCGGTGGAAAAGCCATTGGTTCCCAAAGAGGAACTCGTCGAGGGCATGGACGTGCTCTACCACGACTCCGATTTGGTGGCTGTTCACAAGCCTGTCGGTGTGGCCGCACATCCGTCGGTCGGTTGGGAAGGCCCAACGGTTATCGGCGGACTGGCGGCTGCTGGTTTCCGCATTTCTACCTCCGGTCCGCCCGAGCGAAAAGGCATCGTGCATCGCCTCGATGTTGGCACCTCTGGCGTGATGGTTGTCGCCTGCTCCGAACGGGGCTACTCCGTGCTCAAGCGGGCGTTCAAAAACCGTGAGGTGTCCAAGACCTATCACGCTCTGGTTCAGGGGCATCCGGATCCGCTGTCGGGGACAATTGATGCGCCGATTGGCCGTCATCCTTCGGCGGGTTGGCGCTTTGCCGTCCGCCAGGATGGCAAGCATGCTGTGACGCACTACGAAACGCTTGAGGCCTTCGCCCCAGCAACGCTGCTGAAGGTGAATCTAGAGACTGGGCGCACGCACCAGATTCGCGTGCACTTCTCTGCGTTGAATCACCCATGCTGCGGCGATCCCATGTACGGTTCCGATCCGGCATTGGCCAAGCGGCTGGGGCTCAACCGCCAGTGGCTTCACGCGGTCTCGCTTGGTTTCCACCACCCGGCAGATGGGCGCTGGATGGAAATCGAATGTCCATACCCAGATGATTTGAACCACGCATTGGAAGTTTTGAGGCAGAGCGCATGACGCAGACCCCATCGGGATCCAAGAACCCACCACGCCGTGAAACTCGCGCGAAAAGCACTGGTGACGGCAGTATTTCGCCAGTGATGGCACTGATCTCTGGTTTCTGTGTTGTCGTATTGGTGATTGTTTTAGCAGTCGCTTCGACCTCCGATCGGGTAAGCAAGCCGCAAAATCTCAACGGCGATGCTCTCGGCCCGGACCCGTGGGAAGCAACCGAGCAGTACGTAGAGCGTGCCGACGAGTCCCTCGCGAATATGAAGAAAGAGGACTACCGGCTAAAGACCGGCCAGCCAGTCGTGGAGGACCCGAAGTTCTGGGCGATGGTGACTTTTGACCGGCTGCTCGATGCGCAAGAAGCGGCGCAGGTCTATGAAAAAGAGCCCTCTCTGCGAGTATCGACTGCAATCATCGGCGGTGTGAGCACCCGGTATTTGCCGCAGCCGAGTAAAACAGCGAGCGAAGAAAAGCTGCTGCAAGATCAGCTGGAGTTAGCGGCTGCTTACGCAGACGTCGCGATTGACGACGAACGGCTCGGCTTCAACGGGTTACTGGTCTATGGTGACGCTGAATCGTTGATGGATGTCAAGAAAATGCCCGATGTGAAAGCTGTCGAGGCGCTGCCATCAGATGCGGCGCGTGGCCGTTTTGGTATTCGCCCGGTGCTGAGTTCCGGCTTCACGGATAAAGATCCGCTCTTTGCGCCGGGGCTGAGCCAGAACTAAGCGGCCAGACCTAATAGAAGCCAGGACTAAGCGGCCAAGTCCAAACGACTAGGATGAAGCGGCTAGAACTCTGCCGCCAGTACGCAGTTAGTTTCAACGAGAACGAAAAGGAGTCAGCCAACAGTGATTCAGGCATTCGGTGCGTACCTTTTGTGGGCGCTGTTTCCGCTCTATTTCCCCTTGCTGGAACCAGCAGGGGCCGTAGAGATTTTGGCGCACCGATTCGTCTGGACCCTTGTCTTTATGGTCATTGCCCTCAGCTTCATGCGCGCATGGCCAGAGCTGAAGGCCGCGAGTGCCAAGACCTGGGGCACTATTTTTATTGCCGCACTGTTGATCTCCGTCAACTGGGGGGTGTACGTCTACCTGGTCAACAATGGGCAGGTGGCGGAGGCCGCGCTCGGCTACTTCATCAACCCGCTGGTCAGCGTTTTGTTGGCGATGATTTTCTTCCGTGAAAGCATCTCGCGGTTGCAGCTCGGCAGTGTCATCCTGGCAACCATTGCGGTCATTGTTCTCACAATCGGTGTGGGACATCCGCCGTTGGGTGCGCTGGCGCTGGCGTTCAGTTTCGGTTTTTACGGACTAATGAAGAAGCGGGTATCGCTTTCCTCCGCAGCTTCGCTGACGGCCGAGTCCGCCGTAATCACACCGATTGCGCTGGCCTACATCCTCTGGTTGACCTACAACGGGCAGAGCACCTTTACCTCCGAAGGAACAGGCCACATGCTGCTCATGATGAGCGCCGGTGTTGCTACCGCCATTCCGTTGCTGCTCTTCGGCGAAGGTGCCAAACGCCTGCCGCTGGCCACCTTGGGCCTGATGCAGTACCTGACTCCAGTTCTCCAAATCACCCTGGCAGTCACCGTGCTCGGCGAGCAGCTCGAACCGGAGCGCTGGATCGGATTCTTCATCATCTGGGGTGCCGTCGCGCTGTTCATCTGCGACCTCATCCTGAAGATGCGCCGGCAGCGTCGGGTACGCCGGGAACTCCACAAGGCCGGTGTTGAACCGGCCCCGGTTTCCGACGATGCCACCGACCAGACGGATGGGGCGGTTACCCGGGACGTCGTAAAGCCGGCAGATAATTAGCAGAAAAGTTCGCGCAGGTGCTCGTTGAGGAAGATTCCCTGCGGGTCGACCTTTTCCCGCAGTGCCTGGACCTCGCCGAACAGCGGATAACGTTCCGCGAAATCCTCCGCGCGAAGCGTGTGCAATTTGCCCCAGTGCGGGCGACCTTCGTGGGCCTTGAAAATCGGCTCGATGAGGTTGAAGTACTCTCGGTAGTTTTCCTTCCAGTAGCGGTGGATGGCGATGTAGGCACTGTCGCGACCGTACGCAGTGGACAGGGCCACATCATCGGCTTTCGCGGAGCGCACCTCGATGGGGAAGGAGACTTTCATCCTCTTCCGGGCAATCGCGTCGCGGATTTCCCCGAGAACATCGGAAGCAGCCTCGAGTGGGACGGAGTACTCCATCTCGGAGAAACGCACTCGGCGCGGCGAGACAAAGACCTTGTGCGCCTCGTTGGAGTAGCGGCGCTCTGGCACGGTGTTGGTGGCAATCCGGTTGATGGTATCGGTCGTAGCGGGAATGGCCTTAGCAATCTCGCAGCACGCCAAGAGTCCCATGTTGTTGACGACTTCGTCGTTAAGATACGTACGCGCGCTGCCCAGGCGCTGCTTCAGGCTATTGCGGCTCGGGCGGCGGTGGCGCTGCGGTTCAATGCGAGTATTGTGCTTGACCAGCGTCTCGCGCTGTCCCGGGAACCAGAAAAACTCCAGGTGGTCAGCTTCTTTGCAGCGCTCGGCGAAACTCTTGCGCAGGGAATCAAACTCTTCGCGGTGCTCGTCGGCGTGCAGATCAAACGCTGGCACGACGGACATCGTGACCTCCGTAAGCACGCCGAAGACACCCAGTCCCAGCCGTCCGAGGCGGTAGAGCTCGCCGTCGATTCCCTCAGCGTCCGGATGGCAGTGCCTGACGACGCCATCCGCGGTGACAATCTTGAATCCCTTCACGGTGCCTGCGAAACCGGTGAATCCAAGCCCGGTTCCGTGCGTGCCAGTAGAGATAGCACCGGCCAGCGACTGCGGATCGACATCGCCCTGGTTGGGAAGTGCCCAACCGAGCGGGCGCAGAATACCTGGAGTGTCGCGCAGGCGAGTGCCGGCACGCAGCGTAGCGGTCTGGTTGACGGCGTCGAGTTCGACCAGACCAGAGCAGCGGTCGAGTTGAATGCGGTGCCCATCGGTGGTGGCCACGGAAGTAAAAGAATGACCGGCCCCCAGCGGGCGCACCGTAGTCCCTTCGGTCTTCGCCGCTTTAATTACCGAGATGATGCCCTCATCATCGTGCGGCTGATGAGTGTAGGACGGGGTGCACGATTGCGTGTGCGCCCAATTGCTCCAATGCGAGTTGGCGACGGCTTTCGCCTGCGCACGCCGACGTACGCGTGGTACTCGGGACTCAACTGTAGAGACTGTGAAGCGGGCGTTGTTGTTTGAATTGCTCATGTGAAGATCAATCCCTTTCCTCGGTACGTGGGCCAGTGGGCGATGATGGTGCCATCTCGAACTGCAATGACTTCTTGTGTGTGCTCGGCTATTTCGCCGGCCTTGGCGTGGCGGAACCACACGGGATCTCCCAGCGAAATTGCGTCGGCGGTCTTGCCGAGCAGCGGAGTCTGCACCTCACCTGGTCCTTCCTCTGCCGCGTAGCGCAGGCCAGTGGGGTACCAGGGGGTTGGCAGCCGGTCATCTCCCGCCGGTCCAGAGGCAATTCGACCACCGCCGGACACCGTGACCACGCCCTTCTTAGGACGTCGCGTCGCCGGCAACACAAACCAGGACGCCGGGCGCAGATTGAATGCGCGATAGTTATCGAAGAGGGTTGGTGCCAGGAACCCCGACCCCGCCGCTGCCTCGGTGACTGCGGCCTCGGCGCACGTCGACTCCAGCGACCCCGTGCCACCACCGTTGACAAACTCCAGCGGCCCCGCCACTTTCTCGACTGCAGCGACAACCTTCGCGCGGCGCTTCGCCAACTCCTTCTTTGAGACGGCCTGCATCACTCGAATTGCGCGCGCACGCAGGGAGTTTCCGGCATCGCCCACTCCGGCAATGTGTCCCTCATACATCATGATTCCGGCCAGCCGCAGCTCCGGGTGGGCAATGATCTGCTTGGCAAACGCCGCTGCCTGCTTCGGCGAGAACAGGCTTGAGCGCAGCGTACCGATATGCACGCCGGGGAGGGGACGAAAGGATGCGTCGACGTCCATGCACACGCGGATTGGCGCATTTTCGCTTGCCGACGACGCCAGCGCCTCTAGATGCTCGGGACGGTCAACCATGACGCAGATGGCGGCACGCGCTGCATCATCGTCGGCAAGCTCTGAGATAGCGCGGGCGTCAAGTGTTGGGTAGGCGACGACGATGTCGTCGCTAATGCCTTCTCGGAATAGGTACAGCGCCTCTGCCAGCGAATATGCCAGCACGCCCTGGAAACCGGGGAAGGCCAGGACGTGCGAAATAAGCTGTGGAATGCGAATCGATTTCGAGGCCACGCGGATAGGCATCCCGTTTGCACGGCGGAGCATATCGCGGGCATTGGCTTCGACCGCCGCGAGGTCGACGACGACTGCAGGAAGGGAAGTGCAGTTAAGCAGCGTGTCGGTAGCTAGTGGCGGGCGGGCTGTCTGGGGCGTCTGTGGCGGCAGCGCTTCAGGCAGGTGAGACATCGATGTCGGAGCCGGGCGGAATGTGTCCGAGGACTCCGGGGCAGAAGCTCGAGAAAGTTTCATGCCCTAAAACGTAATCATTGAAAACCTGTACTGTCTTTGATTTTGAAAAGAAAGTCAGAATTTTCCAGGTCTGCGCCCTTTTAGACCAGCCAGCTGTAGCGGGCGGCATCCATGTTGGAGGTGATGACATCGCCATCGATGAGGTAGCCGGCGGCAACTGGGCGGCGGTCGATGGTTGCAAGAACCTCGTCAAGCTCGGGCTTGGGGAAGTAGGTGAAGTGGCCATCGGAAAGTGGTGCGAACACTGTATTGCTCCTTTGGTTCTTTGCTCGAGGGCAGTGCGTTTCTTTGTGGCCGCGAGGAAATATGAGGACTTCCTCACGAACTGTGATGTCGAGTATTGCTAACTGGTTTTGAAAAGTAAAGGAAAAGTAAGGGTGATGTTGCACACGTCTTTAGCTATAACTGTGCAGGCATAAGGGGCTGCTTCATTTTGGGTGTTCGATGGAATCGTGTTCAATCCGGGGGATTGTCTACAATCTGGACTCATGGCTAACTCCTCCTTCGTGCACCTCCACAATCACACCGAGTACTCCATGCTCGACGGTATGGCGAAGATTGATTTGCTCGCCGACGAGGTTGCGCGACAGGGAATGCCTGCGGTCGGTGTCACCGACCACGGCAATATGTTTGGCTCGAATGCGTTCTATCGGCAGATGAAGTCCAAGGGCATCAAGCCAATCATCGGCATTGAGGCATATATGGCGCCGGAGAGCCGTTTTAATAAAAAGCGCATTCAGTGGGGTGAACCGCATCAGCGTCGAGACGACGTCTCGGGTCGCGGTTCCTACTTGCACCAGACCATGTTGGCTGCGAATGCGCAGGGTCTGCGGAACCTGTTCTACCTGTCGTCGATGGCATCGTATGAGGGACAAATTAGTAAGTACCCGCGTATGGATGCCGAGTTGGTGGCAGAACGCGCCGAGGGCATTATCGCGACCACTGGTTGCCCGTCGGGTGATGTGCAGACGCGTCTGCGTCTGGGGCAGTTCGACGAGGCTCTGCAGGCCGCCGGGATGTGGCAGGACATCTACGGCAAGGAAAACTACTTCCTTGAGCTGATGGATCACGGGCTGGATATTGAGACCCGTGTGCGCAGTGAGCTACTGGAGATTGGCCGGAAGCTGAACCTGCCGCCGCTGGTTACGAATGACTGCCACTATGTCACCCGTGACCAGGCCAAGGCTCACGAGGCCATGCTCTGTGTGCAGACGGGTAAGACGCTCAATGACCCGGACCGTTTTAAGTTCGACGGTGACGGCTACTTTATTAAGTCCGCCGAAGAAATGCGCGCGACCTGGGATCACCTAGTCCCGGGTGCCTGCGATAACACGCTGCTCATCGCAGAGCGCGTCGAGGACTACGACGAGCTGTGGGAGGAGCACCCGCACGATCGCATGCCGAAGGCGGACGTTCCGGAAGGGGAGACGCCGACGACATGGCTGCATCACAACGTGATGGAGGGGCTGCGCAAGCGCTTTGAAGGGCGCGAGGTACCGGAGGAGTACATCCGGCGCGCGGAGTACGAAATTGAGGTGATTGACGGTAAGGGCTACCCGTCGTACTTCCTTATCGTGGCGGAGTTGATCCGCCATGCCCGTGAGGTGGGCATCAAGGTCGGTCCGGGGCGTGGTTCCGCTGCCGGTTCTTTGGTTGCATACGCGACGTGGATCACCAATATCGACCCGATTGAGCACGGTCTTCTCTTCGAGCGATTCCTGAACCCAGAGCGCCCGTCCGCGCCGGATATCGATATCGACTTCGATGACCGCCGCCGCGATGAAATGATTCGCTACGCCGCCGATCGCTGGGGCGAAGACAAGGTGGCGCAGGTGGTCACCTTCGGTACGGTGAAGACCAAGCAGGCTCTGAAGGACTCGGCGCGTGTGCAGTTCGGTCAGCCGGGTTACCAGATTGCAGACCGCATTACTAAGGCGCTGCCACCTGCGATTATGGCTAAGGACATTCCGCTGAGCGGCATCGTCGACCCGGAGCACCCACGCTACGGCGAGGCCGCCGAGGTTCGTCAGCTTATTGAAACCGACCCGGATGTGGCTCGAATTTACGAGACAGCCCGTGGTCTCGAGGGCGTCGTTAGGCAGACCGGCGTGCACGCTTGTGCCGTGGTGATGGCGTCGGTGCCACTCTTGGATCACATCCCGATGTGGAAGCGACAGGCTGACGGCGCGATCATCACTGGCTGGGACTATCCGGCGTGTGAGGCTATCGGTCTGTTGAAGATGGACTTCCTGGGTCTTCGAAACCTGACGGTTATCGGTGACTGTATTGAGCACATCAAGTCCAACCGAGGCGAGACAGTTCTGCTCGATGACCTTCAGACCGATGATCCGAAGGTCTATGAGCTGCTGTCGCGCGGTGACACCCTCGGTGTGTTCCAGCTCGATGGTGGCGGAATGCGTGAGCTGCTCAAACGCATGCAGCCAACGGGCTTCGACGACATCGTGGCATCGCTGGCGCTGTACCGTCCGGGGCCGATGGGTGTGAACGCGCACTTTGACTACGCGGATATTAAGAATGGTCGCAAGCCTTATAACGCCATCCACGCGGAACTGGATGAGCAGCTGAAAGAAATCCTGGAAGAAACACACGGCCTGATCGTGTACCAGGAGCAGATCATGAAGATCTCGCAGAAGCTGGCGAATTACACCGCGGGCCAAGCAGATGGTTTCCGTAAGGCCATGGGTAAGAAGAAGCCCGAGGTGCTGGCCAAGGAGTTCGTGAACTTCGAAGGCGGCATGTTGGAAAATGGTTTCTCTAAGGATGCTGTCCAGAAGCTGTGGGATATTATTCTGCCCTTCGCCTCGTACGCGTTTAACAAGTCTCACGCGGCGGGCTACGGCCTGGTGTCCTACTGGACCGCGTATCTGAAGGCCAACTACACCGCTGAGTACATGGCGGCGCTGTTGACCTCGGTGGCCGATGATAAGAACAAGCTGGCTATTTATCTGTCGGACTGTCGCCACCTTGGCATTAAGGTGCTGCCGCCGGATGTCAATGAGTCGGGTATGGACTTCGAGCCGGTCGGTGAGGATATTCGCTTCGGCCTTGGCGCTATCCGCAACGTCGGCCATGATGTGGTCGCGTCGATTGTGAAGACGCGCGAGGAGAAGGGCAAGTTCACGTCGTTCTCGGACTATCTGGACAAGATTGAGACGCTGCCGTGTAACAAGCGCATCACCGAGTCGCTGATTAAGGCCGGCGCTTTCGACTCGCTGGGGCACCCACGAAAGGGCCTTGCGCTCATTCACGAAGAAGCCATTGACTCGGTGCTGTCGACCAAGAAGGCTGCAGACAAGGGACAGTTCGACCTGTTTGCGGGCTTCGGTGGGGAAGAGGACACCGGATCGGAGAGCATCTTTGAAATCCGTGTGCCGGATGAAAAGTGGGATCGCAAGCACGAGCTGACCCTGGAACGAGAAATGCTGGGCCTCTATGTCTCCGGTCATCCACTCGATGGGTTCGAAGAATCGCTGGCCGCGCAGACTGATACCGCTTTGACCACGGTCGTCGGTGGGGAAGTCGCTAACAACACTGAAATCACTATTGGTGGCATTGTCTCCAGCGTTGACCGCCGCGTGAATAAGAACGGTCAGCCCTGGGCGATTATTGGCATTGAGGACCACAACGGTGCGCGCGTGGAAGTTATGGCTTTTGCGAGAACCTACGCGATGATTGCCACCAGCATTGCTGAAGACGCCATCGTGCTTATTCGTGCCCGCGTTCAGTACCGCGATGACCGCATGAGTGTGGTCTGTGATGACCTGAAGCTGCCGGACCTTGGTCGCAATGGCTCCACTTCGGCGCCGCTGCGTCTGACCATGCGCACTGATCAGTGCACTCCGGAGATGATTGCCAAGCTGAAGTCCGTACTGCTGGACAACCCAGGCGACTCCGACGTTTACCTCAAGCTTGTCGACGGCGATTCCCACACCACTTTGGTTCTCGGCGAGCACTTGCGGGTCGACCGGGACGCCAGCTTGATTGGTGATCTGAAGGCGACGATTGGGGCCAGCATTTTGGGGTAGCTTATCGTGGCCCTGATTGTCGCAACCGGTTGTATGACCGAGTAGAGTCATAGCTCATGAGTGAGAATTCCGTGCCTGCTTCCCAGACCGAACGCCGACTTGTCCACGCGGCCGATATTCAGATTGCGCAGGCACGAATTTCTTCGGTTATTGCGGCCACTCCGCTGCAGTTCAGCCCACGTCTTTCCGAAATCACCGGCGCTAAGGTATTCCTCAAGCGGGAAGACCTCCAGGACGTGCGCTCGTACAAGATTCGCGGTGCCTACAACGCCATGGTTCAGGTTACCGACGAAGAGCGAGCAGCAGGCGTCGTTGCGGCATCTGCAGGAAACCACGCTCAAGGCGTGGCATATGCCTGCCGCCAGCTGGGTATTAAGGGGCGCATCTATGTGCCCAATGCCACGCCGAAGCAGAAGCGCGACCGTATCGCTTACCACGGCCGCGATGCCGTTGAGATTGTCGTTGTCGGGGACTCCTTCGATGAGGCCGCCGCTGCGGCGCGTGCTGACGCACAGCGCACTGGTGCCACCATGGTGGAGCCATTCGACTCCTTCAACACCATCGTCGGACAAGGCACTGTCGCAGCTGAAATTATTGCGCAGCTCTCCGGTCAGGGGTTGACTCTGGATACCATCTGCGTACCGGTCGGTGGCGGTGGTCTGCTCAGCGGTGTCACCTCTTACCTGTCGGATATGTCGCCGAACACCCAGGTCATGGGTGTGGAACCTGCGGGTGCGGCCTGCATGCGCGCAGCCCTGGAGAACAATGGCCCGATTACGCTGGGGCACACCGATCCGTTCGTCGATGGCGCCGCGGTGGCCCGTTTCGGTGACCTGCCATGGCACATCCTGGAGGCCAACCGCAACCGCGTTCATCCGATGATTGCGCCGGAGGGCGCGGTCTGTGAGGCGCAGCTGGATCTCTATCAGAACGAAGGGATCATCGCTGAGCCGGCCGGTGCGCTGTCTGTGGCAGCTCTGGAGCAGATGCAGTTTGAACCGGACGAGGTTGTTGTCTGCATCATCTCGGGCGGTAATAACGACGTGCTGCGCTATGCCGAGATCATGGAGCGCTCGCTGGTCTACCGCGGCCTCAAGCACTACTTCCTGGTCAACTTCCCGCAGAAGCCCGGCCAGCTCCGCATGTTCCTCAGCGATGTTCTCGGTCCGGATGACGACATCTCGCAGTTCGAGTACCTCAAACGCAACAACCGCGAAACTGGCGCGGCTCTTGTCGGTATTGAGCTACGTCGTGCCTCTGACCTCGAGGAATTGCTGGCACGCATGGATGCCTCGCCGCTGAAGTGCCGCCGACTGGTACCCGGCACACCAGAGTATGACTTTTTGACCTAGACTTGCTGGGTCCAGCTGGGAAACCTCCGAGGAAGTCCTCCCAGCTCCGTTAATTAAATGAATCTTTTCGAGCAAGCTTTGTAGCGAAGGGGAGCGTCCACCCACTATGACTGGGGCAAGCAGTGTCGACCAGGGTGTCCGAGTGGAAAATACCGTGACTGTCGAAATGTGGCTGGCTGCCGCAGAGCAGGACCTGGCCACCCGGATTCCAGGGCTGTTGGAATCTGCCACACAGGCCAAAGTTGAGCCACTGTTTGTCTGGTCAGGGCTGGCGATGGACGAGGTTGAGCGTATCGACCGCTTCCTGGGAACGCTCCTGGCCCATCATCTGGCGGGCGGTACTGCCGCCGATATCGAAGCTGCGAAGAGTGTCGTTGACAATCACCCGCTGGTCACCCTTGCCTCGCTGGTAGGACGCGCCGCGCGTGTTGCGTCGGCAAGCGAAATGTGGCTGGACTGGCCTGCGGCTCTGCAGTTGGATCCAGACGCTGACACTACCGGCGCGCTCATCGAGCACCTCGCCGCCGCAGTGCCGACAATGCTGGCCAATGCTGGTTTGCCTAACGACGTCGACAGCAACCAGGCCGACGCGGATCCGCTGCAGCGGGCAGCGCAGGTGCTTCTGCTGCACGCGGGAGTGCAGCTGTCAGTGATGCCACTGATTATCGAGCGCTGCGAGGAACTTGCCGGGGTAGCGGAGCTATCCGACCCTTCATCAAATGACCTGGTACAGGCGCTTTCGAAGGTTCATCCGCTGCTCGAGGAGCTGCTGACCGAAATCGCAGAGGCGGAAGATGGTGTCTACCCGCTGGCGCTGCGTCAGCTGGCCAGGACGGCACCTCGTCAGGCACACAAGTTGTTTAAGGCAACCCTCGGCTACGCCATTGCCACCGCTGCCGATCCGGCCAACTGGGAGGCCCGGGAAGAACTCGGCCAGCTCGATGCGGGGCTGCCGCCTATTCTGGTGGCCGCTGCGCGTGAAGAGCTGCGTATGCGTCCGGCGGGTACTGCGAATCGTCGTGAAGCGGTGGGCGTGGTGGCAACGACCGGGCGCCCGCAGCTGTACTTCGATGAGCTGACGCAGACCGTTGGCGTACAGCTACCGACGCCGCTGGATCCGGCGGGACGGACCTGGCGTGTCACCTTCGGCGGCACGGTAGCAACGACGCCGGTGGTGGGCCTGCAGGATTCGCTGCCGCGTCCAGTGGTGACCATCGATGAGCCGGTGCGCGATGTGCTGGTGGAAATCGGCGATGAGAAGCACTGGCGAGTCCCCGCGATTAGCACTGAGGACCCGATTCTCATTTTCGGTGCCGACGGTCAGTCAGTCACAGACAAGGTCTCGCTACACTCGACGTCCGCTACGGTGGTCTACCCGGTTGATGCCACACTCGTTGACCCCGTCACAGGCGCTGAGGTGCCATTGCTATCGGACCCGCGCCCATTTAACTGGGAGCTGTGGCAAGTCGCTGAGATCGACCTTCGCGATGTTCATGCAGTTCAGGTTCGTCGGTCCGGGGCAGCTGGCGAGGTTCGCTCGGCATCACCGCAGCGGCAACCGCGAATGACCATGCCCCACGCACGTCTCGACGGCACGGTGTCTGCCTACGGCACCCCGGTTTACGCCGGTGGGCCGGTCGCTGTGTTCCCGCCGACGCTGTCCGGTAAGGACGAGTCCTGGCGCGCCATTGTCACCGATTTTGGTGGCTATGGTGCGTTTACCACGGATTCCGTCATGGTCTATGACCTCGAGGTGCCCGCCGCGGGTGGCGAGGTTGAGATCCTTACCGATGATGATTATCCGTGGGTCGGCGAGTTCGTGGTTCGCCTGGTCAATCCGCGTGGCCGCAGCTTCCAGAAGCACTTCGCCATTGCCGAGCAGGCAGACCTCACGATTACTTACAGCGGTGGTGGCGACGGCTTCCGCATCCCAACCATCGACGGGCTGAGCCCCGCCGACATCCGCGTTGTCTCGGGTGACAAGCCGCTTGACGCCGAGCCCGCTATCGTACGCCTCGGGGCGGACGAAGTCACAGGTACCGTCGAGCTTTCCACCGAAGAAGGCGCATGGCTGCAGTTGCAGGTCACGCCAGGCACGCTGCAGTTTGAGGTTCCGCTTGCCGACGAATCCGTCGCCCGCCGCACCACTACATTGGTCACCCGCCCGAAGCGTGTCGATGCCTTCGGCAAGATTGTCGTCAATGCCCCGGGCGAGTTGCGCCATGCGCATGTTGCAGTTTCCAGCGGTGAGCGCGACATCTGTCGTGTCCCCATCAAGCGTTTCGGCGATACTGGCTACGCGGAGTTCGGCAAGTTTGCAGACCGTATCTCCCTGCTGAAGGCTCTGCGCATCAGTTTGGACTGGACACGTGTGACGGGACGGAAGCGCCTGTCTGTACCACTGGTGGAGGCTTCCTCCCGCGATGCCATCCGCCAGATTGCCTTCAACGATGAAGCCACTGACATCATCGAGGTTGATGTCGCTGACGACGTTTCGCACTTGCCGATGACCCTGTGGCTCTGGGCCGCCGGTCAGCCGTGGCGCGAACCCGTCGCCTTGGAAGTCGTGGAGGGCGAATGCGAGCTTCCCGACGAGCTCCGCGGCCTCGGCCCATTCGTCGCGCAGGTGACTCTCGGTGTGGAAAAGGAACGCCACCCGCAGTGGCCGGCGGCCGGGTCGACCATTCTGAATCATGTCGATGATGCAGAGGCTATCGACCTCGATGGCGAGGACACCGATCCCGTTGCTCGCGCGCAGGAACTGTGGGGCGAGCTAAATCAGGATCAGCTCGCACGTTTGTGGACGCTACTGGCGACCTTGCGCGCTGGTCGTGCAACCGACATGGCGCAGGCGAATCCGCTGCTGGCCGCACCTAGGTTGGGTGCGATCTTGTGTGCCGAACCACGCGCCGGACTGGCAGCGTTGAACCGTTCAGTCATCGCGCTCGACGATCAGCCGGGTATGTTTATCGCCTCCGGACTCGTGCTGGGAGACTTCAGCGCTACTAAGCCAGTGCCGGGGCGTCGCCGTGTGCCGTGGCTCGGTGCATTGGCAGCATTAGCGGATCTCACTGATGAGAGCGTGGACCGTTCTCGTCAGCTGGATTACCTGCGCACAACTGGTGGCCAGGGACTGCTGGACATTGCTGCCAGCGGCCAGGACACCACCCTGGAGTCCGCTACTATCGACCAGAGCTCGGTGCAGATTACCTCGCTGCCGGAAGCACAGGCCAGCGCTATTCTGTCGCAGGTCTTTGATCCTTACCGCATGGTCCCGGGTCCGCTGACCGACGATGACGCTCGTTTCACGGCAATCTATGAAGTGGTACGCAATCGTACTGAGATTGTGGAATCCGGTGTCATGACCCAGCTTGCCGCCGCCTCTCGAGTGTTGTTTAAGACGGTGTCGAAGGCGTCTCCACGACTGCGCAAGGCGGTCAATGTGCGCTTCCACAAGCTCGACGGCATCGATGCGGATGATTCTTCGCTGCACTGGACTCTGGTGCCGGGAACGTCACTGCTTATTGCAGTGGCTGCCCGCGTATTGGCTCGTACTCAGGCTGAGAACTCTGATGCCAGTGTCGCCGCTGTCCGTGAGCTGATTCCGATGTGGGCTCAGCTGGCGGACCTGGTTCCGACGTTGGTGATGAGCGATATTCTCATCGCAGACGCGTTGGTGGCTCACGTCCTCCACGGTGATGTCACCGAGTTGCCGTGGCCAGCACCCGAGTCGGGTGCGGCGGATGAGGAAGAGTCCGACACCGAGGCTGAAAGTCCGGCTGACTAGCTGAGCGAGACGACAGCGTAGCCCCACGCTGGAAGCGAGATTTCGGGACCGGCAGCTTCGTCATTGACGATGCTGGCTGCTGCGTCTTCAAAAGTGTGCAGCAGGTGGGCGGAACCGAACTCGGAATCCAGGCTGACGCTGGTTTCGGCGTCGGAGAAATTCGCCACCAAAGCGACAGTTTCAAAGGCATCCGAGTTTCGGGCACCCATTTCGCGCTCATCCTGGCTGCGCACAACGACGAGGCAACGATTGTCCTCGTCATACTCAGTCACCACAGATGCCGACCAGGGAGTGCGAAGCGACGGGTGGGACTTCCGCAGCGCGAAGAGATCGCGGTAGGCCGCCAGAATAGTGGCGTGCGAGCCCTCCGAGACCTCCTGCCAATTGAGCTTCGAGTGGTGGAAGGTCTCTGGATCCGATGGGTCGGATACCTCCTTCGGATCCCACCCGGCACGGGCAAACTCACGTAGGCGTCCCTCGCGCGTGAGCCGTTGCAGCTCCGGATCTTCATGGGAACAGAAGAAAGCAAACGGGGTAGAGGCGCCCCATTCCTCACCTTGGAAGAGCATCGGGGTGAAAGGACTGCAGGCGATAACTGCTGCCTTTAAAACCTGCTGCGCCGG
Organism: Corynebacterium sp. HMSC064E08; assembly: GCF_001811805.1. Taxonomy (NCBI): domain Bacteria; kingdom Bacillati; phylum Actinomycetota; class Actinomycetes; order Mycobacteriales; family Corynebacteriaceae; genus Corynebacterium; species Corynebacterium sp. HMSC064E08. Next base: position 438,239 of record NZ_KV806698.1, read on the forward strand.
AGTGAGGTTCATCGACGGACGGTCACCGACAGCGCGGTTTCCCGTTTGATCATGTGTGGTCGTGTACGTTACGAAAGCATGCATGGGCTGTACAGACAGGTCGAAGAGACGACCATGAGTGCGACCACGGAACGTCGACATTGTGCCCGTATGCCAGAAGCCAGTTTCCAAAGCACTAGCTAGCGCTTCCACCGACCCAAAGTCTGAGTAGTAGGCGTGGTCCTCGCCAGAGACCAGCGTGTGCAGTGCATGGTGGACGTCATCATCCCACTGAGCGTTGAGGCCAAAGCCACCTGCAGCGCGCGGGCGGACCAAACGCGGATCATTCTGGTCGGACTCTGCAATCAAAGAACGCGGAATACCAGTCTCGGCTGCGACAGTGTCTGCGACAACCTGCATCTGCTCCAGAATGTGGAATGCCCCCTCGTCATGCAGGGCATGGACTGCGTCCAGACGAAGACCGTCGACGTGGTAATCCACCAGCCATTGGCGCACTGCATCCAAAATATACGCACGCACCTCATCAGAGTTGTCGCCAGTGAGATTGACAACCTCACCCCAACCCGTCGAACCACCAGCGGTGTAGGGGCCGAAAAATCCCACATAGTTGCCGTCTGGACCAAAGTGGTTAAAGACCACATCCAAGATGACAGCCAAACCCTTTCGGTGGCACGTATCAATCAGCTTCTGTAGACCCCGCGGGCCACCGTAGCCCTCGTGCACGCTGTGCCAGGACACACCGTCATAACCCCAATTACGGTCACCACCGAAAGGCTGCACTGGCATCAGCTCAATATGTGTTACCCCCAGCTCAATCAGATGGTCTAGATGTTCCACCAAACCTTCGAAATCACCAGAATCGCTGAAGGTGCCCACATGCAGCTCATAAATCAGACCTCCTGGAAGAATCCGGCCCGACCAGGCCGAGTCCTTCCACTTATAGGCACCCAGGTCAACGACCTCGGAGAAACCATGCGGACCATCCGGCTGCGACTGGGAACGCGGATCTGGCAGCGGTATTGTCCAGTCACCGACAGCGGGGGAGGAGTGGTCCCCCGATTCGTCGTCAGGCGCGCCGTATCCCGCATGTGCCCGCAGCGAAAATGCGTAGCGATCCCCCGGTGTGCGAGCCACATCAGCTTCAAACCAACCAGAGTTGGCGCCGTAGCCATCGGTGGCGTCAGCGATTGGATGCATATCAAAAATCGCTGGCGCGTCAGGATTGCCCAACAGCAGACGGACTTCGGAAGCGTACGGGGCCCAGACTCGGTAGTTGCTCATGGGCACCATGGTAGGTCAGTCAGCGGATTGGCACAGGGGAACCGTTTTCGAACACCGCGTATTTGAGGTGAGTCCAAGGTGAAGTCGAGATAGTAGCGAGCGACGGTGATTGGGTGTGCACGAAGCCCATACGCAACAATGGACACTATGACCACCGAGCCATCCACTTCGACCGAAGCGACGCAGAACCAGCGCGACATCGAGCTGATTGTCCCCGCCGACGGTGACATCGTCACGAATGAAATCGAGATTAAGAAATCTCGCTTCATTACGTGGATCGCGCGTGCCGACGACGAAGACAGCGCCCGAGAGGTCATCAATTTGGCCAAGGCGGAGTACCCGGATGCTCGCCACCACTGCAGCGCATACATTCATGAGGTCGTCGGAGGGAATCGGGTGGAGCGATCCTCAGATGACGGTGAACCTGGTGGCACGGCAGGGCGCCCGATGCTCGATGTGCTCCAGGGCTCTGGAATGACGAATGTCACCGCCGTAGTGATCCGCTATTTTGGCGGCATCAAATTAGGCACGGGTGGGCTTGTGAGGGCCTATTCGGATTCGGTCTCAGAGTGTCTAGAAAAAGTCACGCGCATGCGGCGCGTGCAAAGAGCCTTGAGAGTAGTGAGTGTCTCCGCCGCAGATGCCGGTCGCATCGAAGCGGAATTGCGTGCTCGTGGTTATGAGATCGTGGAAACGCGGTGGGGCCAGAACGTGGAGTTTTCCATCGCGGTGACTGCCGATGGGATTGCCCAGCTTGACGGCGAAATACAGGCGCTGACTAAGGGAGCTAGCGAGCCGTCTACGGACGGTGGCGAAATCTGGTGGGAGCTGCGCGCCTAACAGCCACTAACCCTGGCTCGGGGATTCCTCGCCGTTGTGTGCACCGCGATGGCGCTTGAGAATTTCAACCAATTCGTCCTTATTTTCCGCAATCTTTTCTGGCCGACCGAAAACGCAGACCGCCGCGACAGTAGCACCGTCTTCCTCCACTGCGATAGAGACACCGTCAACGCCACCGCCTTCGGCAATACCCGGGGCAGCACAGACGCCGGTCTCAGCGATTTCCCCGGCCTGGCGGAGGAAATCATCCACATAGACCTGGTCTTCCGGCCGCGCGGAGTTCAGGTAGGACCACAGTTCGCGCTTTTCAAACCGACTCATCAAAACCCAACCTGCAGAGGTGCGCAGCAGCGAGCGCGGCAGGAAGTTCTCCGTCAGGTACTGGTAGCGCATGGATTCACCGACGGTTTTGAGGTAGAAAAGCTTGCCACCAACCGGCAGTGCCAGCACGGTAATCAAGCCAGTTTCGTTGTGAATCGCCTCGAGCTCAGCCGTCGGAACGTTGACCATGCGACGACCGGCCATGACATTGAGCAGAAACGGCGCCATGCCGAGCGTGTAACGCTTGTTGGACTCGTCAAGGTAACCTGTCACAGTCAGACCGTTGACAAGGCCCTGCGTGGTACTGAGCGGATAGTTCAGCGTGTGGGCGATGTCAGTGAGGGTTAGACCTTCGTTAGAGCGCGCAACGAGTTCGAGGATCGCCGCAACGCGGTCGACCATGCGGTGGCGGGGGCGGACAGTTTCTGTCATAGGACTAACACTAGCAATCAACCTACGCCATTGTGTTAATTACCTACCCAAATAGGAATATCTAGCAGGTTTGCTATAGCTGTAGAAATTTTTCCCGAATTGTACGCCCTATCGACCTATGCGATGCGTCAGGGCGACCAGAACGCTCTAATATGTACTCCATGAGCTATCTTCAGCCCCAACCTCAGAACCCCATTGAGCTCCGCAAGAACGCGGTGCGAAAGTACTCCCGCAATGCCGTTGTATGGGCAGGCAGTGGTGTCGTCGGCGGTGCAGTGCTCGGACTTCTAGCCGGAAGCATGTCTCTATTCCTCATCCTGGCAGTAGTCGGCCTGGTCGGTGGTTTTCTCAATTGGCAAAAGGTTCAGCGGATTGTGAACTACAAGGATCCGCAGTAAATGCCTGCTCAGCAGCAATTGTCTACCGAGCCAGTGCGTATTGATGCCTGGATTTGGGCGGTCAGGTTGCTGAAAACTCGCTCATTGGCCGCAGATGCGTGCCGTGGCGGCCACGTCAAAGTCAACGGCGAAGCCGTGAAACCCTCAGTTCTGGTCGTTCCAGGGGATAGAGTGCGACTGTGGGCAAACCACCGCGAACACATTGTTGAGGTCACCAAGACGGTGAAGAAGCGGGTCGGAGCTCCGGTGGCCAGGCAGTGCTATATCGACCACTCTCCGCCGCCGCCCCCGAGGGAGATTCTCGCATCGATGCCGACGCGCGACCGCGGTGCCGGGCGGCCTACGAAGCGCGATCGCCGTCAGCTCGATCGTCTTCGGGGACGTCGCTCATAGGCATCCCGGCCTCCGCTAGTTGCTGCAACCGTGCGCGCAAACGGGCTGGTCGACGCTTCGGGTTATGGCTGGTATCCGCAGTGGCCTTGATGTGCTTTTCACCGCGAGCCGCTAGTAGTAGGTCATCGATAACACGCACATGGCCTGGGTTAAAGCGGTACTTCATGGCCTTGCTTACCGCGCTGAGGCGCTGCGGATTAAGTAGCTCTCGCAGCTGCCCGACAGTGCGAATGCCATTGCGCTCCAGCAGTTCTTCTGCCCAGCCGTAATGTTCTGATTTCGATCGGGGCGCATCTGGAAGCAGCATCGTCAGCACGCCGGGTAGGGTTTCCTCAGTCACCACAATGTCATCGGCTGTGGTCTTTGCCGGAGCTGAGGGCTGTTTGCCCTCTCCCTGCGCGGAATCGTCCGGCGTGGATTCCTCCAGCACGGCAACGACTTGGTCGAACTGCTGATCCGCGAGCTCAATAAGGCCAGCGGCCAGCGCAAAAGCTCGATCAATCCGCGGGTCTGTCGCTCCCTCAGGGGCCTTATAGCGAATATCGTGCTCAAATTCCGCCCACGCATGCTGCAGCACAGTGCGCAGTTGCACCTCAAACTGCATATCCGCATATGGAGCTAGCTCTGACGGCGCCGCCGTCGACACCTTGCAGATCAAGTGCTGGGAGCCGTATCCCAACCGGCCGCTGATTCGTGTCTCCGCGGTTTTGTCAATCCTACGCAGCACAGTCAGCGAATCTCCCAGCGCATCCATGATCGCGGGAATCTCCGTCGAATGGTACGTGGTTACACGCACACCGATGATGTCGTGGATATCGTGCCACGGGTCAGGGTAGACGTAGTTGCCGTCCGCTTCACGACGCAGGGCCTTCTGCCGCAATGAGCGGAAAGACTTCACCCGCGCCGTGACATTGTCAAAGGCCAAACCGGCATCGGAGAGAATCTCTTTAATCGCATCGACAAAGTCCTGCGCGGCGGTGGGGTGCCGAGTTGCCCACGAGTCGTACTTCGACTGCAGCGCACGTGTAACCTCTCGATCCTCCGCCAACTGAGCCTTGCGGGTCTGATCGCGGGAACCGTCGGCAAGCGAATCCTTCATTCGATTAGTCGTCATCGTCCTCGCGTACCAGCAGTGCTACTGGGAAGGAGCTGAACAGAGAAGCCACGGCGATGGTGCCGGACCAGGTATGGCCGGTGAAACGGTCGGTCCAGAATCCCTTGGGAAGTGTCACTGTAGTGTCGCCCCAACCGCCTTCGCGTTGCAGCCCCAGCGGACGGCGCGTCACCAGCGCGATAACATCTTCCGGCTCGCCCTTCGGTCCACGTGCTGCACCGACCAAATGACGCTCGCCGACACCCACGGCGAATACTGGCTGGTAGGCGCCGCCGACGAAGGACTCCGGGCGTTCCGCACGCAGCTTCACTCCGTGGTGAGTCACCATCAGCTTTGCGACGTCCGCATCGGCATCCGTAAAGTCCTCCGGCAGCTCAGCTGGGTGCTCTGGACTCTTAGTTACCGACGTGACCTCATCGCGGGCAACCTTATCCAGCGCCGCGACGCGCGCATCGTAGTCGACGAAGCGGCGGTTGTCGGGATCGACCAGGGAGTCCTCTGTGAACTCCGTCCCCTGGTAGGTATCGGGGATGCCGGGGCCGACAAGCTGGAGGAGCTTGCGCGACAGTGACGTGGTCAGGGCAGCTGGCGCAATGGAGCGGACGAACTCTGTGATGGAGTCGGTCAGGGGGCCGTCGAGAAGCGCGTCGATCCAGCTGCGGATGCCGAGTTCGAACTCCTCGACCGGCTCCGTCCAGGAGGTGTGCACATCTGCCTCGCGGATGGCCTTAATGGCGTAGTCGTGGAGGCGGTCGCGCAGTTCATCGGTAATTACGCCGTCGGTCGGCCAGACTCCGATGATGTTCTGCAGCAGGAAGTAGCCGGTGGCATCGTCCGGGGCGGGGGTGATGGCCATCCAGTTGCGGACATTTTCAGCCCAGTCGCCGGAGACATCGGAGAGCTGGAGGATGCGGGCTCGGACATCTTCGCCGCGCTTGGTGTCGTGCGTGGACAGCGTGGTCATGGTTCGTGGCCAGAGGCGAGCACGTTCCGACTGCAACAGGTGGAACTCCGCCGCCGACATGCCGTAGCGACCCAAATCACCGCCGACTTCGTTCAGGCTGATCAGGCGGCAGGCGCGGTAGAAGGTGGTGTCTTCGACACCCTTTGCCATGACCGCACCACAGACCTGCGCGAACCGCGTGGCGGCCTCACCACCGGCTACCAAACCTGCCGAAATGAGGTCGAGAGCAAAGACACGCGAGGGGAAACGCGCTGCCATTTCACCAATGACCGTGGAAGCCACTCGTGACAGGGAGACATAGTCCGAACGGTAGACAGGCATGGCAGCGACCAGCTTGCAGATGGTGTCGATAAGTACCTCATCGCTGACGCTGGTACCGCTGATAGACCAGTTATCGCGGCGCAGGGCACGTGCTAGACGACGGACCTCCGCAGCCAGCTCGTGAGCCGCGACATCGTGCTTGAGGGCCTGCGCAGTTGCCTGCACGGCAGTCTTGTCCCAGGTTGAGCCGGACTGCTGCAGAGCCAACATACTCATGGCGTCTCGGGAGTCGCGGTTGACGAAGACATTGTCGAACTCACGCAGGGCATCGTAACCCGTGGTGCCGTCAACCTGGAGCCTCGGATCCAGTGGCTCTTCGGCACCCAGAATCTTCTCGATAACCAGCCACTTGTCATCGCCGAGTAGACGGCGCAGCTCACTGAGGTATCCGAATGGGTTGCTGAGGCCATCCGGGTGGTCAATGCGGACACCGTCAATGATGTCCGCTGCCAGCAGCTCGCGGATGATGCGGTGTGTGTGCTCGAATACCACCGGGTTTTCCTGGCGGATGCCGGCCAGGCCGTTGACGCTGAAGAATCGACGGTAGCCAATGACCCCGTCCTTCCAGTACATCAGGCGATAGGCCTGGCGATCATGTACTTCCTGCGGGGTGCCGTCCTCGGTGCCGGGGCGCACCGGGAATGTGTTGTCGTAGTAACGCAGAAGTGGCTCGTCGCCAGAGGTGTCGAGCTCCAGCTTGTCGATATCCTCCGGGGATCCCAGAATCGGCAACCCCATCTTGCCGTTGGCACCGTTGTCCTCGTGCCAGTCGATATCGAAGTATGGCTCGAACTGAGAATCCTTGCCATAGGTCAGAACGTCCCACCACCAGGCATTGAGCTTGGGCTCCTCAACACCGAGGTGGTTCGGTACCAGGTCGATAATGATGCCCAGACCGGCCTTGTGCGCCACCTGCGCGAGCTTCTGCAGCTCTTCCATGCCGCCGAGCTCCGGGTTCACCGTCGTCGGATCGATGACATCGTAGCCATGGTTAGACTCCGGTACGGAGGTGAGGATAGGCGACAGATACAGGTGTGAAATTCCGAGGTCTGCCAAGTAGCCGACCTGTTCAGCCGCGTCAGCGAACGTGAAAGCGCGCCCGTTTGGGTCGGCCTTGGGGCCACGGAGTTGGAGACGGTAGGTGGACGTAATTGGTCGGCGACTCATGTTCCCCTTTATACCGCCCACCAGGAAAAGCTGCTGCCTGACCGCTGTGGCAGCAGCTAGCCCCAGAGTCTGCGCCCGCCGTCCGAATGCGAATTTCTTCTCGTGAACGTGGCCTAGAAGGGTGGCATTCCGTCATCGCCGGGCAGGGAAGTAGAACCGAACAACGGAACCGACTCACTGGAGTTGTTTCCGGCGCTGGCGCTAGGTGTCCCTTCCGCAGTGTCTCCTGCTTCGGACGCGCCATCCTCTTCCGGATTCAGCCCGAGTGCGGTGAAGAGCTCCTTCTCAGTCCAGATCTGGATTTCCTGGCCTTCGGCCTGCAGCTGTCGAGCCCTCTTCTCCTTCGACGTCACCGAATCCCACGGACCGGCGACCAAAATGGTCGTTTTCTTCGTGACACCCTTATTGATATTCGCACCTGCAAAGGCGATCTTATCCCACAGAAAACCCTTGTCATACGGTGCAAAATCGCCGGTCAGTGTCACCCGCTGCTGGTACAGCAGGCCGCTTGGATCCGCGTCCGGATTCGGGTCTGGAATGGTGTCCGGTGTCTTTGCCGCATCCCATTTCGCATTGCGACGCGGCCGACGTGACGGCGCGGAACTGCCGGACTGCGCACCAGCACCAGCACCAGTTCCCGCGTTGGTCCCGGCGCCAGCGCTGGCGACACCAGCCGGGTCATAGCGCACCATCCGTACTCGTCCACTGCCAATCTGGCCCAAGCTCAGCGAGACCTTCTGGCTCAAATCAGCCACCGATGTTGCGCGCTGCTGCTCCATCAACCACAGCGCTACCTCAGCACATGCGACCGCATCTGCCGTCGCATCATGATGATTCTCCAGCGACGCCCCCGCGGCCTCCGCCAACGTCGGCAGCTTCAAGTTGGGCAGCCCCAACTGCATCTGCCGAGCCCACATATAAGTACACGCAAAATTCAACTTCGGTGCTGGAATGCCTTCCGCCCGGCACGCCCGCGACAGGGCTGTGAAATCAAACCGCGCATTGTGAGCAACTACGTCCAAATCCCCAACGACGTCAACAAACTTCGCCAGCTGCTCCGGAAATGACGGCTCACCGGCCACATCCGCCGCCGTGATGCCATGAATCGCGACATTGGCTTCATCAAAATACTCCAGCCCCTTTGGCGGACGGCACATCCAGGAATAACGCTCCGTCACCTTCCCGCCACGCACGACCGCAACGCCAAGCTGAATAATCGAGCCGGTGTCTTCGTTCGCTGTCTCTACATCGAACGCCGCAAACGGTGCGATGTCCGACGCCGCAACCTCATCCCCCGTAGGAAGCGGTGCAAAAGGCACGGAGTGCTTTACGACGTCGCCCGCGCCCTCAACCACACTTACGCCTTCGGTGACCGCCGCGCGCTGTGCCACCCACGGCATCAACGTGGAAGTAAAAGCATCTGCTGAGTTGTAGAACTCAGGATTCTTGGCTATCTCCGCCACGAGGTCTGCCAGCAACTGCGCTGCTGCCTGACGATGAGGCATCACACGGGCCTTTGGCAAAGCTACCCCGAGGTCTACCGTGCCGGGGAAAAAGCGGTTGGCCGGAGTGTAGACACCGTTTTTACTTGCCGATGCGACCTCGGCAACGTCGGCAAGCGGGAGGGGCTTCGCGGGGGCGGTGCTAGCCGTGTTGATGGTGTGGGTAAGGCGGAGCCCATCTGCGGTAATAGTCACCGTGTCGCCGGTGAGCTCGAAGACGACGGCGGGCTCGGAGGATGGCGTGGTCGTAGTCATGCACTAGATGGTAGCGCCGATGGCGGATTGAGCCTCATAGAGGCTGCGGTACCTGCGGCTGTCGCCGAGTACATGTGGCTTCCGACAATGTGGAAATGCCCACAAAAATAGGAATATTTATGGAGCGTTCGGACAGTGGGGGTGTCTGTACCCCTGAAAACCACATGTTTTGGGGGGTTAAATGTCCGGATGCATTTTGAGCGGGCGCTCCTTATACTTTTCGACGAACGGCGGTAACTGGTCGTTCGAGCTTTCGAGCTCAAGCGAAGGGCAAAGCGGAAACAACGTATGCCAGTGAAGCGATGAAATAAGGAGTAAACATTTTGAGCACGCATCCTGTGCACCCTGGTTCTATCTTGAACGATAATTTCCTCGAGCCGCGACACCTCTCTATCTACCGACTGGCTCTTGCCATCGGCGTGCCAAGCTCAACTCTGGAGCGCTTTCGCACCGGCCGCACTGCGGTCACTACTGACCTCGCAAATCGACTGTCCGACTACTTTGACACCGAGCCGGAGTACTGGTTGAACTCTCAGGCGGAGTTCAATATGCGCGCATCTGCGTAAGAAGACTTCACGCCAGCTCGGCTCCCGCAGTGCTGTGTTGACCCAAACCCTGTTTTGAGTTGAACTCAGAGCCGAAAATCCCCTGTCAGTGGAAGAAAAGCCTTCCGCCGACAGGGGATTTTTGTGTAGGAACCAACCCAGGCCCAGGCCCCTACACCCAACGCGGACGCGGCTAGTGCCGCTCGATCAGCACGATGGTAGAACGGGCTGGCACGCGGAGCTCGCCTTCTGGCTCAACGATGCGTTCGCGGGTCGGGCGACCCGTAATCTCTGTGGTGTCGATGATGACTTCCCAGCTGTGTGCGTATTCGGTGCCCGGAATTTGGAACATGATGTCCTCGTGGTGGGCATTGAAGCACAGCAGGAAGGAGTCATCTTCAATCCTGTGACCTCGGCGATCAGGCTCAGTGATGGCATCGCCGTTGAGCCAGACCATTAACGACTTGCCGAAGTCGAAGTTCCAGTCATCGGTAGTCATGACGCGACCCTCATAGGTCAGCCAGGCAATGTCACGATCGTCGGTTTCCGCACCGAGCGGGCCACCGCGCAGGAAGCGGCGGCGTCGGAAGACTGGGTGTTCCGCACGCAGCTCAGTCAGGAACTGGGTGTATTCGACCAGTTCAGAGTTGGTACGCGTCTGATTCCAGTCGACCCAGGCCAAACGGTTGTCCTGGCAGTAGACGTTGTTGTTGCCCTTCTGGCCACGTCCCATTTCGTCACCGTGGCTAATCATCGGAGTGCCCTGGGACAGCAGGAGAGTGGTCAGGAAGTTACGACGCTGGCGGGCGCGCAGCGAAATGATGCGCTCGTCGTCGGTCGGGCCTTCCACACCGCAGTTCCACGAACGGTTGTGGGACTCGCCATCGCGGTTGTCCTCGCCGTTGGCCATATTGTGCTTCTCGTTGTAGCTGACCAAGTCGTTGAGGGTGAAACCGTCATGCGCGGTCACGAAGTTAATCGACGCAGTTGGGCGGCGGTCATTGTTTGCATACAGGTCCGAGGAGCCGGTGATACGTGAAGCGAACTCGCCGAGCGTGGATGGCTCACCGCGCCAGAAGTCGCGGATGGTGTCGCGGTACTTACCGTTCCATTCAGTCCACTGCGGTGGGAAGTTACCGACCTGGTAGCCACCTTCGCCGACATCCCACGGTTCTGCGATGAGCTTGACCTGGCTGACAATCGGATCCTGCTGCACCAAGTCAAAGAAGGCGGAGAGGCGATCCACATCGTGGAATTCTCGAGCCAGGGTGGATGCCAAATCGAAGCGGAAGCCGTCGACATGCATCTCGGAGACCCAGTAGCGCAGCGAATCCATAATCAGCTGCAGCGAGTGTGGGTGGCGCACATTCAGGGAGTTACCGGTGCCGGTGTAGTCCATGTAGTGCTGGCGATCGCCTTCGACCAGGCGGTAGTAGGCCTCGTTGTCGATGCCTCGGAAGCAGATGGTTGGGCCCATGTGGTTGCCCTCGGCGGTGTGGTTGTAGACCACGTCGAGGATGACCTCAATGCCGGCATCGTGAAATGCGCGCACCATGCCCTTGAACTCGCTGACTGCTCCGCCTGGCTTTTGGGAAGCCGAGTAGTCCTGATGTGGTGCTAGGAAACCGAAGGTGTTGTAGCCCCAGTAGTTGCGCAGCCCCTTTTCGCGCAGGTGGTCGTCCTGGAGGAACTGGTGGACCGGCATCAGTTCGATAGCCGTGACACCAAGGTCCTTGAGGTAGTCAATAATCGCCGGATGCGCGAGGCCGGCATAGGTACCACGTAACTCCTCCGGAATATCCGGGTGAGTCATGGTCATGCCCTTGACGTGGGCCTCGTAAATCACGGTCTCGTTGTACGGCGTGCGAGGTGCGCGGTCAGCGCCCCAGTCGAAGAATGGGTTGATGACCACGGAGGTCATGGTGTGTCCCAGGCTGTCCTCGGTGTTGCGCTTCGAGTGGTCATGAATGTCATAGTTGAACAGTGATGGGTGACCGTCGAATTCGCCGTCGAAAGCCTTGGCGTATGGGTCGACCAGCAGCTTGTTGGGGTCGCAACGCTTACCGTTGGCCGGATCGAATGGGCCGTGTACGCGGTAGGCGTAGCGCTGGCCCGGCATGATAGACGGGATGTAGCAGTGCCAGATATGCGCATCGACTTCTTCCAACTCAATGCGTGTTTCTTCGCCTTCGGCGCTAATCAGACAAAGCTCAACCTTTTCCGCAACGTCGGAAAAGAGTGCAAAGTTGGTGCCAGCGCCGTCGTAGGTAGATCCGAGCGGGTAAGGCTCACCCGGCCATACTTGATAATCGCCGACTGTATTTGCTTGGTTCATGTGACTACCTTAACTGTTTTGTAAAAAACATGAGCCGTTTTCGGTCCCGTGTGGGCGCGCCATCCGTCCCATCTGTCGAGCGCACTTCGCAAAAACGACCCCCAAGGAAAAATTCGAGTCGAACGGTTAAGAGCATAAACTTCGCGCGAAAATAAGTATTTAACCCTGCAAGTGGGCAATTTGACACTCTAAACGCACCTTGGTGGGGGCCGAATCCCCAATATTCGCGGTCACCAACGCGCGAAGATCCCCAAAGGCCTTTACTTTTGGAATTATGAGTCCACGAACCATTGGTGTAACGGAAGTAGCGTTCCGAGACGCTCATCAGAGCCTCATGGCAACGCGAATGGCTATGGAAGACATGGTCGATGTCTGTGAAGAAATGGACAAGGCCGGTTTTTGGAGTGTGGAGTGCTGGGGCGGCGCAACCTTTGACGCCTGCATCCGCTTCCTTAATGAAGATCCCTGGGAGCGCCTGCGGACATTCCGCAAGCTGATGCCGAATAGTCGCCTGCAGATGCTGCTGCGCGGCCAGAATCTTCTCGGTTACCGCCACTACGAGGACATGGTGGTTGACAAGTTCGTCGAGAAGTCCGCTGAAAACGGTATGGACGTATTCCGTGTTTTCGACGCGCTCAACGACCCACGCAATCTCGAGCACGCCATGCGCGCGGTCAAGAACGTCGACAAGCATGCGCAGGGCACGATCTGCTATACGACGTCTCCGCTTCACGACGTCGACGGGTACGTGAAGCTCGCTGGTCGTCTACTGGATATGGGGGCGGACTCCATTGCGTTGAAGGACATGGCAGCGCTGCTGAAACCCCAGCCGGCTTACGACATCATCCGCGGCATCAAGGAAACCTACGGCGAGGACACCCAGATTAACGTCCACTGTCACTCGACCACCGGTGTCACGATGGTGACTTTGATGAAGGCCATCGAAGCTGGTGCGGATGTCGTGGACACGGCAATTTCGTCGATGTCGCTGGGCCCGGGGCACAACCCGACCGAGTCGCTGGTGGAAATGTTGGAGGGAACCGACTACACCACCGACCTGAACATGGATAACCTCATCACCATTCGTGACCACTTCCGCAAGGTGCGTCCGAAGTACGCAGAGTTCGAGTCGAAAACCCTGGTCAATACCGACATTTTCATGTCGCAGATTCCTGGTGGCATGTTGTCGAACATGGAAAACCAGCTCAAGGCCCAGGGGGCGGGTGACCGCGTCGAAGAGGTCATGCGTGAGGTACCGATTGTCCGAAAGGACGCCGGTTACCCGCCGTTGGTGACTCCGAGCTCGCAGATCGTCGGCACGCAAGCTGTGTTTAACGTGCTGATGGGACGCTACAAGGTTATGACGGCTGAGTTCGCTGACCTCATGCTCGGCTATTACGGGCAGTGCCCGGGTGAGCGCAACCCAGAGCTGATTAAGCAGGCAGCGGAACAGACCAAGAAGGAAGAAATCACGGTTCGCCCGGCTGATCTCCTCGAACCAGAGTGGGACGACCTGGTCAAGCAGGCCAAGGAGCTCGACGGTTACAACGGCACCGCCGAGGACGTCCTGACCAACGCACTGTTCCCATCCGTCGCACCGGGATTCTTCACCACGCGCGGCGAAGGGCCGAAGAACGTCGGTAAGACTGCCGAACAGCTCAAGCGCGAGGCGGAGCAGGCCTCTGGTGCTGCCAATGCCATTCGCGAGCCAATTCGCTACAAGGTCACCGTTGGCGGTCGCTCACAGACCGTCCAGGTGGAACCCGCCTAGGAACATCGGGAGAAGAGATAGCAATGTCGCAAAGTTCAGCAAACCAGCCGAATCCGGCGGGTGCCGTCGCGCCGGGCGTCGATGCCTCGATGGCGGAGCGCCTGGATTATTTGGATGCTCAGCGTCGTCGTGTTGAGGCCGGTGGCGGTGAGGCCCGCCAGGCCAAGCAGCACGAACGTGGGAAGATGACTGCCCGCGAGCGTATCGACAACTTCGTCGACGAGGGCACTTTCCGTGAAACCGGCATGTTTATGACTCACCGCACCACCGACTTCGGCATGGATACTGCCGACGCGCCTGCCGACGGCGTGGTCACCGGCACTGCCGCGGTTCTCGGCCGGGCAGTGCACGTGGCCTCCCAGGATTTCACGGTCATGGGTGGCTCCGCTGGTGAAACGCAGTCCCGCAAGGTTGCGGCCACCATGCGCGCTGCTGCCGACAACGGCACTCCGTTCGTTTTCATCAACGACTCCGGTGGCGCTCGCATTCAAGAGGGAATTGACTCTCTGTCGGGCTATGGCCAGGTCTTCTACAACAACGTGTGGCTATCCGGTCTGGTGCCGCAGATTTCCATCATTGCAGGCCCATGTGCTGGTGGCGCTGCCTACTCGCCAGCGCTGACCGACTTCATCATTCAGACTCGCAAGGCACAGATGTTCATCACCGGCCCGGGCGTTATTAAGTCTGTGACCGGCGAGGAAGTCACCTCCGAGCAGCTCGGTGGCGCTGATGCGCACATGGCCAAGGCCGGCAATATTGACTTCGTTGCCGACGATGACGAGCAGGCCATCCTGATTGCGCAGAAGCTCTTAAGCTTCCTGCCACAGAACAACACGGAAGAGCCGCCAATCGTGGATCCGGTATTCGACGCCGAGCCGGATCCAGAGCTCCGCGACATCGTTCCCGTCGATGGCAAGAAGGGCTACGACGTCCGCGAGGTCATCATCCGTATCGCCGACAATGGCGACTTTCTCGAGTGCCAGGCGGGTTTTGCCACCAACCTGGTTGTCGGCTTTGGTCGAGTTTTGGGCCGTACCGTGGGCTTTGTCGCCAACCAACCGAACGTGATGTCCGGTGTGCTGGACATCAATTCCTCGGACAAGGGCGCAAAGTTCATCCGCTTCTGCAATGCCTTTAACATCCCGCTGGTCACCCTGGTTGACGTTCCTGGCTTTATGCCGGGCGTCACTCAGGAGCACGGCGGCATCATTCGCCACGGCGCAAAGATGCTCTACGCATACTCCGCAGCGTCTGTGCCCAAGGTGACCGTCGTCATGCGTAAGGCCTACGGCGGTGCGTACCTGGCGATGTGCTCGAAGGACCTCGGCGCGGATTACGTATTCGCATGGCCGACCGCGGAAATTGCGGTGATGGGCGCAGAGGGCGCGGTCAACGTGGTCTTCCGAAAGGAAATTGCCGCCGCGGGCGACGAGGAAGAGCAGGCGCGCGTGCGCGACGAGCGTATCGCCGAATACAAGACACGCTTCTCGACGCCGTATGTCGCCGCCTCGCGAGGACTGGTCGACGACGTGATTGACCCGGCCGAAACCCGCCTGCGCGTGGCTGACGCACTGTCGGTTCTGCGTAACAAGCGCGAGGTTCGCCCGGCCAAGAAGCACGGATTGGGGCCGCAGTAATGTCTGACGGCATCGGTGAGATTAAGGAGCTGCGAGCGCTCGTCGCTGAACTGACCGACCGGTTGGATGCGACCTCGACAAGCTTGCAGAAGGCCACGGCACGCCTGAATCAGGCAGAAAGCGAGTTGGCTGAACTGCGCAAACGCGTGGACGCAGATATCCCCGAGGATACTGTCATCGCCATTTCGGCAGCGGTGTCTGCGTACCTGGGCAATCGCGGCAAGGTGAAGGCAATTCGATACAACCGCCATAAGACGTGGGCTGCGCAGGGACGCCAGATCCAGCAGCAGCGCAACCTGCGTTAGTTGGAAATTTTCGATAACCGACTTAATTGAGTCTGACTCATTGACTTTTGCTACGTGAGGATTGTTGAGCCATGAAATTGAAAGTGACTGTCGGCGGCATTGCCTACGATGTCGACGTCGAAGTAGTTGAGGAGCCCAAGCGTCTTTCGCCCATCGTGTTGGGTGGATCGTCGAGCGCTTCCGTTGAGCCGGCCACCGCTAGTGTCTCGGGTGTCTCCGCCAATTCGGTGGTGGCGCCACTGGCAGGTTCGGTCAGCAAGATTTTGGTCGAGGAAGGCCAGAAGATTGAGGCTGGGGAGGTGCTGCTCATTCTCGAGGCAATGAAGATGGAAACCGAGATTACGGCCCCGGCTGCAGGCACCGTCGGCTCTATTCATGTTGAAGTCGGCGACGCAGTGCAGGGCGGCCAGGGACTCGTCTCGATTGATTAGCCGCATTAGCCGGGGTGTAAAGATTTTGGGGTGAAATCTTTCTAGCCCCGGTTGCTGGAAATACTTAAGGTTGCCTTAATATTTTCCTTATGAATGCCGTTCTTCTCGCCGTTTTGGTGATGCTAATCCTGGCGGTCTGCCGGGTACACGTTGTGCTAGCGCTGTTTATTGGCGCCTTAGTCGGTGGTCTTTCCGCCGGTATGGGGCTCGATGCCACAATGGTTGCCTTCCAGGAAGGCCTCTCTGGTGGTGCGAAGATTGCCCTGAGCTATGCCATGCTGGGTGCCTTTGCCATGGCAGTGGCATCCTCCGGGCTGCCCAAACTGCTGGCCGATTGGCTGATTGCCAAGATCGGCACGGAGGATGAAGGCGCTAAATCTAAGGCAGAGGCATGGACCAAGTGGGGCATGGTCGCCGGCATTTTGGCCATGGCGATCATGTCGCAGAACCTCATCCCAGTTCACATTGCGTTTATCCCGCTGATTATTCCGCCGCTGTTGCCGGTATTTAACCGCCTCAACATCGACCGTCGAATGATTACCAGTGTGATGACCTTCGGTTTGGTCACCACCTACATGTGGGTTCCGGTCGGATTCGGTTCTATCTTCCTGAACGACATCCTGCTGGGGAACATCGAGAATGCTGGCCTTGATGTTTCCAATATCAACATCATGATGACGATGGGCATCCCGGCTCTCGGCATGCTGGCCGGTCTGGCCATTGCCGTATTTTTCTCCTACCGGAAGCCACGGCATTACGAAGATCGGCCGATTGCCCAGTCCTCACACGCAGAAACCCAGTCTGACGAACCGGTGTCGAAGTACCGAGTTATCGTTGCTCTCGTTGCAATCGTGGTGACTTTCGTCGTCCAGATTGTGATGAATTCTATGGAGACCGATGCCGATCCGTTGCTGATTGGTGCACTCACTGGTCTGGCAATCTTCATGCTCACCGGTGCCGTGCGCTGGCGTGAGGCGGACGACGTGTTCACCGCCGGTATGAAGATGATGGCCCTGATTGGTTTCATCATGATTTCCGCACAGGGCTTCGCCTCGGTGATGTCGGAGTCCGGCCAGATCGAGCCGCTGGTGACCGCTACTGCAGAGCTGTTTGCGGGCAACAAGCCTGCCGCTGCATTCGCCATGCTGGTCGTTGGTCTGGTGGTCACGATGGGTATTGGTTCGTCCTTCTCGACGCTGCCGATTATCGCCATCATCTATGTGCCGTTGTGTGTATCGCTGGGCTTCTCGCCGATGGCTACCGTCGCCATCATTGGTACTGCAGGTGCTCTGGGCGATGCTGGTTCGCCGGCATCGGACTCGACGCTCGGCCCGACGATGGGTCTCAATGCCGACGGGCAGCACGACCACATTCGCGATTCGGTTATTCCGACCTTCCTGCACTTCAACCTGCCGCTGCTGGCAGCTGGTTGGGTAGCAGCTCTGGTGCTCTAGCGCCGCGGCTTGACCGTGAGTGTGATTGCTCCAGCGGGGCTTAATGACCTGCGATTCCCTTAGTCCCCGCAACCTCCGCAATTCCGGCGATAAAGAGCTCGGTTCCCAGTGCAATGCGCTGGCGGCCGAGCTCTTTTGCCTGTGCAGCAGCATCTTCAGAGGAAGTCTCGACCTCAAGATCCTTATCATCGGCGTTCTCGCCACTGGTGTCGCCCTTGTTGGAAACGCCCTTGGCGCCGTTCAGGTCAAGCGCGATGGCTGTCTGCTGGTCGACTGTCGCACCGAGAATGAAGTACACGAGGACGGATGCGGTATCAGCCGCTGATGGGGTGCTAATGGAGGTTTCGGGGGCATTCTCCAGGACGTCGGCAAGCAGTTGTTCGGGGCGAATCGTGGCGGTGCCCGTAGCGAGTGCGGCCGAGACGACCTCGGCGCCATCCCGATGAGCGGTGAGGCAGGAGTAGAGCAGCTCGGCGACGGCTTCGATGTCGGCACGCCAATCGCCTGTGGCGGAAAACTCTGTGCAGGGAGCCAAGATGCGGTCAGCGACGGCGCCCAGCAGTGCCTGCTTGGAAGGGTAGTGCCAGTACATTGCGCCAGCGGCGGTACCCAAGTGGCGAGTCAGGCGGCGGATCGTGAGATCGCCGAGTCCGTACTCGTTGAGAATGGTGAGAGCTGCGTCGACAATGATGTCCTTGGTCAATTGCACACTGCCTACCGTAGACGAAAGAAGAATCATCTGGAAGATGTCTCAAGGCTGAAATGGGGAGCGTAAATCCGCGACACGACGGGAATTGAACCCTGTTCGACATTCTGTAGCTGCGGTATTAAGTTTGATAACTGAACAACTTCTGAAACGGTGTTCAAGTTTTATCCCCAGCCTCAAGGAGCGTCACCCCCATGACTCAACAGCAGCAGGACATTTTGGAACTCGCCCGAGAAAAGGTGCTCGGCCGCGGTGAGGGGCTGAACTATGAGGAGACCCTGGCAGTTCTGAACCTCGATGACGACAGCATCGAGGATCTGCTGGCACTGGCTCATGAGGTGCGCTTGAAGTGGTGCGGCGAAGAGGTCGAGGTTGAAGGCATTATCTCGCTGAAGACTGGCGGCTGCCCAGAGGACTGCCACTTCTGTTCGCAGTCGGGTCTGTTCGAGTCTCCGGTGCGTTCGGCATGGCTGGATATCCCGGCACTGGTGGACGCCGCCAAGCAGACCGCAAAGTCGGGTGCGACTGAGTTCTGCATCGTTGCTGCAGTAAAGGGGCCGGACGAGCGACTGCTCAGCCAGATGGAACAGGCCGTCGCCGCCATTCAGGCAGAGGTGGACATTAATGTGGCCGCCTCTATGGGCATTCTGACGCAGGAGCAGGTAGATCGCCTGGCCAAGGCTGGTATTCACCGCTACAACCACAACCTTGAGACTGCTAAGAGCTACTTCCCGCAGGTCGTGACCACCCACACTTGGGAAGAGCGCCATGACACCCTGCGCATGGTCGGCGAAGCCGGTATGGAGGTCTGCTGTGGCGGCATCCTGGGTATGGGAGAGACCCTTGAGCAGCGTGCCGAGTTCGCTCAGGACCTGGCGGAGCTCAACCCGACCGAGGTGCCGATGAACTTCCTCGACCCGCGTCCGGGCACTCCCTTCGCCGGTCGCGAGCCGATGCCAGCCAAGGACGCACTGCGTGCCATCGGTGCCTTCCGTCTGGCTCTGCCGAAGACCATCCTGCGTTTTGCTGGTGGTCGTGAGCTCACCCTGGGCGACCTGGGCGCAGAAAAGGGGCTGCTCGGCGGTATCAACGCTGTCATTGTCGGTAATTACCTGACCACGCTGGGCCGTCCGGCGGAGCAGGATCTGGACATGCTTGGCAAGGTACGACTTCCAATTAAGGCCCTCAATGCAACTGTCTAAGCCTCGGACATCTAGCCCGCGTGCGACGCGGGGTAAGAAAGTCGACTCCACGGAGCTGCTCCAGGCCATGGTGCTGGGAGACGATCCCAAGTTCGATCCTTTTACCGGCGCCGACCTCGAAGCTGGTGAAGTGCGCGAACGCTCCTATGGTGCAAAAGCTGGACTGGAGGCGCCTCGATTCTGCCAGCTCTGTGGGCGCCGGATGGTGGTGCAGGTGCGTCCGGACGGCTGGACTGCAAAGTGCTCGCGCCACGGCGAAGTGGACTCCGTTATGTTGGAGCAGCGATAAAAGGCGCTGATTGTGCTAGTGCGCCATTCGGGCACGCTAGTACTGGATGTGCGCCGTGAGGTAAGTTAGTCAACTATGACCATGAAAAATACCCGAGTCCCGCACGTTGAAAAGCAGAGCGTGGCAATGGCCTCGGGTATTGTTCTCTTCTCCGTTGTAACGGGAACGATAGCCGGAGTGGCCTGGGCATTCCTGCGCCCCAAGCAGCAGGTGCAAATGCTCCCAGATAACCAACTGGCGATTATTCAGGAAACCGTTGACGCTGGTTTTATCGGGCTGCTCTGGTTTGTTGCTGTCACTGCCATCAGCGGCCTGGTGCTGGGAATTACTACCTTCCGAAACCGTGCCATCACGACTCCTGTGCAGATGCTCACGGCAATTGGATGGGCAGGTTTCTCCGCGTTGATGAGCGCAGCAGTGACGTACCTCGTCGGTCAGTCGGTTGCGGCATTGCTCCAGCCGGATCTGGCGGGAATGCAGCCGGGCGATAAGTTCTCGGTGATTCCAGACTTCAAAACCTATGTAGCACTGCTGGTCGCGCCACTGGTTGCCATGCTCGCACTGTGGTCCCGGGTGCTGTTCCAAACGGACTTCACGGAAGGCAACGAGAGCGCTGCAGACAATGCTGTGGACGCAGATTCGGTCACTAAGTGAGACGGTGAGGTTCTGCGCGGGAGCCGTCGTAAAGCACTAATTCCTACTGAACAGGGGTAGTTATTGGGAAATAGGCTTATACAAGCCTTACAATTTTGGGAAATAGGTTCGTCCTCGATGTCAGTATTCGCCCCGATTAGGGGCTTTTTCGATATTGTGTGGCGAGCTTAGGTCTCTTGCACTTGCCCGTTTGAGTCCGCTGCGAATGCCTCCGGGGACCGTTGCCGGTAACGGTGACGGCGTTTTCTCCGGTCGTAGCCACAGCCCATTGAAGTAAGGACGTAGTTTTCCGTGAATACCAGCCTTGCGGCCAATGCTTCCAGCCTGCCGCGCCTTGAATCGGATCTGTACGAATCGGTAGTCGATAAAGATGGCCGCTACGGTGGCGTAATTGCAGATGAGTGCTGGGCCCAGGAGATTAAGCGCCTCGCCCGCGAACGCAATGCCGTAATTCTTGCGCACAACTACCAGCTGCCGGAGATTCAGGATATTGCCGATTACACAGGCGACTCCCTCGGACTTTCCCGCATCGCTGCGGAAACCGATGCCGACGTCATCGTCTTCTGTGGTGTCCACTTCATGGCGGAAACCGCCAAAATTCTGAGCCCAGAGAAGACCGTCCTTATTCCGGACGAGCGCGCCGGCTGCTCCCTGGCGGACTCCATCACCGCAGATGAACTGGCCGAGTGGAAGGCAGAGAATCCCGGCGCACTGGTAGTCAGCTACGTCAACACCACGGCAGACGTAAAGGCTCTGACCGACATCTGCTGTACTTCCTCCAACGCCGTCGACGTGGTCAAGTCCATCCCGGAAGACCAGGAGATCCTGTTCAACCCGGATCAGTTCCTCGGCGCACACGTCCGCCGTGAGACCGGCCGCGACAACATCAAGGTATGGGCTGGTGAGTGCCACGTCCACGCCAACATCAACGGTGAGGAACTCGCGCACCGCGCGGAAGAGAACGCCGATTCGCAGCTGTTCATTCACCCGGAGTGCGGTTGCGCGAACTCTGCGATTTACCTCGCAGGTGAAGGCACCATCGAGCCCGAGCGCGTGCAGATGCTCTCCACCGGCGAGATGCTGACCGAGGCGCAGAAGCTGAAGGAGAACAAGCCCAACGGCAAGGTGCTCGTGGCCACTGAGGTGGGCATGCTCCACCAGCTGCGCAAGGCCGCGCCGGATGTCGACTTTGAGCCGGTCAACGACCGCGCTTCCTGCTCGTACATGAAGCTCATCACTCCGGCGGCTCTGCTGCGCTGCCTCGTCGAAGGCACCGACGAAGTCGATGTCGAGCCGGATGTCGCCGACAAGGGGCGCGCTTCGGTCGAGCGCATGATTGCCATCGGTAATCCAGGCGGGGGCGAGTAACACGTTTGGTCTGCGCCCATCATTCGACAGTTGGACACTGACGTGTGACTTCCTCGTCATCGGCGGGGGAGTCGCAGGGCTCAGTGCTGCGCGTCGGGCCCTTGAGCTCGGCCTCGACGTGTTGGTTATCGACAGCGTCGAGTGGCGCGTCGGTGCCCGCAAACAGCTGCGTTTCGCCGATGCTGCCACGAATCTCGCTCAGGGCGGGCTCGCGGTCGTCGGGCTTGACGACGACCCCAGCGGCCATGTGGCCAATGGGTTCGACGACACCGTCGATTCCCACATCGCTGACACTCTCGATGCCGGCGCTGGCCACTGTGATGAGCAGGCCGTGGCTTCCATCATCCGTGCCGGTGCCGCTGCGACCGAGTGGCTGATTGGGCTTGGTGCCACATTCGACTCGGCGCCGGACAACGCGGCTGTCTATTTCCGTACCAAAGAGGGCGGGCACCATGCGCGACGCATCATTCATGCCGGTGGTGATGCCACCGGTGCCGAAATCGAGCGTGCCTTAGAGGCCTCGGTCACCGGTGTGCGAGTGCTGCAAAACGCGACAGCGCGCCAGCTCATCGTGGGCAAAGATGGCCGTGTGCTGGGTGCGCTGGTAGCGGATCCCCGTGGCGGTGGCACTATTCGCGCAGGCGCCACTCTGCTGGCTACCGGCGGCGTGGGCCATATTTACCGCGCGACCACGGCTCCCTCGGGCGCCCGCGGTGAGGCTATCGGCATGGCCTCCGATGCTGGCGCAGAGATTCGGGACATGGAGTTTATCCAGTTCCACCCGACGGTGCTCTATGACGAGCGCTCGGCATCAGATGGCACCGGCCGACGCCATCTCATCAGCGAGGCGGTCCGTGGTGAAGGAGCCATTCTCGTCGACTCCCGGGGCAACAGTGTGACCGCCGGCGTTGACCCTCGCGGGGACCTGGCTCCGCGCGATATCGTCTCGCGCGCCATCGCGACTCGCATGCGCGAGCTCGGCGAGGACCACGTCTTCCTCGACGCACGTCACATCGACAACTTCGCCGCCCGCTTTCCGACGATCACAGCGGGTCTGACCGCGGCGGAGATTGATCCGACCAAGGACCTCATTCCCGTGGCCCCGGCGGTCCACTACACCTGTGGTGGTATTGCCGTCGACCCATTCGGTGCAACTAGTGTGCCGGGCCTCTATGCGGCCGGCGAATGCTCCGCAACAGGCCTCCACGGTGCCAACAGGTTGGCCTCCAATTCGTTGCTGGAGGGACTGGTCGTCGGCAAGCGGGTGGCCGAAAAAGTCGCTGAAACACACGCTGTGCCGGTCGGGGACGAGGAATTCGCAGCGGCCGTTGAAAGCCTGCCGCAGCCACGGCCAGAACTGGAACCACGGCAGCTTTTCCGGTTGCAGACGGCGATGCAGGAAGGCGCTGGTGTAAGGCGCAATGAGCAGAGTTTGCGGCAGGCGTTGGCGGTTATCGATCGGCTCCCGCAATCGGTTCAGGTCGTAGCCGCAAGGAAAGTCGTCGAAGCGGCATTGGTACGACCATATACTTTGGGGTGCCACACTTGGTTTGAAAAGGACGGGGATTAGCTAACCATGACTCTTGAGAAGGACACTCTGCGCGGGGTGCTGAACGAAAACATCACCCGTGGCCTCATTCGGACGGCACTACAGGAAGACATGAGCTTCGGGCCGGATGTGACCTCGCTGTCGACAGTCTCGGCATCTGCGCAGGCACGCGCCCGCCTGGTGGCCCGGCAAGAGGGCGTTATCGCGGCTATTGATGCGGTGGAGTGGACGCTGCAGGAGGTCATCTCGGGTGAGTTCACCGTCGAAAAGCACGTTGAAGATGGCACCCTGGTGCGTCCTGGCACAGTGCTGGCAACGATTTCTGCACCGACTCGGGGGTTGCTGACTGCTGAGCGGACAATGCTGAATATCCTCACGCACGCCAGTGGTGTAGCTACTGCGACGCGCCAGTGGGCTGACGCGATTGTCGGCACCGGTGCGCGGGTGCGCGATTCCCGAAAGACGCTGCCGGGGCTGCGCAACCTGGAAAAGTATGCTGTGACCTGCGGCGGCGGAATTAACCACCGCTACGCTTTGGGCGATGAAGCACTGATTAAGGACAATCACGTGGTGGCTGTCGGTTCCGTGTCCGGTGCGTTGAAGAGGGTGCGGGATCAGTACCCGGAGCTGCCGTGTGAGGTGGAAGTCGATACCCTCGCACAGCTCGATGAAATCCTGCCGATGAAGCCGGACATCGTCATGCTGGACAACTTCGAGGTCTGGGAGACCCAGATTGCGGTGCAGCGCCGCTCGCAGATTTCTCCGGCCACGCAGCTTGAGTCCTCTGGTGGACTGACCATCGATGTGGCTCGTGAGTACGCGTCCTGTGGTGTCGATTACCTGGCTGTGGGCGCGCTAACCCACTCGGCCAAGGTGTTCGATGTCGGACTCGACTTCGACGAGCAGTAGCTGAATCAGCCCCCGGTATCGCTTCGCAGCTTCGCCTACAGGCGACGGGCGATTTCTGCGCCAATCTCGCTTAGTGCCGACCCCCAGCGCTCTCGCGATTGCTCATCACAGGTTTCCTGTGCGCGGTAAAGCGCCTTCTCCGCAGCAGCGACATCACCCAAATACAGGTGGCACTGTGCAATTTGTGCAAGCAGAGGCACGGCCTGGATATTGAGCTTGTCGGACTGGAAAAGTCCCGCCGCCAACTCCAGGTGATCAATGGCGCGCCCCTGATGTCCTCGACGAATCTCTGCCTGGCCGTTCAAGGTGTGCCACATCGCCCAGCGCAGGTGGCGCGGAGGGGTGTCCGCAGTCGGCTCGAAGCCGTCTTTCTCCAGGTTATCCAGCAAATCCAACCAGTCCGCGGCCTTGTCCATCAGCTTTGGTGCAGAGCCACGGATGGGGCGCCCCAGACTGTCGGTCTGCGGAGCATCCGCCTCGTCGCCGAGCTCCTCGAACCCCTGCATCAGAGTTAGGGCTGCTTCCCAGAGGTTGTTTTCCTCAGCCAATGCCGTGGCGGCGTCGAAAAGCTGCTGCGGGCTAGAAGTCGCGGAATCACCAGAAGTAGTCATGACCTAACACTCTACTTTGTGCCACCGCCAGCACTGAAGTGGGCGGGGCGCTAGTATTCGTCGTCAAGCGACTGAATGATGATGACGTCAAGGGCATCGAGAACAGGATGGCCTTCCCACACGTCGCGGGGCAGAAGCTCTTCGACGCGCCGGGCGTAGGCGGCGGCACCGTCGGAATCACCCGCGTCGAGACGGTATCGAACCCCCGCCAGCAGCGCGCGGGCGGCTTCCTCGCCATCGCCGGACTGCAGGTAGCCCTTCGCGGCGGCTTCCACATGGTTGATGGCCAAAGTGTCGCGGCCAGCGGAGTAGAAGACGTAGGCGGCATCGTCGTGCCAGTCGGCGAGTGACCAGTCGTCGGAGATGAGCTTCTGAGAACGCAGCAGAAGGTCCTCAGCCTCGTTGAGCGTGTGGTCAATGACGGCGGAAGCGTCCTCGGAGACGATCTCGGCGGTGAATTCGGAGCCCTCTTCGGAAATGACCAGGTCAATGACATGAATGATGGAACGTGCAGCCTGGCGGTAGGCCTTGGCAGCGCCCTTGGTATCGCCGTTGCGTTCAAGGTGCTCGCCGTGTTCGATGAGCAGCTTTGCCGCCTGGCGGGGATTATTGCCGAGACCCGCGGCTGTGGAGGCAATAGAAAATGCCGCGTCGGTGCGTTCTTCATCGGCGGTAAATGCTGACCAGTGCGCAACTGGTTCGGCAAAGCGCAGCGCCTCGTCAACCTCATCGGCATCGAGGAGGCTGCGGGCCAGAACGAGCTGGATATCCATGGTGATGGGGTTGACCGGAATGCCTTCGGCGCTGGCGAGCGCGCGGCGGGCAATGTCGGCGGATTCCGCGAAATCGCCGTGGGCGTTGAGAAGCGCACAGAGCAGACGCACGCTGCGAAGCACCGCGACCGTGAGTCCTGCATCGAGACCAGCCTGCACGATTGGGCGTAGCTGGCGGATTGCCTCCGCTTCCTCACCGGCTTCCAGAGAGAGGAAAGCCAGGAATTGGCGTGCTTCAATCGTCGTGGTGACGGGTTCCGACTGAGGGGCTGCCGCGACGCTGGCTGCGATGCGGGCGGCCCTGCGCAGCTCACCACGGCTGTGTGCGAGCTGCGCCTCCAACAGCTTGCGGTCGTCGAAACTGCTTCGCTTTGGTGCCCAGCGTGCGGACCATTCAGAGAGCTGGCCGGCGATTTCCGCCCGGCGCGCCAGCGATGCTGCGGCGCCGGCAACAGCCGCGCTGACCAGGTAGTAATAGGCCTCGCCGGGCTGTGGTGTGGTGGCGACGATGTCCTTAGTAAGACTGATCAGCTCGGGGATTTCGGAGTCCTCGGGGCGCCGGCCGGTGATGGCATCACCTGGGTTGGCGTCGATGAAGGCCTCTGCCTCGGCGAATGCTCCGTAGGAGCGTGCGTGCAAGATCGCGGGGCGGATGTTGGCCTCAGTTGCCCAGCGCAGCCACTCGGCGCGTGCAGCAGCGGCCTCTTCTACTAATTCCAGTTGGTCGGCAACTGCATGCCTAAGTGCGTGGTATTCGCCAATGACATCGGGGGAGTTGGTAGGCGCGTCGGCTAACCAGTGCGTGTGGGCGAACTTGGTGACAGCGCGCCAACTGGTGACGTGGTCGAGCGTGGCACCGGCCCTGCGGGAAATAACCAGTAGCTCCGGGAGGGAGTCCGGCAATGCCTTTAGTGGATTGGGCAGGGGAGGAAAGTCCAAGGGGGCGGACGAGTTCTGCGTTGCTGATGCGTTTTCCGAATTGACTGACACGTGGTCGGCAGCGATGCCGGCATCCCAATCGCCAACTTGAATTTCAGACTCAGAGTTTTCTTCTTCCCACCAGACCATTGGACTATCTTCGCCCGTGGCATCGGGAAGATGCAAAACTGCTGTGTTTTTCAGACCTGTCCAGTCGGATGCGCTGTTAGTCCGGGTTTGAAAAGCTACGCATTAGTCCACGAACTTCATCGCGCACCGGGTGATCCGGGCCGACTAGGTCGCCTATGCGAATCGCGAACCGACGGGCGCGTTCCTCATTGTTATCACTAGCAGCAGCACGCACCGCGATGGTCAGTGTGCGGGCGGCGTCGGCAGGGGCGTGGGCTTCTAAGAAAAGCTCGGCAGCTTCGTCGGCGTACTTGTACACGCCGTCGTTGTCCCACACAGACCAGCACAACAGCGCCTGTGCTTCGTGCCACTTGGCCGATTCCCAGGACCCAACCACGTAGCCACGTGAGCGTTCCATCAGGTGGTCGGTCAGCTCACTTGTGGCGCCCACGTTACTGAGTGATAGTGCGGCATCCATCAGAGTTTCCGCAGGCGAAATCGGGGACGAGTATCCGGCACGAATATCGGCCAGTGCGTCGAAGAGCACTGCAGCATGCTCAGTATTTCCCTCTTGGACTGCCGATTCCGCCGCAATGGCACAGGAAAAATCAGTACGTGCGGAATCCTGGGTAGGCTCAGACCACTTTGCAACCGACTCCGCTTCCTGGCCGGCATGACGGAAATCTCCGAGTTCGTACAGTGCCGTTGCCTTCAGCAGCGCGATTTCCATGGTGACTTCACAGTTGGGGTAGTCTGCCGACACATCCTGGGCGCGCTGAGTTAGCTTCAGCATCTCCCCGGCATCGGGCTTGTTGTGTGCCACCTCGAAGTTGATGTCTGCCATCTCACGAACCGCGAGAATATAGTCAGTGTCCAGTCTGTGCTGGTCCGCGACTGCCACGTTGTTTGACAGCATTCGGAACGCGGTATCGCTATTACCGGTCTCTATCGAGTACCGTGCCAAATTCTGCCTCAGCTCAAGGCCCGCGATTACGGAGCGGTTACCGATTGCATTGAGCTGTGAGGCGCAAAGTCGCGCTGCGTCGACGACTTTCCCGGCTCGGTGCAGCAGTGATGCCTCCGTCAGAGTCTTCGCCAGCGCAATCGACTCAAACTTATCCTCATTCGGCAGTGCACGAATCATCTCGTGCAGCTCCCGTGCCAAGTCCTCGCGGTTGACCTTTCGCAGGGCGCTTGCAATCCGAATCAGCGCGTCAGTCAGTGCCGCCCGCTTCTTCCACTGGCGTGGGCTAAACGGCTCCTCCGCTTCTTCGCTTGCCGACGATTCCTGCGGCCGCGGCCCATCCGCATCCGTGGTCACCGCGCTGTGACTGCTGGTTGGGGCATCCAGATCGTCGGCAAGCACGAGTGCCCGGTACGAGGTAATCTCCCTGCTCATGCGTGCGATGAGTGGGATTTCGGTCTCTGCGGCAGCAGAGGTGGGGCCATCGGCGATAAAGGTGGTGTAGCGGCGGGCTTCATCCGCCGCTAGCCGTGCCCGGGCGCGCCAGTACTCCGGGACGTTGTCGTTATCGGATGCCCATACCATCCAGTTCAGGGCGGCATCGTGCGCAGCCGTCATCATGCCGAGCGATTCGGTGACCTCGCGGACTATGCGGTAAAACGCGCCGACGTGTTCGGTAACGCCGTGGGCTTCCGGGTCAGAAAAGAGCTGTGGGTTGTAGAAATGATGCGCGAAAACTGATTCCAGTTGGCGCGTGGCCAGGGAATTGTCGGCTGCGGTCGCGTCTGCATAGGCTGCGACGAGCTCCGGCAAATCCGGGCTGTTTCCTTCCTGGTTCAACAGCTGACCTTTCTACGACTGGTTACTACTTTCCTTAACACTGTAATGGGTCACTGTGGCGGAGCTAACTTGCGCCACAGTATGAGGGGTTAAATGGGGCAATCGGTATGAACCTAACGTGAGAAAGATATGCTTAGTTCATACTCAAGGGTGCCTTTAAGGGCGAATAGTAGCGAAAACCGTGGATAAAGTCTTTGGCTTTGACCCAGATTTTCAATACTTTGTTGTCATTTCTTTGTCACTCTGAAGTGCTCACGTATGAATCCATCGTGCGAATAGGCGGTTACTAATTGATTATGTTGTCCACTATTGATCTTCGCGGTCAGACTCCCACCACCGCCACTCTGCGTCGAGTGTTGCCGCGTGGTGCGGCAGACGTTGATTCGATGATTCCCACGGTCAAACCCGTCGTCGATGACGTGGCAGTCCGTGGTGTGGAAGCGGCGATGGAGTACTCCGAGAAGTTCGACCGTATTCGTCCGGTATCCATGCGCGTTCCAGCTGAGGTTATCGATGCCGCGGAAGCTGCGCTGGAAGACGATGTCCGCTCTGCTCTGCAGGAGTCCATCGGGCGCGTGCGCGCGTTCCACGCTGCTCAGAAGCCGAATGATAAGACTGTTGAAATTCTGCCCGGCGGCATTGTCCGCGAGAAGTGGATTCCGGTTTCGCGCGTCGGTCTTTACGTCCCCGGGGGCAACGCCGTCTACCCGTCGTCCGTATTGATGAACGTCATCCCAGCTCAGGAAGCTGGTGTGGAGTCCCTCGTCGTCGCCTCTCCGCCGCAGGCCGACAACGACGGCTGGCCGCACCCGACCATCCTGGCTGCCTGCAAGCTGCTTGGCGTGACCGAGGTGTGGGCCGTCGGTGGTGCACAGGCCGTCGCACTGCTCGCATACGGCGATGAAAACGAGAGCCTCGAGCCGGTCGACATGGTCACCGGTCCGGGCAACATCTTCGTTACCGCCGCCAAACGCCTGTGCCGCTCGGTCGTCGGTATCGACGCCGAAGCTGGCCCGACCGAAATTGCCATTCTCGCAGATAACACCGCTGATCCCGTCTCCGTCGCCTACGACCTGATTTCCCAGGCTGAGCACGACGTCATGGCCGCCAGCGTGCTTATCACCGACGACGCCGATTTCGCCGCCACCGTCGACCGCGAGGTCGAAAACCGCTACGAGGTCACCATGAACGCCGACCGCGTTCGCGAGGCGCTCACCGGCGATCAGTCTGGCATCGTGCTTGTCGACGACATGAATATCGGCATCCAGGTTGCAGATGCCTACGCCGCTGAGCACCTGGAGATCCACACCGAAAACGCGCAGGCCGATGCCGAACGCATTACCAATGCCGGCGCAATCTTCATCGGTCGCTTCTCGCCGGTGCCACT
The DNA here is from genome assembly GCF_001811805.1 of Corynebacterium sp. HMSC064E08. Taxonomy (NCBI): domain Bacteria; kingdom Bacillati; phylum Actinomycetota; class Actinomycetes; order Mycobacteriales; family Corynebacteriaceae; genus Corynebacterium; species Corynebacterium sp. HMSC064E08. The sequence continues at coordinate 468,004 of NZ_KV806698.1, forward strand.
GGGCGATTACTCGGCCGGCTCTAACCACGTGTTGCCGACCTCCGGCACCGCCCGCCACGCCTCGGGCCTGTCAACGCACACCTTCCTCAAGTCGGTCCACATGATTGACTACAACGAGGCCGCGTTGAAGGAAGTTGCCGACAGCGTAGTAGTCCTGGCCAACGAAGAACGACTGCCAGCGCACGGCGAGGCCATCCGTGCCCGCTTTGAGACGCTTCTCGGCTCTGAGGACAATGGCGCAGAAAAGGGGAACAACTAATGAGCAACCAGCCTGAGAATCAGCCACAGCCGTCGGTAGCCAAGTTGGCGCTGGCAGATTTGCCACTGCGCGACGAACTGCGCGGCGAGGAAGCCTACGGTGCCCCGCAGCTCGACGTCGATGTTCGCCTGAACACCAACGAAAACCCGTACCCGCCATCCGATGACCTCATCGCCGACCTGGTGGCGCAAGTGGAGAAGGTCGCCTCTGACCTCAACCGCTACCCGGACCGTGACGCAGTAGCACTGCGCAGCGCACTCGCCGATTATGTCACCCGCCAGACCGGCGTGGACATCACCGTCGACCAGGTATGGGCCGCCAACGGCTCCAATGAGATTCTCCAGCAGCTGCTGCAGGCATTTGGCGGGCCGGGGCGCAGCGCAATGGGCTTTGTGCCCAGCTACTCGATGCACCCGATCCTCTCGTCCGGCACGCAGACGGAGTTCATCGGCATCGCCCGCGACCCGGAGACCTTCGACATCGACATGGATAGTGCGCTCGCGGCCATTGCCGAGCACCGTCCTGACGTCATCTTCATCACGACTCCGAACAACCCGACTGGCAATCTGACCACGCTCGCTGACCTGCGCCGCATTATTGAAGCCGCGCCGGGCATCGTCATTGTCGATGAGGCCTACGCCGAGTTCACTGAGGAGCCGTCGGCGACAACGCTGCTGGCTGAGTTCCCGTCGAAGCTGGTTGTCTCCCGTACGATGAGCAAGGCTTTCGACTTCGCCGGAGGCCGCCTCGGCTACTTCGTTGCTAACCCGGCATTTATTGATGCTGTGATGCTCGTACGTCTGCCATACCACCTGTCGACGTTGACGCAGGCCGCTGCCACGGTTGCACTTCGCCACTCGGATGCGACGCTGTCGACCGTCGCAAAGCTTGCCGACGAGCGTGATCGCGTCGTAGCCGCCCTGAACAGCTATGGCTACGACGTGATTGACTCGTACTCCAACTTCGTATTCTTCGGTCGTTTCGCCGATGCCGCGACGGCATGGCAGAGCTTCTTGGATGAGGGAGTACTCATCCGCGATGTTGGCGTGCCCGGTCGTCTCCGTGCCACTATTGGTCTGCCCAGCGAAAATGATGCGCTGCTGGCGGCGGCCAAGAAATTGGCAGCGACCGCGCTGGCTTAAGCGAAATGCTGCCGGTACATCCCACTACAAGGAGAGATCTGACTTATGCACTTCAGTGATAAGGACCATCTGGAGGCAGAGCGCACTGAGCGCGTTGGCCGTGTCGAGCGCGCCACCCGCGAATCGAGCATCGTCTGCTCGGTGAATCTCGATGGCACCGGCAAGACCGATATTTCGACCGGTCTGCCGTTCTTCGACCACATGTTGACCGCTTTCGGCTCCCACGGCAGCTTCGACCTGACTGTGCACGCCAACGGCGACACCGAGGTCGATGCGCACCACACGGTGGAGGATACCGGCATTGTGATGGGGCAGGCCTTCGCCCAGGCGTTGGGGGACAAGTCTGGTATTCGTCGCTTTGGTGACTGCTATATCCCGATGGATGAAACGCTGGCACACGCAGTGGTTGATGTGTCTGGTCGCCCGTACTTCGTTGGCACTGGCGAGCCGGAGCAGATGTTGACGGCCGTCATCGGCGGCCACTACGCGACTGTTATCAACGAGCACTTTTTTGAGTCCTTCGCCCTAAATGCCCGTATTGCGCTGCATGTTCGCTGCCTCTACGGGCGCGATCCGCACCACATCACCGAGGCTGAGTACAAGGCTGTGGCTCGTGCCCTGCGTGCTGCCGTCGAGGATGACCCCCGAGTCCACGGTGTGCCGTCGACTAAGGGCACTCTGTAGGGCGCAGCTGTATAAACAGCCGCCGTAGGCAACAGGAAAATCCGCCTTAGCTGGCATTTTAGGGGAATCGATGGTAACAACGTCTGTAGACGTGCTTTTAGCGCAGGTGTCTACCGCCTCGACGCTGAGCACTTATTTTTTGTTCATTGTCGCTGGCCTGCTGGTGGGCGGAACATGGTCACTCTATAAGTCTGGATCGAGGGTCGGAACAATTATCCTTGGTCTCTTATCTGTGATCGCGCTCGCCGGCGCAATTTTGTGGTTGATAGGAGTGATGGAGTAAATGGCATCCCGGGTGATGGACCGCAGGCAGTTAGACGAACTGGACAGCATGTGGAAAGCGCCCGGGCTAGTACCTACGCTAGTCGCCGTGATGGCCGCCTTCGGTGGCTGGTCACTCCTCATGCCTGTCATTCCGCAGGCAATTCTTGACGATGGCGGTGGAACCTCGCTCGCCGGTGCCTACACCGGTGTTTTTATGGCCGCTACCGTTCTCACACAGACGCAGACTCCACGTATGTGTCGCCGTCTTGGCTACGGCATGACCATGCTGATTTCAGGTCTGTTTCTGGGCTTGCCGACGATTCTGCACATCTTTGGCACCGATGCTGCTTTGGTGCTCATCATTGCGGTTCTCCGCGGTATGGGCTTCGGTGCGTTGACTGTCGCCGAGTCCGCATTGATTGCCGAGCTAGTGCCAATGAAATTTCTGGGTAAGGCCTCTGGCGTTCTCGGTGTGGCAGTTGGTTTATCTGAGCTCATTTTCTTGCCACTAGGACTAATCATTGCGGACAAGACGGGTTCTTACACCCCTGTTTATGTCTTGGGCGCCGTCATCTCGCTTGTCGGTTCGTTGATGGCACTCTTTATCCCGAAGATTAAGCCAGCGCCGAAGGAGGGCAAGGGCGGCAAGGAAGACGTCGGCGATCCTGTGCCCGGATCTGCAGCAACTCAGCCGAGCCCCGTTGAGCACGTTGCCACATGGAAGCTGGTGGCCATTCCCGCGCTCGCAATTTGCACGATTGCGATGGGCTTTGGTGGTATTTCCGCATTCCTTGCCCCGGCAGCTCGCGAAATCGATCTGGTCTCCGGTGCGGTTGTGGCTGGCCTGTCGCTGTCTGTTCTCGGTGGCGCGCAGATGGTGTTCCGTTACTTCGCAGGAATCTACGCCGACCGGAAGTCTGAGGCTGGAATTCTGCTGATTCCGGCGTTGGTCAGTGGTTTTATTGGCCTGCTGATGATGTCCGGTGTGGTTCTCTTTGATCTGTCTGCCTGGCTGCTGCTGGTTGCGGCCGTTTTCTACGGCGCGGGCTTCGGCATTGTGCAAAATGAGGCTCTGCTGCTGATGTTTGCCCGCCTGCCGCGTGACCGTACTGCTGAGGCCAGTGCCTTCTGGAACATGTCCTTTGACTCGGGCACAGGTATCGGCTCGTTCGTTCTGGGAGCCGTAGCTGCGGCCGCACTCCGTCCGTACCCGGCTGTCTTTGCCTTTGCGGCGGCTCTGCTGGCAGTTGGTCTCATTGGTGCGGTGCTCGACCGAATCATCGGAAAGCACCGCGTGGCGGAGTACCAGAACACCCGCGCTACGCTGCGTCGTCTGGGAGATGCCGTCAAGCGTCGTACGCCGGAGGCCGCTGTGCGTGTTGCCCGCCCGGCAAAGAATGCAGTGACGCGTTTGACGGTTCGGGACCGCAAGAAGAAGTAACTACATACAAAGAGACGTTTGAAAAAGAGTGGCTGCGCAAGTTCTTGCGCAGCCACTCTTTTTGGTTAATAAATGCACCCCCGGTGTGGGGTCAGCCGTGCCTGTTTACGCGACGGCGACGTCCATCTCGGTGAAGAGAGCCCGCAGGCGGGTTTCGATATCGTCGATAAGCGACTGGAGCTCATCGTCTGTGAGACTGTCCGGATCTGCGACATCCCATTCCACGTAGCGGTCGCCGGGGACTGCTGGTGTCTCGTCGATGCCCATGAGTACGACAACGTCGGCGCGGTGGGAAACGCGGGGAGTAATCGCCTTTTGGGTGAGGCGTGAGGTGTCCACGCCACGGTCGTGAAGAGCCGCGACGACGCGAGGGTTCAGGCCATCCTCTGGATTGAGGCCGATAGTGCGGATAAAGACTTCGTCGCCAACCAGGTGGTAGGCCAGGGCAGTGGCAATCTGACTGCGGCCGGAACCGCGGCTATCGGCAAAGAGAATCTCTTGGCGCGGGGCGAAGTCCTTGCATCCGCTCGCGGCCTTGATGCGTTCGGTGGCCTCGCGTTCGGCGAGGACGGGGAGGAAGTTAGTCACCTTCGCAGAGTTGGACAGCTCTGCAATGACATCGTCGAGGATGGAATCGATGGTCGCAGCATCGCAGGCTGCACCGTAGAGCCGGTGAAGATCCTCGCGGACAATGGCAAATGATTTACTAAGAACGGATGCGGTAGTCATGGCGTCGGAGCCTCTCTGTGAAAAAGTAATCAGGGGTATTAGGGATAAATCAATAACTTAGTTAACCTGTTGTTAACCTTGAGTTTACCAAAGTATTCGATAGTTGTATACCAGTGCTTTTGCCTATCCAGGCAGTTTTCTTGGGGTAAGTGGCAAACATCGATTCCCAGCGCCTTAAAATGTCCAACTATGGAACAAGTCTCACCTTCGACGAAGACCCCGACCGTTGCCATCCTTGATTACGGCTCCGGTAATTTGCGTTCAGCTGAGCGCGCTGTGGCCACCACGGGTGCCGAGGTTATTGTGACCGCCGATCCGAAGACCGTGATGGAGGCCGATGGTCTGCTCGTTCCCGGCGTCGGCGCCTATGCCGCATGCATGGAGGGTTTGCATCGAGTACAAGGGCCGCGCCTGATCGGCTCTCGACTCGCAGGTGGTCGACCAGTGATGGGAATCTGCGTCGGTATGCAGGTGCTCTTTGACCGCGGCGTCGAGTACGCCGACGGCATCCACGCAGCGGAGACCGACGCATCCGCAGCTGTCACCGGCACCCCGGGTTGTGGTGAGTGGCCCGGTACTGTCGAGCGTCTCGAGGCGTCGATTCTGCCGCACATGGGCTGGAACACGGTTGAAGTGCCGGAAGGCTCAAAGATGTTTAAGGGGCTGGAAGATCAGCGTTTTTACTTCGTCCACTCCTACGGTGTGCGCAAGTGGGACCTTGATACGGATTCTCGCATCGCTCCGCCGCTGGTGACGTGGTCTGCCCACGAATCCGATCGGTTTATCGCAGCCGTGGAAAACGGTCCGCTGTGGGCCACGCAGTTCCACCCTGAGAAGTCTGGTGAAGCAGGGTTAAAGCTGCTGCAGAACTGGGTGGACACGCTGTAGTTGCCCAATCGGTAGTATCTGCCCTAACCGCACTACCTGGTAGGTGACGGAGTTTCGCCACCTAGACCACCTATACTGAGATAACTAGCAACAAGCATCGTGGTGACAATCGCCACAACGCCCAAAAGTCGAAGAGAGTAGAGCCCCCATGAGTTTGACCCTGCTGCCCGCTGTAGACGTAGCCGATGGCCAGGCTGTGCGCCTTGTTCAGGGTGCTGCTGGAACCGAGACTTCCTATGGTGCACCGCTGGAAGCTGCCATGAATTGGCAGAACGCAGGCGCTGAGTGGATCCACCTGGTCGACCTCGATGCCGCGTTCGGTCGCGGTTCGAACTACGACCTGCTTGCCGACGTGGTGGGCAAGCTCGACGTGAAGGTGGAGCTCTCCGGCGGTATCCGTGACAACGCTTCGCTCGAGGCTGCGCTGGCCACCGGCTGTGCCCGCGTCAATATTGGCACCGCCGCACTGGAGAATCCGGAGTGGTGCCGCGAGGTTATCGCCAACTACGGCGACCGTGTAGCCATTGGTCTGGATGTTCTTAACGAAGAGGGGCAGTGGCGCCTGCGTGGCCGCGGCTGGGTCTCCGACGGCGGTGACCTCTGGGAGGTGCTGGAGCGCCTGGATGCTCAGGGTGCATCCCGTTTCGTGGTGACTGACGTCTCCAAGGACGGCACCCTGCAGGGGCCGAATGTGGAACTGCTGCGCGAGGTCGCTGCTGCTACCGATGCTCCAATCGTCGCTTCCGGCGGTGTCAGCAGCCTGGACGACATTGCAGCTATTGCCACACTGGTCGATGAGGGCGTTGACTCCGCAATTGTGGGTAAGGCGCTCTACGCAGGGCGTTTCACCCTGGAAGAGGCCCTGGCAGTAGCTCGCGGCTAAAAAGAACACTTTCGTGGCCGGACCGGGGAGACGTCGTCAAGCGAAAGCGTTAACGAGCAAACGGCACCCCGGCTGAGACGGCGGATGAAGGACTTAGAAAAGTATGGATGCCCTGGAACCGCGGGCGATGCTCGCTATTGCTGAAGCGGCGCTCGATGAGGTTGAAGGCCTGTTCACGCAGCAGGTGGGCGCGGACCCGGTTGTCATGAAGCCGCGCGGAGATTTCGCGACGGAGACTGACCTGGAAATTGAGCGTCGTCTGCGCAAGCTCCTCACGCAGTATTCTGGGCTGCCCGTCTACGGCGAGGAATTCGGTGGCAAAGTCCCCGAGGAACATACCGCCTGGGTCATCGATCCGATTGACGGCACCACGAACTATTCCAACGGTTTTCCGCTGTGTGCCATGCTGCTCACACTCATGCATGAGGGGGAGCCGGTGGTTGGTATTACCTCCATGCCTCTGCTACGCCGGCGTATTACCGCAGCTAAAGGTAGCGGCACGTTCGTCAACGGCCGTCGCGTCAACATCGACGCCGAGGCCGGCCGCCCGGTTTCGATTGCCTTCGGGTCCGTCATCGCGAGTACCGACGGCACACTCCCGCGCAAGTGGCGTCAACTGCTGCTGTCAAAGGTGGGCGAACGCTATCCGACGATCCGAATTACTGGCTCTGTCGGAGTGGACTTGGGTTCCACCGCGATGGGGGCATTCGGCGGCACCGTGACTTTCTCACCGCATGTGTGGGATAACGCAGCTGGTGTACTTCAGATTTCCGAAGCCGGTGGCGTGGTCACAGACTTGGCGGGCAATCCTTGGCGGCATGATTCCGTAGGCGTGCTGGCGGGAACTCGCGATGTTCATGCCACGCTGCGGTCGATTATTGACCAACTGGGTCGTCCGGAGACTTTCCGGAGCTAAACCGTGGGCGACGTCCCGAGCTGGGTGGTTGCGCAAACCGTCGATCCACAACTTTGAGCTAACACGAGGAGAACTTAAAAACTATGTCTCTGGCAGTACGCGTGATTCCTTGCCTGGATGTCAACAATGGGCGGGTCGTCAAGGGGGTTAACTTTGAGAATCTCCGTGATGCCGGCGATCCGGTGGAGCTGGCTCGCCGCTATGGCGAGGAGGGCGCTGATGAGCTGACCTTCCTGGATGTCACGGCTTCCAAGGATGGCCGTGGCACCATGCTCGACGTGGTGCGTCGCACCGCAAGTGAGGTCTTCATTCCGCTGACGGTCGGCGGTGGCGTGCGCAGCGTCGAGGATGTCGATCAGCTGCTCCGCGCCGGAGCTGACAAGGTCAGTGTCAATACCGCTGCGATCGCACGTCCAGAACTGCTCAGCGAGCTGTCGCGCCGCTTCGGTGCGCAGTGTGTCGTCCTGTCGGTGGATGCCCGCCGCGTTCCCGAGGGAGGCACGCCGCAGCCGTCGGGCTTCGAGGTGACGACGCACGGTGGTTCACGCTCGGCGGGGATCGACGCCGTCGAGTGGGCACGCCGCGGCGAGGAGCTCGGGGTCGGCGAGATTCTGCTGAACTCCATGGACGGCGACGGCACCAAGGACGGTTTCGACCTGGAGCTTCTGGAGAAAGTCCGCGCTGCCGTCGACGTCCCGGTGATTGCCTCTGGCGGTGCGGGCAAGGCAGAGCACTTCCCGCCAGCAGTGCGCGCCGGCGCCAACGCGGTGTTGGCCGCATCCATTTTCCACTTCGGCGAGGTCAGCATTGCTGAGGTTAAGGAAGAGATGGCCCGCGAGGGAATCGAGGTGCGCCAGTGACTGGTCTAGCCCCGGGCGCTGCAGCTCACGGCGCCGGCGACGATCCGCGTGAGTACACGCTCCCAGCAGATATCGCGAACATCGCCAAGTTCAACGCTGACGGCTTGATTCCCGCTATTGTGCAGGAGGAATCCACTGGCCGCGTGCTCATGATGGCGTGGATGGATTCCCACGCACTGGCATATACCATCGCTACCAAGCGCGGCACCTACTGGTCGCGCTCCCGGTCCGAGTACTGGATTAAGGGGCTTACTAGTGGCCATTTCCAGACCGTGACATCGCTGGCGTTGGACTGTGATGGCGATACCGTGCTGATGCAGGTAGTGCAGGACGGCGCGGCATGCCACACTGGCTCGCATAGCTGCTTTGACGTGCATCCCGTGTTCGAGGGCTAATCAGTCGATCCGGGTTGCCGAGGTAGGGATTTCGTCGTCAAGCGCGCCCACCTCCGGTGAAGTCCGGGGTTAAGTGATGTGCAATCCGGGGTGCGTGGCACAATAGCGGCTATGACTCGTATCACCATGACCACGCGTGAGCGCTTTCGTGAACTGGCTGCACACCATCGGGTCGTGCCCGTGGTTCGCAAGGTTTTGGCGGACGGCGAAACGGCGCTGTCGGCCTACCGCAAGCTCGCGGCCGATCGTCCCGGCACTTTCTTGCTGGAGTCCTCCGATGTGGGGCAGTCGTGGTCGCGCTGGTCGTTTATCGGTTGCGGCAGTCGCGCCGCGCTGACGGTGGATGATGCGGGGGAGGCAACCTGGATTGGCAATGCGCCGTCGGGTGCGCCAGAGGGCGGAAATCCGTTGGATGCTCTGCGTCGCACGCTGGAGCTGCTGCACACGGAGCTTCCGCTTGCCGACGACGCTTCGGTGCCCAAGCTCACCTCTGGTCTCGTTGGCTACTTCGGGCATGACATTGTCCGCTACATTGAGCCACAGCTGCCGGATACCACTGACAATGATTTGCAGATTCCTGAGCTTATGCAGTTGCTGGTGGAGGACCTGGCTGCTTTTGACCACCACGAGGGCGTGCTGTGGCTGATTTCCAATGCTGTCAACTGGGACGGCTCGGATGAGCGGATTGACCAGGCGTATGACACCGCCTGTGATCGGGTCAATGCGATGGTGGAGCGGCTGTCGGGGGCCTCTGATCTGCGTCCGGCGGAAATTAGCTTCCCAGAGCCGGTGATTCGTCGCCAGCGCGCCGCCGACGACCACATGGATCGTATTGAGCGTTGTAAGGACCACATCCGAGCTGGTGATGCGTTCCAGATTGTGCTCTCGCAGCGGTTCGAGATGGACACGCAGGCGTCAGCTTTTGATATCTACCGCATCCTGCGGGTTTCCAATCCGTCGCCCTACATGTTCCTGGTCAACGTTCCAACCAAGGACTTCTCCGCTACCGCTTTTCAAATTGTCGGTTCCTCCCCGGAATCACTCGTGGCAGTTCAGGGCAGTGAGGTCATCACCAATCCCATCGCGGGCACACGTCCGCGCGGTGCCACGGTGGAGCAGGACAATGCGCTGGAAGCTGATTTGCTGGCAGACGAGAAGGAAAATAGTGAGCATCTGATGCTCGTTGATCTTGGCCGCAATGACCTCGGACGTGTCTGCCGCCCAGGCAGTGTTGTTGTGCACGACTTCCGTCATATTGAGCGCTACAGTCACGTTATGCATCTGGTCTCTACGGTCACCGGCGAGCTTTCCAGCGACGCCACTGCCGTCGACGCGTTCGCGGCCACCTTCCCAGCGGGAACGCTGTCGGGTGCGCCGAAGCCTTCCGCGCTGAGCATTATCGACAAGTTCGAAGACACGCGTCGGGGTGTTTACGGCGGCACTGTTGGATACTTTGACTTCCGGGGCAATACCGATCAGGCAATTGCCATCCGCACAGGTGTGAAGAAGGGCGATACGGTCTATGTTCAGGCTGGCGGCGGAATTGTCAGTGACTCTGACCCGGTGGCAGAGGATGAGGAGACCCGCAACAAGGCCGCGGCCGTGCTGCGAGCTGTCGCGGCAGCTGAGACACTAGTCCCAGCGGAAAGGAGCTAGGTTTTCGATGAAGTCGACAACGATGCTCTCCGGTGGCCTCATTGGCGTGGCCGCAGCGGGAATGTGGTTGTGCAGCCGAAGCGCGTGGCTGACGGTCGATACTGTTGATGACAAGTCCGGTCCAGCGACCACAGATTTGGTGGGCGCAGTTTGGGCTCCAGAGTTGACGTCGATTGCGCTGGCAATGGTGGCTGCACTGTTTGCCACCACCATTTTGGGCTCACTGGGGCGCCGTATTGTCGGTGGCCTCGCGGCGCTGCTCGCAATTGCGGCGTCGTGGACTCCGATGACTCTGCTTGCCAGCGGAGAAGACGGTGTGGACTCCCAGCGGGCACTGGATTTGTTGACGTCGGGAAGCGCCTCACAACGCGCCAGTGATGCGGTGACTGTGGCAGACTGGGCGCAGATCTCAGCGATTGAAGTGCATGCGATGGGGCCAGCCCTGGCCTTGCTGTGCTGCGCATTGGCGCTGGTCGGGGCGGTATTGTTGGTGCGTCGACCGGGTACTGTGAAGAAGCAGAAGTCCAGCGCGTATGAGACCCCGGAGGTACGCCGTCAGCGTATCGCCGAGGACCTGGAGGAAGACCCACAGTCGGGTCGAGTTCTGTGGGATGCTTTGGATGCCGGTGTAGATCCTACGGATCTGGATAAGGAGTAAGGCCGTGGCTAACGTTCTGGACAAGATTATTGAGGGCGTGCGGGAAGATCTCGCTGCTCGGGAAGCCAAGATTTCCTACGGTGAAATCAAGGAGCTCTCGCTGAAGGTGCCGTCGCCGATTGATGCCGTGGCGGCACTGGCTAAGCCCGGGGTGCAGGTGATTGCAGAGGTCAAGCGTGCCTCTCCGTCGAAGGGAGAGCTGGCTGACATCCCTTCGCCGGAGGTCTTGGCGGCAGAGTACGAGCAGGGTGGCGCGGCTGTCATTTCCTGTCTGACTGAGGAGCGCCGCTTCCGCGGTTCGCTCGCCGACCTCGATGCCGTGCGCCGCGCGGTCAACATTCCAGTGCTGCGCAAGGATTTCATCGTCACTCCGTACCAGGTCCATGAGGCCCGCGCACACGGTGCCGACCTGGTGCTGCTGATGTGCTCCGCTTTGGATCAGCCGACGCTGGAATCCCTGCTGGATCGCACCGAGTCGCTTGGCATGAACGCTCTGGTTGAGGCGCACACCGAAGAAGAGGTCGAGCGCGCCGAGGCCGCTGGTGCCAAGATCCTCGGCATCAACGCCCGCAATCTAAAGACCCTCGACGTGGATCTCTCCGTGTACGAACGCCTTGCGCCGATGTTGCCGGATCATGTTGTGAAGGTGGCAGAGTCCGGTGTCAAGGGGCCGGAGGAACTGCGCTACTACGCCTCCCACGGCGCCGACGCGGTACTGGTGGGCGAGGGCCTGGTTACCGCGGGCAAGCCGGGTGAGGCTTGCCGACGTCTCGTTGCCGCCGGTGTCCACCCGACACTCCGCAGCGAGTAGTGATAGACCGCAGTTGCGATAAGCAGCTGTACCGCGCTGCGAACTGCGCCTAGTTTAGTTGCGTGTCACACCTGTTGTGCTGGCACACCACAGTTTCTTAGGCCTTATGTCCCCGCAACCGGTGGGGATAGTCCACAATAGATAACTGTGAGTGACCAAGATTTCAAGAATCATGATGCCCGCGGTGACCGCCTGCCCACGATGGGTGAGGTTATCGCGGAGACAACGAACCACGAATCAGATGCCATTGGGCACTGGGGTAAGTGGGGCGGCCAGTTTGTGCCGGAGGCGCTGATGGCCGTTATCGGTGAGGTCACCGATGGCTACGCGAAGGCCCGCGTTGATCAGGATTTTCTCGATGAGCTCGACCGGCTTCAGCGTACTTATGTCGGACGTCCCTCGCCGCTGTACTACGCGGAGAAGTTCTCCGCTGATATCGGCGCTGACGTCTGGCTCAAGCGCGAGGATTTGAATCACACCGGTAGCCACAAGATTAATAACGTCTTGGGGCAGGTTCTGCTTGCTAAGCGCATGGGCAAGAAGAACATCATTGCCGAGACCGGTGCCGGCCAGCACGGTGTCGCAACCGCGACTGCCTGTGCGCTGCTCGGCCTTAACTGCCGTATCTACATGGGCAAGGTCGACGCAATCCGCCAGCGCCTCAATATCGCCCGCATGCGCCTGCTTGGTGCCGAGGTTATCGAGGTCGAGATTGGTTCGAAGACTCTCAAGGACGCGATCAATGAGGCCATGCGTTTTTGGGTTTCACACGCCGATGACACCTACTACTGCTTCGGCACTGCAGCCGGCCCGCACCCGTTCCCAACAATGGTGCGCGACTTCCAGCGCATCATCAGCGCCGAGGCACGCCAGCAGATTCTCGCGGAGACCGGCTCGCTTCCCGACGCTGTCGTGGCCTGTGTCGGCGGCGGTTCTAATGCGATCGGCGCGTTCCACCACTTCATCGATGATGAATCGGTTCGACTGATTGGCGCTGAAGCTGGCGGTGACGGTGTTGAGACCGGTCGCCATGCAGCACCGATTTCGGCCGCCGGTAATCCGGGTGTGTTCCAGGGCTCCTTCGCAGCCCTGATGCAGAACGAGGACGGTCAGATTACAGAGTCGCACTCGATTTCCGCGGGTCTGGATTACCCGGGCGTGGGCCCGGAGCACTCTTACCTGGCTGATATTGATCGCGCGTCCTACCTGCCGGTGACCGATACCCAGGCGATGCAGGCATTCCAGGATCTGACTCGGATGGAGGGCATCCTGCCCGCTATCGAGTCCGCACACGCGGTAGCTGCCGCCCGACTCATCAGCGATGATCTGAATGAAGAGCTGGGCCGTAAGCCGCTGATTATCGTCAATGTTTCCGGTCGCGGTGACAAGGATGTCGACACCGCTGCTAAGTGGTTTGATCTGATGGAGGAGTCCTAAATGAGTCTGAGTGACGTCTTTGACAAGGTCCGTGAGGAAAACCGCGCAGCATTTATCGGCTACTACCCAGCGGGTTTCCCGACCACCGATAAGTCGATTGAGAGCATCAAGGCGATTGTCGACGCTGGCGCCGACATCATCGAGGTTGGTCTGCCTTTCTCCGACCCGATGATGGATGGCCCAACCATTCAGGATGCCGCCAACGTGGCTTTGGATGCGGGTTTCCGCACCCGTGAGATTATGCGTGTGGTCCGCGAAGTCACCGAGCACGGCGGTACCTGTGTGGTCATGAGCTACTGGAATCCGATTCTCCAGTATGGTCCAGAGCGTTTCGCCGAGGACTTGGCCGCCGCTGGTGGTCGTGGCACCATTATCCCGGATCTTATCCCCGAGGAGGCCGGCCAATGGCAGCGTGCAGCTGAGGCCAATGGTCTGTCCAACATCATGTTGGTGGCCCCGTCATCGACCAACGAGCGTCTGCAGCTAACTGCCACCGCGTCGACCGGCTTCGTCTACGCCACCAGCCACATGGGTGTCACAGGTGCCCAGGCTAGCGTCGACTCGGCCGCCGGCAAGTTGGTTGCCCGCACGCGCGAGGTCACCGATACACCGGTGTGCGTCGGTTTGGGTGTCTCCAATGGGGCACAGGCCGCCGAGATTGCCGAGTTTGCAGATGGCGTGATCGTTGGCTCAGCACTGATCAAGGCCGCGATGAAGAGCACCGATGACCTGGTAACGCTCGCCCGCGAACTCGCCGCGGGCGTACGAGGAGAGAGCTAGCGCATTTATGAGTTCCACCCTTGTTCTCGCTGAAACTGCAACGACGTATCTGGCCAACATTCCCTCTCCGCCGCAGGGGGTGTGGCAGTTAGGGCCGCTACCACTGCGTGGTTACGCGATTTCCATCTTGATTGGCGTACTCGTCGGCATTTACTGGATGCAGCGCCGCTACGCGGCCAGGGGTGGAGACCCGGAGTTAGTCCTCGACATTGCCATTGCGGTTATTCCTGCGGGCATTATCGGCGGCCGTCTCTACCACGTCGCCACCGACTGGGAGAAGTACTTCGGCCCCGGCGCCAATCCCGCCGATGCACTGAAAATCACCAATGGTGGCCTCGGCATCTGGGGAGCGGTGGCGCTAGGAGTGCTGGCTGCGTGGGCGGTCGCCAAGTGGCGAAAGGTGCCGTTTGCGCCAGTTCTTGACGCGGCCGCACCCGCAATCATCCTTGGACAGGCCATTGGGCGTCTGGGCAATTGGTTCAACCAGGAACTCTACGGTGGCCCAACGTCACTTCCGTGGGGCCTGGAAATTTACCAACGAGTTGATGAGCTTGGACGGGTTGCCCCTGTCACCGGAACGTCGACAGGCGAAGTGCTGGCCGTGGTGCATCCAACGTTTCTCTACGAGATGGTGTGGAACGTCCTCGCCTGTCTGGTCATTGTGTGGGCGGACCGAAAGTTCAAGATGGGCGGCGGGCGCGTCTTTGCGCTCTATGTCGCGGCCTACACTTTGGGGCGTTTCTTCATTGAACTCATGCGCGTCGATGACGCAACGCTGATATTCGGTGTGCGTATTAATAACATCACGTCGCTCGTGGTCTTTTTCTGCGCTGTCATTGCTTTGTGGATTCTGCGGTCCAAGAGCCGCGAAACCGCAGCTGAAGTCAGGGGAGAGCGCGAGGCTGCTGAAGCTCACAGTGCTTCCAACTGACGCATAGCCCGTTAAGGGACTAGGCTGGAGGCCGTGCTTAGACGAACGAAGATTGTATGTACCCTCGGTCCAGCAGTTGCTTCGCTGGAGGGGATTACCGGGCTGGTCAACGCCGGCATGGATGTTGCCCGCCTGAATTTCTCTCACGGTGAGCATGAGGACCACGCTCAGAACTACCACTGGGTGCGTGAAGCATCCGACGCTACGGGACATGCCGTCGGTATTCTCGCCGACTTGCAGGGACCAAAGATTCGCCTCGGTCGTTTTAAGGAAGGCTCGACGTATTGGGCTGACGGCGAGATTGTCCGCATCACCGTCGACGATGTCGAAGGCACGCACGACCGCGTCTCCACCACGTACAAGAATCTCGCTGACGATGCCCGTCCGGGCGATCGCCTGCTTGTCGACGACGGCAAGGTGGGCCTGGAGTGCATCGAGGTAGATGGCAACGATGTGGTGTGCCGTGTCATCGAGGGCGGTCCGGTCTCGAACAACAAGGGTGTTTCCCTGCCGGGGATGAACATCTCGGTGCCGGCTCTGTCAGAGAAGGATATCGCCGACCTGCGCTTCGCTCTGAAGCTGGGAGTCGACTTCATCGCGCTGTCCTTCGTCCGTTCGCCTTCCGACGTCGAACTGGTCCATGCGGTCATGGATGAGGTTGGCCGTCGTGTCCCGATTATCGCCAAGCTGGAGAAGCCAGAGGCAGTCGAGTCTCTCGAGGCCATCATCCTGGCTTTCGATGCCGTGATGGTCGCCCGTGGTGACCTTGGTGTTGAGGTGCCGTTGGAAGATGTTCCGCTGGTTCAGAAGCGCGCTATTCAGATTGCCCGCGAGAACGCCAAGCCGGTCATCGTCGCCACCCAGATGCTCGACTCCATGATTTCGAACTCGCGCCCGACTCGTGCGGAGGCCTCCGACGTGGCCAACGCTGTGCTCGATGGCGCAGATGCCGTGATGCTCTCGGGTGAGACCTCGGTTGGTAAGTACCCGCAGTCCACGGTTAAGACCATGGCTCGCATCGTCACCGCCGCTGAGCGCGAGGGGGAAGTTCCTGCGCTGACCCACATGCCTCGCACGAAGCGTGGTGTGATTTCCTACGCAGCTCGCGATATCGGTGAGCGCTTGAATGCCCGCGCTATGGTTGCTTTCACCACCTCGGGTGATACCGCTCGCCGTGTGGCACGCTTGCACTCTCGCCTGCCGCTGCTGGTATTCACTCCGAATCAGCAGGTTCGTTCGCAGCTTGCGCTGACGTGGGGTGCGGAGACCTTCTTGGTGCGCGAGGTTAACAGCACGGATGAGATCATGCAGGTCATCGATGAGCAGCTCTTGACCATGGAAAACTACAACGCTGGCGACACGCTGGTCGTTGTTGCTGGTACCCCTCCAGGAAATGAGGGCAATACCAACATGATTCACGTCCACGTTATTGGCGAGGACGCTCGCTAGCTCTCTGGCGCGTTAGGAAAAGCCGGTAAGCCCTTTTGGGGCTTACCGGCTTTTTGCTTGGAGCCTTTCGACCTGGGGGTTAAGTAGCAAAACTGACAACCCGAAAACTGAGCTGTCTTTTTTGGCGCGGTGCGCGGTGGCAAGCGGCCGGCACGCAGCTCTTACTTTGCCAAGTAGGACAGTACGGCGGCAGCGGCGGCAGAAGTCGCGGAGGTAGCCGTCGGCTCGAAGTCCGGCAGGAATGTCGGCATGTGATTCGACGATACGTCTTCGACCACGCGGTCGGCAGCAACGGCGGCTTCCCACGTATCCCGAGGTGTGGCGCCAACGGTCCAGTAGACATATGGGCAGTTCAGTCCACGCGGCAGGTCTGAGAAGTCCTCCGATGCGGTCCACGGCACAGCATCGGTGGAATCGTCGCCGAGCACAGCGTCCATGACCGGGCGAATCGTGGCAAACGCCTCCGGATCATTGTCAGTGACTTCGCCGTGATCGGAGTACTCAATCACAGGCTCAACCTCAGTGCCGGAAGCCAGGCACTCGCCACGAACAACGCGCTCAATGCCCGCAATGAGCTTCGCGCGCACATCGTTGGAGTAGTAGCGAATATTCAGCACAATCTTGGCCTGACCGGGGATTGTGTTATTCGAATTGCCGGACTGCAGCGTGCCGACGGACAAAACACCAAACTCGTGGGGAGGAATCTCGCGCCCCACAATTCCTTGCAAGCGCAGAACGATTGCGGCAGCCAAGTACGTCGGGTCAATGGCGTTGTGCGGCATAGATCCATGTGCGGAGCGACCTGTCAGCGTGATGCTAATGGTGTCACAGCCAGCAAGTGCCGGGCCGGGCATAGTCATTACCTGACCTGCGGGGCCGGGAACAATGTGCTGGCCGAAGCACACATCTGGGGTGGGGATGAGGTCTGCCAGGCCGTCGTCAATCATGGCCTGTGCACCACAGGCCAGTTCCTCGGCGGGCTGGAACAGGGCAATGAAAGTACCCGACCACTCAGACTTAGTTGCTGCCATCAGGCTAGCCAGACCAAGACCGGCCGTCATGTGCATGTCATGGCCACAGGCGTGCATGACGGCGGTGGCAGAACCATCGCGGGCGGTACCGGTGGCAGAGGAAGCGAAGTCCACACCTGTTTCCTCGAAAACGGGAAGCGCATCGATATCAGCGCGGAACAGCACGGTAGGGCCGGGGCCATTTTCCATGACACCAACGAGGCCGTGACCGCCGATTCCCTCATGCACTGTGTAAGTGCCCATGTCGCGAAGAGCACCGGCCAGATACGCGGCAGTTTTCTCCTCCGCCTGAGAGAGCTCCGGGTGCTGGTGCAGGTAGCGGTAGATTTCCCACTGCCGGTCCAATGGCACTCGATGGGTGGCGATGAGGTCGCGAATGCGGCTCAGCCGTGCTTCATTGTTGCTCACCTGGTTTAAGACTCCTAACTTCTCTCTCTACTCTGTGCCAGAGACCTACAGCCGCGACCCGTCTTCAACGAGCGGGTTGTATTTCAGCGAGTTGGGCTGGCACTGGCACTCGGTCGCAATGTGAATGCTGTCCGAGATTTTTCCGGTCTCCCGTAAACGGTACATCTCCGGGACAACGCGGTCGCGCAAATCCCATGGGGAGATGGTGTTCAGATAAATCTTGGTGCCACCTTCAAAGCCGGCCAGGTTCGAGGTGCGCCACTTAATCATTACGCGCCACGGCATGCGGGCATCCAAATCGACAGGGCGGTGGTGCCATTCCTCGTTACACGGAATGGTGGGGCCGGCAGCTGCATGACATGCGTGAATCAGGTCCGACATTGCGTCGATCTCAGCCCGGGTTTGCAGCCACGGTTCGCAGACATCTGACTTCGAGAAGATCTCCAGCGTCGGGTAGCGGTGTCCGAATCCTGCGAAAGCCACCGCGTGCTCGTTTTCCGCAATAACCAGGTTGTGGCGGGCCGCATAGTCCACCGCGTATTCGTTGTAGATATTCGGGTTCTTGCGCACCGCCTGCACTTCGCGCTTGAGCTGCTCGCCGTGCTCATCGATGGCCACAAGCTGCTTGTGCAAGTGATCGAAGCTGGCGCCTGCCGGTTTTAGCCAGTTTTGGAAAGCGGCCACATAACGTACGTAGCGGTTACGTCGGTACAGGTCAGCAATCGACTCGACGGTAAACGCAATAAGTGCGCGGTGCTCGGCAACGCTCAATGTGCCAGAAGAAGCCAGCTGATTATCGTGAGTAGCGCCGTCGACAAAGTGGCGACGGGCAACAATCACATCGTGGCCGCCGGCGAAATAGCTTGGGGCGCGGCGCAGCAATTCCTCGTCGGAAAGCGCGCTGATTTCCTCTTCACTGCGTCCAGCGGCGCGGTAGCGCGTGCGAATGATGTTGAGCACGTGCTCGCGGCCCTTCGGGTCATCGAGGTAGGCCTCCATGCGTTGCTGAGTTTCGCGGTCGGGCTCGAAGCCGTAGTTTTCCGACCAATAGTCATAGGAGACGATCTCGAACAGGTTGGGCACGCGGCGGAACTCCGCAGTGGTGTCGAAGAGCTGGTCGGGCAGTACTCCGGTCACCGTGCTGTAGCCGCCGAATACCGATTCGTCGAGGACAACACGGGCCTTCTCCGGCGGGGTTTGCAGCAGGTTGTTCCAGCCAAAGGAGTCGCGGGATCCAAAATCCTCCTCGCTCAATGGCTGCGGATCCGTGTGCTTAATTCCCAACGGCCGATTTCCACGACCTGGGACTGTCCACACCTGGGTACCGGAAAAAGGATTAACTTGCTTCACCGTGCCGTCGGCAAGCGTGATGAGGGGATTGCTGAAAGCCTGCATAAGTCCAACACTACGTCTTTGCTGGCGGTCGGCGCGCCAACGTAGGGGGACAAGGGCTTGACGACGGTTAGCTATTGTCTGGCCGTCTCGCGTGGCTTAGCCTGTGAAGTTATGTCGAAGATTGTTTTTCACTGCCTGGTGAAGCCGACCGAATCGGAGGCGCTGGCCGAGGCATTTCGTACCAAGTTGAGTGAGTTTGACCGCGCCGGGCGAGTTAGTGACGTGGATGTTTCGGTGGCGTCGGCGGACACGGACGCGCAGTTGGTGGAGCAGTGGGAGCGTGAGAACCCGAAGGAGCCGTTGGGGGATAGGAAGGTATTCCGTTATCTCTTGAGCTTCGATCAGCACGGTGGTTCTCTCAATGAACTCGCTATGGACCTCTCTGAGCTACTGACTCCGCGTGCAGAATTGCCCCCGGACCCAGTGCTGCGTGAGTTCGACGAAATGCTCGAATCTGTTGCGACGTATCCCTGGAATGTTGCCGTATTTAGGTAATTTCCTACCTAATTCGTGAAAAGTGTAAGCCTCCACAGAGTCAGTGATTGGCTTGGCCAACGGGTGTAGCGCGAATCGCTACGAGTTTTCCCAGCAATATGCCGTTGTATAATTATGTCCGCTTCAATATCTACAGTTGCCCAGTCCTTGTGCACACAACCTGTGCCACCGAGTTACGGCAACCGGGAAGTGGTTTACAACCGCTGACGGTTTGTTCTTCGTGGGCGCCATAATGGTTTCGCAGAGAGGTTTATTTTGAATATCGAGCAGAAGGTTTCGGGACTCTATGACCAGATTCTCACCCGAAACGCCGGTGAGCCGGAGTTCCACCAGGCAGTGGCAGAAGTTCTGGAGTCGCTGAAGGTCGTCCTGGAAAAGGACCCGCACTATGGTGACTACGGCTTGGTTCAGCGTCTGTGTGAGCCGGAGCGTCAGATTATTTTCCGCGTGCCGTGGGTCGATGACCAGGGGCAGGTCCAGGTCAACCGTGGCTTCCGTGTTCAGTTCAACTCTGTGCTGGGCCCGTACAAGGGCGGTCTGCGCTTCCACCCGAGCGTGAACCTCGGCATCATTAAGTTCCTGGGCTTCGAGCAGATCTTCAAGAACTCCCTGACCGGCCTGCCGATCGGTGGCGGCAAGGGTGGCTCCGACTTTGATCCGAAGGGCAAGTCCGAGCTGGAAATCATGCGCTTCTGCCAGTCGTTCATGACTGAGCTGCACCGCCACATCGGTGAGTACCGTGACGTCCCGGCCGGTGACATCGGCGTCGGTGGCCGCGAGATTGGCTACCTGTTCGGTCAGTACCGCCGTATGGCTAACCAACACGAGTCCGGCGTTCTCACCGGTAAGGGCCTGACCTGGGGCGGTTCCCTGGTTCGTACCGAGGCCACCGGTTACGGCTGTGTCTACTTCACTGAAGAGATGATGAAGGCCAACGGTGCCGACATCAACGGTGCCAAGGTCATCGTTTCCGGTTCCGGTAACGTCGCCATCTACGCCATTAAGAAGGCTCAGGAGCTCGGCGCTACCGTCGTCGGTTTCTCTGACTCCTCCGGTTATGTCTCCACTCCGAACGGTGTCGACGTCGAGCTGCTGAAGGAAATCAAGGAAGTTCGTCGTGCTCGCGTCTCCGAGTACGTCGCTGAGGCTGAGGGCGCTGAGTTCCACGAGGGTGGCAACATCTGGGAGCTCAAGGCTGATGTCGCACTGCCGTGTGCAACTCAGAATGAGCTCAATGGCGAGTCCGCCAAGCTGCTGGTCGACAACGGCTGCCGCTTCGTTGCTGAGGGCGCAAACATGCCGTCCACTCCGGAGGCTATCGAGGTCTTCAAGGCCAACGGTGTCCACTTTGCGCCGGGCAAGGCTGCCAACGCTGGCGGTGTTGCAACCTCCGCTCTGGAGATGCAGCAGAACGCTACCCGCGATTCCTGGTCCTTCTCCTACACCGATGAGCGCCTGAAGCGCATCATGACCAACATCTTCAAGAACTGCGAAACCACCGCCGCTGAGTACGATCACGAGGGTAACTACGTGCTCGGTGCCAACATCGCAGGCTTCAAGAAGGTCGCTAACGCAATGCTGGCTCAGGGCGTCATCTAGTCTGCTAACGTTTCCGCTTTACGACGGATCCTCGGCGACCCCGCCCGTCGAATAGCCAAAAAGCCCACGCTGTAAACTCCCTCCCATGGAGTTATCAGTGTGGGCTTTTGTCTTTATCGTGGCAACGATTTTCATCGGGGCCCTGATGCAGCGAATAGCCGGTATGGGACTCGGACTGTTGGGAGGGCCGGTCCTCTCACTGGTTGCAGGTCCCGTAGCAGGAATTTTGATTATTAACGTGCTCGCATCGGTCAATGCGATCATGCAGACCATCTCGGTGCGAGAAAACGTCGATTGGAAGAAATTCTGGCTGATTGGCCCGGTGATGGCTCTCGGCGCACTGCCCGGCGCTTGGGTGGTTCACAACACGCCCAGCGGGCCGCTCCAGGTGTTGGTCGGCGGGCTCGTGCTACTCGCGCTGCTAGTGACATCCTTTATGCCTCAGCGCATGCGTGTCGACGGCCCACAATACGCCGTTGCCTCAGGCGTGGCCGGCGGTTTTATGAATACCCTGGCCGGCATTGCGGGCCCAGCCATTACCGTTTACGCACAGGCTTCCCGTTGGCCAGCGCAGACATTTGCAGCCACCCTGCAACCGCTCTTCTTTGTTTCCGGCGCGTTGTCCTTGCTGTTCAAGGAAATCAGCGGTGACGTATCTGTCTTCGCCACCACACCGGTTATCCTCTGGCCGCTGTGTTTGGTTGCCATGATTGTGGGTATATTTTTGGGCACTCGCGTTTCCCGACGAGTGCCCATTGTGCAAGCCCGAAAGCTCGCGGTCATTCTGGCGACTACCGGCGCGGCAGTCACTATGTTTCGCGGAATCTCCGCAACTTTTGGCGCTTAGGCTTGCTGTTCCGCTTGCCAGCCTCTCCTTGCTGTTATTTCAGTAGCTATTACTTCAACAGCGAAGATAGGAAGTTGCGGGTGCGCTCGTGCTGTGGATTACCCAGCACCTCATCCGGGGTGCCTTTCTCCACGACCACGCCGTCAGCCATAAACACGACCTGGTCGGCGACTTCGCGGGCAAAGCCCATCTCGTGCGTCACGACGACCATGGTCATGCCCTTATCGGCCAGACCACGCATGACGTTGAGAACCTCACCGACGAGCTCGGGGTCAAGAGCGGAAGTCGGCTCATCGAAGAGCATTAGCTTCGGCTCCATGGCCAGGGCTCGAGCAATGGCAACACGCTGTTGCTGACCGCCCGAGAGCTGAACAGGGTAGGCATCGGCCTTGTGCGCCAGACCAACAGTCTCCAGCAGCTCCATGGCACGCTTTTCAGCCTGCTCCTGAGAGACACCCTTTACCAGCACTGGTGCCTCAGTAATATTTCCCAGCACCGTGCGGTGCGGGAACAGGTTGAAGTTCTGGAAAACCATACCGATATCGCGACGCTGACGGGCAGCTTCTGCGGCGGAAATCTCGTAGAGGCTGCCGTTCTTTTCGCGGTAGCCAATCAGGGAACCGTCGACGTAGAGACGGCCGGCATTGACCTTCTCCAGGTGGTTGATACAGCGCAGCAGCGTGGACTTACCGGAGCCCGAAGGACCAATGAGGCAGGTAACCGTACCGCGTGGAACTTCCAGGTCGATGCCCTTGAGGACCTCGAGACGGCCGAAGTTCTTCCGAACCTTTTGCGCCTCAACCATCAAATCTTTGGTAGTCATTTACTGCGGATCCTCTCGGTAGAAGTGCTCTTCGTCCTTATCGACAACGCGAGCATTTGCAAGCGGCACACCTTCGGCGTCGGCAAGCGCGGCCAGCTGGCGGGCGGTGAGCTGACGGGTAGCGCCGCGGGCGAAGTAGCGCTCAAGGTAGAACTGTCCGACCATCAGAATTGATGTGATGACCAAGTACCAGGTGGCGGCGACAAGGAGCATCGGCACCGGCAGGAACAGCGCATTGGCGATGTCCGTGGAGCGGCCGTAGAGTTCCAGCGAGAACGGCACTGCGATGACCAGCGAAGTGGTCTTCAGTAGGGAGATGAACTCGTTGCCCGTCGGCGGGATGATGATGCGCATAGCCTGCGGCAGGATGGTGCGGCGGACAGTCTGCCACCAGCTCATACCCAGTGCCTTCGATGCTTCGGTCTGGCCCTCTGGGACAGCTTGAATGCCGGCACGGACAATTTCAGCCATGTATGCGGACTCATTCAAGCCGAGACCGACGAACGCCAACACAAAGGTATTGGACAGGACAGTGCTGAGATCAACCTCGGCAACGCCCAGGTCAATCGTCGAGTAGATAGTGCCGAGGAGGCCCCAAAAGACCAGCTGCACGTAGACCGGAGTTCCTCGGAAAACCCACAGGTAGAACCAAGCAACAGTGGACAGCACGGGGTTGTCCGACATTCGGAGTACGGCGACGATGGCACCGCCGACGATACCGATGAGCATGGCTAGGACAGTCAGTGCAATGGTCCAGCCAGCGGCAGCGGCGATTCGTGTGTCGAACAGGTACTGGAAGTAAACATCCCAGTGGTAGGCCTCGTTGCGGGCGGCACCGATGATGAACCATAGGAAGAGCGCCAGCAGCACTGCTGCGGTGATCCAGCGACCCGGGTGCGGCAGCGGTTTAGCCTTAATTTCTTCGTTGAGTTCCGCCTGTGTGGCCTCGTAGCGGGCGCCAGACGCAGATGAGTCGCTCACTTAAAGTTCCTCTCCGTTAATAGTGGCGCGTTCCAAAGCACCGTCTTCCAAACCCCATGTGGTCAGGATTTGCTTGTACTGGCCGTTATCAATGAGGTACTGCAGTGCCTGCTGCAGCACTGGGCCGAGTTCTGAATCCTTCGGAATAGCGAAGCCGAACGGGGCACCATCGTAGATATCTCCGGCAAGTTCGAGTTTGCCCTCAGAGCGATTGACCGCATAGGCACTGACTGGTGAGTCAGCTGCCAGCGCATCAGCACGCCCCAGCACCACAGTGGTAGCGGCGGTACCAGCATCCTGGTAGGCCAATTTGTTAATTGGTGGCAAACCGCGATCCAGACAATCCTGATTCTTTACCGGCAGGTCCTCCATGTCAGCGACGGTATTGCGCTGAACGGCGACAGTTTTGCCACAGTAGTTGTCGGAGCTGGCGTCGCTGCCCGGGCGACGTGCCCACTGCAGGCCGGTATCCAGGTAGTCGACGAAGTCGTAGGTCTTGCGGCGCTCCTCATTTGAGGTGAAGCCGGAAGCGCCAACATCAACTGCGCCGGCCGACAGGGCCGGCAGAATCAGTGCGAAATCCTGTTCTTGGATTTCAATCTTCATGTCCAAGACACTGGCCATGGCTCGGATGAGATCGATGTCGAAGCCGATGATGGAACCGGCGGAATCCTTAAACTCTGCCGGGGCGAATGTTGGGTTGGTGCCGATGCGCAATACTTCGCGCTTACGAAGATCTGCTGGGACCTGTTTCGCCAGTTCGGGGACCGCTGCCGGTTTGATCTCTGACCAGCCCTCCGGGTTACCGCTTTCGTCATTGGTGACACAGCCTGTAAGCCCTAAGAACAAGGTCGCAGTCAGCGTGGCAGCCGCCAATGCGATGGGTCTTTTCATATCTGAATATGTTACCTAGGCACAGGAATACCTTAAATTCGGTACCCCTATTCAGCTGCGTCTTAGGCTGGTGCAGGAAAACCGCACACTTTTCAGACTTCCCGAGGGATAGTCAGCGCGGGTTTTCTAGTTCGCTTCAGCTGCAGCAAAGCCATTGCCAGTGACGTCGAGCGGGCCGACCGCGCCGGAGGCCGGGTCGCTCAGCGCAGCATCGCGGACAGCCTTCGCCACGGCCGGCATGACGCGCGAATCCAGCGCCGACGGGATAATGCGGTCGGCACTCAGGTCCTCTACGCCAACATTTGCGATGGCCTGAGTAGCAGCCAGCTTCATGGCCTCGGTGATCCGTTTGGCACCCGCCTCCAGTGCGCCACGGAACAGACCCGGGAAGGCCAGCACATTATTAATCTGGTTCGGATGATCCGAGCGGCCAGTGGCCACGACGGCTCCGTACTTGCGAGCGATTTCCATCGGGATTTCCGGAATCGGGTTGGCTAGCGAGAACAGGATCGGGTCAGCGGCCATCTGGCTAATCGCATCCTCGCCGATACGGCCGGCAGAGACGCCGATGAACACGTTAGCGTCGACAAGCGCATCGTTGATCGAGCCGGTGATACCGCGCGGGTTAGTCATGCCGGCGACCCACTGCTTGATGTCGCTTAGTGGCTCGCGGTCCGGGTGGATGATGCCGCGCGAATCGACGACGACGATGTCGGACACGCCAGCGGACAGCAGCATCTTCGTCGCAGCGACGCCCGCGGCACCGGCGCCGGAGATGACCACACGGAGATCCTGGAAGCTGCGGCCGGTCAGCTTGCAGGCGTTGATCAATCCGGCGGCGATGACGATGGCGGTGCCGTGCTGGTCGTCGTGGAAGATGGGGATGTCGAGCTCTTGGTCGAGACGCTGCTCGATCTCGAAGCAGCGAGGCGCGGAGATGTCTTCGAGGTTCACTCCGCCAAACGACGGCGCCAGCGCCTTGACCGTCTGGATGATTTCCTCCGTGTCGAGGGTATCCAAGACGATTGGCACAGCGGAGATGCCGGCGAACTGCTCGAAGAGCTGGGCCTTTCCTTCCATCACCGGCAGTGCGGCCTTTGGGCCGATGTCGCCGAGGCCAAGCACCGCGGTGCCGTCGGAGATTACTGCGACGTTCTGGCCGGTCCAAGTGTAGGTGCGGGCCAGAGCCGGATCTTCGTGGATGGCCTCACAGACGCAAGCGACACCTGGGGTGTAGCCGATGGAGAGGTCGCGAATTGTCTCGAGCTTCATGGTCGAGTGGGAGCGGAGCTTGCCGCCTAGGTGCGCCTCGAAGATTTCCGCATCGGTGATGGTCGACGGATCTGTGGGGGTGGTGTCCTCCGGTACTGCGTGAAGCGGCGTCTTAGCGGAGTTCGCGTTCGCAGTGTGGTCGGAGGAGCTAGAGGGGGAATTCGCAGCAGGCATGATGACAGTCCAAAACGTGTTGAGTACTGAGTACTTTGTACTTTGAGAAAACTCGACCGCGGCGTGAGCTGCTGGTGGGCAGTGCGTAAAGCCGGGAGCGAAGCTTGGCAGGTGATACGTAGTGGTGTGCGTAAAAACTAAACCAGTCTTGCTATGCGGGATTGGTATCTCATTATATGGACGGTGGGGTGGAAAATAAAATCTTTGTGGTTGGGGGGAGCGGGGATTTGGGAAGTGTCGTGGAGCTGGCGGCCGCGGGCGTGATGCCGGAATCCCGGCTTTTGCCGAGCCCGACGAGTCCTGCCATGGCGTCATCTATGTCAAGAGCTACGCTGCTGTGTTGTTTGCGATGAAGGTGTGCACCGGGGCTTGCTCGGAAGCATCTTTGTTGGGAAGTGCCTTCGGTGGGGCGTCTATGTGCTGTCGGGTTCCATATGGGCGGCTGTCGTTGGAGGGGGGGCTCCACCCCTTGGCCGCTTTTGGCCTTCTATTGGTTTGGAAAATGTTGGCGATATTATTTGCCGATATTGAGCAAGCGCTGGCCAGGGTTGAAGGTTAGTTTTTAAAGAGATTAACCAGTTCCAAGCCCTGTTCTATGGGGTAGAGGCCTGGTTTTTTCTTACCTTCAGTGGTGCCTTATGGTTCGAGAATCGAAAATATTTGTGTAGTGAGGAAAGTTGAATCCGGAGTTCCTGGGATAGTTCCAACTGACGACAGAGAGCTGTTCGTTTATTGCAACTTCTACGCAGGAGGCGTCTTACGATGTCCAATTCCACTTTCCCCCAGAACCCGCAGAGTCCACAGAACCCGTATGGCCCCGAGAGGGCGTACGGCTCCCAGAATCCGCAGGATTCGCTGGGGCAGCAGTCCTACCAGCACAACCCGCAGGATCCTCTCGGTCAGCAGCCCTACCCGCAGGGTCTGTCGGCAGCTGGGCAGGTGCCTCCGGCTCCGAAAGAAAAGAAGAAGGGCGGCTGCTTCAAGTGGGGCGGTATCGCCGCCGGTGCTGTTGTGGTCCTCGCTGTGGCGGCCAGCTTGACCGGTGGCGGCGATGCCGATTCGGGTTCCGATTCTGAAGCTGCGTCTCTCTTTGGCTCGGAGACTGCCGTTGCGGCTGATTCTGGGACTGTTGAGAATGCCGATTTCGCTGAGTCTTCCGAGGCAGGTGTAGATGAGCAGCAAGGTCAGACGGGGGAGCAGCAAAAGCAGGATGAGAAGGTCCCGACCGAATACAAGAATGCTCTCCGCAAGGCAGAGATTTACGCGAATCGCATGCACATGTCGAAGGCCGGTATTTATGATCAGCTGACCTCGGAGTATGGCGAGAAGTTCTCACCGGAGGCAGCCCAGTATGCAATGGACAATCTCGATGCGGACTGGAATAAGAACGCACTGGAAAAGGCGAGAATCTATCAGGATTCGATGGCAATGTCCCCGGATGCGGTTTACGAGCAGCTGACGTCGGAATACGGCGAGCAGTTTACTCCGGAGGAAGCTCAGTACGCGGTGGATAACCTGTAGTTTCTGGGTGTGGCTGAGTTTTGGTACGTAATTGTGAGATAGGAACTTTGCTAACTACTGAAATCACCCAAAAATGGTTGCTGAGGCGGAAGCGTGATTAGAGATATCGGAGAGTTGCGTGCAGTTGTTGCAGCTCATGCCGGGAAAAGTGTGGATCAGATTGCCGATTATGCATATTTCTCTAATGGCTCGTGGATGATTGGTGCTGCTGAAGGCGAGCCTGAAGGTAGTCCAGCTTATTTATTAACTGCTGGAGGAAAATGCATTAAGAAGACACACCAAGATTCACCAGAGATTGATGAGTTCATATCTCGTGCAGTCAAAGTGACTAAATGAGTAGTCGCAAACGAAAATAGCCGTGAAAAGACTGCAGTACGGGCCGGGTAATACCTTTAATAAAATGTGTCGTACGGAGTTTGGCTGCCTGTTAGAATCTCCTGGTAGTGGCACATCCGAGGTAAGAAAGGGAGGGGCAATCGTATGGCACTAGATGATGTTATGCCGGCGAAGGTGACGTATATTGCCCCTAGCCGAGTTCTCCCCGTTGACAATGAAATTGAATATGAGGCATTTGATGCGGTAGCTGACAAGCTCCTTCCGTTGCTTGGCAATACAGCACGACGGCACACGATGGAAGACTATGAGGACGGTGGATATCCTGCTGGGGCTCTCAATTCAGCGCTTTGTGCTATCCAAGTACCGATACCCCGAAGTGCTGTTGACATCATTCGGTCATACATCCCGAAGTTAAATGAGTTCAATGGTGACTGGTTTCGCGTTGAGGAAGCGCTTGACAACGCGGTTGAGCGCTGCGGAATTGATGAGTCCGCATAATAGTTAGCAAACCAGTTTCTTAGCCCCGTTCCACTTGAACTGCTCCCCGCTAGGCGGTAGCTGATTTCTCAGTCCAACTAGTGGGGAGAAGTTCAAAAAGCCTAGTGAAAGCGGGTTTGAAAATTGTGCCCTCGGTGAGACTTGCGCGAAACGGTCATCGGCCTGGCGAGGTTCCACGACAACTGCTGATGCTGGGGCATCGAAGTCAAGGATGATTCTCAGTTGGCGCAGATTAACAGGAATCTCGAAAAGCTCTGGAAGGAGGCAGGCAACAAGGCCAAGTTCGACGAGTTGATTAACAGCCGGCGTACGGCGGCCGGAGGAAGAAGATCGGATACCAACGTTAAGGCAATCCTGAGATGGAAGTTTGACAGGGGAATGGTGGATAGGTCGATTCCGTACGACCATATTCACCAATGGAAAGTACGTGGAAAGTCGATCCGGGGTAGCTCCAAATCAAGTGACCTTGCTGATATGACGGAGTATGTTTGCCGGAACAGGAAACACTTTTGTCAAGTAGGCAAGATATTCTTCCCGCCAGAGCATGTGTTGGCCTCGTGGCTGGATAGTGCTGGCGGAGTTCATGCAGTAATCGATGACCCTGATGTTGTCGACGGCAAGGGCAAGTACGGGGTAATACTCACGAAGCAAGTGATAGTTCCTCGGGATAACGGACACGACCTGGTTGTCCAGCTAGCTCCGGCCAAGTCGACGAGCGGATATGACCTCAAGATTACGAGTGTCTTTCCCTCACGAGGAGAACGCATACGCGAAATCAACGAAAATGGAAACATACCGGAGGTGACTTTCAATGATGGGTATCGTTTCGTTGTGCCAGAGAATCGAGAAGGAGTCTAGCCCGCGGGTGCAGTTCGACCGGCTGCATGGAGCAGGTGGTGACTTGGCCCTCGAGATCTTCCTCAATGATCTCGTCGATGCCCGAGCTTATGTGCCTGAATCTCTCAAGCGTGAGTTCCTTATGACCTGGACCGATGAACCAATCATTTTCGATGCAATCCCGGGGGAAGAGGAAGAGGGCATTACTCACGATCTCGTTGTCGAGTTCGCCGCGATGGATCCGGTAATCGACCTTGGTCCGAACTGGATCTGACCAGAATCTCGCTCTAATCAGTCCGACGCCCCACAGGAACGCCGACTTCGTCATGGAAAGTCTTCACCCATGGTGGGCGACCGGTTTCGAAAATCGGGTCGTGGAGTCACCCGTCGAGGTTTGTTCCTCTGCTTCCCGTGGACCCTGCATCCCGGTGAACTGCTCCCCACTAGTTGGACTGAGAAATCAGTTACCGATCAGTGGGGAGCAGTTTTCATTGCGATTACAAGGTTCGCTGGAGTGGCGTTCTAGTGAAAGTTAGCCTGTCCTGCTGCAGGTATCAATTATAACGTGTCGGTATCAGATAAGACCAAGAATATGGGCGCCGCCAAGGAAGGATAAACGTGCAAGGTTTCGGTAAACCCGCAGCTGTTGGTGCTGCCGTCTAGCACCACGGTTACTGCTGTGTGAACTCGAAATCCACTAGCTCGCCCTCGCGCCCGTTGATTACCAGGCTTACAGCTTGCGTGCCCGGGTAGTAGGTGCGTGTGCTGATGACCCGAAACGGGTGCGTCTTAGTCACCACACGGGTTTCGCCCGGCGCCAGCGTGTATTTACCGAGGCGGAACACACTCGGTTGCCGGATGCCGTTCTTTCTTAAGAAGTGCACGCGGTACTCTGCAAGCACATTAGCGGCGACATTGCCCGTGTTGGTAAGTGTCGCTGAAAGGGTTGCCTTCTCCCCAATGGCCACAGTATTGGGGAACTCGGGGCGGCTGGCGGTGACGGCGGTATACGGAGAGAATCCGACGAGCTCCAAGGCCTCGCTGTGGCCGCTCTTAATCAGCCCGCGCAATCCCTGCTCCACCACCCAAGCTGCGTGCGTCGCGCCACTGTTTGCCCAGCGCGCGGCGGTGGCGAGAGCTAACTCAGGGTGCGTGCGGCTGATGTCATTGAGGTTGTTGGCGACGGATTTGCGCACGAAGAGCGTTTCATCGTCGTACAACCGATCCAAGACCGGAAGAATCGGAGACGGATCCGCCACAAACGGCTTGTGCACCTTTGCCCACGGCAGACGCGGACGGATGCCCTCGGAAGCGAGACGGCGCACGTTGTGGCTGTCCGAGTCAGCCCACTCATGAACCCGGGACATGGTCAGCTCAGGGTAATGCTCTAGGAAGGGACGCACCGCCCACTCACCGGTAAACGCCCTCGTGAGCGCCTCAATCCCGTCTAAAGAAACGTTCGGCTCATCCAACCCGTAAAGCTCAATAAACCGACTCACCGGCCACAAATGGAATGCATGGTTGAAGTAACCTTCTCCCTCTGCAAGCTCGGGCCCAAGCTTATCGACGACTCCGCCAACCATCCCCACATAATCCCCAGCAAGCCGTTCCCGAAGCCCCTGTGCAAACACGGTAACGCGATCCAGGATTTCTAAACCCTCGACTCGCGGCGCAACCCACGCGGCGTATTCCTCGCCATCAATACCAAGCTGTGCTCCGAGCCTTTTTGCTGTGTCGGCATTGAAGTAGTCCTTCATTTTGGTGGCCATAGCTTTGCATCATACCAGGCGTAAGAAGAGCTGATGCGACAGGAAGCGGACGGGTATTCCTGCGCAGCGAATACCATGGAAAGGAATAACCAGGAAACCAAAAACCCGCACCCACCAGGCTAAAAGCCAGGTGAAAGCGGGTTTTAAAATCGTGCCCCCGGTGAGACTCGAACTCACACTGGACGGGTTTTGAATCCGTTGCCTCTGCCAATTGGGCTACAGGGGCGCAAAGCCGTCGATAAGCGAAAATGCTCTATCGAAGCGACTTTGACTAGTTTAGTCCATCGACCCCGAATTAGAAAAACGGCGCTGCGCATAAGCGACGACGCTGACGATTGCGGCGCCGAGAATGAACAGTCCGAGGGCGAGTCCCCAGTCGGAGCCGATGCCCTGGAGCTCGTTGTCTTCGGTCTGCCACGGCCAGAGAGCGCGCAGCGAACCGAGCATGAGGCCGGACATGGCGACCAACGTGAGCGCCTGGTGCGTACTCAGCAGCCATTCGAGGAGGCGGATGAACAGGACGATGCCGATCAGCGCGCCGACGAAGAACGTGCCGATGTAGGCGAAGTCACGGTCGTGAATTGCGCCCATGGTCGGTGCGTAGAGTCCGATGACCAGCAGGAAGAAAGAGCCCGAAACGCCCGGCAGAACCAGTGCGCACACGGCAATCGAGGCGGCGATGAGTACAAGCCAGAGAGGCGGCTGCGTCGGCGCGGCCTGTGGCAGGGAAGTAAGCGCGAACAGGGCGATGCTGAAGAACAGGAAGACGGCGATGGCCTTGCCGCGCATGCCCGGCTGACGCAGAGCACCCGGCTGTAGCTCGTTCAGCGGCATGGTGATCGAGGCGGCGATCATGCCCATGAACAGTGCTCGGGAAGCGACTGGTTGGTTGGTGACGAAGTTCTCCATGACGCCTGCCATGGAGAAGACCACGGCAACCATGCCGATAGCCACCGGGATGAGCAGCCACCAGTCGATTCTGCGAAGGTCCTCCTTGAAGGTGCCCTTCGACATTGCCCGCGGCAGGTCGGTGATGCGCTTTGCCGATTCAATCAGGCGTCCGTAGATGCCCGTGATCAGCGCAAGGGTGCCGCCGGAGACCCCCGGAATCGTCTCGGCGAGACCAATGAGGCCACCGCGAACTGCGTTGGCGATGACACCCAGCGGGGTCGGCTTCGGGATTTCAGAGTAGGGGCTCGTGGTCGGCAGCGTGGTCGACTCTGCGCCAGGAGCGCTCGTATTTTCAGTAGACATCGCAGGCCATTGTATGTCTTCCACCTGAGAAGAAGCGTATTTCCGTGTGTGTATTAGTGGCTTCGGGGTGCGATTAAGGACACAAAACAAAAAAGCAGCGCCTGGGATGGCGCTGCTGATTCAGTGAGTTACGCAGGAGTAGTCGGTGGCAGTGGGGGCAGTAGGCGGTGGGCAGTGGAGCTGCTTCCTTGGCCGTGCTCAGTTCTTAGCCGTGTTCGATGATTTGCTGCAGGCAGCTGCCCAGGGCCTCCACCGAAATCCTCGGCGCGTTGGCCTCATCAATCAGACCAGTATCAGAAAGAACTAGGTACCCGACGCAGAGGGAAATAGCCATCTGGCTGCGGTGCACAGCAGCATCGTGGCTAACGTCTTCCGGTCCGTCCTCTTCGACGCGGCGAATCAAGTCATCTGCAACAGCTTCATTGAACCGCTCGGCAATGACTTTTGCGGTTTCCTCGGAGTCGAGGGATCCGACAATCAGCGGAATCATGGACTGTCCGGCCATTCCTTGACCAGTCAAAATAGCGCTGGCCATCCGCTGGCCAAGTTCATTGAAGGGAGCTCGGCTGAGTGTGCCTTTGAACTGGCTGAAGTCAATCAGTTCGGCCATGAGACCTTCTTTGGAGCCGAAGTACTTGATGATGAGCGGCGCGCTAACGCCCGCATCGCTGGCAATTTCCTTCAGCGGCACGCTTCGCAAAGGCTTGCGCGCGAAGTGCCGAGCTGCAGCCGCGATGATGCGCTCGCGGGTGGACTGGGCGCTCCGTTGGAAATCGGTCGAATCGAACTCACTCATGCTGAAGAGTCTAAAGCCATGAAAGCGTAACTACGCCAATTGATTTCAGAGGCATGCGCAGGACGTGGTGATATGTTTTCGCGGCCACCTCAAAGAGGGGGTAATTTCTAGGTGTCTCATTTGGGGCAGGTTCCGTGCATGCTGTTGAACAATCGCTGGAAAATATGGAAAAACTCCAGGAAAATAAGGCGAATATTAAAGTTGGATTACAGCATTTCGGAAACTGAAACCAGGTGCCAAGCGACGCTCGAGAGGCTCACTCTTGCGAATCACTGTTCAGGTGGGCTAAGGGGCTACTGAACCCGTTTCAAAATACAGCCTGATTACCGTAATTATTGTTCACTGAAGCTGACTGGCCAACAGCTCATCCTCCGCAGCTCGCGATTCCTCAGCGCGCATCTCAGTTTTCCTACGCTGTTCAATATTTTCCTACACTGGGATGTCATGAAGAAGACCCTCATGCTTATCGACGGTCATTCCATGGCCTTCCGCGCGTTCTTTGCCCTTCCGGTGGATAATTTCTCAACCACCGGTGGTCAGACAACGAACGCGGTGTACGGCTTCCTTTCTATGCTGTCCAATATCCTCAGCGAGGAAAAGCCCACGCACGTGGCGGTCGCCTTCGACGTCGCCCGCGAGACGTTCCGCAACGAGATTTTCCCGGAGTATAAGGCTCAGCGTGAGAAGACTCCTGAGGAATTCCGTGGTCAGGTGCCGCTTATTCAGCAGGTGCTGAAAGAGATGGGCATCGTCACGCTGGAAAAGGACAACTACGAGGCCGACGACATTATCGCGACGTTGGCTACCCAAGCCAAGCCTGAGGGCTTCGAAACGCTCATCGTCACTGGTGACCGTGACTCGTTCCAGTTGGTCAACGACACCACGACGGTGCTTTATCCAATGCGCGGCGTCACCACGCTGCATCGCTTCACGCCTGCTGCTATCGAGAAGAAGTACGGTCTGACGCCGACTCAGTACCCGGATTTCGCGGCTCTCCGCGGCGACCCCTCCGACAATCTCCCGGGCATTCCGGGGGTCGGCGAGAAGACCGCGACGAAGTGGATCGTTCAGTTCGGCACGCTGGCAAACCTCATCGACCACGCTGACGAAATCCGCGGCAAAGTTGGCGATAACTTCCGCGAGCGCGTCGCAAACGTCCAGCTGAACCGCGACATCACCGAAATGGTCAAGGATCTGCCCTTGCCGTACGGTCCGAACGAGCTCGAGCTCCGTCCCGCCGACGCCCAGGGCATCATCGACTTCTTCGACCGCCTCGAATTCGGCGACAACCTTCGCGAGCGCGTGTTCCGCACCCTCTCCATCGAAGGCGCGGGCGTCACCGCTTCCACCAGCGACAGCGCGACAAAGCTCGAGGCTGTTTCGCTTGACGACGGTGCCCTGGCTGCCTGGCTCGATAATCTGCACGAGCCGGCCGCGTTGCAGGTCGGGGAGCACACCCTGATGATTGGCTCCGCAGATGAGAAGGGCAAGACCTCCGGCCAGGCTGTTTCTCTCGACTTGGGTGATCTTTCCGCCGAAGATGCCGACGCACTGTGCGAGTGGCTCGCTGGCGACCACCCGAAGTTGGTGCATGACTCTAAATCGGCCATGCATGCACTCTGGAACTACGACTTCGAGCTGGCAGGGGTCATCCACGACACCTTCTTGGCCGCGTATCTGCTGCGCCCAAGCCAGCGCAGCTACAGCTTGGACAATGTCGTCCAGCGTCACCTGGGCCAGACTCTTTCGCAAGCCGATGGCCAGATGACCCTGCTCGATGGCCCGGCCGAAGACGCTTCCCATGTCGCCGCCGTCATCGACCTGGCTGAGCGATTGGCTGTCGAACTCGACGAGGCCGGGCTCTACAGCGTGTACGCCGACCTGGAAGTCCCGCTCGCCCCAGTGCTGGGTCGGATGGAACGTGCCGGTATCGCTGTCGATGTTGATGCGCTCGAGGAGCTCCGCAAGCAGGCGCAGGCGGCTACCGATGAGGCGGAGAGTGAGGCCCGCAACCTCGTCGATAAGCCTGAGCTGAATCTCGGATCGCCGAAGCAGTTGCAAGAGGTTCTGTTTGACCAGCTGGGAATGCCCAAGACAAAGAAGACGAAGACGGGCTATTCCACGGCGGCGAAGGAAATTGAGGGGCTGGCGAAGGTCAACCCGCATCCGTTCCTGGATTACCTGCTGAAGTTTCGCGAGTCGCAGAAGATGAAGTCGACCGTGGAGGGGCTGATCAAGGCTGTCGCTGATGATGGCCGTATTCATACGACTTTTAATCAGACGGTCGCGGCGACGGGGCGTCTGTCGTCGACGGAGCCGAATCTGCAGAACATCCCGGTGCGCACGGAGTTCGGGCGACGGATTCGTGAGGCGTTCGTGGTCGGCGATGGCTATGAGCAGCTGATCACCGCGGACTACTCGCAGATTGAGATGCGCGTGATGGCGCACCTGTCGCAGGATCCGGGGCTGATTGAGGCCTACCGCCAGGGCGAGGACCTGCACAACTACGTCGGTTCGAAGGTTTTCGGTGTCGGCATCGATGAGGTTACGCCCGAGCTGCGTCGTCGTGTGAAGGCGATGAGCTACGGACTGGCTTATGGTCTGAGTGCTTTTGGTCTGGCGCAGCAGCTCGACATTCCGCAGCGCGAGGCGAAGAAGCTCATGGAGGACTACTTCGAGCGCTTCGGTGGCGTGCGCGATTACCTGCACAAGGTTGTTGAGCGGGCGCGCAAGGACGGCTTTACGGCCACGATGTTCGATCGTCGTCGCTACCTGCCGGAACTCAACGCCGACAACCGCATCGCTCGCGATAACGCGGAACGTGCGGCATTGAACTCGCCGATTCAGGGGTCGGCGGCAGACATTATTAAGATTGCGATGCTCCGGGTCGACGATGCTTTACGACGGGGCGGGTTGCGCTCACGTGTCCTCCTGCAGGTTCATGACGAACTGGTTGTGGAAGTTGCAGATGGGGAAGAGGGAGCCATCAAGGAGCTGTTGCATCGCGAGATGGACTCGGCGGCTGAATTGCTGGTGCCGTTGGATGCTTCCATCGGTGCTGGTGTGAACTGGGATACTGCTGCGCATTAGTGGTGCGAAGGTCGGGCCGTAGTGCTGGTCGGCGGACTTGATGCGGGCTTGCCGCGGATGTGTTGCGGACTTGAATGTCGCAGCTCAAATCGGTATTGTTCGCTAGGTATGCATTAGCGTGCCGACTTTGCAGCCTCGAGCTTCATGGACATCGGGTTAACTAATTGCCAATGGTGAGATTCGCCGAAAGCGGATTTGGCCCGGTTGTCCAGGGGTTTCTTTGAGGGGCAAGGCCGAAATTGTCCGTTTTTCGATTTCTATCCGCTTCGGAGCACATCTTATATGTCCACTTCTAACGTCCCTCAGGTTGCCATCAACGACATTGGCACCGCTGAGGATTTCCTGGCCGCTGTCGACTCGACGATGAAGTACTTCAACGATGGTGACATCGTTGAGGGCACCGTCGTTAAGGTTGACCGCGACGAGGTTCTTCTCGACATCGGCTACAAGACTGAAGGTGTCATTCCTTCCCGCGAACTGTCCATCAAGCACGATGTCGACCCTGACGAAGTGGTCGAAGTTGGCGATGAGATCGACGCGCTGGTCCTGACCAAGGAAGACAAGGAAGGCCGCCTCATCCTGTCCAAGAAGCGCGCTCAGTACGAGCGTGCTTGGGGCACCATCGAGCAGCTCAAGGAGAACGACGAGCCGGTTACCGGTACCGTCATCGAGGTCGTCAAGGGCGGCCTGATCCTCGACATCGGCCTGCGCGGCTTCCTGCCGGCTTCCCTCGTCGAGATGCGTCGTGTCCGCGACCTCCAGCCGTACATCGGCCAGGAGATCGAGGCCAAGATCATCGAGCTCGATAAGAACCGCAACAACGTCGTTCTGTCCCGCCGTGCATGGCTCGAGCAGACCCAGTCTGAGGTCCGCTCTGAGTTCCTGCATCAGCTGCAGAAGGGCCAGGTCCGCAAGGGTGTCGTTTCCTCCATCGTCAACTTCGGCGCATTCGTCGATCTCGGCGGTGTTGACGGCCTGGTTCACGTTTCCGAGCTGTCCTGGAAGCACATCGACCACCCGTCCGAGGTTGTCCAGGTTGGCGACGAGGTCACCGTCGAGGTTCTCGAGGTCGACCTGAACCGCGAGCGCGTTTCCCTGTCCCTGAAGGCTACTCAGGAAGATCCGTGGCGCGTCTTCGCCCGCACTCACGCAATCGGCCAGATTGTTCCGGGCAAGGTCACCAAGCTGGTTCCGTTCGGTGCGTTCGTCCGCGTCGAGGAGGGCATCGAGGGCCTGGTTCACATCTCCGAGCTGGCTTCCCGCCACATCGATGTTCCGGACCAGATTGTCTCCGTCGACGAGCAGGTCATGGTCAAGGTCATCGACATCGACCTCGAGCGTCGTCGTATCTCCCTGTCCCTCAAGCAGGCTGACGAGGACTTCACCGAAGAGTTCGACCCGACCAAGTACGGCATGGGCGACTCCTACGACGAGCAGGGCAACTACATCTTCCCGGAGGGCTTCGACCCGGAGACCAACGAGTGGATGGAGGGCTTCGAGACCCAGCGCGCAGAGTGGGAGGCTCGCTACGCAGAGGCAGAGCGTCACCACCAGCTGCACGCTGCCCAGATCGAGCGT
Organism: Corynebacterium sp. HMSC064E08; assembly: GCF_001811805.1. Taxonomy (NCBI): domain Bacteria; kingdom Bacillati; phylum Actinomycetota; class Actinomycetes; order Mycobacteriales; family Corynebacteriaceae; genus Corynebacterium; species Corynebacterium sp. HMSC064E08. Next base: position 505,785 of record NZ_KV806698.1, read on the forward strand.
CACCGCGCTGCAGCTGCCGAGGCTGCAGAGACCGCTTCGAACTACTCCTCCGAGTCCGGCGAGGCAGCTCCGGCTGCTCCGGCCGCACCGGCTGCAGACAATGCAGGCGGCACCCTGGCTTCCGACGAGCAGCTCGCTGCTCTGCGCGAGAAGCTGGCTGGCAACTAAGCTAGACCGCTAAGGGCTTACACGTCCCTTTGAGAAATTGCCCCGGCGAGGTTTTCCTCGCTGGGGCTTTTTCGTGCCTTCTTTGCTTTACGACGGGCACCTGCTCGGCCTTGTTCTTATAGCGGCGGCTTGGGGGCTTGCTGCATCTTTGGTCCGGGTGATGGAGCTTTGGGCCATGAAGGGGGCACCGCTGTTGCCTAGGGCGGGCTTACGCTTCACCAGAAGTAGTTTGCTGCACAGTAACCGGCTACTGGCGAAGCGCAAGCCGTCCTAATGGCCCTAATGACTCTAATGCCCCGGTGGTCCTGTCGATTTTGGTGGCTCTGGCGGTCTTTACTGCCGTTGACAGCCTATCTTTCTGCCCATATGATTGGTGACATGACAACAAAGAATCAGGCCAATCACGTAGAGGATTCCTCCCACTCCACCGGTGGTGTGTACTCCCAGGAGGGCAAAGACTTTAACCGCGACACCCGCTATATCAATGACCGGATTGTTAAGGATGGTCGCGAAGTAGGCGAGGGGATTAAGACGTGGCCCGTTGAAGCCGGTCGCTACCGCCTCATCGCGGCTCGCGCGTGCCCATGGGCACACCGCACGCTTATTGTTCGCAGGTTGCTCGGCTTGGAAGATGCAATTTCAGTCGGAATTCCAGGGCCAGTGCACGATGCCCGCTCCTGGGCATTCGACAAGGGACCAGGTGGCCGTGACGAAGTACTAGGCTACGAGCGCCTCCAGGAGGCATTCCTCAAGCGTTTCCCGGACTACCAGCGCGGCATTACTGTTCCGGCCATCGTCGAGATCGAGTCGGGCGAGGTCGTGACCAATGACTTTCCCTGGATCACCTTGGACTTCATTACCGAGTGGACCGAGTTCCACCGCGAAGGCGCCCCGGATCTTTACCCGGTGGAGATGCGCGAGGAAATGGATGAGCTTATGCAGTTCATCTACACCGAGATCAACAACGGCGTCTACCGCTGTGGTTTCGCAGGCTCGCAGGACTCCTACGACAAGGCTTACGACCGGCTGTTCAATGCCCTAGACAAGGTTTCTGAGCGCTTGGAGACCCGCCGTTACCTCATGGGCGACCACATCACTGAGGCCGACATTCGCCTTTACACAACCCTCATCCGCTTCGATGCCGTCTACCACGGCCACTTCAAGTGCAACCGGAGCAAGATCTCCGAGATGCCGGTTCTATACAACTACCTGCGTGATCTCTTTCAGACTCCGGGCTTCGGCGACACCACTGACTTCGTCGATATCAAGCGCCACTACTACGAAGTCCATCGCGACCTCAATCCTTTAGGGATTGTCCCGAAGGGGCCGGAGCTCTCTGACCTGCTCCAGCCGCACGGCCGTGAGGCCCTTGGTGGCAGCCCATTCGGTAACGGCACCGCCCCGGCCCCAGTCAACCCAGATCCCGTTGAAGAGGGTCACCGCATCGAGGATCTCGTCGTAAAGCACTAACGTGCGGGGGCGTGTCCACGTACCCTTAGAGACATGCTCAAAGTAGGACTAACCGGTGGCATGGGCAGTGGGAAATCTACGGTCGCCCGTAGGTTTGCCGAGCTCGGTGCCGTCATCATCGACGCTGATCAGATCGCTCGCGATGTCGTCGAACCCGGGGAACCGGCGCTGGCCGAACTCGCCGAAGCTTTCGGCGAGGGCATTTTGCTTGACGACGGCTCCCTCAATCGCGGCGAACTTGCGAAGCGGGCCTTCGTATCAGCGGAGAAGACGGAGCTGCTGAACTCCATTACCCACCCGCGTATTGAGCAGCGCACCGAAGAGCAGTTCAACGCGGCAGGTGACGCCATCATTGTTTTTGACTCTCCGCTGTTGATTGAAATGGGGCAGTCGGAAGCGCAAGACCTCGTCGTGGTTGTGCATACCCCGGTGGAGGTCCGTCTCGACCGTCTGGTGGAAAGCCGCGGTGTAGACCGAGAGGATGCGAAGCAGCGCATCGCTAAGCAAATCAGCGATGATAAGCGCCTGCAGTTCGCCGACGTGGTTCTGGAAAACTCAGGCACCGAGGAGGACCTCGTGCGCCAGGTCGACCGGATTTGGGAGCGGATTATTCAGCCGCTGAATCAGATTCGCCAGCTGCAGGCCGGGCAGCAAGATAATCCCGTAGCCGCGCAATAGCCTCCTCAATCACCTCGGCGCGCTTGCAGAAAGCGAACCGTACCAGGTAGCGGTACTTTTCTGACTCTGGGTCATCCACAAAAGCGGTGACGGGGATGGCTGCGACGCGGCATTCTTTGACCAGCCGGGTGCAGGTCTCCAGGGCGTCGCCAAGCCCCCAGCTCGAGACATCGGCGACGACAAAATACCCCGCCTGCGGCGTGAAGACATCGGCGCCAAGGCCCTCCAAGCCATCGGCGAGGAGCCGCATGTTGCCCTCGAGCTGCCCCGCCAGTTCGTCCACCCACGGTGCGCATTCCTGCAGGCCACGGGCGACGGCTGGCTGAAGGGGAGTGGCACCGACATAGCTCAAGAACTGCTTGGCTTTAACCACGCCATCGAGTAGCTCGGTCGGGGTGAGCGTCCAGCCAATCTTCCAGCCGGTGACGTTGAAGGTTTTTGCGGCACTGGACACGACAATGGTCCGCTCGCGCATGCCGGGCAGAGCGCTGATGGAAGAGTGTGACAATCCGTTGAAGTACAGGCGTTCGTAGACTTCGTCGGCAAGCACGAGTAGATGGTTTGCGATGGCGACATCGGCGATGGCCTGCAAGTCCTCGTCCGCGAGGACGGTGCCGGTGGGGTTGTGCGGCGAATTGATGATGATCATGGCCGTTTTGGCGGTGACGGCATCGGCAAGCGCGCTGCGGTCGAGCGACCAGGAGCGTGCCGTGCCGGAAGCTGCGGGGATGAGCGGCACCGCGGTATATGTGCAGTTAGCCAGTGCGATGGCGGCTTTGTACGAGTCGTAGTACGGCTCGATGACGATGACGTGGCTGCCGGGTTCGAGATGCCCCAAGGCGGTGGCGGCAATCGCCTCCGTGGCGCCGACCGTGACGAGGCATTCGGCGTCGGCGTCGTAGACCTGCCCCGTGCGGCGGGCGCGATCGGCGACGATAGCCTCGCGGAGCACCTTCATGCCGCGGCCGGGGCCGTACTGGTTGTTTCCTCCAGCTATCTGATGTCGCGCCTCCGCGAGCACCTCCGCCGGCCCATCCCAATCGGGGAAGCCCTGCCCAAGATTGATTGCCTCGTGCTCGGTAGCGAGGCGGGACATGGTGGCGAAGATGGTCTCGCCGAAGGGGCGCAAGCGGGAAACAGTCATGGTATTTACTGTAGGTGGAATCTCATGAGTTCGAAGCATGAAGCTGCAGGATGTGATGGTCGTCAGTCCGCGAAGCTGTGTACACCAGCTTTGGCGTGCCATCTCTGAGCGCTACAAATCGAAGCGACAATTCTAGATAAGAGCTTCAGATATTCTGTGCATTCTCTTCCTTTTAAAAAATAGTCTTTACCGCATGCAAGATTGGTCGTGGTACGCCCTTGAGGCTGCCAAATTGGTACAGCTGCGTGGCAGAGTTCCAGAAATTATCGCAGTTATACTAATGCTGCTGACTCTCGGGTTTCTCCTTTGGCTGGTTGCAAAGGGGAACAGCTCTAGAAAATCGGGACTAATTCAAGTTTGCGCGATTGTAGTGGCTGTCTCTGTGGTGAGCACCATCGGCTGGTATGTGCTTAATAAGGTGTGGCGACCGATCCCGGACTACATCGGTATTGAAGTTTTCGGACCATTCGCATCTGGCTTGTCCGGCATCGTTGCTCTAGTTGTAATTGCGTTTTCCAAGAAGCCTAGGCGCATCATTGCGGGTCTTCTCGTCTGCTCATTATCAGTACTCGGCGCCTATGCCGTTCCCAATATTCACTATGGCACGTATGCAAACTTGGCCCAGGTGCTACGCGGACCAGGCAAAGTGCAGGCTTTTGGCGAGGTAGATGGGCTCGCGCCGGTCGCGGATGTTTATCGTCCCGGTGACAGTGAGTCGGCAAAACAAACATCCTTGGAACAACGGTGGCGGCCACGCCAAGTCGAAAAACTGAGCTCTGATAGCAGCGTTCTCGTGCAAGCAGATATCCCTGCTACTGACTTTTCTCCGCGCTCCTCCATTATCTATGTTCCAGCTGCCTATTTCGCTCGACCTCGTCCTCTGCTGCCTGTGCTTGTACTGATGCCAGGACAGCCGGGTACGTCGAAGGATTGGCTGGTAAACGGCGACCTGAAAAATACTATGGATCGCTTTGCTGAGCAACACAATGGTTTGGCGCCGATTGTGGCGATAGTTGATCAGCTATCTTCGAGCTTCAAGAATCCGCTCTGCTCCGACACTGAAAATGGGGCGGTCGCAACCTATTTGGAACATGACGTACCGGCGTGGTTGGAGCAACATTTCCAAGTAGATACTCGACCGCAGTCGTGGGCAGTAGGTGGATTGTCCAATGGTGGTACCTGCGCGATGCAAGTTCTCAGCCGTAAGGGAGGCCCGTATCGTACCGTGCTGGACATGTCAGGCGAGGAGTTCCCAAATCTGCACAACCTTGAGACGACAATCGAGAAGGGCTTTGGTGGCGACAAGGCCACGTTTGAGGCAAATAATCCGTTATCGATTTTCGCTTCTGGCGAAGACTTCACAGGTTATTCCGCATTCTGTTCCATAGGCGATGAGGAATCTAAAGATGTCATCGAAGGGCTGTGGAAAGTCTGCCGAGCCGGACGGGAACAGGGAATGGACGTCCAAGAGCGCACCTATTCCGGTACGCACGAATGGAAAGTGTGGGATCGCGCGCTTGACGACGAGCTCCCCTGGCTTGCGGAGAAAATGAATCTTATCCGGGCGCAAAGCCACTAGAACACAAGAACACTATTTTTCTCGATGCGGCCATCAAAAGTATGGCTGTCTGGTTTAGATCATCTGCGAAATTAAAGATCGGAGTTAAAGGTATGACGATGCAATCCTTGTACCAGTGGCTTAAGGCGCACGGAAAAATCTTAAAGATTGTTTTCTATATCGCGATAATCTCCATTATCGTGCTTGTGGCTCGTGGCCAGTTTGCCGCCATTTCAGGAAGCCAACTTCGAGAAATTTTTGCTGATACGTCGATGCACGTAAACGCAATCATCATGGTGTTAGGTCTGATTGCGTTCAGTGCGACGGGACTCTACGACTTGGTCGCCTCCAAATATGCCGGTGTGGAGGTGTCGCCACGCGAAGCATTGAAGATTGGCTGGATTGCGCAGGCCTTTAATAATTTCGCCGGATTCGGTGGGCTCACCGGAGGTACAATCCGTGCGAAATACTATACCTGGGCGGGTGCGGACCGAGGTAAGTCCATTGGTGTTTCGGCAAGTGTGTGGGCTGCCAACCTACTCGGGTTATTCGTAATGTTGGCAATAACGTTGCCGTACGCAGTGCATTTCGATGGCTGGTTAATTGTCGTCGCCATAATCTCATGTTTTTATCTGCCGCTGTTTTTCTTAGCGGATAGATTTAAACTTGGCGTAATTGATTTAAGAAAAACGACTTTTGCGCAGATAGGAAAGCGGGAAAAGTGGTATCTTCTCGGCACCTCAGTCGTTGATTGGGCAGCAGCTGGGCTGTTCTTCTGGGTATGCGTTCGGGTGTTCACACCGGAGTTTTCACTCCCGATTGCTATCTTTATTTTTGCAACCGCCACTCTGGCCGGATTGCTATCTTTCCTGCCTGCAGGAGCTGGTAGCTTCGACCTCACAGTGTTTGCGCTGTGCGCCAAAGTTGGCCTCGACACTAACCATATTCTGCTTGGCCTTGTACTGTACCGCGTTTTCTATTACATCGTTCCGTGGCTGCTGGCGGCGGTCTTTTGGGTCTCCGACAGCGTGAAAGAACTCGAGTCCGATTTTCCGCACCGTGTCATGGCTCGGATACTCGCAGTTATCACCGTTTTCTCTAGTCTTTTGCTCTTTGTTTCGGCGCTGACACCTGAAATTGCTTCACGTATTCGGATTATCGAAGAAGTTTTGCCGAGCACTGTCCGGCGTGCATCGCATTTGACAGTGCTGTTTATCGCCGTCATGTTGCTTATCTTGGCTCGCGGAATTAACCAACGAGTCAGACGCTGCTACCAGCTGGTTTTAGTGCTGCTTGGGGTGGCAGCGGTTGCGTGTCTAGTGCGCGGAATCGACTACGAAGAGGCTATTTATCTTGGGGTCTTTGCACTTGCACTATTCGCGTCTCGCAGTGCGTTTGATCGAGATCCACTCCCATTAAAGTGGAGTAGTTTCGTACCAACGGCAGCTCTGGCGATTGCTATTCCAATCGTTCTTTCGAGTTGGCATGCGCTTCGGGTAAATAAGGTGGTCAATGTACCCGCACCATCCCCGCATGCCAATACTCACTGGCCAATGGTTCTTTTCTACGTAATGCTCGCATGTGCTGTGGCAATTGCAGTATTGTTTTCTCGCTGTCGCGCTCCGGAGTTCGAAGCCCCAAACGAAGAGCAGACACGTCGATTCGAGGCCCTGATTGAAAAATGGGGCGGGAATGCTTTTTCGCATCTGTATTACCTAGGCGATAAGCAGGTTTTCTTTACCGTCGATAAGCGAAATGGTGCGGACCGTGCAGCGTTGCTGTACCGCCCCCATGGCACGACCTTGATTGCACTCGGTGATCCATTCGGCGACCCGGATGCCTTCAATCAACTGTTCGCGGACTTTATTGACTATGCGGATACCTTTCAGTGCTCGGTCGCATTCTATGAAGTGGGCGAAGACCATTTGGCTCGATGTGTAAATGAGGGCATGAGCCTGGTCAAACTCGGTGAAGATGCGACGGTTGATATTTCGGGTTTCACCCGAGTCGGTAATAAGGGCAAGACGTTCCGACGTATGTACAACAAGTTAGAAAGCTCTGGTTGTACTTTTGAAATTGCCGAGGCACCGTACAGCCCAGACCTCATTACGGAATTGCGAGACGCATCGCAGGAGTGGCTCGGAAAACGCACGGAAATGAGCTTCTCGCTCGGTTTCTTTGATGAGAATTATCTGTCACGTGCACCGATTGCAGTTGTTCGATCGGCGGATTCAGACCGTGTCGAAGGATTTGCTTCGATAATGCCGCAAGGGCAAAGGGTTGCGTCAGTGGATTTGATGCGCATTCGACCTGATGCTCCAGATGGAGTGATGGATGGCATTTTCGTGAATCTGATGGAATGGGCAAAAGACCGTGGATATACCGAGTTCAACTTTGGTATGGCACCAATGTCGAATACCGGTGCGCGGCCGCATTCCAGGCTCAGCGAAAAAACCATCTATCTGGTGTACAACTACGGAGGCCGGATTTATAACTTCCGCGGGCTGCGTAATTACAAGGAAAAGTTCAAGCCTGTATGGAAGTCTCGATACTTGACCTACACCGATGTGAAATCGTTGCCTGCCATTACCGCAAGTCTGTCGAAACTGATCAATCGGCCAGGGCAGTATTCAGCAATTGCGCTGTCAACGAGTGAAGACGAAATGCCTGCTCCCGAAATGGCAATCAACGCTAATTGATATAAATCCGTGCGTCGTTTCCGCCGCTGCACGCCACGACACCATCGCCCTGCGTGCCGCAGCTGACATCGTAGGTCTGGCCGGTCGCAGGGCTCGTTGCCTGAATATTCGGCTTCAAATTATCGCGAATGTTATCAGCGGTGGCGTTGAGACCGTCGGTCTGCTGATGGAAGACCTCGGTGGTAAACTCACAGCTGGTATTCGGCCCGGCAACGACCAGATTCGTGCGGTAACCATCGCCATACACGTAAACAGTCATCTCCTCGCCCCCGGTAAACGTGGTCCCCGGCGACGAGTTGCTGTAAATGATGTCCCTCATCGCCTGGCCGATGTCTGCATTTTCGCTTGACGACGAAGACGTGGTTTCGGTATCCCCATTGGTTTGTCCACCATTTTGTGATGGGGCCGTCTCGGAAGAATTTGCATCGTCGGAGGTGTCGTCGGAGTTTCCGGCAGCGCCACCGTTATTGCTGCCGCCAGCATCAGAGTTTGAGCCGGTTGGGTTCGGCCTATTCTCTGAGTTTGCGTTTGATGCGTTGCCGTCAGTCTGAGTCATGGTGGCGGTGTCAGCTGCCGATTGGCTAGTTACTGCGCCGTCGTTTTGAGAGCAGGCGGTGAAGGTCAATGCGGTTGTGGCGAGGATACCGGCGATGAGTGCACGTCGTGAAGCAAAGGTGTGGTGGGTGTTCGTAGGCGTCACGCAGTGGGCAGTAGGGAGTTTTCGCACTATGAAAGTAATAACGATTCGATGAAAATCAGGGCGGTATTTCGACCTGTTTTCTAGAGCCAACCATTGTCGCGAGCAGTTTTCGCGGCCTCGACGCGGTTTGAGGTATTCGTCTTCGTGATAATTGACGACACCTGATTGCGCACCGTGCCCTTGGCAATGAAGAGCTGGCCGGCGATTGTGCCCGTATCAGCGCCTTGGAGAATCAGTCGAGCGATCTCGACTTCGCGGTCGGTCAGGGGAGAGTCGGCCGTGAAAAGTGAGGCCTCGGCCAAGGCCGGATCGATGACTCGGAGGTCGGAGTGGACGCGTCGAATAGCTTCTGCGAGCTGCTCAGGAGGCGTGTCCTTTGCCAGGAATCCGCTGGCACCGGCCTGAAGTGCGCGTTTGAGGTAGCCGGGGCGAGCAAAAGTAGTGACGACGAGGCAGCGGCAGTGGTCAGAAATTTTCGCGATGGTGTCAATGCCGTTGAGGCGCGGCATTTCGATGTCAATAAGCGCGACATCGACGTCCTGCTCGGTGACTTTTTGCGTTGTTTCAATGCCGTCGGCGGCTTCAGCCACGATGTCCAAGTCCGGTTCGGTTTCCAGTAGAGCCTTTAAAGCCCCTCGAACTAGGTGCTGATCATCAGCTATGAGAACGCGAATCATCTATTCTCCCGCGCATATTCGGTGACGGTTGTGTCAGTGAGGTGGTTTTTGGAGCTTGTGGTGGATGAACGGCCCGCGTGGTGGGAGCGGTGCGAGCGCTGCAAGCGTGACTGCGTCATCGTGGCCACAAGGCGAGTGCCGCGACCTGGTGCGGACTCGATAATGAGGTCACCGCCAGCATCCTGGACACGCTGCTTCAGCCCAGCCAATCCACCAGCGGCGACAGTTTGGCCTTCGCCCGTGGTAGCCGCGGAGGAATCGCAGCCTAGGTCGGAAATGTCGAAGCCGATGCCATCGTCGATGATTTCCACGCTGGATGGTGTGAGTTCGATTGAGACATTCTTCGCCTCAGAATGCCGAATGATATTGGTGGTGGCCTCGCGAATCACCCAGGAGAAGAGTTTCGCATTGGTGGTTACACCGCTGGAATCGTCGGGAAGTGAAGCCTCAATGTGTGCGGTGTGGAATGCCCGCGCGGCGGCGAGCTCGCCTGCGAGATCCGGCTGGCGCATGCGTGTGACTGTTGAGCGGACTTCGGCAAGCGATGTGCGCGACAGAGCGGTGATGGCCTCGAGTTCGGCAGCGGCGGCATCGGGGTTGGTGTGGACCAAACGCCGCGCGACTTCAGATTTGAGCGAGATGACCGTCAGCGAATGGCCCAGCACGTCGTGGACATCGCGGGCGATGGAGTCGCGCTGCTGGCTGAGCTCAATTTCCTGGTTGAGCTGGGCTCGTTCCTGGGAGAACCTGCTGAGTTGAACAACGCAGCAGACAACGACGGCCCAAAACAGGGCATCGATGGGTAAGATGAGACCGCTTTCCGGAGCCAAGAAATGACTAATGGTAACGATTGTTGCGCCGAGCACGCCAATGCTGAGGATGGCGGGGATGATGGGCAGCATCCAACTGAGCAATGCTGCGACAAATGGCAGGAATGCGCTGGCGCCGTTTCCCACAAGCGGGATGGAGAGCAGGCCGAACGCTGCGACTATGCACAGGGCAAGTATGTTGCGAGCTCGTTGCAACCAGCCGCGAGGATAGTAGTGAAGTGAGCCCCAGATGAAGATGTACACCAGCGCAAAGCTGACAATCAGCGCAGTTATCTGAGCGACCTTTTCGGCGCCGAAACCGAAGAAGACGAAGGGTAAAACCACAATCCAGATGCCAGCCGACAGTGCGGAGTAGACATGGAATCCCTGGAAAGGATGGCTGAAGCTGCGTCGCAAAGTGGTTGTCATAGATGCCTAGGCGGTCTCGGTCGGTGGCAGAGGGAAGTTGGTCTCGTTAGTCACAGGTTAGATGGAGGCGATGGCTATCGCTTGGGTTTGCTATCTAGCCGTGTTTCGCCGCGTTATTTACAGCCGCGACTTCTCGCGCTTGTTCAGATATATGCAGAAGCCGATTAGCAGGATGCTCCAAACTGCAACATTGACAATGGGCACCCACAGTGGCTCGGTGTAGAGTCCTGCACCAGTATCCGTGCTGGGAGTAAGACCTGCGGTCAGCGGATACCTCGACAGAGTCACAGAACCGAACAGCGGCGTGAAGCGGCTGATTGCCAGCAACGCGCCCTGCATCGGGATAAAGAGGTTGCCGAGGTAAGACAGCACGACAATCGAGCCCGACGCGATACTGAGCGCTGACGGCTTCGGCAGCAGCAGTGCCCAGGCATAGCCGTAGAAACCAAACGGCAGACAGGTTACAACACAGAGAATGAAGCTGACAATCCAGGCCCGTGGCTCCATCTCGGTGCCGATGACGAGGCCGAGAAGATACATTGCCGCAATCGGCAACACTGCGGCGAAGAGCACCAGAATTGCCTGGCTTAGTACAATACGCGACGTCGACATTGGTGTCAGCGCAAGCTGGCGACCCCATCCCGTGGTTTGCTCCATAATCGTTTGTCCGGCGCTGGCCACCGCTGCTGTGACGCCGCCGTAAATAGCCATGCCAATCATCACGTAGGCGGTGACATTGCCGTGAGGGAAGGCATCGCCGCCGCGGTCGAGCGAGGCACCGAACACCAGAAAGAACAAGATGGGCAGGCCGATGGAGAAGAACAGGTTCGACCAGTCGGACAGATAGCGTTTGATCTGAATGGCGATGTATGTCGACAGGCCGTGGGATTCGGTTAGCTTTGTTGCGCTGGTACCAGCAGTCGCGCCGGGTATGTCGGACGAAGTTTCAGTCGCGGTGTACGTCATGGCAATCCTTTCCAGTTATTTCCTTTAGTTCCCAGCAGCCACGGCGACATCGGGCGTGGCATCAGCTGCAACATCTGCGTCACGCTGCATAGAAATGAAAATGTCATCAAGCTTCGCGCGCTGGACCGTGAAGTCGGTCGCATCCGTCTCCGTTACCAAGTGACGAAGCAGTGAGTCCGAATCCCGTGTCCGCAGCCGCACGCGCCTACTGGTCCCGGCCGGTTCCCCAGCAGCGCTACTCAACCAGGTGACCTCATCGACCTCAGTGCGCTCTGAAAGCTCCGGTGCCGCACCCGGAAAATTAGCCTCAACCAGCACTGATTTACTCAGCGCAAGCATGCTCGGCGTATCCAAGTCCGCCATGATACGCCCTTTGTGCAGCATGATGATTCGCTTCGAACAATCCTCCGCCTCATCCATGTAATGCGTGGTGAACAACACCGTCGTGCCACGCTCCGCCCGGGCATGAATATCCGCCCAAAAATTGCGCCGCGCACTCGGATCCATCCCCGCTGTCGGCTCATCCAACACAATCAACTCCGGATCACCGAGCAGGGCCAACGCAAACTTCAATCGCTGCTGCTCACCGCCCGAGCACTTACCGACTTTCCGCTTCAGCAAGGGTTCCAGCCGCGCTTGCTTTACGACGTCCGCCAACGCCACATGCTCCGAATAGCCACTGGCAATCATCTTGAGTGTGTCCTCGACCGTTACGTCGGGAAGCAAACCGCCCGTCTGCAAGATAGCGCCGACCTGCTGAGCATTGACCGCGTTCCTGGATGATTGGCCGTTGACTTCGATGCGGCCGGCGGTGGGTGTGGTCAGGCCGAGGATGAGATCGATAAGTGTGGTTTTGCCTGCGCCGTTTTCACCGAGGATGGCGACGACCTCACCGCGGCGGACGGTGGCGCTGACATCATCGAGTGCGGTTACCTGGCCTTTGCTGAATTGCTTGGTGATATTGGAGAACTCGAGAATTACGTCCGGATTCATAGTTCCAAGTTCAGCGCGGATTAGAGGTATGGACGTATAGGTGGTGTCACGAATTGCCCATGACAGGTGTCATTGCTTGTTGGCGTAGCCAACCGTTGGATTCCACTCCCAGACTTTCTGGCAGGCAGGCCATCCTGGTTTATAGTCCACGCGGGGACGGCGCTTTTGTACCCATCGGATTGCCTGCTCGATTTCGTCGAGGACGCTGTCGAGATTCCAATTGATGCATGAGTCTGTGAACCTTAGGATTATCCAGCCGTGCAGCGTGCCGGAGTTGGTCTTCCAGCGATCTGTGATGAACGAGTCCTCGTTGGCGTGGTACTTCTCTGAGTCAACTTCGATGGCTATTTTCCACTGGTCAAGCAGGATGTCGAAGCAGTAGGGGCCGATGTACTGGTTCATTCGGATGCGGTACCCGCGCTTGATTAGTGGACGGGCCAGCTTGCGCTCGAGTTCGCTGCATGAGCCAATCGGCGTGGTGGTGATGGTTTCACGCAGCCATGCGGGGACTTTCCGCATCCGGCTGAGGTCGTGGTTGAGTCGCTTCTCGCCGCCCCGGCCGGCGTAGTGTGTTTCCAGGATTCTGCGTGCATAGTCTTTTGAAGCTCGTGCTGCCCAGAGTGCTTCGACAACTGGGAGGCCATTGATGTCGGTGTAGGCCGGCAGACGACTGTGCCTAATGGAGAAGGTCTCGGCCTGAACTGATCCCGCGCCCTCTGCCTGGATAGGAAGTGTCAGGGGAAGTCTCAAGTGGATTTGAGCTGCGCTTTTACCGCTTAGCGCAATGCTTTTGTAATGCCCCGTGATTGCTCGGGCGACTGAGGCGGGAGAGTGGTCGTCAATGTAGAGGCCTCGTACCAATTTAGTTAGCCTGCCTTGTTGTAGGAGGGCTCTGGTCTTTTTCTCTCCGATGCCGAGTGCACGCAACTCGGCCGTGGTGAAACTTCCCATGGTCGGGACTCTAAGCTTTTGCGGCCCAGGGGATTTTCTGTGAGAGAGGCTCCGTGTCCAATCTGTGGACAACTTTCAGGGTGTGGATAACCCAGGCCTCCCGCAGCCTCGCAGCCTTGCAGCCTCGCAGCCTCGCAGCCGTGGACCATCGATAAGACGGCTTGCGCTTCACCACGAGCCAGCCGCTGCGCACTAAGGGCCAGCTGGTGAAGCGGAACCCGCCTTTGCTGGCCTGGCACCGACTTTATGCCAGCCTTGTCCAAATCTGTGCCGATTTTAATGTTGGTCCGGAACTCGACAGCCGCTCCTAGGCTCTGGACCCCAGCCCTGGGCCCCAGCCCTGGATAGCCCAAAGCCCCAGGAAGTAACGTAACCAGCCGCTTTCAAGACAGCCTTCGCTACGCTGGGAACTATGGCATTTGCAGCAGAGCAACCCGTCCTCGCACACTCGGAGTTCCGGCCCGTCGGTGAAGTCGAGCGCGCTGAGGGAAACTTCGAGGTCATCAGTGAATTCGAACCGTCGGGCGACCAGCCGCAGGCAATCGCGGAACTGTCGGAGCGCCTAGATAGAGGCGAGCGCGAGGTCGTTCTGATGGGTGCCACGGGTACCGGTAAGTCAGCCACCGCAGCGTGGTTGATCGAAAAGGTGCAGCGGCCAACCCTCGTCATGGCACCGAACAAGACGCTGGCGGCCCAGCTGGCCAATGAGCTCCGCAGCCTGCTGCCAAACAACGCGGTCGAGTACTTCGTTTCGTACTACGACTACTACCAACCCGAGGCCTATATCGCGCAGACCGATACCTATATTGAAAAGGATTCCTCCATCAACGAGGACGTGGAGCGACTGCGCCACTCGGCTACTTCAGCGCTGCTGTCGCGTCGCGACGTAGTCGTCGTCAGCTCTGTTTCGTGCATCTATGGCCTGGGTACCCCGCAGTCCTACCTCGACCGTTCGGTGTGGCTGAAGGAGGGAGAGGAAGTCGACCGCGACCAGTTCCTGCGCCTTTTGGTGGACATTCAGTATGCCCGCAATGACATTGCCTTTACCCGCGGCACCTTCCGAGTAAAAGGTGACGTGGTCGACATCATCCCGGCCTACGAAGAAAAGGCCGTGCGGGTGGAGTTCTTCGGCGACGAGATTGATTCGCTGTACTACCTCAATCCAGTCACGGGCGACGTCATCGACCAAGTCCCGGAGCTGCGCATTTTCCCTGCTACGCACTACGTCGCCGGCCCGGAGCGCATGGAACGGGCCGTCGCGGACATCAAGGCCGAACTCGCCGAACGCCTGGCGGATCTGGAAAACCGGGGCAAGTTGCTGGAAGCACAGCGTCTGCGCATGCGCACGGAGTACGACCTCGAAATGATTGAACAGGTCGGCTTCTGCTCCGGCATTGAGAACTACTCGCGCCACATCGATGGTCGCGCGCCGGGCTCGGCCCCCGCGACGCTCATTGACTATTTCCCGGAGGACTTCCTCACCATCATCGATGAGTCGCACGTCACCGTGCCACAGATTGGCGGCATGTTCGAGGGCGACGCTTCCCGTAAGCGCAACCTCGTCGACTTCGGTTTCCGCCTCCCATCGGCGCTGGATAACCGCCCGCTGACGTTCGACGAATTCGATGCCCGCGTGGGCCAGGTCGTGTTCATGTCCGCAACGCCGGGTGACTATGAGCTCGAAAAGACCGGTGGAGAGTATGTGGAGCAGGTCATTCGTCCGACTGGGCTGGTGGACCCCAAGATCGTCGTTAAGCCTACTGAGGGGCAGATTGATGATCTGATCGGCGAGATCCGAAAGCGCACCGAGCGTGACGAGCGCGTTCTCGTGACCACCCTGACGAAGAAGATGGCGGAGGACCTGACCGACTACCTGCTCGAAAATGGTGTGCAGGTGCGGTACATGCACTCGGATGTGGATACGCTCAAGCGCGTTGAGCTGCTGCGACAGTTGCGGCTCGGCGAGTACGACGTGCTGGTCGGCATTAACCTGCTGCGCGAGGGCCTCGACCTGCCCGAGGTTTCGCTGGTGGCAATCCTCGACGCCGATAAGGAGGGGTTCCTGCGTTCGGAGCGCTCGTTGATTCAGACGATTGGTCGTGCCGCGCGAAACGTCTCCGGCGAGGTGCACATGTACGCCGACAAGATCACCGATTCCATGCGGTTCGCCATCGACGAGACGGAGCGCCGCCGCGAAAAGCAGATTGCGTACAACACCGAGCATGGCATCGATCCGCAGCCGCTGCGCAAGAAGATCGCGGACATTCTGGATCAGGTCTACGACAACGCTGACACCGATTACGAAGGCAAGACCGGTGCGGCCGCTGATGCGCTGCTCTCGCGTGCCGACGGCTCGGGCGCGGCCGATGGTGCCAGCGGTAAGCAGATGCCGAGGGCTGAGCTCGAGGCGCTTATCGCGGACCTGTCGGAGCAGATGGCCGCGGCTGCGCGAGAGTTGAAGTTCGAGCTCGCGGGGCGCTTGCGCGATGAGATTTTCGACCTCAAGAAGGAACTTAAGGGGATGATTGAGGCCGGTGTCGAGTAGTTTTTTGCTACTGTTGTGGGAAGTAAAACAGTGTATTCGCGAAAGTGGCTCTGGCCAGTGGGTTCGGGGCAACGACGGCGTTACGCACGATGAACTGTTTTAATGCAACTTCCACAGTGAGGGATAGTTTTCATGAGTGATTACAAGACCATTGTTGTCGGCACGGATGGTTCTAAGTCGTCGCTGCTCGCAGTAGAGCGCGCTGCCTCGATTGCTGCTGCTTTCGATGCCACCCTGGTTATCGGCTGCGCTTACTACGAGACTGCAGAGGATGCGTCCAAGACCCTGCGCCAGGATTCGGTTCAGGTCCTCGGTGATGATCCGGCTCAGAAGAACCTGGCTGCTGCTAAGGAGGCCGCAGAGGCCGTCGGCGCTACCAAGGTTGAGACCGAGGTTCGTTCCGGCTCCCCGGTTGAGGCTCTGATGTCTCTGGTCACTGACCGTCGCGCTGACCTGCTGGTGGTTGGTAACCGCGGCATTAACTCGCTGACTGGTCGTCTGCTGGGCTCTGTGCCGGCTGATGTTGCTCGTCAGTCGGACTGTGACGTCATGATCGTTCACACTGTGAGCTAACAAAACGGTGAGCTAATAATCTAGCTTTCGTTTAAACCGGCATCCCTGAGTTGAGGTGCCGGTTTTTCTATTGCCGGCCGGTGATAATCCCTTCTTCAACTACAAAAGGCCAACTAATTCCGTTTCTGGTTAAGACCTGGTTGCGAAGGGATTCAGGAAGAACTTCGGTGCGGCTGCCGTAGCCCATGAGGTACTCGTCAAAAGCGGGCAGTCGAAGCGTCAGTGAAAGCGCGGCTTCAAGCTCGGCCTCAGTTACGTTCTGCTGCCATGTCGGGATGAAGTACTCATTTTGTGCGAGTTCTTCGCCGGTGAATTCTGTGTCAGTTGGCGCGTGCGGAGAGGCAGAGGAATCGAGGGAGAAAGGAACTATTAAGTGGTCGATAAGCTTAAGGGCCTTTTTCGCTTGAGTTTTCGTCAGCCCCAGCCACCACGCGAAGTCAGCTACACAGATAGGTCCGCGGGAATTAACATAGCGCCAGGCAATGTCGGCCAGCGTGGATTCAGCTGAGTGTTCTGTGCTGGAGCCGTCTGTGGTATTTCCTGAGAGGCCGCCTTTGAAAGTTACGTCGGCAAGCAGGACGAAGGTATCTTCGGATCCTTTTCGTGGCCCTTGGACGACAGCACCTTCGCCGCCGAATGTGCGCAGTAGGTGAGGACCTCTTTGCTCCGTGGGGTCTATTCCATGATCTGCGAAAACCTCATAGGCTTCAGTCCGAGTAAGCGGGTCGGACAGACCACGTGAGTGCAATTCGGAATGAAATGCTGCCCGTGCGGTCTGCACATCATCTTGAGAAAGACCGAGTGTCGTACGACGTCTTGCTGCTGCCTTTTCGATGCGCGGATTCGTCAACCTCATAATTGCTCCCGCGTCTTGCGCTGAAACAAAGTGCAGGGTGCCTCGTTGCGACCAACAGCGAACGATGTCGTAAGAAGAAATGGCTGCTAAAACATCGTCGGTGGTGCTGCCACTGCGCAAGGCGATGGCATCAACACCGTTCGAATAATTCTGTCCTTGCAGAGCAACCATGCCATGCGTTGCTGATAATGCAGGCGACTTGAGGTTTGTATTCCAATCGCTGCGTGCTTGACTTGCAGCTAACCCCTGGGCAATGAGACGGCGTGCGCGAAGTTCAGCTAGCTGAGGTAGATAGTTTTGGGACATTATGTCTCACTCATTCTGTACGGCACTATCCTCGTCATTCTAACCACTGCAGCTCCGGCAAAACGCCTGACTGCTGAGGCGCCACAACAATTAGCCCCTGGGTCGCACGAGTCAGAGCAACATACAGGTCCTGTAGCCCCTGCGGAGACTGTGCCACAATCTGGTCGGGCGCAACGACGATGACCTCGTCGAATTCCAGGCCTTTTGAGGTCGTAATGTCGTAGACCGCGCAGTTGGTGAGCTTGCTGCCACCAGCTCCACCACCGAGGAACTCCCGCACCTCCGCGCGCGTGGCTTCGAGCAACTCGGCGGGCGCGATTACAGCGACCAGGCGGTCTGGCTGCGCAACCTGCTCCACATGCGCCAGAGCCTCCGTCACGGTGCGAGCCTGAACAGGCTTGCGGCCGGTCGCGCGGATCGACTGCGGCGCCTCCAGCTCCGGATCAATCTGAGCCAGGACGCTGGCGGCAACCTCCATCACCTCAGCTGGGGTGCGGTAGTTGACGGTCAGCTCGTGGAGATGCCACCTCGCGCCGATGATGGGTTCCAGCACATCGTCCCAGGTCGCGGCACCTGCGGGGGAGCCCGTCTGGGCCACGTCACCGACGAGAGTCATCCAGCCGTTGGGGCTGCGGCGGCGCAGCATTCGCCAGGCCATCGCGGAGAGTTCCTGAGCCTCGTCGACGATGACATGGCCGTAGGCCCACAGGCGATCCGCCGCCGCCCGCTCGGCGGTGGATCGCAGGTCGCGCTCACGGTGGCGTTCGGCCAGTGCCTCGGCATCGATGACGTCATACGCTGACAAAATCTCGGCCTCGAAGCCGTCGTCAAGATCCTGGGATGCAGAACTGGACAGGGTATCCAACGCGCCCTGCGCCTCCTCGACGCGGGCCTGCCAATCCTCTTCATCGGCCTCCGATTCACCAACCGGGCCGAGGAGTTCCGCCAGCTCGTCGAGAAGCGGGGCGTCGGAAGGCATCCAGTCGGTGCCTTCCGGCCGGTAGAGAGCCTCGCGCGTCAGCTCGTCGTAATCGCTGGCGGCGTAGTCGATGGCCTCGCGGGAACTCAGGAGTTCCGACAGCACCCGCTCGGGTGTGAGTGCGGGCCACAGCTCGTCGAGGATGTCGGCGACTGCTCCGGATTCGTCGATTTCGTCGCGCAGGTCGGCAACGTCGGTCACGGACAGCAGGTTCTCGCCGCCCAGCGGGTCGGCGCCGATGACCTCGGCCATCTGCGCGGCCAGGAGCTCCACCACGTGATCGCGGAAAATCGGCCGGGCCAGATTGTGGGGTTTCCGAGTCCGCCGCGCACGCGTGCGTGCAGCTTTCACCATGTCAGGTGTGATCGTCAGGGTGATGTTGTCGTTCCGGACTTCAAGAGGTTCCGCGGGGAGCTCCTGGTAGGCCCGCACGGCTTCGCGCAGGATAGTGAGCATCTCAATCGAGCCCTTAACTTCCTGCGCAACCAGGGGTTCGGGGTTGTGTCCGTCGATAAGCGCGTTGGAACCGCGCACGCCGGGGTAGAGATCGGCAATGGTGGTCAGTACCACGCCCGTTTCGCCGAGGCTCGGCAGCACGCGCGAGATGTAGTCGAGGAAGGTTGTGTTCGGGCCGATGATGAGGACACCGGTTTTCGCCAGTTGATCGCGGTAGGTATAGAGAAGCCATGCGACGCGATGCAGCGCCACTGCCGTCTTGCCTGTGCCGGGACCGCCCTGGACGACCAGGGTGCCGCGGGTGGAGTCGCGGATGATGAGGTCCTGCTCGCGCTGAATGGTCTCCACAATGCCGCGCATATGGCCGGTGCGCGCTTGATTCATGACCTCCCGCAGCACCGATTCGCCACCGACGCCCGCTTCAACTTCGGTCTCGTGTGCGCTGTCGGCTTCCTCGCCGGAGAGCCATTCGTCGTCAATGCTGCGGACCTTCCGGCCGTGAGTGCGCAGGTGTCGACGCAGACTGACTCCCTCGGGATGCGCGGTCGTGGCCAGGTAAAACGGGCGCGCGCCGTCGGCACGCCAATCCATGATGACCGTGCGGTAGTCGTCGTCTTCATCGGACAGGCCGATTCGCCCGATGTATCGCTTATCGACGGTCGCCCCCGGCCCTTCCTCTGACAAAGGATTGTCGGGGTCTGTGTCATCGATATCGATTCGACCAAAGACCAGGCCAATCTCGGCTGAGCGGTAGCGGTCCAGATTAGCCTGTAGTCGGTGGTATTCCACCTCGCGTTCAACGCGGGCTTGCGGGTCTGGGTCGTCGATGAGCATGACCTGGCGCAGGTACTCTTGGTCGCGCTCGCGTGCCCGGTCGAGGAAGCTGAACGCACGGTCGACGTAGGCCTGTTCGGCAGCGAGGATGCTTTCTTCTTCTCGCTGTGGTGCTGAACTTGCCTGGTCCGGCAGACCTGCCTGGCCAGTGTGGCCAATGCGGCCTGTCTGGTCCTGCCCGGGCTCGGATGCGCGCGACGCCAACCTGGTCTCCTCAACGAATCGCAAAATTAGTGCTAACTGATGTGCTGAATGAATATAAAAATATGAAAACGCCCCCGCACGCGTAGTGGCGTGGGGAGCGTTTAAGTATACCGCCTTAACTGCGGCAGCAAACTTACTGCAGGCGCTTCTGCGCCTTCTTTGCGGACTTCTTGGCCTCCTTGGAAGCCTTGGCTGCGCGCTTGCGCAGTTCCTTGCGCTGCTTGCGGGTGTCCTTCTTGAGGTCCTTGCCCAGGTCCTCGGCGTAGTCGCGCGCGTCCTCAGCGAGCTCGGTGGCCTTGGCAATCCAGTCGTCCTTGTTGTCCTCGACGTAGCTCTTAGCGGTGTCGAAGGCGTCGGTGAGCTGCTCGCGCCAGCCGTCCTTGTTGTCCTCGACGTATTCACGAGCCTCATCGGTAGCCTCAGATGCGCGGTCGCGGAGCAGCCCGGCCTTTTCGCGGACGTTCTCGCCGGCGGAAGCGAAGGCTGCGCTGATTTCCTCAGTGCGCTGCTCGGTTTCAGACTTGGTCGGCAGGGCAGCCTGAACCTTCTTGTTCAGCTGCTTGCCAGCCTTCTCAGCGCGCCAAGCGACACCCGGCTTACCGTCGGTGTCAGCAGTAGCCAGGAAGAGGCCACCCAGCAGACCGATGTCGGTCAGGAAACCAGTGCGGCGAGCTGCCTTCTCCTTCGAATCCTGGGTCTCCCAGAATGCGTGGCGAGCCAGCATCGTCGGAACTTGTGCAGCGACCAGAGCGGTGGCGGACAGGCGTGGGGCCTTACCCAGAGCGTAGAGGGAACCCGCAGCAACCTTGGTGCCAGCGACGACCTGGACAACCAGCTTCTCGCTATTTGGCACGTACTTGTTGTACTGGTTCGGGGTTACGGAGCGGACGCGGGCAATCAGGTCGCGTGCGCCCTCTTCATGATCCTTCTGGTTCATCAGCGTGTCGACACCGTCGGCAACGAAAACCGAGGCCAGCATTGGTCGGGCAAACTTGCGAATCATCTAAATTCCATCTCCTTTGTCGTCCAGGTGAAACCGTGTTTTTGGCCATCTGGTCGCTGTAATTCACTATTAATCCTACGCAGCCTGGCCTATTTATGTCGCGGGAATGACCAGTTTTTCAGACGCTGCGACTGCATCCAGCGCTACCAACCACGCTGGCGCCAGCTCTCGACCTCGGGGCTCTCGACACCAACTGTGGTGTCTTTGCCGTGGCCGGGGTGAATCACCGAGTCGGCGGGGTAAACGTGGAAGACGCGGCTCTCGACATCGTCGATAAGCTGCGTGAAATCCTCGGGGGAGTACGTCTTTCCGACACCGCCTGGGAAGATGCTGTCACCGACGAAGAGGTGGTGTGACGGGGTGCCCTCGGAAAGCGCGCCGGCCTCCTTGGCGGACAGGTCGAGGCAGAGGCCGCCCTTGGTGTGTCCGCGCAGGATGAACGTGGGCATCGTGATGTCCTCGCCGAACGTGATGGTCTCGCCTCCGTCGAGCTGCTGGTCGGCGGGCTCGGGAATGTCGGCAGCGTCGAGGCTGGACGTGATGTGGCGGGCCGGGAATGACTGCAGGAGCTCGCCGAGCGCCTGAACGTGATCGCCGTGGGAGTGCGTGGTGACAATCGTGCGGACCTGCGCGCCGACGTGCTCAACCAGGCGGATTAGGTGGTCGGCGTCGGTGGCGGCGTCGATAAGTAGAGAATTGTCGGGCTCGCGGGAGTCGACCAAAAGGTAGACGTTGTTCTCCATCGGTCCGACGGAGGTCTTGTAAATAGTGACATTGCCGTAGTCAATGCGCTCAACGCCGCGCGTGCTTGGCGAGTTGGAGTAGGGGCTGATTGTAATGTCGTCGTTCATGCGCCCCAGGGTAATGAGGTGTCTGTCGGCGCGCTAGGAACGCAACGTAACCACGAGTCTCTGAACACATGTGCGAAAAATTGGTTATGGGCTGTAGACTAGTCGGCAGTGAATCGTCGACGAATTGAGGTTTCCCACTGTGGCTGAACGTCTAGTGGTCAGAGGCGCCCGCGAGCATAACCTGCAGGGTGTTGACATCGATTTGCCCAGAGACAAGATGGTGGTTTTCACCGGTCTGTCGGGGTCGGGTAAATCGTCACTGGCATTTGACACAATTTTCGCCGAGGGCCAGCGCCGTTACGTGGAGTCGCTGAGCTCCTATGCGCGCATGTTCCTGGGGCAGATGGAAAAGCCCGATGTAGAGATGATTGAGGGGCTCTCGCCGGCGGTGTCGATCGACCAGAAGTCGACGAACCGCAACCCGCGCTCGACCGTCGGAACCATCACTGAAGTGTATGACTACCTGCGTCTTCTCTACGCGCGCACCGGTACACCGCACTGTCCGACCTGTGGGGAAGTAATCTCCTCACAGACTCCACAGCAGATCGTCGATCAGGTCATGGAAATGCCGGAGGGCACCAAATTCCAGGTCCTCGCACCCGTCGTGCGCACGCGCAAGGGTGAATTCGTCGACCTGTTTGAACGCCTCGCATCCGAGGGATACGCGCGTGTCATCGTCGATGGTGAAATGCACCGTCTGACGGATCCGCCGAAGCTGAAGAAGCAGGTCAAGCATGACATTGACGTGGTCATTGACCGTCTCCAGGTGAAGGAGTCGCAGCAGCGCAGGCTCACCGATTCCGTCGAAACGGCGCTTCTGCTTGCCGACGGCGTCGTGGTCATCGACGCCGTTGGGCTAGAGGCGGACGACCCGCGTCGAACCCAGCGGTTCTCGGAGAAGATGGCCTGCCCGAATGGGCACCGTATTGCTATCGATGAGTTGGAGCCACGGTCGTTTTCCTTTAACTCGCCGTATGGTGCGTGCCCGGAGTGTGACGGTATCGGTACCAAGCTGGAGGTGGACACGGACCTGGTGATTCCAGATCCGTCGCTGCCGACGATTGAGGCGATTGCGCCGTGGCGGCAGACGCTGAACAAGAAGTACTTTGAAAAACTGGTCGAGGGGCTCGCCACCGAGATGAGCTTCGACCCGACCACGCCTTTTGAGGAACTTACAGCGCCGCAGCGCAAGGCTCTGCTGCATGGTTCCAGCCACAAGGTCACGGTGCGTTACCGCAATCGGTATGGCCGCACTCGCCAGTACACCGCACCTTTCGAAGGCGTGATGCCGTACCTGCACCGCAAGCTGTCACAGGCGGAGAGCGACTCTCAGAAGGAGCGTTTCCAGGGGTACATGCGTGAGGTGCCGTGCCCGGCATGTAGCGGTACTCGTTTGCGTCCGGAAATTCTTTCGGTGACGTTGGATTCGGCGGAGTTCGGGCAGAAGAATATTGCCGAGCTGACAGAGCTATCGGTTCACGATGGCTCGGCATTCCTGAATTCGCTGACTCTGGGCAAGCGCGAGGAAATGATTGCCGGGCGTGTTCTGCGTGAGGTGCAGGCTCGTCTGAAGTTCCTGCTTGACGTTGGCCTGGATTATCTGTCCCTGTCTCGTTCGGCAGGCACGCTGTCCGGTGGTGAAGCGCAGC
The DNA here is from genome assembly GCF_001811805.1 of Corynebacterium sp. HMSC064E08. NCBI lineage: Bacteria > Bacillati > Actinomycetota > Actinomycetes > Mycobacteriales > Corynebacteriaceae > Corynebacterium > Corynebacterium sp. HMSC064E08. The sequence goes on from NZ_KV806698.1 coordinate 529,283, forward strand.
GAATTCGTCTGGCCACACAGATTGGTTCGGGGCTCGCTGGCGTGCTCTACGTCTTGGATGAGCCCTCGATTGGTCTTCACCAGCGTGATAACAACCGTCTAATCAAGACTCTGAAAAACCTGCGCGACCTGGGCAATACCCTGATTGTGGTCGAGCATGATGAGGACACGATTCGCGAGGCCGATTGGCTGGTCGACATTGGGCCAAAGGCCGGTGAATACGGTGGGCAGATCGTCTACCAGGGTGAACCGTCTGGCATCGTTGACTGCGAGGAATCACTGACAGGTGCGTATCTCTCGGGTCGTCGGGTATTGGCGGTGCCGGAGAACCGTCGTGCGATTGATAAGTCGCGCATGGTGACGGTCAAGGGCGCTCGCGAAAACAACCTGAAGAAGATTGACGTGAAGTTCCCCCTCGGCGTGTTGACCTGCGTTACGGGTGTTTCCGGGTCCGGCAAGTCCACCTTGGTCAACGAAATCCTGGCCAAGGTGATGAGCAACGAGCTCAACGGTGCTCGTCAGGTGCCGGGTCGACACAGCCGCGTGGAGGGGTTGGATCAGCTGGACAAGCTGGTGCAAGTTGATCAGTCGCCGATTGGTCGCACCCCGCGTTCCAACCCAGCGACGTACACCGGTGTGTTCGACAAGATCCGCAATCTCTTCGCCGAGACACAAGAGGCCAAGGTTCGTGGCTATAAGCCCGGTCGATTCAGCTTCAACGTCAAGGGCGGCCGCTGTGAGGCGTGTAAGGGCGACGGCACCATCAAGATTGAGATGAACTTCCTGCCGGATGTCTATGTGCCTTGCGAGGTTTGCCACGGCGCGCGCTACAACCGCGAAACGCTGGAGGTTCGTTACAAGGGCAAGACCATCGCTGAGGTTCTGGACATGCCCATCTCCGAGGCAGCGGAGTTCTTCGAGCCGATTCAGTCGATTGCGCGTTATCTCAATACGCTTGTCGACGTCGGCCTGGGCTATGTCCGTCTCGGGCAGGCGGCAACCACACTCTCGGGCGGTGAGGCTCAGCGTGTAAAGCTGGCCAGTGAGCTGCAGAAGCGCTCCAATGGCCGGACGGTCTACATCTTGGATGAGCCGACCACGGGGCTGCATTTTGAGGACATCCGCAAGCTCATGTTGGTGTTGCAGGGCCTGGTGGACAAGGGCAACACCGTCATTGTCATTGAGCACAATTTGGATGTCATCAAGTCTGCGGATTGGATCATCGACATGGGGCCGGAAGGCGGCTCCGGCGGTGGCACCGTGGTTGTAGAGGGCACGCCGGAGGATGTCGCGAACTGTTCCGGCTCCCACACCGGGCAGTACCTGAAGCCGCTGCTTAAGTAGCTTAGGTAGTCGGCTCGTTTCCGTCGGAAATTCCAGGACCGTCGGTGCGGGTGAAGCCTTCCAGTCTGTCAGCAACGGGGTCGGCATCGGCAGCGGCGGCAGCGTCAGTATCGCTGGCGGTGCCGTCACGCTCCGGTGCCGCCGGCTCCTCGGCACTCTTCTGCTTTGCCCCGGAGACCGCCATGGCCAGCAGAATCAGACCACAGCCGAGGAACGCCAAGGCGCGGATAACGCCATCGAGCGTTGCCATGTCGTAGAAGATCAGCTTGACGATAGACAGCGCCGCAATCGTTAAACCCGCTGCCAGTCGCGCCGGAATGTGGTGGAACCTCTTCGATAGCACCAGCATGCCGGCAATCGTGGCCCAGAAAATACTCAACAACATGTGTGCAGCGTTGAAGCTCACGCCAATAGTCGTGAGCAGCATGATAAATGGCATACCCAGTGCAGCCAGGCCAATCAGTGCAAAAGCTGGCGGTAGCTGCGACCTCGCTGCCGTCACGGCCAGGCCGACGTCGGCGCACAGCAGGAACAACAGCGAAAGCATTTCTGCCCACGTTGCCGAGTAGTCGTCCGCAGCACCGGCATTCAATGCTGCGGGCAGGATGTAGAGGTGTACTACCGTTGCGCCGAGCAGCCAGGTCAGTGCCGCAATCTTTGTATATGGTGCGACGGCATCCCGGGTTGGTTCAGGAGCCTGTAGTCGTGCGCCAATCGCGCCGTGCTTCGGTGCTGTGGCCAGCGCCCAGACAAAGAGCGCGGCACCGATAGAGATTGGGATGAGACCCCAAGAGTGGGGTCCAGTATCGGCTCCTGAGCTCCTTTCCGGGCCTGCCACCGCGAGCGCTAGCCAGGGCAGAATTGCCGTGGCTAAGGCCATTGGGGCGAGATAGCGGAAGATGGCACGGTTCCAAAGGAATACTGCAGCAATTGCGATGAACAGCACGAATCCGCCGTAGAGCAGCAACCAGAGGCTGGAGGTGGACTGTGCGGCGTTGACCGTGGGGACTGCAGCTACAACCGGAGTCGAGAAGGCAACTACTGACGTGATGGTGACCAGATCGTCTTCCCAGGTGCTGGTTTCCGAAGGCTCGTCGTCAAGCTCGGGAGTGAGTTGGCGAGCCAACGCCAGCGGGCCGAACTGGGCAAACGCGAAAAGGGCAATGGTGAGTGCGGCGATTGCGGGCATCACCAGTGCATTGTTGGTCGTGATTACGCCGATGAGAACGTTTGCGCCGAGCAGGAATGCGACTACGTACTTCCGGAAGGGGACGTTCAGGAGGCCGACGATAGCGGCGATGACCATCAGTTGAAGGGTGATTTGCGCGAGCGAGGAGCTCAGCGGGCGGGCGTGGAAGTTGAGGCCGATCGTCGCCCACAGCATTAATCCGGTGTTGATTGTGATTGTCCACGCCGCGGTTGCACTCGACTTCGTCCACCGCGCGCCGTATAGACCGACTGCGGCGAAAGGCAGCATGATGACCAGCGTCGCGGCCACCGGAATCCAGTCGAGGAGGTAGGACATCGACATCGTTGTCAGGTGCGCAGCGGCTAGTGATGTCGCAATCAACGCCGTCACACCAGCAGGCGGTGCTTGACGACGGTGCGCTCGCACAGCCGCGACCGCGAGCACGGCGGCCAACAAGTAAGCCAGGACCACACGACCGGCCGGTCCAATCAGGCCGGATTGGATTGCGACCGCGACGAAAAACGCGATACCGGCAGCGGTGATGAGACCACCGAAGATGGCGATGATTCTGATGATTGCCTTCTCGTTGCGCCACCAGGGCTCGCGAGGTTCGCGCGGTGCCTCTGGCAGCTTCGGTGGCGGGGTGGAGTCTGTGGGAGAAGACTGTGGCGAGGGAGAAGACTGTGGCGACTTCGAATCCCGCCGCCATTGGTGGGCAGAGGGGAAGCCGAACATCGGCTGCGCAGTTGCGTCGCTCTGTGGCAGGGGTGCTGGTTGGTTCCGCCAGTCAGCTTGCGTTGGCGGTGGTGGCACCTGCATCTGCTGAGACTGCTGGGGATACTGCGGTGTGGCCAGCGTCTGCTCAGCCTGCGGTTCCCAACGGGGACGAGGTGCCTGCTCTAGTGGCGGACTGGGCGCTGGCGGCGGTTGCGGATTGTGTTGAGGTGTCCCTTGAGGTGCAGCATGGGGCGGCGCTTGAGTCGCACCTTGAGGCGCGTGCGGTCCAGTCGGCGCTTGCCCGCTTTCCTGAGAAAGGCGCACCTGCCAAGTATGAGTCAGCTGAGCCAGCCGAAGCGAGCTAGCTTCGAGATCTGCCAGAGCATGGGAAAGCTCTGAGACGGAGTCGCCGGTCAGGACAAAATCGCCGGTCGGAGGCTTGTCGTATCGGGCGGAATGCTGATTAGGATCGGTGTTCTCGGCTTTAGGGCCAAAGCCGTTGGAGCCAGTATTCATGGTGACGACTTTAATCGTGTTTGGCCTAAAAACTATGGAGAGAATCTACCAATCTGATTACAATTCGGATTGCACTTTTAAGCGCTCGGTAGTGCGCCGGGGAGCTGGTGGTAAATAACCTGGCATAAGCGTCGGTTTTGGTGTGCGAGAACAGCTGTGTTAACATCTCGTCTACGACCGCCAGAATGCGATGTTTGCTGCCTTCGGGGAGCATTTAGTTGCATTCGGCAGCGAAGAGGATTTAAGTCCCACCCTAGGTGCGCCAAAGAATTACGGTAGCGCCGGGGTCCACCCTAATCGGTGATGTCACATCGCACGATTGGAAGGCGTCCTTATACAGTGTGTAGTAATCCGCTGTAGACGCGTGGCTTTTCTTCCTTTCCCGCTTGCTATCGCGGTTTGAAACGAAGATTGTTCAGGTTCAACCTAGGAGGCCACATCAGCGCTGAAGCTCGTATTAACGAGGATATTCGAGTACCGGAAGTCCGCCTTGTAGGACCGAATGGTGAGCAGGTGGGCGTTGTCCGCACCGGTGACGCACTCAAGCTCGCTTACGAAGCAGACCTTGACCTGGTTGAGGTTGCTCCGCGAGCAAAGCCGCCGGTCGCCAAGATTATGGACTACGGCAAGTTCAAGTACGAACAAGCCCAGAAGGCACGCGAGGCTCGAAAGAACCAGCAGCAGACTGTGGTCAAGGAGCAGAAGTTCCGTCCGAAGATTGATGACCACGACTACGAAACCAAGAAGAATAACGTTGTTCGTTTCTTGGAAAAGGGTTCGAAGGTCAAGGTCACGATTATGTTCCGTGGCCGTGAACAGTCTCGTCCAGAACTGGGATTCCGCCTGTTGGAGCGTCTGGCCGCCGATGTCGAAGAGTACGGCACCGTCGAGTCTCGCCCGAAGCAGGACGGTCGCAACATGACTATGGTCCTGGGGCCGGTTCGGAATAAGGGTAAGAAGTAACCGACCTGACCAGAAATGGTTGTAAACGAGATTTTTGCGCCACGAGCGTCAAAGATCGGTAGGGGAGAGTTTTAACATGAAGCAGAAGACCCACAAGGGCACCGCAAAGCGCATCAAGGTTACCGGTTCCGGCAAGCTGCGCCGCGAGCAGGCTAATCGCCGCCACCTCCTGGAGGGCAAGCCGTCCACTCGTACCCGTCGCCTGAAGGGCACCACGGACGTTGCTAAGTCGGACGTCAAGCGCGTCAAGCGTCTGCTGGGCAAGGCTTAGTTTTTCAAGCCTCGTCCCAGGGCAATCGCCCTCTTAATTTCACTAGTTCTTAAAGACAACGAAAAGGAAGTATCACCGTGGCACGTGTGAAGCGGTCTGTTAACGCTAAGAAGAAGCGTCGCGAAGTTCTCGATTCCGCAAAGGGCTACCGTGGTCAGCGCTCCCGCCTGTACCGCAAGGCCAAGGAGCAGATGCTCCACTCCAAGACCTACGAGTTCCGCGATCGCCGCCACCGTAAGGGTCAGTTCCGTCGTCTGTGGATTCAGCGCATCAACGCTGCTGCCCGCGCTAACGACATCACCTACAACCGCTTCGTCCAGGGCCTGAACCTGGCTGGCGTTGAGGTTGACCGTAAGAACCTGGCTGAGCTGGCTGTCAACGACCCGCAGGCATTCGCTGCTCTGGTCAAGGTCGCTAAGGACGCTCTGCCGGAGGACGTCAACGCTCCTGCTGCTAAGTAAAGCAGCTACGAGGTAACTCGTACGTAGCGTCGGCAAGCGTCTGCTTACTGGCAGTGCGCCTGCCAACATCTTTGAAAAACCACCGTCGATTGGGTTAACGAATACCCTCGGCGGTGGTTTTTCGTATTCGCACTGGCCTGCTGGCGGTTATGAATCCCGAGCCGCATCACTAGGATTAATCACTATGAACTCTGCGCTGTACTTCAACGACGAGCCGTTTACTCCTCGCACTCCGCGAGTCTCGGCGGCTATTCAGCTCCACCGTGCGGCCAAGCGGAAGAAGGCCGGTCACTTCCTCATTGAGGGCTTCAATTCCGTCGATGCAGCTATCCGCGCAGAGGCTGTCGTGGAAATCTTCGTCACCGCTGCCGCCGCCGAGCAGTTCCGAGAGCTGCTCACGGGGTATCTCGAATCTGGGACGCAGCGTAAGTCTGTTTCGCTTATCGACGACTCCGCTGCCCGCTCTTTGAGCGAAACTGTCACCACCACCGGACTCTTCGCCGTCTGCGACACAGGTGCGGTGTCCACTTCGTTGGAAGAGGCTATTGAGGTTGGAAAGCGGTCCGGCTGTTTGGTGATTCCGGTGGAGTGCAATGACCCGGGTAATGTCGGCACGATTGTGCGTATGACTGATGCTCTCGGAGCTGGTGCGGTTATCCTTGCTGGCGATTCGGTTGACCCGTTGAATTCTAAGGCCGTGCGTTCCTCGGCAGGTTCTGTTTTTCATACCCCTGTCGCACGCGAGCGCGATATTGACGTCGTTATGGAGAAAGTTAGGGAAGCGGGCTTTACCACCCTCGCCACGGCGATGGATGGCGCTCTCACGCTCGGCGTTGATGCGCTTCCCGACGGTCCCGTCGCCTGGCTTTTCGGCAACGAAGCCCATGGCCTGTCGGAGGAGATTACGGCCTCGGCGGGGGCAAGTGTGTCCATCCCGATTAAGGGCGAGGCAGAGTCGTTGAACCTCGCCACCGCAGCGGCCATGTGCCTGTGGGAGACGGTCCGGGGTAAGTAGGAAACCTCGATGGTGAGGTGCGTGCACGTGTGCAGTTATCCTCGACTATGATTGTTCCATCACAAGAACTGATAGTCCTATATAGAAGTGGTTGACACGTGAGCGATTCGCCAAATCCTATCGATCTTTCCGAGGACGCCCTCCAGGCGGCTGCGCAGAAGGCCACGGATGCCTTTGATGCTGCCGGCAACCTGGATGAGCTTTCTGCCGCCCGCCGTGAGCACTTGGGGGATGAAGGCTACATTCCGCAGGCTCGCCGCGCGCTGGGCTCCATTCCGAAGGCTGAGCGCAAGGATGCTGGTCGTCGCGTAAATGTTGTTCGCGGAGCCGTCGAAAAGCACTATGCAGAGCGCCTTGCGGTGCTGGAGGAAGAGGAAAACGCGCGTCGTCTGGTCGCGGAGCGTATCGACGTGTCGGTGGACACCACGCGGGGCCAGCGTGGCGGTATGCACCCAATTACCATCCTGTCCGAGCAGATCGGTGACATCTTCGTGGGCATGGGCTGGGAAGTTGCCGAGGGTCCGGAGGTGGAAGCCGAATACTTCAACTTTGACGCACTGAACTTCCTGCCGGATCACCCGGCTCGTACTCTGCAGGATACTTTTCACATTGCGCCGGAAGGATCCAAGCAGGTGCTGCGTACGCACACCTCGCCGGTTCAGGTTCGTACTCTGCAGTCGCGTGACCTGCCGATTTACGTTATCTGCCCGGGCCGTACCTTCCGCACCGATGAGCTCGACGCCACCCACACCCCGGTCTTCCACCAGGTGGAGGGACTCGCTGTGGACAAGGGGCTGACTATGGGACACCTGCGCGGCACGCTGGATCACATGGCAAAGGCGCTGTTCGGTCCGGAGACCAAGACCCGCATGCGCACTAATTACTTCCCGTTCACGGAGCCGTCCGCTGAGGTTGACGTCTGGTTCCCGAACAAGAAGGGCGGTGCCGGCTGGATCGAGTGGGGCGGCTGCGGCATGGTCAACCCGAACGTGCTGCGGGCCTCTGGCATTGACCCGGAGGTGTACTCGGGCTTCGCGTTCGGCATGGGCCTGGAGCGCACCCTGCAGTTCCGCAATGGCCTGACCGACATGCGCGACATGGTCGAAGGCGACGTCCGTTTCACGCAGCCGTTCGGTATCCGCGGCTAATTCACTGACCTACAGATTAGGAGTTTTACTTACATGTTCATTCCACAGTCGTGGGTCACTGAAATCGTTCGCGGCCCAGAGAACACCATCAACCCGGACTGGTCCGTCACCCCGGACGAGCTGGATGAGGGCTTTGTCCGCGTTGGTTTTGAAACCGAGGGGCACGAGCCGCTGGAGAAGGTCGAGGGGCCGCTGGTTTTCGGCCGCGTCGACCACATTGAGGAGCTCGAGGGCTTCAAGAAGCCAATTCGCTTCTGTCAGGTCAATGTCGGTGATGCCAATGGCACCGGCGAGCTGCAGGAGATTATCTGTGGTGCCCGCAACTTCGAAGAGGGCTCCATTGTTATCGTCGCGCTGCCGGGCTGCGTGCTGCCGGGTGGGTTCGAGATTTCCGCACGGAAGACTTACGGCAAGGTTTCCAACGGCATGCTCTGCTCCGAAGCTGAGCTGGGTATGACCGATTCCTCCGCCGGTATTCTGACGCTGCCGTCGGCCCCAGCTGAGCTGGGTTCGTGCGCCAAGGAATTCATCGGTCTCGATGACGAGAAGTTCGAGGTCAACATCACCCCGGACCGCGGTTACGCGCTGTCGGCCCGCGGTCTGGGCCGCGAGATCTGCTCCGCCTTCAACCTCGACTTCGCCGATCCAGCCAAGGTCAACGAGCTGCCGGTCGAAGGTGAGGTCCTGAACGTCACTATCGACGAGGACACCGACACCCGCCGCTTTGGTCTGCGCCGAGTCACCGGCATCGACCCGAACGCCGAGACCCCGTGGTGGATGCGTCGCCGCCTGCTGCTGGCTGGTCAGCGTCCGGTCAACGTGGCCACGGACGTCACCAACTATGTGATGCTACTGCTCGGTCAGCCGATGCACGCTTTCGACGGTTCCAAGATCGCTGGTGGCCTGCACATCCGCAACGCTAAGGCCGGCGAGACTCTGACCACCCTCGACCACGTGGACCGCAAGCTCGACCCGGCAGACGTTGTCATCTGCGACGACAATGGTATTCAGTCGCTGGCCGGCATCATGGGTGGTCTCACCTCCGAGATCGCCGACGACACCACCGATGTGGTCTTCGAGGCCGCCAACTGGTCGCCGCTGCATGTCTTCCGCAGTGGTCGCCGCCACAAGCTGAGCTCCGAGGCTTCACGACGTTTCGAGCGCGGCGTGGACACCGCTCTGGTCGAGCCGGCTCTGAATCTGGCCTGCCAGCTGCTCGCTGACATCGCCGGCGGCACTATCGACACTGGTCGCACCCTGCTCGGTGAGGTTGCCACCATGCCGACTATTGACTTTGCCGTCAACCGCGCCAGCGAAGTTGCGGGCGTTGATTACCCGCGTGAGACCGTCATTGGACGCCTGCGCGAGGTCGGCTGCGAGGTCGTCGACAACGGTGACCGCCTGGCTGTCACTCCGCCGACCTGGCGCTCCGACCTGACCATGTCCGCTGACCTGGTTGAGGAAATCCTGCGACTGGAGGGCCTGGAAGACATTCCGGTTATCCTCCCAATCGCCCCGGCCGGTCGCGGTCTGACCGAGCGTCAGCTGCGTCGTCGCTTCGTCGGCCACGCGCTGGCTCACAATGGCTACCTGGAGATTCTGCCGACACCGTTCATTGCCAACGATGTCTTCGACGTCTGGGGCCTGGACGCTGATGACCCGCGTCGTAACACCGTCAAGGTCATCAACCCGTTGGAGTCCGACCACGCTCAGCTGGGCACGACTCTGCTGCCGTCCATGCTTGAATCGCTGAAGCGCAATGTTGCTCGCGGCCAGGTCGACCTGTCGCTCTACGGTGTGGAACAGGTATCCATCGAGCGCGGTAACGGTGTCTCGCCGATGCCATCTACCGCGGGTCTGCCGAGCGAGGCCGAGCGCGCCGAGCTGCTGAAGTCGCTGCCGGAGCAGCCGCTGCACGTCGCCACTGTCGCCTGCGGTCGTATCCGCCTGGATAGCCCGTGGGGTGACGAGGCCGCGTACACCGTCGCCGACGCCATCGAAGCCGCGCGCATTGTTGCCCGCGCTGCCAACGTCGAGCTGGAGATCCGTAACGCTGAGGTGCTGCCGTGGCACCCGGGCCGCTGCGCTGAGCTGCTTGTCGACGGCGAGGTCGTCGGCCACGCCGGTGAGCTGCACCCGAAGGTGTGCAAGGACGCTGGTCTGCCGGAGCGCACCTGCGCGATGGAGATTAATCTCGATGCACTGCCAGTGACGGAGCACCTGCCGGCGCCGGTACTCAGCCCGTTCCCGGCTGTCCACCAGGACGTCGCGCTTGTTGTCAGCGATGAGGTCTCCGCCGCAGAGGTGGAGAAGACTCTGGTGGAAGGTGCCGGTGAGCTCCTCGAATCCATTCGTATCTTCGATGTTTACCGTTCCGAGCAGATGGGCGAAGGCGTTCGCTCACTGGCGTACTCCCTGCGTTTCCGCGCACCGGACCGTACGCTGAAGGAAGAGGAAGCTTCCGCGGCTCGCGAGGCGGCCATTGAGCTGGCCACTACCCGTCACGGCGCTCAGCTGCGTGGCTAAAAGGGGAGACCACAGGGAGAGATACCCATGATTGGCATCTTGCGGCACCGCGGCAACAGGCTGAATAGCGCAGAGGCACGAGAGCAGCGCGTTGGAGCGCGCGCGGTGAGCAGCGCGAAGCCTCCGGCGACTGTGGCTGCAGCTGCTGTCACGGCAGGTCTGTTGCTCACCGGCGCGCCGAGTGCGGCTGCGCTGGTTGGCGGGGAGGCTGCTGCGCCTAGTGTGGCGGCGGACTCCGTGGTGTCAATCATGGTCCAGACCAGTCCCCATACCGGAAACTTTTGCACGGGAACTGCAATCGCCCCGCAGTGGGTAATGACCGCCGCCCACTGCGTGCGTGATGTCCCGCAGCAGGCTGGGGAAGTAGAGGTCGGTTTCGGTCAGGATTCCCACCGTGTTCCTATCGATAGCTGGGAAATTGCACATACCGGTGACGTAGCGCTTGTTCACCTTGCGGGCGACGCAGCTCTTCCGGGGTATCCCGCAATGGAACGTCGTCAAGCGTTTTCGGAGCAAGAAACGACAGGCACGGTCTATGGGCGATCGCTGCTCGGCGATGTTGCGGATGGCTCGCTGCCGTCGGCGACCGTCACCGCTTCGATGTGTCCGGTGAAGTATCAACAGTGCGTGCGGGAAGACTCGGTGTTGGCGCGCATGGAGCGACCCGCGGCGTTGCAGGTAGGCGATTCGGGCGGACCGCTCTTTATCGACGGCCAGCTAGCGGCGGTGTTCTCGGGCGCGGTGGCTTTTGATGGCAGCGTGGCACCGGAGGAGTCGGGTTACTATCTCTACACCACGACGTCATCGGTGGCGCAGTGGGCAGATGGCGTGATGAGGCAGGAGCCAAGCGTCGTAGTTGAATAGTCCGGCGTTGAGTAATCCGGCGTGCTGATTGAATGACCGGCTCGGCGAACGAGATGTATGTACCGACGACGGAGTTATATTCATAATTCACTCACGTCACATAGGTATAATTCCAGCACTTTGACAACGAATTCTATGAATATCTTGCAACGCAGTGAATAAAAGTGTTGAATGTTTGGCATGAGTATTTCCGTTGCCATTGCTGGTGCGACCGGTTACGCAGGAGGAGAGATCCTCCGCCTCCTGTTGTCGCACCCGGCGTATCTTTCCGGCGAACTGACCATCGGCGCACTAACGGGAGCATCCAACGCGGGTGCCCGTGTGGGCGACATTATGCCTCATGTGGCACCTTTGGCTGACCGTCGTATTGAGCCGACTAATGGTGACACACTTGCCGGGCATGACGTGGTGTTCCTCGGCCTGCCCCACGGTCATTCGGCTGCGATTGCAGAGCAGTTGGGCGATGACACGGTGATTATTGACTGCGGCGCGGATTTCCGCCTGCAGGATGCCGATGAGTGGGAGCACTACTACGGCTCGGAGCACGCCGGTACCTGGACTTACGGTATTCCGGAGCTGCCGGGCAACAGGGAAGTAGTGGCTGCTTCCAAGCGTATTGCTGTGCCGGGTTGTTTCCCCACTGGCGGTACCATTACGGCACTGCCGGCAGTTGCAAAGGGTCTGGTCAAGCCGGATCTGTCCGTTGTTTCCGTCACCGGTACCTCCGGTGCGGGCAAGAAGGCAGCTGTGCCCCTGCTCGGGGCCGAGGTTATGGGCAATCTTCGCGCCTACAACACTGCGGGCAAGCACCGCCACACCGCAGAGTTCCTACAAAACCTCAAGCCGTACGCAGAGGATCTCACCGTCAGCTTCACGCCGGTGCTCGCCCCGACGTCGCGCGGCATTCTCACCACCATCACCGCTCCGCTTGTCGACGGGGTGACGGAGGCAGCCGCACGGGAGGCCTACCTCGAGTTCTACAAGGGTGAGCCGTTTGTGCAGGTGTTGGCCGAAGGGCTGCAGCCGCAGACGCAGTCGGTAATTGGCTCTAACTTGGTTCAGATTCAGGTTGAGGTAGATGAACGCGCCAAGCGTCTGGTGCTGACCTCGGCGATCGACAATCTGACAAAGGGCACCGGTGGTGCCGCAGTTCAGTGCATGAATTTGGTTACTGGACAGAATGAAACTGCAGGACTTCCATTGGTAGGAGTTGCCCCATGATGAAGGAAGAAAAAGAAGGTCTCGTCAACGTCGCTGGTGACGAAGGCGGCGTATGTGCACCTCAGGGGTTCGTGGCCAGTGGTGTCATTGCAGGCATCAAGGTCAGCGGAAACCCGGACATGGCGCTCATCGTAAACCAGGGGCCGGAGAAGACTGCCGCGGCTGTCTTTACTACCAACCGTGTCCAGGCTGCGCCGGTGACGGTATCCAAGAAGCACATCGCTGACGGCAAGCTGTCCGCTGTGGTGCTGAACTCGGGCAATGCCAACGCCTGCAATGGTCAGCCGGGTATTTCCGACGCCCTCGAAGTCTGCCAGAAGGTCGCAGATGAGCTCGGCGTCGATGTAACCGAGATTGGTACCTGCTCCACCGGCTTGATTGGTGACCGGTTGCCGATGGACATTGTTCTGGCAGGTGTGCCGAAGCTTTGTGAGAATCTGGGCAGCGATGCCGCCGCAGGTACGGCTGCAGCAGAAGCCATCTTGACCACTGACTTGGTGGCAAAGCAGGCTGTTGCGCATGGTGACGGATTCACTGTCGGCGCTATGGGCAAGGGTGTTGGCATGATTAGCCCGTCGATGGCCACGATGCTCGGTGTGATTACGACGGATGCGTCGGTAAGCGCAAAAATGGCGCACGAGGCTATTGCCAAGGCGAGCGAGGTTACGTTTAACCGCCTAGATATTGATGGCTCCACATCCACCAATGACACCGTCATCATTTTGGCCAACGGTGCCTCTGGTGTGAAGCCCTCGCAGGAGGAGCTCGACCAGGCAGTGCTCAGTGTGTGTGATTCCATCGCACGCCAGATGCAGTCGGACGCCGAAGGCGTGACCAAGCGTGTGTCCGTGACCGTGCGTGGCACCGGTGGCGCGGAAGATGCTCTGGTAGCTGCTCGAATTATCGGCCGCGACAACCTCTTCAAGTGTGCGATGTTCGGTTCGGACCCGAACTGGGGTCGTGTGCTGGCGGCTGTCGGCACTGCACCGGTGGATATGGATCCGGAGCACATCACTGTTTCCTTCAACGGTCATGTAGTCTGTCGCGATACCGGTGGCACGCCAGATGCCCGTGAAGTGGATCTCTCCGGCAAGGACATCGCCGTTGAGGTTGACCTCGGTACTGGTAATCCGGAAGAGGCCACGATTCGTACGACTGACCTTTCCCACGACTACGTTCACATCAACTCGGCATATTCGTCGTAAAGGTTTTGAGGAGACTCTGCAATGGTTCACCAGTTGACCGAAGGGCTGTCCTTCGAACAGCGGGCACATGTGCTGGCGGAAGCACTGCCGTGGCTGCAGCACCACCGCGACAAGATTGTGGTGGTCAAGTACGGCGGTAACGCGATGACCGACCTGAAACTGAAGAAAGCCTTCGCGCAGGACATGGTTTTCCTGCGCACCGTGGGTGTCAAGCCGGTGGTTGTCCATGGTGGAGGCCCCCAGATTTCGTCGATGCTCAAGCGCCTGGGGCTGGAAGGAGAGTTCCGAGGCGGTTTCCGCGTCACGACTCCGGAGGTCATGGAAATTGTCCGCATGGTGCTCTTCGGGCAGGTCGGCCGCGAACTGGTGAACCTCATCAACGCCTACGGCCCCTATGCAGTGGGTACCTCTGGTGAGGACGGTGGCCTGTTCACTGGTACTCGACGAACGGTAAACGTCGGCGGCAAGGAAACAGATATCGGGCTGGTCGGCAATATCACTGAGGTGCACTCGGAAACGCTATTGGACCTGATTGATGCTGGACGTATTCCGGTGGTCTCCACGATTGCGCCGTCCGCTGATGGCAAAGAGGTCTACAACATCAACGCCGACACAGCAGCAGGTGCACTGGCATCGGCAATTAACGCGAACCGTTTGGTGATTCTGACTAATGTCGAGGGTCTCTACACGGATTGGCCGAACCGCGATTCGCTGGTGTCAAGGATTTCCACTTCTCATCTGCGAGAAATCCTTCCGACGCTGGATTCCGGAATGATTCCGAAGATGGAGTCCTGCCTGAACGCAGTGGATCAGGGAGTGCCTGCGGCCCACGTTATCGACGGCCGCCAGCCGCACTCGGTGCTGCTGGAGCTGATGACTTCCGGCGGTATCGGCACAATGGTAGAGCCCGGATAAGGCAGAAAAGACTGACAAGAATTTAGCTACACACGTTAGGCAGGTCGAAAGACGACATGAGCGACTTCAAGCAGCAGTGGCAACACACGATGATGAACAATTACGGCACGCCGCGCATTGAGCTTGTGCAGGGTAAAGGCGCTATTGTCACGGATTCCGAGGGCAAGGAATATCTAGACCTGCTCGCCGGTATTGCAGTCAACGCGTTGGGTCACGCACATCCGGCCATCGTGGAAGCTGTGTCCAAGCAGATTTCCACGATGGGGCACGTGTCCAACATCTTCGCCTCTGAGCCACCGTTGGCACTGGGCGAGAAGCTCATTGAGCTCACTGGCTGGGACACTGATGACACCCGGATTATGTTCTGCAATTCCGGCACCGAGGCCAATGAGGCCGCGTTCAAGCTGGCGCGGTTGACGGGGCGCAATCGCATTATCGCTACCCACCACGGGTTCCACGGCCGTACCATGGGCGCACTTGCCATGACCGGTCAGCCGGACAAGCGCACCCCGTTCGAACCGATGCCGGGTGGAGTCGAGTTCGTGCCCTACGGTGACATTGACTTCCTCACCAAGACCATCGAATCCGATCCGTTGGGTGTCGCTGCGGTGATTCTGGAACCAATTCAGGGTGAGACCGGCGTGGTCGCACCGCCAGAGGGGTACCTCGCTGCCGTCCGCGAACTGACCAAGCGCTTCGACGTCCTCATGATTGTCGACGAAGTACAGACCGGCATTGGCCGTACCGGCCAGTGGTTTGCCCACCAGCACGATGGCATCGTGCCGGATGTCATGACGCTGGCCAAGGGCCTCGGCGGCGGCCTGCCGCTCGGTGCTGTCATCGCCAACGGCCGCGCAGCGGAACTGTTCACTCCTGGTGCACACGGCACCACCTTTGGTGGCAATCCGGTCTGTGCCGCTGCCGGCCTGGCCGTCATCGAGACGCTGGAAGAGGAAAAGCTGCTCAACCGAGTCACTGAGAAGGGCAAGGTCCTGGCTCGCAAGCTTGCGTCGTTAAGCCATGTCGATCACGTGCGTGGTCGCGGTTTCATGCTTGGACTGGTGCTGTGCGAGAACCTGGCGAAGGAAGCGGTTAACGCCGGTTATGAGCGTGGTGTCATTCTGAACGCTCCGCAGGCGAATGTGCTGCGTATTGTGCCTCCGTTGAACCTCAGTGATGAGGAAGTCAACCGCGCCGTCGAGTTGATTGATGCCTGCCTGAACGACGCCGCCGAGGCTGTCGCTAACAAAGGAAGGAATTAGGAACTGATGCTCCGTCATTTTCTCGCCGATGATGACCTGACTCCACAGGAGCAGGCTGAGGTGCTGCAGTTGGCTGCAGAGCTGAAGGCAGCGCCGTACTCCCGCCGTCCGTTTGAAGGGCCACAGTCGGTTGCGGTGCTGTTCGACAAGACATCGACTCGTACCCGTTTCTCCTTCGACGCTGGTATTGCGGCTCTGGGCGGCAACGCGATTGTGGTCGAAACCGGAAACTCCCAGATGGGCAAGGGCGAAACCTACCAGGACACCGCTGCTGTGCTCAGCCGCTTTGTCTCGGCAATTGTCTGGCGCACCTACGCACAGTCAGGGCTGGAGGCCATGTCTGAGACCGCGACGGTGCCGATTGTCAACGCGCTTTCCGACGAGTTCCACCCGTGCCAGATTCTCGCTGACCTGCAGACCATCATCGAGCGCAAGTGCCCGGAAGAAGGCCAGGCGGGACTGCGTGACAAGAAGGCTGTCTACTTCGGCGATGGGGCCAACAACATGGCCAACTCCTACCTCGTGGGCTTCGCCACCGCAGGCCTGGACGTCACCATCTGCGCACCGGAGGACTTCCAGCCGGAACAGGACTACGTAGACCGCGCCAAGAAGGTTGCGGAACAGACCGGTGCGGCCGTGTCCGTGACCGCGGACGTCGATGAGGCCATCGCTGGTGCCGACGTTGTCATCACCGATACCTGGGTCAGCATGGGGCAGGAGAACGACGGCCTGGATCGTCGTACTCCGTTCCTGCCGTACCAGGTCAACTCTGAGCTGATGGCGAAGGCAAATGAGGATGCCATCTTCCTGCACTGCCTGCCGGCATATCGCGGCAACGAAGTTACTGCCGAGGTCATCGATGGCCCGCAGTCGGTAGTCTTCGACGAGGCGGAAAACCGCATGCACGCTCAGAAGGCGTTGCTGACCTGGCTGGTGGAGAGGCAGTAAGGTCATGACCGCAGCACAACCAGGTTCTCGCACAGCTCGGCAGACGCGTATCGCTGACCTGCTGGCGCAGCATCACGTGTCCAGTCAGGTTCAGCTCGTCGAGCTGCTTGCCGACGAAGGCATTGAGATCGCGCAGGCGACGTTGTCCAGAGACCTCGATGAGCTGGGCGCCCGAAAAATTCGCGATGGAGCCAACGGTTCGCGTTATTCCATCGTCGAAGATGCACTCGCTGTCTCCAGCGGGGCAGTGGCCAGGATGCGGCGCGTTTTAGACGAGCTGCTGGTCTCTATTGATCATTCGGGCACCATCGCGGTTGTGCGTACACCACCGGGAGCCGCACAGTATCTAGCCAGTGTGATTGACCGTGCGGGACTCAAAGAAATCGTTGGCACAATCGCGGGAGATGACACCGTAATGTGCCTGGCTAGAGAACCACTTTCCGGCGCTGACCTAGCCCAGCGTCTAGCCGCCGGAACGAACCAGTAAACTATTCCACGAAATGCTTTAAAGCACCGATTAAAGGAGCGCTTACCCTATGACCAACCGGGTTATTCTTGCTTACTCTGGTGGCCTCGACACCACCGTTGCTATTCCGTACCTCAAGGAAATGACTGACGGCGAGGTCGTCGCAGTTTCCATCGATGTCGGACAGGGCGGCGAGGACATGGAGTCCGTGCGTCAGCGCGCTCTGGACGCCGGCGCTGTCGAAGCTGTCGTTGTCGACGCTAAGGACGAGTTCGCCGAGGAGTACTGCCTGCCGACCATTAAGGCCAATGGTCTCTACATGAAGCAGTACCCGCTGGTTTCCGCACTGTCGCGCCCGCTGATTGTTAAGCACATGGCGAAGGCTGCAGAGGATTTCGGTGGCACTCACGTCGCACACGGCTGCACCGGAAAGGGCAATGACCAGGTCCGTTTCGAGGTTGGTTTTGCCAACACCGCCCCGGATCTGAAGATCATCGCACCGGCTCGTGACTTCGCTTGGACCCGCGACAAGGCTATTGCCTTCGCTGAGGAAAAGGGTCTGCCAATTGAGCAGTCCAAGTCCTCTCCGTTCTCCATTGACCAGAACCTCTTCGGTCGTGCCATTGAGACCGGCTACCTGGAGGACCTGTGGAACGCACCAACCAAGGATGTCTACGCGTACACCGAGGATCCGACCCTGAACTTCAGCTCCCCGGACGAGGTCATCATCTCCTTCGAGGACGGTAAGCCGACTGCCATCGACGGCAAGAAGGTTTCCGTGCTTGAGGCCATCGAAGAGATGAACCGCCGCGCTGGTGCTCAGGGCATCGGTCGTCTGGACATGGTTGAAGACCGCCTGGTCGGCATTAAGTCCCGCGAGATTTACGAGGCTCCGGGCGCAATTGCCATCATGACCGCACACGCAGCGCTCGAGGACGTCACCGTTGAGCGTGAGCTGGCCCGTTACAAGCGTCAGGTCGAAGGCGAGTGGGCCAACCTGGTCTACGACGGCCTGTGGTTCTCGCCGCTGAAGCGCGCGCTGGATGCCTTCATCGAGGAGTCTCAGAAGGGCGTTTCCGGTGACATCCGCATGGTCATGCACGCAGGTCACTGCAACGTCAACGGTCGTCGTTCGAACACCTCGCTGTACGACTTCAACCTGGCTACCTA
Organism: Corynebacterium sp. HMSC064E08; assembly: GCF_001811805.1. Classification (NCBI taxonomy): domain Bacteria; kingdom Bacillati; phylum Actinomycetota; class Actinomycetes; order Mycobacteriales; family Corynebacteriaceae; genus Corynebacterium; species Corynebacterium sp. HMSC064E08. The sequence goes on from NZ_KV806698.1 coordinate 547,483, forward strand.
CGACGAGGGCGACACCTTCGACCAGACCCTGGCTCGCGGTTTTGTCGAGCTGCACGGCCTGTCCTCGAAGATGGCCGCAAAGCGCGACTTCAAACTGTAAAGATTCTCCAGAGCGACTAGAGCGAAAGGCCTATTGGAAGAGACAATGGTCGAAAAGCACGGTACCAACGAAGGCTCCCTGTGGGGCGGCCGCTTTGCCGGTGGCCCGTCCGAGGCGATGGCCGCATTGAGCAAGTCCACCCATTTTGACTGGGTGCTCGCGCCTTACGACGTTCTTGCGTCCAAGGCCCACGCCCGAGTGCTGCATGCCCGTGGGCTGCTCAGCGATGCCGACTTTGACACCATGATCGAAGGCCTTGATCAGCTCGGTCGCGACGTTGCCTCCGGCGAATTTGGTCCAGAGCCGACAGATGAGGACGTCCACGGTGCCATGGAGCGCGGTCTGATTGATCGCGTCGGCCCGGAGGTCGGCGGTCGCCTGCGCGCTGGTCGTTCCCGCAATGACCAGGTGGCAACTCTGTTCCGCATGTGGCTGCGCGATGCCGTGCGCGGCGTTGCACTGGATGTCACTGACCTGGTTGCCGCCCTGGTGGCTCAGTCCAAGGCACATCCGGATGCCATCATGCCGGGCAAGACCCACTCCCAGGCAGCGCAGCCGGTATTGCTGGCCCACCAGTTGCTGGCTCACGCGCATCCGCTGCTGCGCGATCTGGACCGCATCCGCGATCTCGACCGTCGACTGGCTGTGTCCCCGTACGGTTCCGGTGCGCTCGCGGGATCTTCGCTGCACCTGGATCCGGAGGCCATCGCGGAGGAGCTCGGCTTCGACTCTGCCACGGACAACTCCATTGACGGCACTTCTTCGCGTGACTTCGCCTCTGAGGCGGCATTCGTCTTCGCCCAGATTGCCGTGGACATGTCTCGCCTGGCAGAGGAAATCATCTACTGGGCCACCCCGGAGTACGGTTACGTCACTCTGGCTGATGCCTGGTCGACTGGATCCTCCATCATGCCGCAGAAGAAGAACCCGGACGTGGCAGAGCTGACCCGCGGTAAGACCGGTCGCCTGATCGGTAATCTTGCAGGGCTCATGGCCACGCTGAAGGCTCAGCCGCTGGCCTACAACCGCGACCTCCAGGAGGACAAGGAGCCTCTGGTGGACTCGGTCGAGCAGCTAACCCTACTGCTTCCGGCTTTGACCGGTCTAGTGGCAACGCTGACCTTCCACGAAGACCGTCTGCGCGAGCTCGCTCCGGCTGGCTACACCCTGGCCACGGACTTGGCTGAGTGGCTGGTCCGCGAGGGCGTACCGTTCCGCGACGCTCACGAGGCATCCGGCCAGTGTGTCCGCATCGCAGAGTCCAAGGGCGGTATCGGTCTGGACGAGCTTTCCGACGAGGACCTCGCCGGTGTCCACCCGGCACTGACTCCGAAGGTCCGTGAAGTGCTTACTATTGACGGCGCTGTCGCTTCCCGCGATACTCGCGGCGGCACCGCGGGTGTCCGTGTTGCAGAGCAGCTCGCTCGCGTTGACGAGAAGAATACCGAGCTGAAGCAGTGGGCTGAAAAGCCGGTTCGCGGCTAAAGCTGCTAGAGCTAGCAAACCTGCTAGCTCAGCTAAAGCGGCTAATTAATCGGTGTGCGGTCAATCGACCGCACGCCGATTTTTTACAGCCCGGGGAGAAAGTAGAAAAACTAGCAACTCGACAACTGATGACCCGGTAACTAGCAACCCGATAACTGGCAACCCGAAAAATTACGGGCTCCACGTGCGAATACGGGCTGCAAATGTGAAACTGTGTAAGTTTATGACACTTTCAGGCCATTTTTCGGGCCATTTTTGTCATAAACGTAGTCAGTAACTCGGATTGACCCGCCGCCGCCAGTAAACCCGTAATACCAGGGTGCCCCCCCCCGAAGTGACGCAGATTACTGATTATTTCTATATCTGTTGCCAGGTTTGGCCGGGTCTCTTACCATAATTTCATGGTGGAAAGTACGCGGTCGAGCGGTGGAAATCGCAGCTCACGAGATAAAAATAAAAATCAGAGTGGTAGCAAGAAAGGGTGCATGGGCCCGGGGGCAATTCTTGCAGTCATTTTGATTGTCATCGCGACTGTTGCAGTCTATGTCGGTCGCGGCGGTAGTATTCCAGGTTTTTCTGGTGGCAGCTCCGGAGGAAACCGTGATTTCTTCGGTGGTGAAAAGACTGTCGTCAAGGCGATTGTTGGCTCTGAGAAGAAGCCCTTCTTCGAAGACGAAGAGGTCCAGAAGGCTCTTGCCTCTCACGGCTATACGGTGGAAGTAAAGACGGCGGGTTCGCGTCGGATGGCCACGGATGTGGATCTGGATTCCTTCGACTTGGCATTCCCGTCGTCGGCACCGGCAGCGGAGAAAATTGCCGAGAAGATGAGCGGCGCTGAGCGGTACGACGTCTTCTACACACCGATGGCGATCGCTACTTTCGACAACATCTTGCAGGCGTTGGAGCGGGAAAATGTTGCTCGCCAACAGGGCAATACGTGGCAGGTAGATATGGCGGCGCTGGCCACGATGCAGCACGACAATGTCCGCTGGCGTGACTTCGCGGAGAACGATTATCCGTCGCCACGCACGGTGCAGATGTCCACGACGGACATTCGTTCGTCGAACTCGGCCGCGATGTACTTGTCGCTCATGTCTTGGATTACCAATGAAGGCCGGATTGTGTCCGACAATGGGCAGGTTAATGCGGTCTTGCCAGAGCTCACCCCGCTGTTCACCGGCCAGGGGTACACGGAATCCTCATCAGCTGGGCCATTTTCGGACTACCTCTCGCAGGGTGTCGGTTCGAAGCCAATGGTGATGGTTTACGAGTCGCAGTTCCTGGGGGAGAACAGTGCCTCGAACAGCCGGTTGAAGCCGGAAATGCGCCTGGCGTATCCATCGCCGACGATTCTGAGTACTCACGTGGCGCTGGGTTTTAACGACAATGGAGCTGCGGTCGCACGGCTCCTCGCCGAAGACCCTGAGCTTCAGACGCTGGCGGCCAAGCACGGTTACCGATCCAGCCAGCCTGAGGCGATGGAGGAATTCCAGACGCAGTTGAAGACGGGCCAGGAGGTCTCCACCGATTTTGTGGACTCCATTGATCCGCCGAGTTTCGACATCCTCGAGCAGCTTATTGAGGGTGTTTCCCGTGGATACCAGAGCCCTCCGAGGCCGGAAACGGAAGAGGGGTAAAGCCGAATGAACATGGATAAGGCACCAACTGCCCTCGGCAAAATGCTTCTTGCCCTCGTCGGCGTGCTCGGCATCTTCGCTGTCGCGGCCTGCTCCGACGGTGGCCTGAACCTGCCGCTGGGCTCAGACGATGACAAGACGAACAAGATCAACGTCGATTCTGATCTCAAGGGCTCGACTATGCGCATCGCCGGGGCCACGGAGCTTGCAGAGCTCCAGCCACTGATGCAAAAGGCCTCCGACGACCTCGGTTTTACTATTAACCTTGAGCTTCTCGACGGCACCGTGAAGAACAGCCACGCGCTTGTCGCAGGCGAATTCGACAACGACTTTGATGCCACTTGGTTTGCTACCAACCGGTACGTTGATCTGCTCGGTGGGGCTGACAAGCTGGGCGAAGCCAAGAAAGTCGCCACCTCACCCGTAGCGTTCGGTATCCATTCGGCGAAGGCTCGGGAGCTCGGTTGGGATACCAAGCAGCCGACGTGGGCTGAGATCGCGGAGGCTGCGTCGTCAGGCAAATTGACCTACGGCATGACCAACCCCGCGGAATCGAACTCGGGCTTTTCCGGTGTGGTGTCGGTTGCGACCGCGTTCGCCGACACCGGATCGGCGCTAACTACGGGAGATATCAACCGCACCACGCCTGAACTGCAGAAGTTCTTCGAGGGGCAGAAGATGACCTCGGGGTCGTCGGGGTGGCTGCGTGACAAGTTCCTGGATGAGCCGGACTCCGTCGACGCGCTCATCAACTATGAAGCTGTGTTGCAGCAGATGAATAAAGAGGGCGCTGACCTGGAAGTTGTTGTTCCGAGCGACGGTGTCATCAGTGCGGATTACCCGCTGACGCCACTAGCACAGCCCGCTAATGATCTCGCCGCGCGGCAGACGGAGGCACTCGGACAGTGGCTGGAAGCAAACTCGCAGGTTCTCGCCGATCACTTCCTGCGCCCGATCTCCGATGACGCCAACCTGCCGGAAAGCATGACCAACAGCGTGATCATCGAGCTGCCGTTCCCGGGTGATCGCGCCGTCACGGACCGCCTCATTGAGGCCTACGACAATGACCTGCGCGTGCCCGGAGAGTCGGTCTTTGTTCTCGACACCTCCGGTTCAATGTTCGGTGAGCGCATCGCTGATCTACAGGCGACAATGCGCGCAATCGTCGACGGCAGTGCACGCACCGAAACGGGAAGCGTGGGGTTGCGAAACCGCGAAATCGCGACGATTCTGCCGTTCAGCACGACCGTCGGCGAGCCCACGACCACGACAATTGACGGCCCGGAATCGCGCGCGCAGCTCACCGCCGCCGTCGATGGTCTGTACGCAGAGGGCGAGACGGCGCTTTACGACGCACTGATTCAGGCCTTCGACCTTCTCGGCAGCTCGGATAAGAACTCCATCCCGTCTATCGTGGTGTTGACCGATGGTCAGGTGACGTCGGGCAAGAGCTTTGCGGAATTCCGTGATTTCTACCAGTCCAAGGGCGGGAATCTGCCGCCGGTATTCGTCATCCGCTATGGAGAGGCGGATCCGGGAGAAATGCAGGAACTTGCGAACCTGACTGGTGGTAAGGTCTTTGAATCCCGTGAGACCGAGCTTGCTGATGTGTTCAAGGAGATTCGTGGCTACCAGTAAATCCTCCGGCACTTCTTCTGGCGGTGGCTTTCTCAACAGTCCCGCCAACATTGTCGGGCTCATCCTTGCCATCGCCGTCGTGCTGCTGCACCTGACCGTGGGGCTTGGTTTCCTGTGGCCGGTTGTTGCGATTGCCGCCTGGGGCGCGTCGGTTGCTTTGTTGCCGAGGCAGAGCAAAGGGGCGCAGAAGTCCGTTAGTTCGGCGCCGAAGCCTGAGGTCCCACAGCGTCGCCCGCTCAATCCATCTGAGCTGCGTAGGAATCTTCACCGGACATTGGGCAGGCTTTTCGATGCCCAGCCTGGCGAAGCTCTTGGCAACGCCGCAAATGACCTGGGTGCGACGCTGGAATCCGTCCTGAGCGAGTGGAAGTATCTCAAAGATTATCCCGAGCAGAAGGTAGTCATCGGCGGCATTATCCAGGAGTACTTGCCGCAGACAGTCAACTCCTACCTCGCGGTCCCGGAGCGATTGCGTCACAAAGCCGAGAATCCGGCTCGGGAATCCATCGACCTGCTGCATTCCGCGGTTCAGAAGATCCAGGATGCAATCGGTCAGGACAACCTGATTGCTTTGGAAGGTCAGCGTGACACCCTGGCAATTCAGTTCGGTAAGGTAGTGGACTATGAGCCTTGATCCGAAACTCCTTGAAATCCTCGCATGCCCGCGTGACAAGGGGCCGCTTGAATACCTCGAAGATGAGCAGGTGCTGGTCAATCCTCGCCTGAAGATCGCCTACCGCATCGACGAAGGCATTCCGGTCATGCTTTCCGACGAAGCTATCGCCTGGGACAAGTAATTGCCTTTCCCGCTTCCCGACGGCTACCGCGCCCTCGACCGCACTGTGCTGTCGGGAGCTCCCATTGAGGCTGCGAAGACGCTGCTCGGGTGTGTAATTGTCATCCCCGCTGAGGATGTTATCGCCACCATCACCGAGGTCGAGGCCTATGGTGGCCCAGTTGACCAGCGCTATCCCGACCCGGCCGCGCACTGCTTCATGGGGCCAACCGCTCGCAATCGTGCCATGTTTGGCCCGGCGGGGCATTGGTATATCTACCGCTCCTATGGCATCCACTTTTGCGCCAACATCACCAGCGCTACGGACGGCACGGGCGGGGGAGTATTGGTCCGTTCCGTTCGCATTGAGCAGGGCTTGGATGCGGTGCGCAGTCGCCGCGGTGAAAAGCCAGCAGTTGCGGGTCTCGGACGTGGTCCGGGCAATGTTGGTCAGGCGCTTGGCCTTGACTTAAATGACTATGGAGCAGATGCGCTGGATCCGTCGTCGCGCGTGTTCGTGGCGCAGCCAGAGAGCATCAACCCGGATAAAGACATCCACGCGGGTCCGCGTGTGGGCGTTCGGCGAGCGGCGAATCGGCCTTGGTGGCTGTGGCTTCCGGACGATTCCGTTTCAGCCTATCGGCGCCACAAGAAGGCCGTTGAGGAGTTCTAGGTCACCCTCGCGGTGAACGTCGGCAAGCGAGACGTTACGATAGGGGACGTGACTGAACAGAACATTATCGACGAACTACAGTGGCGTGGCCTGATTAATCAGTCCACCGATGTTGACGCGCTGCGCGAGGCGTGCGAAAACCCCATTACTCTGTATTGCGGTTTTGACCCAACGGGCGATTCGCTGCACGCGGGCCACCTGGTTCCAATGATCATGTTGCGTCGTTTCCAGCTTGCCGGTCACCACCCAATTGCGCTGGCCGGTGGCGCCACGGGCTTCATTGGCGATCCGCGTGATGTCGGTGAGCGTTCGATGCTCAGCCAGGAAGCCATCGAGCACAACCTGGAGGCCATCAAGGGCCAGCTGCGTCGTTTCATTGACTTTGAGGGCGAGGCCCCAGCGACGATGGTCAATAATGCGGACTGGACTATGAACATGTCCGTCATTGACTTCCTTCGCGATGTCGGCAAGAACTTCTCCCTCAACACCATGCTTGACCGCGAAACTGTGAAGCGTCGCCTCGAGTCCGACGGCATCTCCTACACCGAGTTTTCCTACATGCTGCTGCAGTCCAACGACTACGTGCAGCTGCGCCGCAACTACGATTGCGTGCTGCAGATTGGCGGCGGTGATCAGTGGGGCAACATCGTCTCTGGTGTCGATTTGAACAGGCGTATCGACGGCGCCAAGGTGCACGGCCTGACCGTGCCGCTGGTGACCGATGCGCAGGGTCAGAAGTTCGGTAAGTCCACCGGTGGCGGCAAGCTGTGGCTGGATGCTGAAAAGACCTCGCCGTACTCCTGGTACCAGTACTTCCTCAACGCTGGTGACTCGGTTGTTATTGACTACCTGCGTTGGTTCACCTTCCTGTCTCAGGAGGAAATCGCGGAGTACGAGGTTGCTGTTGCGGAGCGTCCGTTCAAGCGTGAGGCGCAGCGTCGTCTGGCGCAGGAGATGACCAACCTGGTTCACGGCGAAGAGGCCACCAAGGCAGTTGAGCTGGCAGCGCAGGCCCTGTTTGGGCGTGCTGAGCTGACCGAGCTGGACGAGGCCACCCTGGCAGGTGCCGTCTCTGAGACTGAGGTTGCGGAGATCGCTGAGGGCGAGCCGCGTACTGTTGTCGACCTTCTCGTTGCTGCGGGGCTCGCCAAGTCGAAGGGCGAAGCACGCCGCACCATTAAGGAAGGCGGCGCGTACGCCAATAACCAGCGCATCGAGGACGAAGCGTGGGAGCCTTCTGCTGAGGACCTGCTGCATGGCAAGTGGATTGTACTGCGCCGCGGCAAGAAGAACTTCGCTGGTGTGAAGTTCGTGTAGGTGCTGGTTGGTCTTTGTGTAGGCGCGCTGCTGATCTCTCAATCAATTGGTGTTTATGCAGCTTGATTCTTTTTAGGTAGCTGGGCTAAGGCTCCGGGCAGGCGAAGGGTTCGATGATTTCAGAATCATCTGCTCCTGGTCAGCTTGGAGCCTTAGTTGTTTTAAAGGGAGCGTAGAAGCCGAAGCAAAGGTGGTAGCGATGAGCGAAAGCTCCCGGCTTTCGTCACGGTGTGGGGACTGTCGGTCCTAATGAATCGTTCTACTCCACAGGCAAAACGCTAGTTCATATCCATCTACCTGGGGTTTTGTGTCTTTGGGTGGGGTGTGT